>CATKXR010000004.1 GCA_949840805.1 uncultured Lachnospiraceae bacterium | reverse complement strand
TTTTCTAACATTTCTTTATCAGAAAAAAGACTATATATCAAAACGAAACGGCACCGCTGGAAATCCCTGGTAGAATGGGCATTTCAACGGTGCTTTGTTTTGTTTGACTGTCAAAGATGGGATTATAATTCATATTGGAAAGTTATGCAAGCTCAGGAACTATTCAAAAATGAAAACTGCTTGTGAAACCGAAAGGTTCGTGGTATCATATCCACGTAAGGAACGAACTCATACAATGATTACATTGACATACTCCCGGAGGAACTTTTATGGAACAAGATCACATACAATCACCCGACAAGAAATCCAACACCCTGGCCATCCTCAGTCTGGCAGTCGGCATTTTTGCCCTGTTTGCCTGCGTTTCCCCTCCCATACAGCTACTGCTTGGCGCGGCGGCGATGATGGCTGCATATATTTCCAGAAACGGACGGCCCATGACCGGACCCGCCGTAGCCGGAACCATTATGGGGATTTTCGGAATTCTCTGCAGCTTTGCCATTTTAGGCTTTTATGTGTTTACCATCCGTATGCTGGACAATCCTGACTATGTGGCAATGCAGAGGGAGCTCATGCGGCAATATCAAGATATGTTTAACGCCTTTAACGCCAAATAACGGCAAAACAACCTCCGGTTCCCGCGCATCTCACGGAACCGGAGGCTGTTTTTCTATCTAACCGTTCATTCTGCATGGACATGGCGCGTTTTTTGGCAATGCCCTTTATGGAGCCGCCAGCATATCGATCCCGTACCGGACCAAAAAATAGTTCTTGACCGCAAAATTTACCGCCACGATCCCTGCCGCTACATACAGAAAGAACTTCTCATGTCCCAGATAAATCTCCTGCCTTCCCCTGAATTTTGACGCCAGAAACGTCAATCCTTCCAGAAAAATCACTACCGCACCATAAGGAACCAGCGGATGAAAACGAAAACTCAGGAAAAAATGCCCGTGCAGCAGATACCAAACCGCCCTGGTTCCCCCGCATCCCGGACAATAAAGACCTGTTACCGCATGGAACAGGCATGGCAAAAAAAGCATTGCCTAATCCTCCTCAAGCTCCGCATGGATGATCTGCCTGATTCCTTCCTCACCGTTCTTCTGCCTCTCCCCGTCAAAAGCGATCGCCGCCTTCTGGAACCGCTCCTCGCTCATCTTAGCTGTGAGAAATGCATATTCGTCTGCTCCTTCCAGAACAAAAGTCCGTACCTCTCCAAAAGCAGCCTTTACCTGCTCTGCATGATCTTTAGCATCTCCGGCAATCCGTACAAAATAACGGCTCTCCCATTCGCCGCGATCTGCAATGGCCTGCTGTTCTGCCTTCCACCCGAAAGACACGTTGGCGTCTGCGTTTTGCGCTGCCTCGATCATATCCGCCACTACCGCGCTGGCAGTAGGAAGTTTTCCCGCCCCGCTGCCATAATACATGGAAGTACCCAGCATATCGCTTTTAACAAGAATCCCGTTATATACACCACAGACAGAATAGAGCGGATGTTCTTTATCAATCATCACCGGGGCAACCCTCGCATAAACCTTGCCTCCCTGGATACGGCTTATTCCCAAAAGCTTCACAGAAGTTCCCATCATCTTGGCATAACGAAAGTCCGTGTCCGTGATCCTGGTGATCCCTTCTGTATTGATATCTTCGTAATGGACTTCCTTTCCTGTGGCCAAGGCTGTCAGGATGGCTATCTTCCGGCAGGTATCGTGGCCTTCCACATCTGCCTCCGGATTCCGTTCCGCATAGCCCAGTTCCTGCGCCTCTCTAAGCACCCTATCAAAAGCAGCTCCCTCCCGGTCCATTTTTGTCAGGATA
This sequence comes from uncultured Lachnospiraceae bacterium, assembly GCA_949840805.1. GTDB lineage: Bacteria > Bacillota > Clostridia > Lachnospirales > Lachnospiraceae > Brotaphodocola. Next base: position 156,503 of record CATKXR010000004.1, on the reverse strand, counting down.
AAGTTGGTGGTTCCGTTTAAAATTCCGGTTATCTCCAGGATCTTCTCTCCCGTCAGGCAACGGTACAAGGTCCGGATAATAGGAATCCCGCCGCCTACACTGGCCTCAAAGAAAAAATTAACGTGCCTGTCCCGCGCAATCTGTAAAAGCTCTGTCCCATGGGCCGCCACCAGTGCCTTGTTGGAAGTGATTACATGCTTTCCGGCATTTAAACATGCTTTTACAAATGGATAAGCAGGATCCACCCCTCCCATGGTCTCCACTACCATCTTCACCTGCTCGTCTTCTTCTATCACTTTAAAATCATGGACAATACGGTCCGCTACCGGACTGTCAGGAAAGTCCCGCAGATCCAGCACGTATTTCAGCTTAATCTCATGCCCGGCGCCGCAGGCAATCCTCTCTCTGCTCTTTTCCAGAATCTCTGCCACACCGGAACCAATCGTGCCATATCCCATAATCGCTGCGTACATCATAATCGTTCTCCTCATTCCCTGTTATTATACAGCCGTTCGGTTTTGAAAACAAATGTATTATTATGGCTGCTTTCTGCCAGGTTTTCTACTCTCTGGCTAATATTTTTACATAGTGGATTCCCTGCTGTTCCTCCATCTCTTCCACCATTTTGGCCACATTGCCGGTATTTGCCCTTACCTCCACTGACAAAGTCAGGGTGGCAACGCCATTGACCGGAATGCTCTGGTGAATGGTAAGGATATTAGCCCGATAAACCGCTACAATATGCAGCAGATCAGACAATAATCCCTGACGGTCATCCATCTGCATGGCGAACGTCACCGTTTTGCCCTTTGTATTATCATAAAACGGTAAAATGTCATCTTTATATTTATAGAAAGAACTGCGGCTGATCCCCACCCGCTCGGCAGCCTCCTGCACTGTCATTACCTGCTCGGATTCCAAAAGCTTTTTTGCTTCTACAACTTTAAGCAGCACTTCTGGCACTGCCCGTTGCTTTACTACAAAATATTTGGTTTTTTCCTCTGTCATAATAAGTCCTCTGAAATACTAAGGAATCAGTTGTTCGCACTTCATGCACATTTGTATTTACGAGGGAGATATTATCATAAAAAAAGAAATGGTGCAAGCCTTTTGTGAGCAGAACAGCCATTAAACTATGAAGAGGTGGTAAAACGGGCTGCAGGGGATTCCAAAGCACTGGCTTTCCATGCTGAGAGAACGGGACAAAACAGAAGATTTGCTCTGCAGAAGGCAACGGCCGGAAAGAAAGCCAAAAAGGGATTGAATTTAAAAAGGAGATATGTGATAATGATATACAGATTGAAAAATCCAAAATACTCACAAGGAGAAGATATTATGAAAAAACGATTATGGATGATCCTGGGAGGACTGACGCTCACCCTCCTGACAGCCTGCGCCAAAAAAGGCACTCCGGCTGAGGAGAACTGGACTGCCGCAAAAAAATCCAGCGACACTGCCGCTTATGTAACCGAACATCGGGACGAGCTGGAAGCGCTAAAGGCAGAAGCCCAGTCTGCAGAATCTTTAAGCCAGCAGTTTAAAGCCGTTGCCCTGCTCTGCATGGCAGAATATCAGGACCAGCTTTCCGCAAGCGATTCTCCGCTGATAAGCGGTTATGTAAATCACGACGTATTTCTCTTTGATTATCCGGAAACATCAGCCTATGTAGACTCTTATTTTTCCAAGGTCAACACGGACAATGACGCCTTCTGGGAATCTTTAAGCGATGCCTACTATCCTTACGACTATTTTCTTCCCATGTTTGCCGCCTCCAAAAATCTGGACGGACAGACTTTGTCTAACCTGATGAATAACATGCCGTCAGACGGAAGCTATGCTACATATATGAAAGACGCCATTGATGACTGGATTGAAAACAGGCCCGGAAAGCTCGCCGCCATAGGCGATACCTTAATGGAGATGAATTATTTTGACGGCTGGAACGTCTATGACTGGACGGGAACTTTTCTTCACAAAAGCACAGATCCTTATCTGGTCAAAACCGATACCGCAGACGATGGCCTGGCCTATGTACGCTATATGCGGGACACCCTGATTCCCGGAATGGAAAATAATTATGGCAGGGACACTTTTCTGAAGGCCTCTGATTTGACAGGCGGAGAGTATTATTCCACCGATCTTGCCGTGACAATCGGGGAAGATCTGCAGTTATCACAGCCCCAGGAAGACGGCCTGCCGGAAACCATTGACCTGGACGGAAAAAAAGTGGCTGCCTTTTATTACAATCCAACTGCAGGAGAAGATATCGATGCGCCTCCGTCCTGGAGGATTCTGGGCGACTTTATGATGGGACTTCCGGACAGTGAGATTCCTGCCACGCTTTCTGAGGCTGACTATTACCTCGTCCTGACCTCTGACCACCAATTCGGCAATTATTATCAGGATCAGTCCGGAAACTCAACCAAGATCCAGGCAGTCTATTCCAGCAGCTCCCTGGACCTTTATGATGCCGCTACAGGCGCTTTTCTCCGCCATGTGGGAAATGTGATGGAAAATCCGTCCAATACCATCTTTAAAGACATAGGCTCGGAATCATGCCAGTATCCGGAACTGGTGCCGGCGGATGTCCTGTCCTATATTTACCACAATATCAATGAACCGGATACTTACAGGACGCTCCTTGACAACACCAGCAATATGGAAGAACCTCTCCTGGCCGGCGGCACCGGACTCATTGGGCCATGGGAGATCACTCTTAATTCCTTTGAGATCGTAAAATCTTTTGAGGACGGAATATTCAGCTACTCAGCCAGCGATGGCTGCCAGTTTTTGCGGGGGCGGTTTACCGTTTCCAACCGCGGCTATAAGACAGAAACTTTTCTTTCCGCGAACCTCCACCTTTCCGCTGACAATGCTCTTTTTGCGGGAGTCCTTGATGGAAGCGGTGAAAATTATTACCCTGCGGTAGATGCCATGACCTACAGCGACTGCCTGAACGGCAAATCTTTGGAGCCGGGGGAAACAAAGGAAGGAGTTATCCTGTTTGAGGTAGGTGACGAAGCCTTAGGCGGCACAGAACCTCTGTATATATCTTTTGAACTGGGATATCAGATGCTCTTATACTCAACGGCACAGTAATACATTAAAAAGACAACCGAAAAAGGGCTTTCAGGAAACGAAAACCGCAAAGGTCCGTTTCCCGAAAGCCCCTTATAATTTACTGCTATTAACGCCTTTTGCAGCCTTTTCGGAAGCCATTCTCAGTCCTAATCCTCCGCCACCGCTTTCCTGTCCGGACATCCTAAACTCAGCCATTTAAGGTAAGCGCTGATAAAAGCATCCAGGCCTCCGTCCAGCACGTTGGCCACATTACCGGTCTCCTCACCGGTCCGAAGGTCCTTTACCATGGTATAAGGCTGCAGCACATAGGAGCGAATCTGGTTGCCCCATCCGATGTCCTTCACATCGCCGCGGATATCCGAGAGCTTTTCCGCATTCTCCTGCTGCTTAAGCATAAACAGCTTGGCCTTAAGCATCTGCATGGCTTTATCCTTATTCTGAAACTGAGAACGCTCATTCTGGCACTGAACCACGATGCCTGTGGGAATGTGGGTAATGCGCACTGCAGAGGATGTTTTATTAATATGCTGGCCGCCCGCACCGCTGGAACGGTACGTGTCCACCCGGAGATCCTCCTGGTTGATCTCCACATCCAGGTCTTCTTCAATGTCCGGCATCACGTCACAGGACACAAAAGAGGTCTGCCGCTTTCCTGCGGCATTAAATGGAGAAATCCGCACAAGCCGGTGTACGCCGCGCTCAGACTTCAGATATCCGAAAGCATTCTCTCCATTGATCTGAATCGTCACGGACTTAATGCCCGCCTCGTCACCGTCAAGAAAATCCAGGACTTCCGTCTTGTATCCCATCTTATCTGCCCATCTGCAGTACATGCGGTAAAGCATACTGCACCAGTCACAGGACTCGGTGCCTCCGGCGCCTGCATTCAGCCGCAAAATGGCATTGCATTTGTCATACTCGCCGGAAAGCAGCGTCTCCATGCGAAGCTTTTCCAGCTTTTCCTCAAATTCATGGAGCATATCGTCAATCTCTGGGATCAGGGATTCGTCGTTCTCCTCATATCCCATCTCAATCATGACCTGGATGTCTTCATACTCCTGCTCCAGTCCCCGGTACAGCTCTACCGTATCCTTTAAGTTCTTGGCCTCCTGTACCAGCCTGGTGGACCGGTCGGCATCATTCCAGAAATCCGGCTCCTCCATGGATTTGTCTAACTCATCGATTCTTCTGACCTTGTTGTCCAGGTCAAAGTGAATCCCTCACTTCCACTAATGGTTTTTGAAACGTAGATAATGTGTACTTGAATTGATCCAGTTCTACCATCGTGTCACCCACTTTCTGTTCTTATATTTTATGCCGCACTGCCGTCCGGCTGCTTTTTAAACGCTTTCTGTTATTCACCCTCAGCCGCTCATCCCTGATTCTGCAGGAGCTTCCGTCCGCAGCACTGTTTGAATTTCTTCCCGCTTCCGCAGGGGCAGGGATCATTGGGATAAATCTTTCTGACCTCCCGGCGCTTAGGCGCCTGTACTGCCGATGTGTCCCGGTTGGTTCCCGTCACCTTGGCAGCCGGCTCCCTCTCTACCTTCTGCTCCACACGGATATGGAACAGTATACGCACGGTCTCTTCCATGATCGCCGCGGTCATGGCCTCGAACATCTCAAAGGCATTCATCTTATATTCCACCACCGGATCCCGCTGGCCGTATGCCTGAAGCCCGATCCCCTGGCGGAGCTGGTCCATATCGTCAATATGGCTCATCCATTTATTGTCAATGACCTTGAGAAGAATCACCCGTTCGATCTCACGGATCTGCTCTGCCTCCGGGAACTCGGCCTCTTTTGTCTCGTAAAGCTTGATGGCTTCCTCTTTAAGCTTCTGCTTCAGCTCGTCCCGCTTGGCCACCGGATGATTCTCCAAAGTGATCTTGCCTAAAGGAATGATCGGAAGCAGCAGGGAGTTCAGCTCACCTAAATCCCAGTCCTCCGGATTCTGCTCCTCGGAGATAGACATGTCTACCGCATTCTCCACAATATCCGTAACCATCTTTAAAATCAAGTCACGCATATTGTTGCCGTCCAACACCTTGCGCCTCTCGGCATAGATGATCTCCCGCTGTTCATTGTTGACCTCATCGTATTTCAGCAGGTTCTCACGAATTCCGTAGTTGTTATTCTCGATCTTCATCTGGGCTTTCTCAATGGCATTGGAAAGCATCTTGTGCTCAATCTGCTCTCCCTCCGGCACTCCCAGGGCCGTGAACATCCCCATCAGACGCTCCGAGCCAAACAACCGCATCAGATCATCCTCTAAAGAAATATAGAAACGGGACTCTCCCGGATCCCCCTGACGCCCGGAACGTCCCCGGAGCTGATTGTCAATACGCCTGGCCTCATGGCGCTCCGTACCGATGATGCGCAGCCCTCCCAAAGCTCTTGACTCCTCGTCCAGCTTAATGTCCGTACCACGGCCGGCCATGTTGGTGGCAATCGTCACTGCGCCGTGGATACCGGCATCTGCCACAATCTCAGCCTCCAGCTCATGGTATTTGGCATTCAGCACCTTATGGGGAATGCCTCTCCGGTTCAGCATCTTGCTCAGCATCTCAGACGTCTCAATGGTGATGGTGCCGACCAATACCGGCTGGCCTTTCTCGTGAGCTTCCGCCACTTCTTCCACAACGGCTTTAAATTTCTCCTTCTTGGTCTTATAGACCGCATCCTCATGGTCAATACGGGCTATCGGCTTGTTGGTGGGAATGGCGATGGCATCCATGCCGTAAGTATTGCGGAATTCCTTCTCCTCTGTCAGCGCCGTACCGGTCATGCCGGACTTCTTGCGGAATTTATTGAAAAAGTTCTGGAAGGTAATGGTTGCCAGAGTCTTGCTCTCCCGGCGTACATTCACGTGCTCCTTGGCCTCAATAGCCTGATGCAGCCCGTCAGAATAACGCCGCCCCGGCATGATACGCCCTGTAAACTCGTCTACGATCAGGACCTCATCATCCTTCACCACATAATCCTTATCCCGGAACATCAGGTAATTAGCCCGCAAGGCCAGGATAATATTGTGCTGGATCTCCAGATTCTCCGGGTCAGCCAGATTATCGATATGGAAAAAGTCTTCCACTTTCCTGACGCCCTCTTCAGTCAGATTCACTACCTTATCTTTTTCGTTGACCACAAAGTCCCCGGTCTCTTCAATATCTTCACCCATAATGGCGTTCATCTTGGTAAATTCACCCGAAGCCTCGCCCCGGATCAACTGATGGGCAAGAATATCGCAGACTTCATACAGCTTGGTGGACTTGCCGCTCTGCCCGGAAATAATCAAAGGAGTCCTCGCTTCGTCGATCAATACGGAGTCTACCTCGTCGATGATGGCATAGTCAAGTTCCCGCAATACCATCTGCTCCTTATAGATGGCCATATTGTCACGAAGATAGTCAAATCCCAGCTCATTGTTCGTCACATAAGTAATATCGCAGCCGTAAGCTTCCTTCCTTTCCTTGGAAGTCATGGGATTTAATACCACTCCTACAGTCAGCCCCAAAAACTCATGGATCTTTCCCATCCACTCGGCGTCACGCTTTGCCAGGTAATCATTCACCGTGACAATATGGACGCCCTTGCCTGCAAGGGCATTCAGATACGCCGGGGCCGTGGACACCAGCGTCTTACCTTCACCGGTCCGCATCTCAGCGATCCTTCCCTGATGCAGCACGATACCGCCGATAAGCTGTACCGGAAAATGCTCCATATTCAAGGTTCTCCTCGCCGCCTCCCGCACAGTGGCAAAAGCCTCCGGCAGAATATCGTCCAGAGTCTCTCCTGCTGCCAGTCGTTCCTTAAAAATCCTTGTCTGGTCGCGCAACTCCTCGTCACTCTTTTTCATCATGTCCGGACGCAAGGCCTCTATCTTTTCCACTATGGGATAGATCATCTTCAGCTCCCGTTCACTGTGAGTGCCAAATATCTTCTCTATGAGATTCATTATTTCCTCCAATCTGTTCATGCCTTTCAGCACATACAGGTATAGGTGAACGCTTCTTTCACCCGTGTTCTCTCAAACCCGTTTTTTCCGTCAATCTTATACATTGTAACACTAACCTTAAATTTATTCAACTTCTACAATAGTTGTTCACAAAAAATTAATAGTGCCGTTTTGATGCTTCTTAAAGGCCGGCTGACTATTTTGCACAAAAACTATGTTCGTTATTCCACTTATCCACATTATCCACATTTTTTCTGTGTACAACTCTTCCCGTTTTATCCACATCCGAATTTGTCCTGTTTATCACAAAAATGACTTATACACCAAGTTATCCACATTATCCACATTCCCCAATCCACCTTTTCCAAATCCTTTTTACGCCCTGCTAATTTGTCTATTTATCATAAATCGTCTTCCCTTATCACTCAGCGTCTCAATCGCTTTATCTCATATCTGTTTAAACAGGTCCGGGCAAACCTTCCGGAACCACTGCGGACAGTGACTTTTTCTCAAAGAATTGTCGTAACAATTAAATGATATCAATTGAATTTTCCAAACATATATGGTATACTAAAAGCATCTCAAAAAAAGGAGCTGATGATTATGCGTTATACGATTACAGGAAGAAATGTCAACGTAACCCCGGGAATTCGAAGAGCCGTGGAGGAAAAGATCGGAAAACTGGACCGTTATTTCAACCCGGACACAGAAGTGATCGTCACTTTGAGCGTGCAGAAAGACATACAGAAAATTGAAGTGACCATCCCTGTCAAGGGCAGCATCATCCGTGCGGAAGAATCCAGCAGTGACATGTATGTATCGATTGACTTGGTAGAGGAGGTCATCGAACGCCAGCTCAAAAAATATAAGAACAAAATCATTGACAAAAAACAGTCTGCTCAGGCATTTTCAGACTTTTTCGTGAATGAGGAGACGGAAGAAGACGAGGAGATCCAGATCGTCAAGACCAAACGTTTTGGTATCAAGCCCATGGATCCGGAAGAGGCCTGTGTACAGATGGAACTTCTGAACCACAATTTTTATGTTTTTTTAAATGCAGAGACAGAGGAAGTCAATGTGGTATATAAAAGAAAGGGACATTCCTATGGTTTAATCGAACCGGAATTCTGATGATGATATCCGGATATAAAAGCTATCCCCTTCAGGGCAGCCTGATTTCGCATGATGAGACATTGGGAAACCGTGCAGACGGCACGGTTTCCCAATTGCATGTGAACCAGAACCAAACAGCTTATGAACCCGCACCTGCTATGTAGACGGCATCCGTGCTTGCAAGTCCACGCATACCGTCCAGGTTTCCCTGATCTATCTGAAGCACCAGCTGAATGCGGGCTGCCGTCTGACAATCGGCTCCAATAGGTTCAAAGGCCGATGCCGTGTAAATTTTTTCTGTTCACATTATAATATATACCGCGTAAGCTGAAAATGTGCTCATCCAGATATCCGAAAAATAGTATTACCAAAACGCCGGCAGATACCTCTTGTATTTTTTTCCAGTAAAACCCCCTTTATTCTCTCACAATTTCTTTTACAAGGATCAGACAGTCACCCTGACGCACCGTATCGGATGCCAGATTATTGGTAGTGATAATATTATCCACCGTAGTATGGAACCGTTTGGCAATATCCCACAGAGAATCTCCCTCCTGAACCAGATAACCTACGATTCCCGGCATCTGCTGCAGCTTTTTGGTATCTAACGGAGCTGTCTCTGCCTGACGTATCACCGGCTGACGAACCGGCTGCAGGACAAGCATATCAAGAAGGATCACTGCTTTTACCTCCACAGTGTCCCCGCCGATCATGGCAGCCGTCAACTGTTCCATATCTGTCTCCAGATACCAAACGCTGTCTTCTCTAATATCCGGCACCTCTGCCTCATAGTGGAAGGGCAAAAGCTCTGTGACGGACTGAATAGGACGGCTGTCATCGTCTGTCAGGTAAAGGATCCTCACTTCCAGCGCTCCGTCCATAACCAGGCTGTTATCTCTTGCCTCCACTTCATCCAGCCTTACCATTCCGGTGCTATGGCAGATCTGCAGGGCCCTGGGGCCTCCCCCCACGGCGACTTTTTCCGCAATCTTACATTTCCCTGCATTTTTCGTGAGAATACGGTCAAAACAGGCTTCTCCCGTATCCACCTCCAATTCCCTGTTGGTGGCGTAAAGATCACTCAAAATATCAAGCTGACGCTCCTCATACAGACGGATATCCAGCTCAATCACGGCATCCACATCCAGTTCCCTCATTTCTCCGTCGTAATCCGGCTTTTCCTCTACTCCCCTGTGGATAAGCCTGGCCGAAATTGCCGGGATCATCTCTTCCACAGCTCCCTGCATCTCTAATTCCCCGGAAAAAGGAATGGCCTCCTCCACCCATTGAACCATGGCGCTCTCTCCCTCGCCCTCATAAATCACAAACACCATCAGAGAACCTTCCAGATGAATTTTCCCGTCCAGAGGCCGTGCCGTTACGCCGGAAAGACGCATTTCCGTCCAGAGAATCCGGTCAATGGCAGGCTTTGTCCCGGACAAGGTGATCTCTTCCTTCAAGCGGTAAGTATCCTTTCTTCTCAAGGCAATTGCCGCCACGTCAATGGTGCGTTTTAAGGTTTCCACCTGTGGAATATTATCCTCTTCGTCCTCCACCGACCCCAGATCCACTGCCGCCTCCGTATCGAACAGGGCTTCCACCTTGATCTCTAAGGTAATAATTCCCTTAATACTGAGCTTGCGTGAATTGATGATATCCGTATTCAGATCCTCAAGCTGCCAGCTCACCCCCACATAGTCCTTCTCCTCCAGGCCTGGCACATTAACCGTCTCTTCAAAGGGAATCAGGCCGCCAAGGGTCTGAAGCCCTCCTTCTTCTTTTCGGTACAGCACATGAAAATTCAGTTTTCCCCGGACGATCACTTTCTCGTTCTGTGTCTTCACCGGCTCCATTTGAATCTCCCCGGTGTCAAGGATAATCTGGGCTATATCACTCATGGTATCCGGCACTATAAAATCATCATCCAAAGTCACCTGCGTGCTGACCTGATTTTTCCAACGATTCATATGTATATTCTGTTTCACCAGCTCCAACATAAAAAGCACCCACCTTACTTTCTATTTATACTCGCGAGCATACTTATTTGCCAAATGTTCCGATATCTTTTATGAAGATATAAAAATTGTGTTGGCAAATCATTTGGCTCACGGGTATATCTTTTTATAAAAAGTGTATGTGGGTACTGAAAAAATTATGAATACTCATCCAGGAAATGATGGCGTCTGCCATTCTTCACATAACCAATGCAGGCGTCCAGGTTTACATTTTCAACACTTTTAAAAATATTCATTTCAATATGGGGATTCACCTGGCGGAAATGACGGATCAGTTCCTTCATCTCCTGACGTTTCGATGTAAGGACCTCCTCCTCCACAGCCTGTTCTCTGGCGATCTGTTCCGTAAAACGGCAGGCGCATCGGAGAAAGCGAAGATGATTATATTCTTTCCAGGCCAGAATATGTTCTTCTCTTACCAGATACAGAGGGCGGATCAGCTCCATTCCCTGAAAATTCGTGCTGTGAAGCTTTGGCATCATGGTATTCACCTGGGCTCCATAGAGCATACTCATCAGAATCGTCTCAATCACATCGTCAAAATGGTGGCCCAATGCAATCTTATTGCACCCCAGCTCTCTGGCATTGGCATAAAGGTTCCCCCGGCGCATCCGGGCGCACAGATAACAAGGAGAGCCGCCTGCATCCACCACCGTATCAAAAATTTCAGACCGGAATATATGGACAGGCAGCCCCATAAGCGCTGCATTTTCTTCAATCAGCTTCCGATTGGCCGGATGGTAGCCCGGATCCATCACCAAAAATTTCAGCCCGAATTCCATCTTTCCATGGCGCAGAATCTCCTGCATGCACTTTGCCAGCAGCATGGAATCCTTGCCTCCCGAAATACAGACAGCAATCATGTCACCCTCACGAATCAGGTCATACTCGTTCAGCGCCCGGACGAACGGGCGCCAAATCTCCTTCCGGAACCGTTTGATAATGCTCTTCTCTATCTCATGGCAGCGTTCTTCCATAAATCTTCTTCTCTTTTCTTATTCTACATTTTTCGTAACGTCTGCAGAAAGGCCGGTATGGCCGCCTGCTTCCTTTAACTGCCCACGCAGGCCTTCCAGTTCCTGTTCCAGCATAAGGACACGCTCCTCCATCTGCTGATACTGCTCCATTGTCACAGCGGCGGCAATCTGCTTTTTGGGAACCGGCACTCCTCCTACCTTCACCGGGCGGGCCGGAATTCCTACGGCAGTGGTATCGCTTTCCAAAGGTTTCAAAAGAACTGCGTTCGCTGCGATCGTGCAGTTATCCCCCACCTCAAACGCCCCTAAAATCTTGGCCCCGGCTCCCACCGTCACATTACTGCCCAGGGTAGGATGACGCTTTCCCTTATTGAGCCCCACGCCTCCCAAAGTCACCCCCTGATAAATGGTGCAGTTATCTCCCACCACGGTAGTCTCGCCGATCACCACGCCGCACCCATGGTCAATCAAGATTCCATGCCCCATCTGAGCTCCCGGGTGAATTTCAATCAATGTAAAAAATCTTGCGATCTGAGAAATAAGCCTTGCCAGAAAAAACATTTTATGTTTATAAAACCAGTGCGCAAACCGATGCCAGATCATGGCATGGACTCCCTGATAAAGCAGCAGCACCTCTAAAGCACTGCGTGCCGCCGGGTCCCGTTCCTGAACCGCCTTTACATCCAGCCAAATATCTTTTATAATCATATGAACAATCCTCTTTTTCCCTTATTTGCACCCCATGCGGACGCGCTCCTGCACTGTCACGGCATTCACACATGTCCTTTTTATGCAACAGCCTGAAGAACGCTCCCCTGAAATGTTACTCTATCATACCATATGAGAAACAACAATAGCAAGTGCCTGAAAGAACGTAAGAAAAAGTTCACTTGTAAAACCTTATCATTTCTGCTATGCTATGTGAAGAAAAATCAAAGGAGCCGTACATTTATGGAATACTATCAGAAATCCCCCTACCGTTCCGGCAAAAAGCACACGCAAAAGTCCTCCGGAGGCCTGCCGGAGCTTCTTCTCTTTTATATATTGCCCTTTATCATTTTTAACGGCATCCTCTTTTATTGTGTCGCCTCCACCCCTAAGATAAACCTTGATGTGGAGGATACCAACGACTATCTGTCGACAAATGCCACCATGTCCATTGAATCCTGGTTTCCCACAAAATCCGTCTCCTTCAACATGGACGGCGAAGAATTGGAACCGGTCAAAGGCCGGCGGCGGACCTACACGGTTCCCATAACAAGAAATGGCGTTTTGGAAGTTACGGTGGTAAACTTAAACGGCATGTCCGCCACGGTTTTTCATCATGTAAATATTTTGGATGATATTCCCCCTTCTTTTGAGAATGCCACTTTAGATGACGGGATTCTGACATTACGTGTCACAGACAGCCAGTCCCTGGTCAACTCCGAAGCCATTTATGCCACAGATTCCCAGGGGATTCAGCGCACGCCTTTATCGGTAGAACGGATTGAAGACACCATCGACAACACCACTGCCTACAGCATAACCTTTGAGATGGATCTGAACAGTCTCCATGTCCATATCCAGGACAAGGCCGGCAACGAGGCCCAGAAGACCTTTACCACCCACAAAGAAGGAAACTTAGATGTGCTGGAGGTCAATTCCGAAGAAGGGGATATCGAACAGGCAGAAGGCGGTTCCGGCACGGAAGCACCGGCACCGGACGGCAGTACGGAAGCAGAAGAGACGGCTCCTTCTTCTGACAGCGGAGGGCCATCCATTGTAATAGAATAAGTATCAAAGAGTGATAAGATTCTTTTAAAAATCCCGGGAATTATCTTCCGGGATTTTTTATACTTTATCGTGTGGGGTTTGACGTTATTTACAGTTATTCCGAAAGGTCCGCCTGGTCTGTTACCCGTACCCCGGAAAACGCGCTCTCGCTCCGTGAAGAACGTAGCGGACGCTAAATTCGCCGGGAAAACCATCCCGGCTCATTAAGCGCCGACGTTCTTCGAGGGTTTCCCGGGGTACGGGTAACAGACCAGGCTACTTTATCGGCCGTTTTATGGGGGCAACGTCTTCCGTTAAGTAGTGCCAGTAACGTAGCAGGAGAAGAGGGACAGAACGTTTGAAGACCCTCTTTTCACGTCGGCACTTAGGCTGTGTCCTTTACAGCCTTAGTACCGCTACGTGAAAAACGGAGTGAGAACGTGTCTGAAAACGTTCTGTCCCTCTTCTCCTGCGGACCTTTCGGAAAAATCTTCAACTTAACAATATTGACCTATGAATAGTACTGCACAACAAGGTATGCAATTTCAATCCTCTATGAACGCCCCGTCCGTCCAAACCACTTCGCCATATCACGGCACCTTTCCAATATCTCCGGCGTCAGATCCTCCGACGCCATCCGCCATCTCCAGTTCTTTCCCAAAGTAGACGGCTCATTGATCCTGGCCCAGTTCCCCAGCCCCAGGTAATCCTGTACCGGAATAATGGCGATCCTTGCCTTGCTCCTCAGAGCCAGACGGATAAAATCCCAATGAATCTCTCCTCTGGGCGTCCATTTATTTCCTATATAATCTGTCGCAAACTGCCTGAGTTCCGGATCCAGAGTGCCAAACCATCCCTGAAGGGTGTCATTGTCATGGGTTCCCGTATAGACCACACAATTTTCAGAATACTTATGGACAAGATAATCACTGTCCTGTGTGTCGTCAAAAGCGAACTCCAGAACCTTCATACCCGGAAACCCTGTATCCTTAACCAGCTTTCTCACGGACGGAGTCAAAAATCCAAGATCCTCCGCAATAATATCCATCTTCCCGAAATGAGACTTCATGGCCCGGAACAGTTCAATCCCCGGCCCCTTTTCCCAATGTCCGTTTTTCGCCGTTTTATCTCCCGCGGGAATGGACCAGTATTCGTCAAACCCCCGGAAATGATCTACCCGCACCGTGTCATACAGCCGGAAACTATACTCCATCCGCCTGATCCACCATTCATATCTGGTCTTCTTATGGTAATCCCACTCATACAGGGGATTCCCCCAAAGCTGGCCTGTGGCAGAAAAAGCGTCCGGCGGGCATCCGGCTACTGCTTTCGGACGGCAGTCTTCGTCAAACTGAAACAGCTCCGGGTGAGCCCAGGTATCCGCCCCGTCAAATGCCACATAAATCGGAATATCTCCCAGAATGCGGATCCCTTTTCGGTTGGCATATGCCTTCAAAAGCTTCCACTGGCGCTCAAACTGATACTGCAAAAACTCATAAAAAAGGATCTCCTCTTCCAGCCGTTCCTGATACTTCTTTACGGCCACAACATCCCGCAGGCGTATATCTTCATCCCATTCTTCCCAGCTTTTCCCGGCAAAATCATTTTTTACAGCCATATAAAAACAGTATTCCCGGGTGTCCGGCAGAAGGGAACGCTCCAAAAACAGCCGGATCCCGTCCGTCCCCAGCCTGGCCTGCTTCTTTTTCCAGCGCAGATAAGCCTTCTTTAGCAAAGGAAAACGGTTCTTATACAGCTTGCCATAATCAATGTCTCTCGCATCATCTCCGAAATCGGTATCGTCGCACTCCTGTTTTGTCAAAAGGCCGTCTTCCGCCAGCTTTTCCAGGTCAATAAAATAAGGATTTCCTGCAAATGCACTGAAGGACTGATATGGAGAATCTCCATATCCCGTAGGCCCCAGGGGCAGAATCTGCCAATACTGCTGCCCTGCTTCCGCCAATTTGTCCACAAACTCATATGCCTCCTTAGAAAACGCGCCGATTCCATACCTGGACGGAAGGCTTGCCACCGGAAGAAGCATTCCACACTCCCTTTTCATTCCTTGTCCTCTCATTTCCGTTTCTCTGTTCCTGCCTAGTACTGGTGTGAGAAACCTGTATGACCATTGTATCAGTTTTATCCTGAATCTGCAATATCCCACAAAAGCGAAAAAAGTTACTGTCCGCCGGATACCGGCAAACGGCAACTTTTCCATGCCCAGTCTTCAACTGCTAAACAGTTGCTTAAAAAATCCGTCATCCGGATTCCGGCAAAATTCCATGTTTTTTCCCGAAACCGGATGAACAAAGGCCAGCCGGTATGCTGACAAGGCAATATTTTCCGGTCTTCTGCCCTCACGGGCAAACGCAGGGTTGTACTTCCTGTCTCCCAAAAGAGGAACGCCATGTCCTGCCATCTGTACCCGGATCTGGTGGTGTCTTCCTGTCAGCAAAGAAATCTCTGCCAAGGTTACGTCCCCATAGTCTTCTGTTTCCAAATGTTTTAACACCCGGTATTCCAGCTCCGCCCGCTTTGCCCCGGTTGTCCCCATATCAACAATCCGGGAAAGATTGGTTTTTTCATCTTTCAACAGATAATCCACATACTTATCCACATTTTTATCCACTTTTCCACAAAGCACTGCCAAATACCGCTTATCCATAGTCCTGTCAGATATCTGCCGGCTCAAGGCGCCTGCTGACTTTTTTTCTTTTGCATACACCATAACACCGCTTACCGGCTTGTCCAGCCTGTGGACAACTCCCACATAGGGCATCCCCCTGTCTGTGGATAAATTGTGGATATGCCGCCGGATCTCGCTTACCATATCGGCCCCAATGCCCCGGGAAGACTGGGATTCCAGCCCTCCCGGCTTCCATACCACAATGAGATGGGCATCTTCAAATAATATTTCCAACATTTACTCCGCCCTTTTCTTCCCCAATTTAATGTTGTGCAGAACCTCTGACTGGACACCCACAGAAATCAGCACCAACAGTCCCATAATAATGGACTGCCAATGAACGGAAATACCTGCCGGCAAATAAGTAAAAATAGTATTGATTATGAAATAAATCAAAATTCCAAAAAATGTGCCTGAAAATTTGCCTTCGCCGCCGGACAGCTTCACACCGCCGATCGCACACATGGCAATGGCATAAGTCTCATAAACATTGCCGGCGCTTAAAGTTGCGCTTCCGCTGCTGGAGGCCAAAAGCACGCCGGAAAAAGCCGCAATGGTCCCGCAGCACACAAAAGCCTTGATCTTGATCCGGTCCACATCCACACCCATCATCCGGGCTGCCTCACAGTTGCCGCCCACGGCATATATCCCCATGCCGAACTTGGTGTTCCTGGCCACATACATGCATAAAAATGTCATGAAGAACAGAATAAATACCAAAATGGAAATCCCGCTTTTCATTCCCGGCACCATTCCTTTAAAAAACTGGGCATTGGCAAAAGTCAAAATTCCGCCGCTGATGGCCACAGACTTTTTGGCAATAATCAAGATCACGCCCCGTAAGGCAAACATCATCGCCAGAGAAGCAATCCAGGAAGATATCCTCATTTTCGTCACCATATAACCGATCATCAGCCCTGAGACCACACCCACCAAAATCCCGCAGACAATTCCCAAAAACGGATTAATTTCTCCTACAAGCCCCATCACTACGCCGCTCAGGGCAAATACCGCCCCCACAGACAGGTCAATCTCCGCGCAAAGGATTACAAAAGTCATGCCAAGCGCCAGAAATCCGCCATTCTTGGCTGCCTTCAATAAAATATTGACCACATTATTGGTAGACAGAAAATTCTTATCCCTAAACACAATGCTCGTGACGATGACCAGGGCTAAAAATGCTACAACCGTACTTCTTGACAAAATCATCTGCCGAATATCATTCTTTGTTTTCATACCCCTTCACCTCCTACTTAGCCTGTTCTCTCTGAATAAATACTGCAAACACAATAATCGCCGCTTTAAATACCTGGGCGTACTGATCCGGAATATTATTCATGACACAGGTCAGGGTGATCATCTGCATCATCAGGGCGCCTACTACCGTGCCCATGACCCGCGCCTTGCCGCCGCTCATAGGCGTGCCTCCGATAACCACTGCCGCAATGGCATCCAGCTCTGCAAGCTGTCCCAGGGAACTTCCTGCAGCCACGGACACCTTTGCCGCCTGGAAGATTCCTGCAAATGCCGCAAAAAACGCGCTGATCCCATACACGATCATCAAGATCACCGAAGCATGGATACCGGCTAAGATACTGGACCGCAGGCTGTCTCCCACCGCTTCGATCTGACGCCCTAAAACCGTCTTTTCCACCATTATCCACACTACCACAATCGAAAGGACAATCGGTACGATCTGTATGGGAATAGCCCCGCCGATCTTATAAGTTCCCCATAAGGAAAGCTGTTTCCCCACTTCTCCCAGTTTATTAAAATAAATATCCCTGCCTCCGCAGAGCACCTGGGCCACACCTCTCAGTCCCAACTGAAGGCCCAGGGTAATAACCATAGCCTGCAAACGCAGTTTTCCTACCATAAATCCCGTAAAACACCCTACCAGCACGGACACCGCCACTGCCGCTACGATGGACGGCAGAAGTCCCGCGTTTGACATGAGCTGAGCTGTGAGCACCCCGGAAAGCGCCATTACCGAACCTACGGAAATATCAATACCGCCGGTGGAAATCACCAGGGTCATCCCCATTCCGCAAAGAATGGTAGGGCAGATCTGGGTAATAATGTTGTTTAAATTGCTCAGCCTGAAAAAGTTCGGGGTAAACAGGGAGTTGAGCAGTATAAAGAATAACAACATGGTAACTGCACTGTATTTTTTCACCAACTGAATGGTATCCTGTTTTGTTTTATTCATGGACCTTTCCCTCACTTTCACTGCCTTTTGCTATTGCTTCCATGATCTTGTCCTGATGGATATCCTTGTCAACCAGCTCTCCTGCTACTTTCCCCTCTCTCATAACAATGATCCGGTCACAATTTCTCTCCAGCTCGGCAATCTCCGAAGAGATCATCAATATGGATATCCCGCTCTTTGACAGCTCCTGGATCAAATCCTCGATCTCCGCCTTAGCTCCCACATCGATTCCGCGGGTCGGCTCGTCTAATATAATCAGCTTGGGATTCATACACATCCATCGGGCCAGGAGCACTTTCTGCTGATTGCCTCCGCTCAAATTGCAGATCTGCTGCTCCGGCGTTGGGGTCTTGATCTTTAACCGTTCAATATAGTGACGGACAATCTCATCCTGCTCCTTGAATTTTACAAAGCCAAAACGGTTCAGCTTCGGAAGCAGGGCAAGGGTCATGTTCTCCTTTACGGAAAGGTGCGGCACGATTCCTTCCACTTTCCGGTCCTCCGTGCAGAAACCCATCCCCTTCTTGATGGCATCTGACGGAGAGTGGATATTAGCCGGTTCCCCCCACCAGAACACTTCGCCGTCGTCCGGCATGCTGGTTCCAAAAAGCACCTGGGCCAGCTCCGTCCTTCCGGATCCCAAAAGCCCTGCCAGACCTACCACCTCGCCCTGGCGCAGCTCCACATCCAGCCCGTTAAGGCGCATTCCCTGACGGATGTTTTTCATATTTACGATCGGAGTGGCATCTGCAAAATCATAGCCCTCCTTCTTTCTTTCCAGAGTCACGGTGTCCTTGCCTACCATCAGGGAAATCAGCTTAAACTG
The DNA here is from genome assembly GCA_949840805.1 of uncultured Lachnospiraceae bacterium. GTDB lineage: Bacteria > Bacillota > Clostridia > Lachnospirales > Lachnospiraceae > Brotaphodocola. The sequence continues at coordinate 137,886 of CATKXR010000004.1, read as the reverse complement.
GTTTAAGTCCTTAATGTCATAATCTCCCACATACTCGCCGTCCTTAAATACGGTCAGACGGTCGCAGATCTCAAAAATCTCGTCCAGCTTATGGCTGATAAAAATAACGCTGATCCCCTGTCCTTTTAACTGCCGGATAATCCGGAACAGCACCTGCACCTCCTGGGCGTCTAAGGAAGAGGTAGGCTCATCCATAATAACCAGCTTCGCGTTGATGCTGACCGCCCTGGCAATTGCCACCATCTGCTGAATGGCGGTAGGATAGCGGCTCAGCGGCGCGCTCACGTCCACGTCAATCCCCAAATCCTTAAGAATCCGATCCGCTTCGGCGATCATCGTCTTTCTGTCAACTCTGCCAAACTTATCCCTGGGTTCCCGTCCCAAAAACAAATTTTCATATACCGTCTGGAAAAGCACCAGGTTCAGCTCCTGATAAATGGTGGAAATCCCCTTGTCGTTTGCCTCCATTGGCGTGCGGCAATCGATCTCCTCGCCGTCAAAATTAATGGTTCCTCCGTTTTTCTGATAGATTCCGGTCAGGACCTTAATCAGTGTAGATTTTCCGGCTCCATTCTCCCCCATAAGGGCATGGACCTCTCCCTTGCTTACCGTCAGCTTAACCCCTTTCAGCGCGCGGACTCCGGGAAATGTCTTTTCCAGGTCTTTGATATCCAACAAAATCTCTGCCATACGATCATTCCCTCCTTATAAGAAGCATAACAGCCCCAATATCACTGTTATAAAAATGCTGCTGCAAAACCTGTTTTCTTTGCAGCAGCTTTCCTTTCGGACTATGAAAAGTGAACTATAAAAATCAGAAGCCCAATTCCACCTCTACGTTGTCCTTGGTGTAAAGAGTATCCTGGTTTGTAATATTAGCCGGAATATCCTCTCCGTTAATGATCTTTCCAATCGTTTCTACCACGATCCCGCCAAAGTAAGGAGTGCAGGTACAAGAAGCAAGCTGACGTCCGCTCTCAACCGCCTCAAAAGCAGCCCTTGTACCGTCGATCCCCAGAGTCAGGATATCTTTGCCCGGCTCCAGATTCGCCGCATCGATAGCATTCATGGCCCCCTGGACCATATCGTCTGTCACACAGAACACCGCGTCAATGTTCTCGCCGCCCTGGGCCTGAATAATATTCTCCATCACGGACTGGGCCTTGTCCATCAGCCACTCGCCGTCCTGCTCGCCTACGATCGGATATTTAGCGGAATCCAGGGCATTGACAAATCCGTCCTGGCGGTCCGTGGAAGTGGAGGAGTCATAACCGCCATTGATAATAACGATGTTCCCTCCGTCCGGAAGAGCCTCCATCAGAGCCTTGGCACACTGCTCGCCTTCCCACACAAAATCAGACATGATGGCCGTGGTGTAATGGGTTCCCGCCTCACCGGCAATCGCGCGGTCTACAAGAATAACCGGAATCTCATTCTCCATAGCTTCCTGCAAAGCACCCTGAAGACCATTGTCCTCCAACGGGGCCACCACCAAAAAATCTACTCCTGCCGCCACTAAGTCACGGATATCCGACTCCTGGGTAGCAATATCGCCGCCTGCATCCTTAACGATAAACTGTCCGCCCGCTTCCTCGACAAACTTCTTGATATCATCCGTCTCTGTGGTACGCCACGCGGACATGCTGTCTGTCTGGGCAAAGCCTACGGTCTTGCCTTCTAAGATATTGCCTGCCGCAGAAGGTTCGGATGCCGGCTTTTCTGCATCTGTGCCTCCTGCTGCCGGAGCTTCTGTCTTAGCCTCTGCCGCCGGAGCCGCCGTAGTGGCCGCCGCCTGGTCGGAACCGCCGCATGCCGCTAAGGACATTACCATCATTGCTGCCGTCATGATCGCAACTGCTTTTTTCATTTTCTTTCTCTCCTTTTTTGAGATGATTCTACCTACTGGTTCCCGTCACGCTCCGGGTTGCCGACTCTTGTGCCATAATTTTTTAATAATCGCCTGCACCCCATTTGTGATCTTTTTATTACATGATTTATTTTACAATATTTTATCTATTTTTACAATATTCATTTTTATTTTTGTTTGAATTTCGTTGTTTATCCACGAAATTACCCACCTTATATTGTTGCATATGTATATTTACTTTACATTTTATGTAATTAATGTTATAATAAAAAAAGCATAAAATAAAAATATTGGAAGAAAGGAATCCTTCTTTATGGCTGCAAAAGAAAAACCTGTAAAAGAAAAACGCACGGTCCGGATTATCGGCGAGAGAAATATCTGCCTGCACTTAAGCAACCCTGCCCACCGGGAACGGATCATCCGGATCGGCAAGGCGTTATCCTCCTCCACCCGCCTGCAGATTCTTGACATGTTGAAAAACACGCCCCGCTCCCTGCAGGAGATCGCTTCCATCCTTGATATTCCTCTCTCCTCTGCCGCGCTCCACATCAAGACCCTGGAAGAGGCTCAACTTATCGTCACGGAAACCCAGCCAGGCATCCGCGGTTCCATGCGGGTCTGCATCTGCAGTATGCAGTCATTTCGCCTGGAAACCTTTGACGCCGATATCGATTCAGAAAACAAAACCATCTCCGTGGACATGCCCATCGGAAATTACAGCAGTTGCGACATCCATCCCACCTGCGGCCTGGCAGATGAAAACGGCGCTATCGAAGCATACGATACGGTTCAGTCCTTTTACACCCCTGCCCGGACCCACGCCCAGCTTATCTGGTTCACCAAAGGCTATGTGGAATATCGGTTTCCCAATATTTTCAACCCGCTTTTGCCTTTGGGAGAGATCTCCTTCTCTATGGAGATCTGCTCGGAGGCTCCGGGATTTCTTGAAAACTGGCCGTCAGACATCACAGTCTCCGTTAATGAAGTGGAAATCGGAACCTTTCATTCCCCGGGAGATTTCGGAACACGACGGGGAAGGCTCACCCCGCCGGTATGGCCCAACGGAAATACCCAATACGGATTTCTGAAAACCTTTTCCGTCCGGGAGAGAGGCAGCTTTTTAGACGGAAAACCAGAGAATCCGCTGATCGGCCTAAGTGACCTGGAACTGGAAAAATATCCTTATATCTCTCTGAAAATCGCCGTCAAGGATGATGCCAGAAATGTGGGGGGTATCAACTTATTCGGAGAAAAATACGGGGATTATCCCCAGGGAATCATAATGAATCTGACTTATTTATAAAGATCGGGATAATATTGCCCATCGAAAACAGGGCTGTCAGGAATGGATCTTTCCATATCCTGGCAGCCCTGTTTTCGATAAACCGCAGTCTGTAAATGATTTCTTGCTTTTTTATTAAATCACTTGCTTTTTTTGCGCAAAAGGAGTATAGTATAACAAACAGTTAAACATAGTTTTAAAAACTATGTCGTATGGTTTTTAGTCACTTTATATAAAGAATGCCTTTTCATACAGGCATTGACATTGATCTCGTCAAAGGAGGGATTGATTATGACATTTAAAATCAAAGACCCTGGCAGCGCCATTACTCATTTTATCGGGATGCTTCTGGCACTCTTCGCAGCCACGCCGCTTTTAATCAAAGCCGCCCGTTCTCCGGGGCAGACCCACGTGCTGGCTCTTACCATTTTCATCATCAGTATGATCTTGTTGTACGCCGCCAGCACTACTTACCACACCCTTGATATTTCTCCTAAGATTAACCAGATTCTCCGCAAAGTGGACCATATGATGATCTTTATCCTGATTGCGGGAACGTACACTCCTGTATGTATGCTGGTTCTGGGAGACCGCACCGGATGGGCCCTGCTGGGATTAGTATGGGGAATCGCCTTTGTGGGGATCCTGATCAACGCCTTATGGATCACCTGCCCCAAATGGTTTTCTTCCCTGATCTATATTGCCATGGGATGGGTCTGTATACTGGCCTTCGGCAAGATCACCGCCGCGCTTCCTAAGAGCGCGTTTTACTGGCTGCTGGCCGGCGGGATCATTTACACGATCGGAGGCGTCATCTATGCGCTGAAGCTGCCTATTTTCAACAGCCGGTGCCGGCATTTCGGTTCCCATGAGATATTTCACCTGTTTGTGATGGGCGGAAGCCTGTGCCATTATATTATGATGTATGCATTTGTCGCATAAAACCTTGCCGCGGCAGCCTGTATCCTCTTTCTTTTGGCTGCCGCCGTCCTTCTTTATTCATAAATTCGCGCAAAAGGTTCCAAGTTCACCACAACGTCAGACGGAAAACGGACTCCTGCTGCGGATTTCTGATCCGCGGCAACGATCTCCAGCTTCTTGCATTCCAGAAGCGGCGAAAGGCTGCTGATCTCGTTTTCCTGAAGGCTGCAGGCTCTCAGATCCTCCATCTCTGACAGAAAAGAGATATCCTCCAGGCCGCAGTCCTCCAGATACAGCCGTTTTACATTAGGATAATGGAGCAGAAAAGAAAAATCCAGTTTTTCTTTGTCAGCCGCATTTTCCGGAAAACATGCCCAGAATCCCAGCTCCTGAACGGAAGGATTGTCTTCCAGGCTCTCCGCATCTAATAAAAGCTCCACATCGCTTGTGCCTTTCCTGCCTATCCAGAGCACGGAAAGCTCCGGAAGCCTTAAGATCTGCTCCGCTCCTGTTATCTCGCCTCCCCAGAAATTATCCAGCCAAAGCCTTTGAAGCCCCTGAGCGGTTCCAAGTACGGAGATATCTACAGGCGCATTGTATTCATGTATTGCCATATGCAGCTCCAAAGCTTTCAGGGAACTCAAAGAAGCAATCTCATTGACTCCCTCCGTTTCATTTACTGCTATGGACAATTCTTCCACCCCCTGCAGCCTGTGTATCTCTCCGGGAGGAATATAATTCATATCCAGAAAATCCACTTTTTTCAGATTGGGAAGGTCGTCAAAAACAGACAAACCGGCCTCTTCTCCTGTGTAAACAGATAATTCTTCCAACTGGGGAAGATTCCTTAAAAACGTACACTCTTCTATAGGCACCTGGTCTATATACAGGCTTTTAAGACAAGCCAAAGACCCTATATTTTCCAGGCCTTCATAGGCTTCACCGCATCGCAGCCGGAGTCTTTTTAAATTTTTGCATTGTTCGATTCCGTTTATATCAACGGACCGGGCAGTCAGATTGGTGTCTACATCCAGTTCCTCCAGATTTTTATATTGCCCTATCCCTTTCAGGTCCGTTCCCATTATGCCTATGTGCATCACTTTGATATTTTCCGGATTCAGCACTTGGGAAATCGTGTCGAGGCTGTCATCCGTATCTATATAGGTAATCCTGCTGTCAGGGGAAAATTTACGCAGAGAAAGCCAGACCGCGTCGGTAGTATCGATTCTGGTCAAACCGGTAAACATGGTATAGTCTGAAGGCCAGCTTACCCGCTTTGTCCGGTAAGTCCATTTTTTCACGGTTTCCTGGAATTCCTCCTCGCTCTGGCAATCCTCATAATTTACAAAACTGTAGGAAATCATATTGTAATTCTCGGCGCCTTCCCGTTCATAAGAACAGCGAAGATACCGGATCGATGCAAACTCTTCTTCCGTAATCTCCTTGTACTCTTTTCCGAAAATATCCTTACAAAAAATCACCAGCAGCTCTCCATTGGCATCCACCGGGATATTCTCATCGGATCTGGAAAATACAGACTTTTTGGCCGCCACATTAAAACCAAAAATAATCAGCGCAATCACGGATGCCACAATCAGAAACACGATCAGGACTTTTTTCGTGCTGCTGACCGCTTCATACATCTCGTCACTTCCGCTGTAATCCACCTGTACATGGATGATTGTGCCTTTTGCCTCATCAATCAGATATTTTTGGCCGCAATAGGGACATCTGGCATGGGTTCGGTCCATAAGTTCGAGAGAGGCTCCGCAGTTTGTACATTCCAGCCTCAAAAGCTCCGCTTTCTCATTTTGGTTCGAGGTGCGGATCACATATGGATCTTGTTTTTCATCCTTCATCTTTGTCAATCCTCCCTGAATATATCCTTCCATAACGGCATTTTGTCCCGGCCGTTCTCCTTCCGGACGGCTCCTTATTTTCTCTCCAAAGAAATCTTCCCACTGTAATCCTGCTGCCACGCTTCCCATTGCTCCTGGGAAATATACCAGGCTGACTTCCCTTCCACATAAAAGCAGTTCAGGGACGGAAGGGAAAGAAATTCCTCCATAATCAATCCCGCCTTTTCCTCCTCCATGTCCACATAAAGCAGGTACAGTTCCTCCAGCCGGTCAAATCCCTCAAAAATTTTCCCGTCTTCCAGCACGGCCTTCTCGAGTAAAAAACGTTTAACCCCTTTCAGGTTTTCCATAAACGCAAAGTCCTTCAGCCCATCTGCATCCAGAATTGCAACTTCTTCCAAAGTATCAGGATTTACCCGGTCAAAGAAGTCAGGCGTGCCATATTTGGACATCCCGTCAACACAATAAATGCAACGCAGCTTATTTTCTTCAGGCAAAGCATAATTCTCCCAAGCTCCCGTATACAGCTCCAGTCTGGTAAGACCAGTAAAGTATTGAATGTCCGTGGGGGAAAAATCCTCCCTGGTTCCTTTGATTGTTATGGTTTTCAAGGTTTCTTCATACCGGCCTCTGTCCTTATAATCATAATAATCCTCATAGCCATATGTAAACTGATATCCTTTGTTCCACTCTATTTTCAGATACTTTATCCGCTCCAGTTCCTCCTGGCTGATCTCTGCAGCCGGCTTGTCACAGGCTTCCATCAAAAAATCCCGGACAATTACGGAAAAACGGCTTGCCGACATGACCAGATGCCCTGTATAAACCTGATACCCCAGCACTGCTGCCGCAGCCGTCACAATTGCCGCAGCTGCGCATATCAAGATCATCTTCCCGGCAGACAGCCGGACTGATACCTTATGGGTCCGGTTCGCCGAGATATAATACTCCATTCCACAGGAAGGGCAATAATATGTATACGGATTCTTACGTTCCAGCTGCCCTCCGCAGGATTCGCAGACAGACGGCTTCTTTTCACACTTCTGTACATGTCCCATAAAACATTCCCCAAAAAGCCAGGAACCGACACTTCGGCCCCTGGCTGATCATATTATTCTCCGGCCGCCTGCTCCGCATCCCGGGCAAACAGCACAATCTTTTCCACGCTTCCCGCGGCATCGGTCCAGACCATGCAGGTACTGGAATCGGTTACATCCTCCAGCCTTACAATATTTCGCGTAAGGTACGGCAATATCTGACAGTCCTCCGGCACGTGATACACCGTCCCGTCCGTCGCCGTCAGGTTCCAGTCACCGGTCTCCTGCTGTTGCATGGACTTAACCTTTACATACCCTGGCGCCGATTTATCCTGGGGTATCTGGCAGACCACCATCTCCGCCGTAGTCATAGGCGGAAGGCTCATGGTCATGGCCGGCCCAATATAGGCATAAATAAAATCGCCTTCTTTTATGTCACGGACCTCCACCGGAAATCCGTTCACTCCCTCCAGGACACGGGAATGCTCCTTATCAATATTGAGCACGATCTCTCCTTCAAAAGAGATTCCCGACTGATTGTCAATACGGATCGATCCGTCCTCCGTTCCCAGTACCGGTCCCCAGATCCGGATGATATCGTTCTCCTGTTCCCACGCATCCTTAACTCCCGGGCCTGACTGCCGTTCCTGGTACCTCCCTCCTGCCAAAATAGTAGGCGACTGGGCCTGGGCCAATCCTACACTGCCCAGCACCAAAAGCCCTGTACAGCACATTGCGGCCATCATCTTATTTTTGATCTTACTCATTTCAATATCCTCTCCTGTTTTTCCTTGTCTTTCTGCTTCCTGCCCGGAATATGAAATCCCTGCCTTATCTTTCATCCGATACGTCATTCCATTATTTCCCGGGTAAATAATACCGGCTGTCCGGTTTGGCAGATATTCCGTGACAAGATCAGTATACCAGACAATTCCTTCCAATACCATTGATAAATGAAAACGGTTCTCTTACAAATTTATTACCATGCAGCATGAAGGCTGTTTGCTGCCATTTATACAGATTCATCCAATATCTTCTGAATCTCGTCCAGGCATCCCCCGCAAACCGTACCGGCTCCGGTGGCTTCCTGAATATCTTCCACGGTCTTAGCCCCTCCTTCTATGGCATCCCGGATCATCCCTGCTGTCACTTCCATACAATTGCATACAATCTCATCGCGCTTCATAATTTTCCCTCCGTAATTCATGTGTTCTTCACGACATACGAAAGACATAAAGGAAATGGTTTCCATAAGCTTTCTTATATGTGCAAAACGTGGTTTTCTGACATCGCTGACAGTATATGCAAAAATTATTTTTTCATCCGCCTGCCACCCGTGTAATCCGAAATCCTTCCCCATGAACTTCATGTGAATCCATAATAATCATAAATGCCTTCGGCTCCACCTCCCGAATCCGCCTCTGCACCTGATAAATATCCTTATTACTGCCTGCCACCATAACGACATCCTTCTTTTTATACTGATAGCCTCCCTCGGCTTTCAATATAGTAGAACCGCGCATACAGCATCGGTCTACCTCCTCTGTCACCATCTTTCCGTGTTCCGTGACGATCAGAGCCACCATTCCTGCATTCATGCCTAAAATCACCTTATCCACCACCACCGCAAACAACAGATTGATGATCATCCCATACACAATCCCGTCAAGGTCCCGGAAAATCACCCCGCCTGCCAGAATAATTCCAACGTCGGATAAAAAAGCAATGGTTCCCAGGTTCACATGAGGCCTCACCGCTTTCACCGCCATATTGATAAAATCCGACCCTCCGGTAGAAGACCCCCGCACATATATCATCGCATATCCCAGCGCCCCCACAGAACCGGTAATCAGTGCGGCAACCATCCTGTCACCCTGGTACACCGGCAAAAGGGGCGCCAAATAATCCAGCATAAAAGAAGAAATAACCATACACCGAAAAGATTTCACCAAAAATCGTCTTCCGATCAGCTTTGCGCACAAAAATGCCACCGGAATATTGAGAAGGATTGTGGAAAGCCCCATCGGGACTTGAAACAGCCGGTATAAAATCATGGCGATCCCTGAAAACCCCGTCATGGGAAATTCCGCATAAAGCGCCACATTGTAGGTCGTAACCGCCAGAATCAGGCTCCCTAAAATCTCGCATCCAATATCCACTGCCATCTCTCTCCAGGCTTCCCGGGATCTTCTGTCTTCTTCCCTTACCTTTTTTACTCCCTTCCGATTCTTTTTGAACGGATTTATATTCACTATTCCATACATTCTGCTGTTCCTCCTTCCTTAAACTTTGTACAATTAATTGCGCAGAAACAAAAAAAGCCTGACGAATTATTATCTATAATTCGCCTAAGCTCTTCCTGTGATTCATCTTAGCAGAGAAAAATCTTCTTGTCAATCACTATTATTCCGTCTTCATATGGAAAATAAAATATGATATATTAGAATGGTACGGAGATTTCAGATGAAAGGAGCAGGACAAGCGTTTATGGGGAAAATCACACTTTTAGTATCCAGAGAAGAAATGCTTCACCAGGCTCATAATATTTTGCAGGAAAAGCAATATGAAATCCATGAAATGCGGGTCATCGATACGGATTCGGCCGTCACGGAGGCCCGCCGCGCCATCAGCGGAGGCGCGTCCATCATCATTGCCAGAGGGCTGCAGGCATCCCTGATCAAACAATATACCGATATCCCGGTAGTGGAGATTGTTCTGACGGCACAGGAAATGGCCCTTCTGGTGACAAGAGCCAGACAGATCATAAAAAAACCCAGACCGGCAATTGCAGTGGTAGGTTTTCGTAATATGTTCTGCGATATGTCCTACTTTGATGAGCTGTATGAGATCAATCTGCGGACTTATTATGTGCGCCAGGGAACAGAACTTACCACTGCTGTGGAACAGGCAGTCAGGGAAGGGGCGGATCTGATCATAGGAGGAGACCAGGCCGTTGCCAGGGCAACCGAGGCAGGGGTGCCGTCTTTGTTTCTCTCTATGACGGAAGACTCTTTACGCCAGGCATTTGTGATGGCGGAACGGATGGATTATGCGGTAAGTGTGGAAAAGAAAACGGCAGCGCAGATCGAAACACTGCTGGATTATTCCTACAACGGCGTGATCCGGCTGGATGGAGCCGGTATTATTACGGCGGTGAATCCGCTGATGGAGGATATGACCGGAAAGAGCCAGCAGGAACTAAAAGGAACGGAAATCCGGGACGCGGCGCCCCAGATCGGTGAAGAAGAGTTAAAAAGGGTATTGGAAAAAGGGGAAGAATATTCTCTTTTTCTGGAATGGGGCAGGGGAACCGTGTTCGCCGTCATGGCTCCGGTGTTGTATGAAGACCGGGTGGACGGGGCGATCATTACCTGCCATAAGATGAAGAAAAAGCCGGCGGTTTCCAGAAATGAGGGCAGCGCCGGAAAAGGCCTGCCTCCGCTGGTGCGGTTTGAGGATATTTTACAGCAGTCAAAAGCCATGCAGGACTGTATATACCTGGCCCGGCTTTATGCATTGTCCGACCGGCCGGTAGTACTGATGGGAGAACCGGGAACAGAGCGGAGAATGCTGGCAGAAGCCATCCACAACGGAAGCTGCCGTGGAAACGCCTCCTTTCTGGATGTCCCCTGTGACGGGCTGACGGGAGAAGCACAGCGCGTTATGATCTTTGGTGAACGTGGAGCAGTCCTGCAGTCCAATGGCGGGTCGCTGCTGATCCAGGATGCCCAGGAGCTAACCCCTGACAATCAGTACAGGCTGTATCAGCTAATCCGCTTCCGGGTCTGCCATGGCGCGGATATCGCAAGCCTGCGCCGGGTAAATGTGCGGGTGATGGTCACTTTAGAAGAAGCTCCGGCCAGATTGATGGCCGCAGGAAGGCTCAGGCAGGATCTGGGATATCTTCTGTCCGGCCTGGAGCTTGTGGTTCCTCCTCTGCGGGAACGGGCGGAAGATCTGCGGCAAAAGCTGGAAAGCACCGTAAGAGAGTGCTGCGAGCGATATTCCCGGTATCATGTGCTGACAACAGGGGCAAAAAAACGGCTTCTTGAATACCCCTGGAAAGGGAATCTGTTTCAAATCGAAAGCTTTTGCGACCGCCTGATTTTGACAGCAAAGAAAAGGTCCATAGACGAGATTGCCGTGGAAAAACTGCTGGATGAATTATATCCGGAAACATCAGAAGACACGGCAGCCTGCGAAAGGGTTTTCCATACGGAACAGGCCGGGGAGCATCTGCCGTTCGGGGGAAATATAGAAGCAAAGCGGATTGCGGATACCCTTCGAAAATACGGAGGGAACCGGGAAAAGGCTGCAAAAGAGCTGGGAATCAGCAAAGCAACCTTATGGAGGCACAGAAAAAAATACGGAATCGAATAGGGCAAAAACAACATAAAACGCGAAAACCAGATGAATTAAATATGATTCAAATATGAAACAAATATGATATATGATTTTAAAAAATGAAACTTTATTCTTTTTGTATGAAAGTATGCCTTTTATTCGTGAATTCCGTCCATTGTCACAACTGCAATAATCTTTTATAATGCGGACATAGATGATGGTTGACGAACCGTTTCAGGAAAAGCGGAAAATTCGCAGTGTTCCGGAAAGCGGCCGTTAAACCGTAAAATAAAGAAAGGTGAGGGAAAAACAATGAAAGTTGGATTTATCGGATTAGGTATCATGGGACGGCCAATGGCAAAGAATCTGGTGAAAGCAGGCCACGATGTAGTAGTTTTTGATTTCAATAAAGAAGCCGTAGAGGATCTGGTGTCCTGCGGGGCAACTTCTGCCGCAAACGGTAAGGAAGTGGCTTCTCAGGTAGAAGTAGTCATCACTATGGTTCCCAACTCTCCCCATGTGAGAAGCGCTGTCCTGGGCAAAGACGGCGTGGCAGAAGGCGCAAAGCCCGGCCTGGTATTGATTGACATGAGTTCCATCGACCCAACCGAAAGCAAGGCAATCGGAGCCGAGGCTGCCAAGTTTGGAATCGAGATGCTGGACGCCCCCGTGTCCGGCGGCGAGCCCAAGGCTATCGACGGAACCTTATCCGTAATGGTAGGCGGTAAAAAAGAGCTGTTTGACAAATATTATGATATGCTGATGGTAATGGCCGGTTCTGTTGTTTATGTCGGTGAATTAGGTTCCGGTAATGTTGCAAAGCTTGCCAACCAGATCGTGGTTGCCGTAAATATTGCCGCCGTTTCCGAGGCACTGACCTTTGCCAAAAAAGCCGGCACCGATCCGGAGCTGGTATATCAGGCAATCCGTGGCGGACTGGCAGGATCCACGGTTATGGATGCCAAGGCTCCCATGATTCTGGCAAGAAACTTTAAGCCGGGTTTCCGTATTGAGCTGCATATCAAGGACCTGAATAATGCTTTGAACGCCGCCCATGCAATCAGCTCCCCGGTTCCGCTGACCGGCCAGTTAATGGAAATCATGCAGGGACTCAAAGCCGACGGATATGAAAAAGAGGACCACTCCAGTATTGTTAAATACTATGAGAAGATTGCCAATACTACCGTAGAATCATAATCAATTTACCTGTGTGCAGAAGATGTCATAAAAGCTGTGATTTCAGAGAGGAGATTAGGTATGAATACAGATTTTATCAAGGGTGTAGTGGTTCCGATCCTGACCCCTATCGACGCCGATGAGAAAATCGATGAGAAAAAAATGCGGGAGCAGGTAGACTATGTGATAGACGGCGGGGTGCTGGGCATCCTGGCATTCGGGAGCAACGGTGAGTTCTATGTAATCGAAGAAGATGAGATGGAGCGGGGCTTAAAGATCATGGTAGATCAGGCCGCCGGCCGGGTTCCGGTATATTTCGGCATCGGCGCTATCAGCACAAAGAAATGTGTCCGCCTTGCCAAGATGGCGGTGGCCAACGGCGCCGCAGGTATTTCCATCCTGCAGCCCATGTTCTTGAAGCCGACAGAGACCGAGCTTTTTCAGCATTTTAAAACCATCGCCGAGGCTGTTCCGGAGACTCCGGTGCTTCTGTACAACAATCCCGGACGGGTAGGCTACACCATGTCAGGCAATCTGGTGGAGCGCCTTGCCCACGAAGTAGAGAATATCATCGGGATGAAGGATACCAGCGGAGATATTACGCAGACTGCCGAGTTTATCCGCAGGACCAGAGACGTGAATTTTAAAGTATTTGGCGGAAAAGATACGCTCCTGTATGCATCTATGTGCCACGGCGCCGTAGGCGGTGTCTGCACAGCCGCCAACTTTATGCCGGAACTGATCACGGACGTGTACAATAAGTATGTAGCCGGTGATTTGGAAGGCTCCCTGGAAGCGCAGTTTAAGCTGAATCCGGTTCGTCTGTCCATGGACGGCGCAAGCTTCCCGGTAGCTGCCAAAGATATGGCAAATCTGCGGGGCAGAAATATTGGCGTTCCCTATACTCCGAACCTTGCCACTCCGGAGGGACCTGTGCTTGACAAGATCAAGACAGAGATGAAAAAGGCCGGACTGATCTGATACAGATCGGCTGTTAAAATAAAAGCTACTTTACTACCATAATATATATCGGTATGGTGCCAAGTGATACCTGCAGATGCAGCCGCGTTACCAGCGCCATACCGATGACATGCCGGCATTCCTCCTGGACATTTGCCGGCTTGTTGCATATCATGAAAGGAGAAGATATGAGGTTTTTATTTGCTTCAGATTCCTTCAAGGGAACCATCACTTCAGAACAGAGCATCCGGCTGCTTACAGAAGCGGCCAATAAAATCTTTCCCGGGTGTGAAACGGCCGGAGTGCCAGTCGCAGACGGCGGCGAGGGAACCGTGGAAGCCGTTGTGGACGCCACGAAGGGAAGCTGGCGTAAGGTTATGGTCCATGGGCCCCTGATGGAGGATGTGGAAGGCTTCTATGGTGTATTTCACGGAGATTCGGCAGTCATTGAGATGGCGGCGGCTTCCGGACTCCCCATGGTTCCGATGGAAAAAAGAAATCCTCTGAATACCACTACTTACGGCACGGGGGAACTGATTCGTGACGCCCTTACCCAGGGACTGCGCAAACTGTCTATCGCTATCGGAGGCAGCGCTACCAATGACGGCGGGATGGGAGCCATGCGTGCGCTGGGTATCCGTTTTCTGGATGCGGAAGGGAAGGAGCTGGCAGGCTTTGGCTCAGATCTGGCCAAGGTTGCAGATATTGACGTGAGCGGCCTTGACCCGGCAGTCAAAGAAGCCGAGATCACAGTAATGTGTGATGTAACCAATCCTCTGACAGGGCCGGACGGGGCCACCTACACATTTGGCAAACAAAAGGGAGGAACGCCGGAGATTCTGGATGAGCTGGAAGCCGGGATGAAAAATTACGCGGCTGTAATGCGCGATAAACTGGGGATCGATGTGGAGACGAAAGCCGGCGCCGGGGCTGCGGGAGGCCTGGGTGCGGCGCTCTGCGGATTTCTGGATGCTACTTTGAAGTCAGGAATTGACACCGTTCTGGATCTGATCGACTTCGACGGGCTTCTGGAGGGGACGGACCTGGTAGTGACAGGCGAAGGGCGCATTGACTGGCAGTCGGCATTCGGCAAGGTTCCCAGCGGTATCGGACAGCGCTGTAAATCCAGGGGGATTCCGGCAGTTGCCATTGTAGGCGGCATGGGCCAGGGAGCCGATAAAATTTTTGAATATGGCATTGACAGTATACTGCCCACCATCAACGGGGCGATGGATATCCAGGAGGCCTGCGACCGGGCTGAGGAATTGTATGCAGGAGCGGCAGAGCGGATGTTCCGGCTGTTAAAAGCAGGAATGGATTTAAAAAAATCCTGAGCATTGTGTAAAAACGGAGAGGACAGGCTATGGAGCTGGGCAGTTTGTGGGCTTTGCAGATTATGATGTTTCTGTTGATGGCAGCAGGAGCAGTGATGACAAAAACAGGAATTCTAAAACCGGAAGGAAAGGGAATACTGACGGATGCCGTCCTGTATTTTTTCCTTCCCTGCAATATTATCAATTCCTTCCGTATGGAATTCAGCATGGAAATTCTGAAAAAGTTTGCCCTGTGCCTGGTGATTGCAACGCTGATCCAGGTGGTAAATTTCATTTTAAGCCGGGTGCTCTACAACCATAAATCAAAAGAAGTCCGGCAGGTAATGCAGTACTGCACCTTGGTGTCCAACTCGGGATTTCTGGGAATGCCGATTGCCGAAGGGATTTTTGGGGCAGAAGGGCTGATGTATGCGGCGATTTTTATTGTTCCCACCAGAATCGTGATGTGGACGGCCGGAGTTTCCTGTTTTACGGAATCGCCGGACATGAAAAGCGTGCTGAAAAAATTAATGCTCCACCCCTGTATTATATCAGTGGAGATCGGGCTGGTATTGCTGGTCTTTCAGGCGCCCCTGGCTTCTCTTTACAATGGCGTTATGAATTGCGGCATTCATGCGGTAAGTTCCGTAACATCCGTGTTTCTTTTGGCGCTGGACAAAGCGGTCCGGGCAGCCGGAGGCTGTACAACGGCATTGACCATGGTGCTGATCGGCATGATGATATCCGATGTAAAACCGGGAGAAATGTTTGATGGAAATGTGGCCTTTATAACAGTATTGCGCCTGGCAATCCTTCCGGCAATCGCACTGGCAGGATGCCGCCTGGCACAGATTGATCCGCTGATTACCGGGATTTCAGTGATAATAACCGGGATGCCGGCAGGCAGTACCTCTGCGATCCTGGCTGCCAAGCATGGCTGTGATTACAAATTCGCAACCAAATGCATCGTGGTATCTACCTTTTTATCTCTGGTTTCCGTGCCATTGTGGAGAATGGTTTTGTGATGAATAAAGGAGGAAATAATGGAATATAAGCAATTGGGCAACCATTATGTTATGAGAGTGGATCCGGGAGAAGAGATTCTGGAACAAATTCAAACACTGTGCCGCATGGAAAATATCCGTGTAGGCTCTGCCGTGGGACTTGGAGCAGCCAACAAGGCTGTCGTAGGGCTTTTCGATACAATCAACAAGGTCTATAAGAAAAAAGAACTCACAGGTCCAATGGAGATTACTTCTCTGGTAGGAAATATTTCAACAAAAGACGGAAAAACCTATCTGCATTTTCACGTAAATCTGTGTGATGAAGAAATGAACATATCGGGAGGCCATATGAACGCCTGTTATGTATCTGCTACGGCTGAGATCACAGTGACGAAACTGGACGGGACTATAGAACGAAGGATGGATGAAGAGATCGGGCTGAATCTGTATCGGTTTTAACAGACAAAACATGCAATAAGGTGCCGTTAAAGGCCGTTTTGGGATGCATACATGAGGGCGGTGATACATATGTATCACCGCCCTCATGTATCAAACTATCCGTTTTCCCTTTTCTCAGGCTTTCCCAACGGACCCAAACAGTTCCATTTTCTCTTTTACAGTCTCCTTAATGGCAGCCGCGCCCGGTGCCAGAAGCTTTCTCGGGTCAAAGCCCTTGCCCTGCTGGTCCTTACCGGCCTCAATATACTCACGGGTAGCAGCCGCAAAGGACAACTGGCATTCTGTATTCACATTAATCTTCGCAACGCCCAGGTCAATGGCCTTCTTGATCATGTCAGCCGGGATACCTGTACCGCCATGAAGCACCAGAGGCATTTCGCCGGTCTTCTCCTGGATTGCAGCCAGGGTGTCAAAGCTTAATCCCTGCCAGTTCTCGGGGTATTTGCCATGGATATTGCCGATGCCCGCAGCCAGGAAATCAATGCCCAAATCCGCAATAGCCTTGCACTCATTGGGATCTGCACACTCGCCCATACCTACAACTCCGTCTTCCTCACCGCCGATAGAACCTACCTCAGCTTCAATGGACAGCCCCATTGCATGGGCAACTTTCACCAGCTCTTTGGTCTTCTCTACATTCTCTTCAATAGGATAATGGGAACCGTCAAACATAATGGAAGAAAATCCTGCCTTAATGCACTTATAGCAGCCGTCATAGCTGCCGTGATCCAGATGCAGGGCAACCGGAACCGTGATATTCATCTCCTCGATCATAGCCTTCACCATATCGGCCACTGTCTTAAAACCTGTCATATACTTGCCTGCGCCCTCGGACACACCCAGGATAACCGGGGAATTCAGCTCCTGCGCGGTAGCCAGGATGGACTTGGTCCACTCCAGATTGTTGATGTTGAACTGTCCTACGGCATAATGGCCGGCTTTCGCTTTTTTCAGCATTTCTGTTGCAGATACTAACATTTTTAGATCCTCCATTTCGTTATTTATACTCCCACTTTCCCTCTCCTGTGGGAAGCACAGACTGCAGCCTGTACTATTATGCACTATTATAACGCATTTTCCCATGTTTGAATAGTGTAACTTTCCACAATCTTTTCGGCCAGGTATTGGTTGTTGATAACAGTACCGCGGACTTTGGACAAATCCTATGCCTGCAGCCCAAGAATTTCCGCTACCGTCTCCTCCATGGAATCCACATCGCACTCCCTCTTATGACGTATCCGGGCATTCCGGATTTCTTCCACGGCTCTTGGAACGGCTACTTTGGAAGCCGCGCACAGATCGTCAATAATGGCAAATTCGTCCTTATCCCCCTGGTCTCCAAACACGGCTTCCATTACGCTATGTGAAAATTTGTAGGGGCTTGCGGTAGAAGCGATGACGGTAGGAACCACATCTTTCGTCTCTGCCTTGTACTTCTGATAAACTGCAGAAGCCACTCCGGTGTGGGTGTCAATCATGTAACCGGTCTTGTCAAACAGCCGTTTGATCTCCTTCCCGTTCTCTGCCTCCGTGGCATATCCGCCCTTAAAGTCTGCCATTTTGGACTTCATATCCTCTGACACCGTATACGCGCCGGTCCCGGCAAGCTCTGCCATAAGTTTCTTGTTCGCTTCCGCGTCCATTCCCGTACTCATATAAATCAGCCGCTCCAGGTTGCTGGAAATCAAAATATCCATTGACGGGGAGCTTGTCAGAATAAATTCTCTCTTCTTGTCATAAACTCCTGTCTTGAAGAAATCATATAATACCTTATTATCATTGGAAGCGCAGATAAGCGTCTTCACAGGCAGGCCCATCTGCTTTGCAAAATAAGCCGCCAGAATATTGCCAAAATTACCGGTGGGAACCGTAATATTGATCTCGTCCCCCGCCATGATCTTTCCGTCTCTTACTAACCTGGCATATGCGTAGACATAATATACTACCTGCGGCACAAGTCGTCCTATGTTGATGGAATTGGCGGAAGAAAGCTGGAATCCCCGCTCTGCCAGCCGTTTTCCAAAATCCTGGTCTCCGAAAATCTTCTTGACCCCAGTCTGGGCATCGTCAAAATTTCCATGAATCGCCACCACTGCCGTGTTGTCCCCCTTCTGAGTCACCATCTGCAGTTCCTGAACCCGGCTGACTCCCCCCTTAGGATAAAACACGATAATCCGCGTACCCGGCACATCTGCAAATCCTGCCATAGCGGCCTTTCCCGTATCTCCGGAAGTAGCCGTCAGAATCACAATCTCATTCTCCACATGGTTCTTCTTTGCAGCCGTTGTCATCAGGTAGGGTAAAATGGACAGCGCCATATCCTTAAACGCTATAGTACTTCCATGAAACAATTCCAGGTAGTAAACTCCGTCCGCCTCCCGTAAGGGCGCAATATCCTCAGTATCAAATTTACTGTCGTAAGCAGAACGGATACAGTATTTCAATTCCTCTTCTGTATAATCCGTCAAAAATAACCGCATCACTTCATAGGCTGTCTCCTGATAAGACATACCTGCCAGCTTATCTGCAGAGATCTCCAGCTTCGGGATCACCGAAGGCATATACAGTCCGCCGTCTTTTGCCAGTCCCTTTAAAATTGCACTGGAAGCTGTCAATCCCTTTTCCCCGCCTCTGGTACTCTGATAAGATAAATTCTCCATACTCAGCCAATCCTCTCTGTTCTTTAAATAATAGCCTCTTTTCAGGCTTGCTTTTTTCTTTCTATTTTCAATCTTTCCTAGAGGATTGTAGCACACTTTACTATCCTGCGCAAGCAGAGAAACCTGCATATTCTCTTGTCTTTCCATGGCTGTCATGACTCACGGTTCCTGTTTTAAGAAGCTCCGCCTGGATATAGGAATCTCCCATCACAAAAAAACTGCCGCCACGGTTTTCCCTCTGTGGCAGCAGTTTTTTCCTGTCTTCTTACAGCAGTTTGTTCACAACCTCCATTAACGCTTCTTCCAAAGCCGCAGACTTAGCATCCGCGTCCGCCAAAGAACTTCCCTTCACTCCGTAATAGAACTTAATCTTGGGCTCTGTGCCGGACGGCCTGATGCACAGCCATGCATTATCATTCATATCATAATACAGCACATTGGAAGACGGAAGTCCGGTAGGCTTCACTTCTCCGGTAGCCATATCCTTAACCGTATCCATCTTATAATCCCGGGCATACTCTACTTTGTATTCTCCAAAGCCGGCAGGCGTCTCATTGCGGAAAGTCTCCATGATAGACTGGATCTTGGCCAGCCCTTCGATTCCTGACAGGCCGATAGACTTGACGGCGTCTTTGTAATAACCGTACTTCTCATACATAGCCATCATGGCATCCCACAGCGTCATGTCCTTCGTCTTATAATAAGCCGCAGCTTCACACAGGGCCACAGTGGCCGATACCGCGTCCTTATCCCGCGCGTATGTACCGATCAGACATCCGTAGCTCTCCTCCATACCGAACATATAATGTCCGACGCCTGTATTTTCTTCCCTTAAAATCTGCTGTCCGATCCACTTAAATCCGGTCAGGCACTCTATCAGCTTACAGTCATAAGAAGCTGCCACCGCATCGATCAGATTGGTGCTGACAATGGACTTAACCACCTCTCCGTCTGCGGGAATTGCCTTCTGCGCCTTCTTCTGGCTCAGCACATACTCACAAAGCAGGGAACCGGACATATTGCCGGTCAGGGAAATATACTCTCCTGACTTGCTGTCCTTCACATATACGCCCAAACGGTCTGCATCCGGGTCAGTGGCAAGCACCAGATCCGCATCGATCTCTTTCGCCATCTTAAGACCCAGGGCAAAAGCCTCCGCCGCTTCCGGATTGGGGTAGCTGACAGTGGGGAATTCCCCGTCAGGCAGCTCCTGCTCCGGAACCACGTATACATGCGTAAACCCGATCTCCTTGAGCACCCGCCGGACCGGAATATTACCTGTGCCGTGAAGCGGGGTATACACGATCTTGATCTTGTCCTGCATCTGGTCGATAGCTTCCTGATTGACTACCTGGGCTTTTACGTTGGCAATGTATTTATTGTCAAGTTCCGCGCCGATCACGTCATACAGCCCTGCCGCCTTTGCGTCAGAAGCGCTCATGGTCTTTACGGTTGACAGATCCTCAATAGCCAGGACCTCCTCGGTCACGCCCTTATCATGAGGCGGGGTAAACTGCGCACCGTCCTCCCAATATACCTTATATCCATTGTACTCCGGCGGGTTATGGCTGGCCGTCACATTGATTCCGGCGATACATCCTAACTCGCGCACGGCAAAGGACAGCTCCGGCGTGGGGCGCAAAGACTCAAATTTATAAGCCTTGATCCCGTTAGCCGCCAGGGTGCGTGCCGCCTCATCGGCGAATTCCGGCGACATCCTCCTGGAATCATAGGCAATGGCAACCCCCTTTGACGCCCCGCCCTGCTTGATAATATAGTTTGCCAGGCCCTGGGTGGCTCTGCGGACCACATAGATATTCATCCGGTTAATCCCCGCACCGATAATCCCCCGCAGGCCGGCCGTGCCAAACTCCAGATCCATGTAGAATCTTTCCTTGATCTCATTCTCATCGCCCGCGATCGCCCGCAGTTCCTCCTTTGTCCCTTCATCAAAGTACGGATTCGACAGCCACTCCTCATAAATCTTCATGTAATCCTTCATAACTTAATACTCCCTCCTGTATACTTCCTGCCAGTTCAGCAGAATTACTAAATGAAAGCCCGTATGTAATTACTTTCAATTGTCTCTATTATATAATAAGATAAATCCTTCGTCAAAAGGTTTCTAAAACAAAATTAGAACCGCCCCTTATCCTTTTATCCTATCCAAAAAACGCACCCTCGCCTCCTGCTGCTCTTTTATGCTCCGCAGCTTTTCTACATTTTTTGCCGGAATCCATGCCTTGTTGGCATTGTAGTAGTAATTTAGCTGCTTCCAGTATTTCTCCGGATACAAAAACAGAAAATAAAGACATGCCCTGTCTTCTTCATCCATTGGCAGCACCTTATCATACCCTTCTGTCATTGATATTCCCAGCCCTTCATCCCATCCGTGCTTTTCCATTACCTTGCGCATAAAATGATACAGGTCTGCCATCTGTTTTCCCCGGTGCATCTGATTAAACTCAATCACCGCCACATCCCCGGTCCCCATTAGCAGATGATGCTGGTTCAAATCTCCATGGCACAGGAAAAGCCTGTTCTCATCCTGCTTCTTTTCCAAAGCTTCCAACCCTTCCTGGGCTTTTAGGGCCTGCTCATAAAATTCCGCAAAATGTTCCATGACACAAAGCTCAAACTCGCTTTTCCTGCGTTTATTGCTGACAAAGGTCCTCACCCGCTTCATCTCTCTGGTATGTCGCCGCATTTCCGTGCTCAGCCCCGGAGGCAGCATAGAACCTGTATTCCATTCTTCTTGCCAGGGGATCTTCCTGAATGCCTGGTGAAGCCTGGCAATCCATGTAACGGCCGTCAAAATCTCCCTTCCGTCTTTCAGGTTGCACTCCCGGTTCACAAACCAGTCCTTTAAAATATATTTCGTCCCATCCTCCGCTGCCGTCACCAGCTCTCCCTGCCGGTTCCGCACATACTGGTCCACTGCAGTGATACCCTGATTCTTCAGGCCGCAAAGAACCATCTCTTCAAACTCCAGACGCTTTACGCTGCCCCGATATTCCTTTAAAAGCTTTAACCCGTCAGAGCGTTCAAAAATCCATGCCCCCCGTCCCCGGCGAACCTCTAAGGTCTCCCCTTCATACTGTTCCATAACATCCAGATAATTGTCGTTCAAACCTGCCCCTCCACTCGTTGCCCAACCGGCTACTTCCAAAATATGAGAGAAGCTGCAAAAATATGCCCTTTAAGGACGAAACATATGATAAGACTTCCCCGGTATCATCCCGCCCCGGTATGAAGCCAGCTCACTGACCGTCACAAGCTGATATCCCCGCTTAATCAGCTCCGGAATAATGATCTCGCTGGCATCTGCCGTAGCCCCGTAGAGATCATGCATTAAAATAATATCCCCATCCTTTACATTATCCAGTACCGCCGAAACCGTTGACTCCGCATTCCTCGTTTTCCAGTCAAGCGTATCTATCGACCACATAATCGCCGGCATAGAAATAGCCCCTGCAATCCCCATTCCGGCATTATTGGTAGCCCCTCCGCAGGGACGCATCAGAACCGGCGT
Source organism: uncultured Lachnospiraceae bacterium (assembly GCA_949840805.1). GTDB lineage: Bacteria > Bacillota > Clostridia > Lachnospirales > Lachnospiraceae > Brotaphodocola. Next base: position 115,472 of record CATKXR010000004.1, on the reverse strand, counting down.
AACCCCTCCGGCCTGCGCCACTACCTGGTTGGTCGTCATAAGCTGCCGTTCCAGCTCCTCAGGGGCAACCTTTGTCATCAGAGTATGGTCATAAGTATGGTTTGCAACCTCACACCCTTGTTCTACCATCTGGCTGACGGTTGGCGCAAACTTCCCTACCCTGTTTCCCACCATAAAGAAAGTAGCCCGGCCGCCGCATTCCTTAAGCTTTGCCAGAATTCGCGGCGTAGAGTCTCTGGAAGGCCCGTCATCGTAAGTCAGCGCCACCATGGGCTTTGACGGATCGATCTCCCCTGCAAAAGTCTCTTTTCCTTCCTGCTTGCGCACCACGGAAATCCGCAGTCCATCCACCCGAAGCCCCTGGCCGGCGATTCCTGCCTCCTGTCCGTTCTTCACCCAGTCAGTCCAGGCATTATTTTGCAAAACACTGTACAGCACATCGTAATAGGTCTCCAAATCCCCTGTCAAACGCATACATACGGCTTCTAACGGCATATCCCCCGTAGAATCTCCCGCTTCCTGGCTGTCCGACTGCCAGGAAATCCATCCGCTTCCGCTTAAATTCACTTGATATTCTATGGTCCCCGTCATATCCTCAGGCTGATTATGTAACGTGGCCCGCAAAGCAGTAATATACCCGCCTGCAGGCGCCATTCCGTAAGCATTGTCAGGAAAATAATTACTCCATCCCTTCCCCTGCACATGAATGCCATACAGAGCGCCGATTCTGGGAAGCTCGTCATAAGAAATTTCCGGTTCCGGATGTCGGATCTCCACGGTCTGACGCTCCCTCTGGCTCTCCAGGGGCATCTCTGCCCGGACTCTCTCCGTCTTGCTGCCACCCACGCTAAGCCCTTCCCGGACTTCCTTCAGCCGTCCCGCCACCAAAACGGCCGTCCCCACCCCGACGGCAAGCACACATAAAAGCAGCATTGTCCGCTTGGCATGTTGTTTATATATCTGTAATTCCTCCTGTTTTTCTCTTCTCTCCTTCCATTTTTGCTCAATCCGCCCTTTTCCATTGCCTTCCATATTCTTCATCCGTTCCATCTGCACTTCCCAGGCTCTCTCCTCTGACATTTCAACCTCTCCGCTTATATCTTAAAGATTCTTTATTTTCCAGTAAATCTGCCACCTCTATTGTAATCCACCCTGTTTCATAAAGTCAACAGGAATCCGCAGCCACTCCAAAAAAACGAACCGCCACAGCCTCCCGCCATGCCGGTTCTTCCCATTCTCTACTGATGGCAATCTTTCTTCTCTCCGTATCCGGAACACCCGCAGCATCCGCACCCGCAAGCCGTCCTGCCTGCTTTTCGGTCCTTTACTTTTTTTCCCACGATCGCACCAACTGCCCCCACAATACAGACAAAAATTACAATATCTGCCATTTTAACCCCGTGCCTCCTTTTTCATTCTATTCCGTGTATCCGCAATCTACAACTAAAAATAACCAGAACGAAATGTCCTCGTCTTCTTTTGCATTGTACCTCCCTTTGGGATATTTGTCAATGATTTTGATAACCATTTTCATAATTTATATTCTTTCGCAATATCATGTTCCCGAATAAAAAAGGTTCCCCCGCAACTGCTTTCCGTTACGAGAGAACCTTCTTTTTTCTCATCTATTCTTTAATCCAATCCTTCTTCCGGCTCATCCGCCTCTGCCAGTTCCTCCAGACCGGCTTCCTCCGGCTCTTCCGAATCACCCGGCATTTCATCCTCCTCAAGGAAATCCGGCTCCTCGCTGTCGTCAATATCAAACACTTCCGGAGCCTCCTCCATCATATCGTCACCCTCGTCCGCAAGAGGAACCTGTTCGTCATCCTCTCCTAAGACGATCTCATCTTCCATGGCAAAATCCGTATCCAGCTTCACGGAACGATACCGCTTCATTCCCGTACCGGCCGGGATCAGCTTTCCGATCAGCACATTCTCTTTCAGCCCGATCAGATGGTCGACTTTGCCATTAATGGCTGCCTCTGTCAGAACCTTAGTGGTCTCCTGGAAAGATGCCGCCGACAAGAATGAATCTGTGGCAAGAGATGCCTTGGTAATCCCCAGCATTACCCTCTTGCCCTCTGCCGGAATCTTCCCGTCAGCGATCAGAGCGTCATTCATCTCATTGAAATCCAGCACGTCCATGGATGTACCTGGCAGTACATCACTGTCGCCGCTCTCTTCGATTTTGATCTTCTTTAACATCTGGCGGACGATCATCTCCACATGCTTGTCATTGATCTCCACGCCCTGGAGACGGTATACCCGCTGTACTTCCCGGATCATATAATCCTGCACCGCGCGGACGCCCTTGATCTTTAAAATATCATGGGGATTTACGCTTCCTTCCGTCAGCTCATCGCCTGCTTCAATAACCTGCTCATCCTGGACTTTCATCCGGGAACCGTAGGGAATCAGGTACGTCTTGGAATTGCCGGTCTCCGTATCCGTCACTACGATCTCCCTCTTCTTTTTGGTGTCTTTGATGGTGACGACGCCGCCAAATTCGGAAATAATGGCCAGGCCTTTCGGTTTTCTGGCCTCAAACAGCTCCTCCACACGAGGAAGACCCTGTGTGATATCACCGCCTGCCACGCCGCCTGTATGGAAGGTACGCATAGTAAGCTGGGTTCCCGGCTCACCGATGGACTGGGCCGCAATAATGCCTACTGCCTCTCCCACCTGCACCGACTGCCCGGTAGCCATATTGGCTCCGTAGCACTTGGCGCAGACACCAATATGGGATTTACAGGTAAGCACGGTACGGATCTTCACGGAATCCCTTCCCTGCTTCTCAAGCACCTTCATAACTGCTGCCGCGCGTTTGGGAGTACATATATGATTGGCCTTTACTACCACCTCTCCCGTATCCGGATCTGTGATCGTCTCTGCAATATACCGTCCGGTAATCCTCTCCTGAAGGCCTTCGATGGTCTCCTTGCCGTCTGCAAAAGCCTTGATCTCCATAAAGGGAATATCCTTGCCTTCACAGCAGTCCACCTCCCGGACGATCAGATCCTGGGACACATCCACCAGCCGGCGGGTCAGGTATCCGGAGTCCGCTGTACGCAGGGCCGTATCCGACAATCCCTTCCTCGCGCCATGGGCGGAGATGAAATACTCCAGAACGTCCAGCCCCTCACGGAAATTCGACTTGATAGGAAGCTCAATGGTATGGCCGGTAGTATCCGCCATCAGTCCGCGCATTCCTGCAAGCTGCTTGATCTGCTTGTCAGAACCACGGGCTCCGGAGTCTGCCATCATAAAAATGTTGTTGTATTTATCCAGCCCGCTCAGCAGGTCGTGAGTAAGCTGGTCATCCGTATTTTTCCAGGTTTCGATAACCTCTTTGTACCGCTCCTCCTCCGTGATCAGACCGCGGCGGAAATTCTTTGCAATCTTATCTACCGTGGCCTGGGCGTCTGCAATAAGCTGCGGTTTGGATGCCGGCACCGTCATGTCGGAAATCGACACCGTCATAGCCGCCCTGGTGGAATATTTATATCCGATAGCTTTAATGTCATCCAGTGTCATAGCCGTCTGGGTGGCTCCATGGACGTTAAATACTTTTTCCAGGATCTGCTTGAGCTGCTTCTTTCCTACATGGAAATCCACTTCCAGCTTCAGCTCATTCTCCTCCTGGGTCCGGTCCACAAATCCCAAATCCTGGGGAACGATCTCGTTAAAGATGAAACGTCCCACTGTGGACTCCACGATCCCGCTCTTTATGGTGCCGTCCTCCATCTTTTTCGTCACCCGGGCTTTGATCCGGGAATGAAGGGTCACAACCTTATTCTCATAGGCAAGGATCGCCTCGTTGACACTCTTAAATGCCTTGCCTTCTCCTTTGCTGCCTGGCCTCTCCTGGGTCAGGTAGTAGATCCCCAGCACCATATCCTGGGACGGGACTGCCACCAGGCCTCCGTCAGAAGGCTTCAGCAGGTTGTTGGGAGACAGCAGCAAAAACCGGCATTCAGCCTGGGCTTCCACCGACAAAGGCAGGTGGACTGCCATCTGGTCTCCGTCAAAGTCAGCATTAAAAGCCGTACAGACAAGAGGATGCAGCTTGATGGCCTTACCTTCTACCAGGATCGGCTCAAAGGCCTGGATACCCAGCCTGTGAAGGGTAGGGGCACGGTTCAGCATGACCGGGTGCTCCTTGATCACTTCCTCCAGCACATCCCACACCTCGGACTGAAGACGCTCCACCATCTTCTTGGCGCTCTTTATATTGTGAGCCGTGCCGTTCTGCACAAGCTCCTTCATCACAAATGGCTTAAACAGCTCAATCGCCATCTCCTTTGGCAAACCGCACTGATAGATCTTCAGTTCCGGGCCCACGACGATAACGGAACGCCCGGAATAGTCCACCCGCTTTCCTAAAAGGTTCTGGCGGAACCGGCCCTGTTTTCCCTTTAACATGTCGGAAATCGACTTTAACGCGCGGTTGCCCGGCCCTGTCACCGGCCTGCCGCGCCTGCCGTTGTCAATCAGCGCGTCCACGGCTTCCTGCAGCATGCGCTTCTCGTTGCGGACGATAATATCCGGCGCCCCCAGCTCCAGAAGCCTGGCCAGACGGTTGTTGCGGTTGATAATCCTTCGGTACAGATCATTTAAGTCGGAAGTGGCAAACCGGCCGCCGTCCAACTGCACCATAGGACGGATATCCGGCGGAATCACCGGAATCACTGTCATAATCATCCATTCCGGTTTATTGCCGGAGCTGCGGAACGCTTCTACCACCTCAAGCCGCTTGATGATGCGGGCGCGCTTCTGGCCGCTGGAGTCGCGAAGCTCTTTGCGGAGCATCTCGGACTCTTTCTCCAGGTCGATTGCCTGCAAAAGCTCCAGGACTGCCTCGGCGCCCATCCCTACACGGAACGCGCCGTACCCCCACTTTTCCAGTTCTTCGCGATATTCTTTCTCTGAGAGCACCTGCTTATACTGCAGGCTGGTCTGGGCTTTATCCAGCACGATATAAGACGCAAAATACAGCACCTTCTCCAGCACCCGCGGAGAAATGTCAAGAATCAGCCCCATCCGGCTGGGAATCCCCTTAAAATACCAGATATGGGAAACAGGAGCCGCCAGGTCAATATGGCCGATCCGCTCTCTCCGGACGCTTGACTTGGTCACTTCTACGCCGCATCGGTCGCAGATTACACCTTTGTAACGAATCTTTTTATATTTGCCGCAATGACACTCCCAGTCTTTGCTTGGGCCGAAGATCCTCTCACAGAACAGGCCGTCCCGTTCCGGTTTTAAAGTCCGGTAATTGATGGTCTCCGGCTTTTTCACTTCACCGTGAGACCACTCCAGGATCTTCTCCGGAGAAGCCAGGCCGATTTTGATGGCATCAAATGTCAACGGCTGATAAGTTTCATTTGTCTCTGGCATGAGCGATACTCCCTTCTATCATTAAATTGCTTCCGTTTCTGCCGGGCCTCCTATTCCAAATCTGAAGGTTCTAAATCTGAGGGCTCCTCAAAATCGGCATCATCATAATCATCATAATCACTGTCGTCCTCATCCTCTTCCACGGCATCTGCATCTATGTCTACCAGCTCGCCGCCGGAAAACTCCTGCTGCTGATAGCCGTAATCGCCAAAGGATTCATCCTGGCCGTAGCCACGGTCTCCCTCAATGATGGAACGCAGATCTGTATCGCTGTAGTCAATATTCTCGCCAATCTCCACCTCCGTGTTGTCGTCACGCAGCACCCGCACATCCAGGCAGAGAGACTGAAGTTCCTTTAACAATACCTTAAACGACTCCGGAATTCCTGACTCCGGAATATTCTCGCCCTTGATGATCGCCTCATAGGTCTTCACACGCCCTACCACGTCATCGGACTTGACCGTAAGAATCTCCTGCAGGGTATAGGAAGCGCCATAGGCCTCTAACGCCCACACTTCCATCTCTCCGAAACGCTGTCCGCCGAACTGGGCTTTTCCGCCCAAAGGCTGCTGTGTCACCAAAGAGTATGGGCCGGTAGAACGGGCATGGATCTTATCATCTACCAGATGATGCAGCTTCAGGTAATGCATGTGGCCGATGGTGACGGGACTGTCAAAATATTCTCCTGTACGCCCGTCGCGGAGGCGGACTTTTCCGTCACGGTTGATCTTCACGCCCTTCCACAGCTCCCTGTGTTCCAGGTGAGAACCTAAATAGTCCATAACCTCCGGCTTCACCGTATCTTTGTATTTCTCATAAAACTCCTCCCAGGAGGAATTGACATAATCATTGGCAATGCTTAAGGTGTCCATGATATCCACCTCATCCGCCCCGTCAAATACCGGGGTGGCAATATTAAAGCCCAATGCCTTGGCCGCAAGGCTCAGGTGGATCTCCAGCACCTGCCCGATATTCATACGGGACGGCACGCCCAGAGGGTTCAATACAATATCCAGGGGACGCCCGTTAGGCAGAAACGGCATATCCTCCACAGGCAGCACACGGGAGACCACACCCTTGTTGCCGTGTCTTCCTGCCATCTTGTCTCCCACGGAGATCTTACGCTTCTGGGCAATATAAATCCGGACCGTCTCGTTGACTCCCGGAGACAGCTCATCCCCGTTCTCCCTGGTAAAGACTTTGGCATCCACTATAATTCCATACGCGCCGTGAGGCACCTTCAAAGAAGTATCTCTTACCTCCCGCGCCTTCTCGCCGAAGATCGCCCGCAGAAGACGTTCTTCCGCCGTCAGCTCCGTCTCTCCCTTGGGAGTCACTTTTCCCACCAGAATATCTCCGGCACGGACTTCCGCGCCGATCCGTATGATTCCTCGCTCATCCAGATCCTTTAACGCATCATCACCTACTCCCGGAACATCCCTGGTGATCTCCTCTGGTCCCAATTTGGTATCGCGGGCTTCCGCCTCATACTCCTCAATGTGAACGGACGTATAGACATCCTCCCGTACCAGACGCTCCGAAAGCAGAACCGCGTCTTCGTAGTTGTAGCCTTCCCATGTCATAAACCCGATAAGAGGATTCTTCCCCAGGGCGATCTCTCCGTTCTGGGTGGATGGGCCGTCTGCAATCACCTCTCCCGCCTCCACATGGTCGCCCTTGTACACAATAGGCTTTTGGTTGTAACAGTTGGACTGGTTGCTTCTCTTAAACTTGGTCAGGTGGTAAACTTCCCGGTTCCCGTTGTCATCTCTGCGTATAATGATCTCATTGCTGGCCGAGCGCTCTACCACGCCGGCATGGCGGGCCAGCACGCAGACACCGGAGTCCACCGCCGCCTTCGCCTCGATTCCCGTCCCTACCACCGGCGCCTCCGTAGTCAGAAGGGGAACCGCCTGACGCTGCATGTTGGAACCCATCAGCGCCCGGTTGGCATCATCGTTCTCCAAAAACGGGATCATGGAAGTGGCCACGGAAAATACCATCTTGGGGGACACATCCATCAAATCGATCGTGCTCTTCTGGAACGCGGACGTCTCTTCACGGAAACGCCCAGAAACATTGTTCCGCACAAAATGGCCTTCTTCGTCCAAAGGCTCGTTCGCCTGGGCCACAATAAAATTGTCTTCCTCGTCGGCGGTCAGATAAACCACCTCATCCGTAACTACCGGATTGGCCTTGTCCGTCTTATCTACCACCCGGTAGGGCGCCTCGATGAAACCATACTGATTTACCCGGGCATAAGTCGCCAGGGAATTGATCAGGCCGATATTGGGACCTTCAGGGGTCTCAATGGGACACATCCTGCCGTAATGGGTATAATGGACGTCACGCACCTCAAATCCTGCACGTTCCCTGGAAAGGCCGCCGGGTCCCAGGGCAGAAAGACGCCGCTTGTGGGTCAGCTCTGCCAGAGGGTTGTTCTGGTCCATGAACTGGGACAACTGGGAGCTTCCGAAAAACTCCTTCACTGCCGCCGTCACAGGCTTGATATTGATAAGGGACTGCGGGGTAATGCCGTCCATATCCTGGGTGGTCATCCGCTCCCGCACCACCCTCTCCATCCTGGAAAGGCCGATCCGGTACTGGTTCTGCAGAAGCTCTCCCACGGCGCGGATCCGCCGGTTGCCCAGATGGTCAATATCGTCTGCCGTGCCGATGGCGCCTTCCAGATGCATATTATAATTAATAGAAGCGACAATATCTTCCTTTGTAATATGCTTTGGCACAAGCTCCGTTGCATTCCGCTGCACCAGATCCTTGAGAACGGCCGCATCCCCGCCAGCTTCTTCCAGAATAGTTTTGAGGGCCGGGTAATATACTAATTCCGTAATTCCCGCTTCCTCCGGATCAAAATCCACATAGCCCGCCAGATCCACCATCATATTGGACAGGATCTTGTAGTTGCGCTCCGGCCCCTGGATATATACGAAAGGCACGCCGGCGTTCTGGATCTTCTCTCCCAGATCCTTATCCAGCACGGTACCCGCCTCGGCCAGAACCTCTCCGGTATCCAGATCCACCACATCCTCTGCCAGGGTCTGGCCCTTTAAACGGTTTTTAAAGTGGAGCTTCTTATTAAACTTATATCTGCCGACCTTTGCCAGATCGTAACGTCTCGGATCAAAGAACATGCTGTTGAGCAGGCTCTCGGCGCTGTCCACGGACAGCGGCTCTCCGGGACGGATCTTTTTGTACAGTTCCAGCAGGCCGTCCTGATAGTTGTCGGAAGTATCTTTGCCAAAGCTTGCCAGAAGCTTCGGTTCCTCGCCGAACAGTTCTATGATTTCCGCATTAGTGCCGTAGCCCAGGGCCCGGATTAATACAGTCACCGGAACCTTTCTGGTACGGTCCACACGCACGTAAAATATATCATTGGAATCCGTCTCATATTCCAGCCATGCCCCCCGGTTGGGAATCACGGTACAGCTATAAAGCTCCTTTCCCACCTTGTCATGGCCGATGCCATAATAAATACCAGGGGAGCGCACAAGCTGGCTGACAATAACCCGCTCCGCCCCGTTGATTACAAAGGAACCGGTATCGGTCATAAGAGGAAGATCACCCATGAAGATCACGTGCTCATTGATCTCTTCTTTATCCTTATTGTAAAGCCTTACCCGGACTTCCAGAGGAGCCGCGTAAGTGGCGTCGCGTTCTTTGCATTCCTCAATGGAGTACTTCACCTTATCTCTGCACAAGGTAAAATCCACGAACTCCAGGCTTAAATGCCCGGCAAAGTCGGAGATTGGGGAAATATCTTCGAATACTTCTTTCAACCCCTCATCGAGGAACCACTGATAGGAGACTTTCTGGATCTCAATCAGGTTTGGCATCTCAAGAACTTCCTTCTGCCTTGAGAAGCTCATTCTGGCGCTTTTCCCGGTCGATACCGGGCGCATTCTGCTTTTCTCCATTGACGTTTTCACCCCTGTTATATTTTCGATTTTGCGGCGCAAGGGCGCAAAAAACCCATCATGCCACAATAGAGCACATTCCATAATATCATAGCCCTGTCAAGGTGTCAAGTTTTTTCTTCTTGCAAAATCCTTAAAAAAATGGTATACTGTTTGGGCAGGTTTTTACCTGATACTCAAAGATCATATTGGAGGTATTCCCCATGATGGAATTAATTTTCAGGATACTGATCGTAATCCTGGTCATTGCCGCAGTGGCACTGGTAGTCCTGTACTTTCTGGGAAGGAAGCTGGAAAAAAGGCAGGTAGAACAGCAGGCGCTTTTAGAGGCCGCCAAGCAGACCGTATCCATGCTGGTCATTGACAAAAAGAAGATGAAAATCAAAGATGCGGGACTTCCAAAGATGGTTTACGAACAGACGCCCAAATACATGCGCTGGGCGAAGGTTCCCATCGTCAAGGCAAAAGTCGGGCCCAAGGTCATGACTCTGATGGCGGACGAACGGGTTTTCGCGCTTCTTCCCATAAAGACAGAAGCAAAGGTTGTGGTCAGCGGAATCTACATAACCGATATCAAAAGCGTCCGGGGCGGTTCCGTCACGCCACTCCCCAAAAAGAAAGGCTTTTTCGCCCGCTTCAAAAAGGACAAGAACGAAAAGAAGGACGAGTCTCCCAAAAGCAAGAAAAAGAAATCAAAATAACATCGAAAACGGATTCTTCCCGCCGGGAAAGAATCCGTTTTTTATCCTAATTATCCTACTTTATCTCATTTTGCGGCATACCTGCATCTGCCCGTCTTACAGCCGGAGCTGCGCCTTTTCCCGGGAACAGATATCCATGACAATACTGTTATCCGACACATGCTGATAATTGATTCCCAAAGAATAATCCACCGATACCTTCAGGCTGTCTTCCTGCTCCTCGATCCGGATCCGGTTGGTGCTGATCTCCACCACAAAATCTCCCAAAGGCGTGGCATAGCGGGTCTCGCTTTTTTTATCCAGTTCAAAAGTCATATGGGTGCCGATTATCCCCTGTTTCCGGATATCCATCACATCCGGGGTGATCTTTACCGTGTTTCGGACATTTCCCTCAAACCCTTCCATCATTTCCTCATAAATCACATAATGCTTTCCGTTCTTCAGAAAATAATCTCCGGTGGTGATGATTTCCACGTCGTTGGTATCTCCATCCACTGCCTGCAGGCCGCTGATCCGTATTAAAACATCTCTTGTCATAGGTTTCCCCCTTAATGTCCGTCAAAAGGCATCCATCCGCAACGGTTACGCGCAATCAATAGTCCTCAACCGAAATCTGTTTTGTCTCCTTCACCTCGCCTGGCAGGATCGCCGTGGCAAAATCCGTGAATTTCTCTGCCAGATCACTGACAAAAAACTGATACTTTTCCCCTTCAAAGGGCATCTGCTCCTGCCGGTTCATATCCCGGCTTTTCAAAAGTTCCCGCAACTCCAGGGCGGTCTCATAAGCCGGGTTGACCAGAGTCACCGCCTCCCCCATCAGCCGGCGGATGGTGGAGCGCAGCAGCGGATAATGGGTGCATCCCAGCACCAGGGTATCAATATATTTTCCCTTCAGCACGCTTAAATACCGGGAAGCAATCTCATCCGTCACGGAATCATGCAAAAGCCCTTCTTCCACTAACGGCACAAACAGGGGACAGGATTTCCCAAACACCTCTATATCCGGCTTCAACTGCCGCATAACCTCTGTATAAATGCCGCTGTTGACAGTGCCTTCCGTACCGATGATTCCGATTCTGCCGTTGCGGGTGGCATGGATGGCGGTACGTGCTCCTGCATTGATCACCCCGATCACCGGAATATCCGATTCCGCCTGTATCACATCCAGGGCATAGGCGCTGGCCGTATTGCAGGCAACTACAATGGCTTTTACATCCATGGTCCTAAGAAAACGGATGATCTGGCGGGAATACCGGATCACCGTATCCTTTGATTTACTTCCATAAGGCAGCCGGGCCGTATCTCCAAAATACACGATCCGCTCCTCCGGTATCTGGCGTATGATCTCCCTGGCCACGGTCAGCCCTCCCACGCCGGAATCAAAAATCCCTACCGGTGCATTTCTGTCCATAGCTTTTGTCCTCTTTCTTTGTTCCTCTCATTGCATCTTCCGCTCAAGGGCAAGCAGAATCAGTTTATCAATCAGCAGACGTTTGGAAAGCCCCATGGCCTCCCACAGCACAGGATACATGCTGATGGCGGTGAAGCCGGGCATGGTATTGATCTCGTTAAAGATCACTTCTCCGTTCTCCTTCACAAAGAAATCCACCCGGGCCAGCCCGTAACCGTCCACGGCATTGAATATCTTCTCCGCCGCCTTTTTCACTTCCATGACAGAATCCCCCGGAAGCTCCGGGTTAATCACGGTGCGGGATTTGGCATTATAATATTTGGCGTCAAAATCGTAAAATTCGGCTCCTGGCAGGATCTCTCCCACGCCCGAGGACATAACCGGCTTTTCGCCGCCTCCGAGCACCGCGCACTCGATCTCATGGCCTGTGACCGCCTCCTCCACCAGAAGCTTCCTGTCATGGCCGGCCGCTTCTTCCAGGCCCTCGATCAACTGCTGACGGTTTCCCGCCTTTGTGATTCCTCTGGAAGAACCTGCATTGGCAGGCTTTATAAAGACCGGGTAGGAAAAACGCTCCTCTACCTGCCTCACAACGGCGTCTCTGTCCTTTCTAAACTTCCACACCATTACCGGTATATAGTCCGCCTGCTTTATCCCCAAAGAACCGACAATAATCTTGGTATAAAGCTTATCCATACAGACGGCGGAAGACAGGACATTGCAGCCCACATAGGGAATCTTTGCCAGCTCCAGAAGCCCCTGGATGGTGCCGTCCTCCCCGTAAGGACCATGAAGAATGGGAAATGCCACATCAATTTCAACCAGCCGGCTCCTGCCTTCTTCCGTCACGACCACGCCCTTTTTTGTGGCGTCCGGCGAGATTACCGCCTCCACGGTGCCGGTCCGCCATGCCCCGGATTTGATGTCCTCCACAGACTCTGCCTTCAGCCAACGGCCGTCCTCTGTAATACCGATCAAAAACAGCTCATAACGCAGGGTATCTATCTGTTCGATCACGTTGGCGGCAGACATGCAGGAAACCACATGCTCCGAGGACTGTCCGCCAAACAACACCGCAATTCTTTTTTTCGCCATAAAATACTTCCTCCTGATGTTTTGATTTACCCCGCACCCGCAGGCTTATTCTCCCGGCAGGATCCTGTCGGTAAATCATTACGTTTAATTATATCATATCTGTCAATAATTGAAAGTGGAATCAAAAAAACAGGAATATTTTTAGGAGAACATAAAAATGAAAAGAATCCATACATTTTTTACCAAAAGCCGTTCCAAAAAGGCAAAATCCTGGCAGACAAACCTGGCCCTCTCACTGGGCTGTTTTCTTCTGGCGTTTCTTTTCACGCAAACCCAGGCCAGAAAGCAGCAGGAGGATCTGGCGGCACGTCTGGCCCCGTCTGTACTGCGGTTCCACATTCTGGCAGACAGTGACAGCAAAAAAGACCAGCAGGCCAAACTGGAAGTACGCAGCTTGATACTGGACTTTTTAAAAGAGAACCTGCCGGATTATGCAGATAAAAAAGACACCGTTGCATACCTTGCCGCAAACCGGGAAGCAATCGAAACCATTGCCAACACCTACTTAAGACAGCAGGGTTTTTGTTACCAGGCCCACTTACAGCTCACCAACTGCTACTTTCCCGCCCGGAACTATGGCTCTTATGTATTCCCCTGCGGCTATTATGACGCTGCCCGTATCACGCTCGGCAAAGGCAGGGGGCATAACTGGTGGTGTATCCTTTACCCGCAGTTCTGTTTCGTAGATGAGGCATGCACGGGTATTCCCCAAAAGAGCTCTTCCCTGCTTTTACAGGAACTAAAACAGGACGATTATCTCGCTCTTAAAGATAACCGCCCTGAAATAGAAATCCGGTTTATGCTGTTCCCTACCTTCAAAGGCAGCTCATTGCCCCCGTCAGTCGCTGACCGTGGCAAACCCTAAAACAGCCCAGTCATAAGTTTCCATAGCCTGTAAAAGATTCAAATCCGCTGATTCTTTTTCCGCTTTTTTCTGACAATAGGAAATCTGTGTCCCAATATACTGAACCTCTGATAAAAGTCCCAGATTATATTGCCTTTCCGACGCATCCCGGCTCATCTGTGCCGCCGTAAAACCTGTACAGGCAGCGTCATAAGCCGCTTTTTTATCCAGGACGTCCTGATACAGGCGTTGCATTTCTATGGTCAGCTTTTGATCTCCCTCTGCGATCATCCTGCTCCTGGCCGCAATCTGGTCGCTGGTCGTACCCTTTGCCGAAGTTCTCTGGGAGATGAGTGTCTGGTTATTGCCGATAGCCTTTTTCGTATCCTCTTCCAGATTCATTTCGGAAAGCCTGGCCATATCAAATTTCGGGACAGAACAGATCTCCGGATTGGAATCCGGTTCATATCCTAACAGCATACACAATGTCCGCCTTACGCTTTCCTGCTGGTCCCTCAGAGAATTAAGCTGGACCTGGGCAGCCAGAAGGCTGGCATTGGCGCTGGTCAGGCTGTTTTCCGTAGCCAGCCCCAGAACAGCCTGGCGGCCTGCCAGTTCAACCTGCCTTTCATACAGCTTTACCATGGTTTCCAGAGTGGCGATATTCTGCCGGATCGTCTCATAGCCGATCATGGCGCTCTGGGCGCCTGCCGTGATCTGCCGCTCCGCCCTGTGCAGTGCACTGGTGGCTTTCGGATTCGTGTCCCATTTGTTTACGGTGTCACGCATAGCCTGAACCGTTGTCCGGTAAGATTTGTCAAGCATCTTCACCTGGGCCGCCTGCGCCGCTATGGCTGGGTCATTCAAAAACTTGGTGGCGGCGACCACCTGATCTGTCGTTTCCTCCACATGCCGGTACTGGCTTTCCAGCTCTGTCACCATATTGAGATAATCATCTTTCATGGTCAGATAGCTGTCCCATGCCTTGGACATATCCGGGTTATATTCATGGACCAGATCCGCAAGTTCGTCATACTCAATCCGGTTATCCTGAAGCCTTGCCCATTTCTCGGCGCTGTACTTTTCCGGTTCCGGAGGCGCTCCCGGCCCTGTGGGAGCCGCCTGGGCCGGAAGCGCCGTTATCATTGCAAGAGAAACAGCCAGTGCCAGATATCCTTTCTTTTTTCCCAATGCTCATGTCCTCCCTGCTATGAAGTACCGGCAAGCCCGTTTACCGCCCAGTCATAGGTCTCCATGACCTGGAACAGGTTCATATCCGCAATCTTTACTGCAATCTGTTTGTTCTGTACCGCGTACTGCTGGTTCTCGAGCTGGGTGCGGCTGGCATTGCCGTTCTGATAATTGACCTCTACGGAATGGAGGTTCCTCAGCTCCACATCCAGCTCCGCCACCGCCTGACTGTATGCCAGCCTGGCGGTCAGGACATTCTGGTAACTGGTCATGAGAGAAGAACCGATCTTCTGCTCGTTATCGCTGATGGTTTTGTTCAGGCTGTCAATCACATTGGCCGCGCTTGCATTGGCCAGCTTTTTCTTATTGGCCTTTAAGGTATAGTTGTTTTCTACTGCCCGCGCTTTGTCAGCCTGTGGATCCATCCTGGCAATCCTGCCTATATCCGCGGCAGGAATTTCCCTTATCTCCGGCCTGGCGTCAAACTGCCACCCAAGCATGACCACAAGCTTTTGGCGCACATTCTCCACACCGGTCCTGGACGACTCAATATTTCGTTCCGCTGTCATCAAGGCTTCCTTTGCGCTCAGCACCTCCATCTGGGTGGCAAGCCCGTTGGCCTGTTTGACATTCACACTGGCCATGGCAGTACGGGCCTGGGAAAGAGCCAGTTCCGCCTGCTGAAGCTGAAGGAGCCCCTTGGCATAATTTATCATATTGCTTTGGGCCACTGTCACCAGTGTCTTTTCCGCCTGTTTATAGTTGATATAAATTATCTCGCTGTCATCCAGGTTCTCATCTGCCTGCTGAAGCATATTCTTGGCCTGGATCTCAGCCGCCAGGACGGATGCCACCATCATGCCGTACATCGGATCATCGGAATCCGGATAATCTATGCTGGCGTAAATCTCATTTGCCATGTCCCGGTATTTATCCGACACATCATCCTTGGTATCCCCGTATTTTCTCTTAAATTCATTTAAATCCAACTGGTTGACCTGTACGGTGGCATTATACTCTGCAATCAGATCCTCGATCTCATCATACTCCAGCACATCATCCCGCAGCCTCGCCCATTCTTCTGCCGACCGTGCAAATTCCGGGCTTGACGCCCATGACGGGAACTGCATGGCAGAAAACATTGCACATGCCAGTCCAAATGAGGCCGCACGCTTCCAGATCTTCATTTCATTCTCCTCTCAAAGCTTAATCCCTTTGCTCTTTCAGGCATCCTGCTCTTTTTAATCATAGCTGGGTTCTTTCTTCTTTTTCCGTCCGCTCATCAGCAGATAATAGCTTGGCAGCATCAGAAGCGCCAGCACCGTGGAGGCGATCAGGCCGCCCACATCTACCAGGGCCAATCCCTGCATGCTCTTTCCGCTGTCGCCATAAGCCATTGCCATGGGGATCATGGCAACAATCGTCGTCAGCGTCGTCATCAGGATAGGCCGCAGACGGGTGGCTCCCGCCTCAATCAAAGCCGTATGAAGCTCCATCTCCTGCCGATACTGGTTCACCGTATCCACATACAGGATACCATTGTTGACCACCGTTCCTGACAACATCAAAAATCCCAGCAAAGATGCCATACTGATTGGCACATCGGTCAGGTACAAAAGCCCGAAGGAACCAATCAGGGCAAAAGGAATGGTCGTCATAACCATAACCGAAAACTTCGGTGACTCAAATTGGGCAGCCATAACAACAAACACCAAAAATACCGCCGTGCCGATAGCCCCGAACAAATTGCCGAACTCTCTTGCCATAGCCTCATCCCTGCTGTTGACAGCCCGTGAAAGGGTCGGGCTTATGTATTTAGACACAACCTCATCATAAAGCCGGTTCTCAATCTCATCGATCAGGCGGGGATCATCCGTCTGCAGATCACCGGTAATCGTTACCCGGTACTGCCGGTCAGTACGAATAATGGTGGCAGGGCTGTCTTTAAAATTCACATCTGCTACATCAGTCAAAGCTACAGAAGCACCTGAATTATTCGTTAAAACGATTCCTTTCAGTTTGTCGATGGTATCATACTCGTCGTCCGGATATTCCACCATAACGCTGATATCGTCTCCATCCACCTCCAAAGTAGTGGCTTCAATGCCACTCAATGTATTGCTTACTGCCCCTGCAATCTGCATGGGAGTGATATTTTCTGCATTTGCCTTTACGGCATCAATATCCAGTTTTACCACCGGGGCCGCATTTTCCAGGGTGCTGTGTACTTTTGTCACCTCGTCACACTCCAGCAGATCGTTGACTATCTTGTCTGAAACCTCCTTCAGCTCATCATACTGGGTGCTTTGCAGAATATATTCCACTCCGTTGGAAGAAGACATCATGCTCATGGAAGAAGATGCCTCTAAGGATATATTAGCACCTGCAATCTGATTTAACAAGGGTTTCCATTCTTTTACAACCTGATCTGTCTCCCGCTTCCGATCATCCAGAAGATAAGCCGTAAGAGTGGCCCCGCTGCCGCCCATACTCATACCACTCCCTCCGGAAGTCAGCATATAAGATTCCAGATCCGGGTCTTTCGATACAACAGCTTCCACCTGCTGCAGAATCTTATCTGTCTCAGCTACCGTAAGTCCCGGCCGTGTGTCAATGGAAACACTTATCGTTCCCGTGTCATCTGACACCATCAGCTCCATTCGAAGCTGGGTAGCCATCCAGAGAGACACCCCAAGCATCACAATGGAAAGCGCAACCACCGTAAACTTTCTCGGAAGGATCACTTTCATCATGTCGCGGTAGCCGTCCTGCATTTTAGCCAGGATCCAGCCTGCCGGGGAATGTTCCTTCTCCTGGGGCCGGAATGTACAATAGCACAAAGGAACTATGGTCATAGCGCTTATGAGAGATGCCAGCAGGCAGAAAATAATGGTAAAGCCCAGGGGCTTGAACATCTGCCCGGTCATTCCTTCCAAAAGCGCCAGCGGCAGAAACACCACGCAGGTAGTAACCGTACCGCCAATAATGGACTGGAGTACAATCCCGCTCCCTTCCAACGCCGCATCCCGGTATCCTACAATCCCCTTCCCTTTGGTGGAGCGGAAACAGCTTTCCAGAACCACAATGGAGTTATCCACCATCATACCTACACCCAGCACCAGGCTGCTTAAGGTGATGACATTTAATGTAAAGCCCATGGCCTGCATCAGAATCAATGCCGCCAGTATTGAGATCGGAATGGAAGTGCCTACAATCAGGGACGCCCGAATCTCCCCAAAAAACAGGAAAATAATCACCATAGATACGAGCACGGCCATAACCATGGTCTGCATCACACTTTCCAGAGAAGACTGAATGGAATCACTGGTATCATTGACTACGACAATTTCCAGATTCTCGTCTTCCGCCTGCAGCGATTCAATAACCTGGTTAACCGCTTTTGAAACCTCCATGGCCGTGGCGCTCTGCTGCTTTTTGACTCCTATGGAAATGGTGTCTCTCCCGTTATAACGGGCTACGCCTGTAGCATCTTTTAAAGAGGTATGGACATTTGCCACATCCTCCAGATAAATCACGTTGCCATTGCCCAGAGAAATCGGAATTTTTTTCAGCAATTCCATGGTATCGTACTCGATCCCCGCGCTGACAGACAACTGCTGGCCGCCTACTATCGTATCGCCCGCCGGATAAGTAAATTTGGCGCTGCCGATGGCCTGGGAAATGGAATTCATATTCAGATGGTATTGCTGCAGTTTCTCGGGAACCAGTTCGACCTTAATATATTCCTCCTGGCCGCCGCTCACATCCACATCTGTAACCGTGGTGATCTTTTCCAGTTCCGGAACCACCTTATTGTCCACATAATTGTAAAGGTTCGGCTCCGTCTTATGGTTCACCGACAAATATACGGATGCCATATCATCCAGATTCAGTTCAACCACAACCGGAGATTCGCAGTCGTCCGGCAGGCTGGCCTCCAGCACATCCATCTTTTTCTTTAAATCGTCATATGCTTCATCAATGTCCTTGCCGTAATCATACTGGATGATTACCATGGACATATTCTCCATGGACATGGACTGAACCGTATCCACACCGCTTAAAGAACCAATGTTATCCTCGATCTCCGTAGTCACCAGATCATTGACATCTTCCGGGCTTGCCCCCGGGTAGATGGTGGCAATGATCAGCATGGGCATATCCATGGTAGGCATAAGCTCCATCTTTGCCGACAGCACGGACTGCAGGCCGAACACAATCAGGCACAAGATCACCAGCACCGTGGTGATCGGCCTTTTCAGGACTGATTTTGTTAATCCCATAGCCGTCTTTCCTCCTACTCTGCCTGTGTGCTCTCTGTCTGCACATTGTCATGACCTGTACTGCTGTCCGATTCCGCCGGGGCATCTGCGGCAACCTGCACGTGCGCTCCTTCCACAAGCTCTGAACTCCATGTCGTGATCACCTGGTCGTCTTTTTCAATCCCGGACAGAATCTCGGCCCGGACAGAATCATAGATTCCCACCTCCACCGGGAGATGATGCACGATTCCGTTATCATATGTATATACATAGGCATCGCCGCCTGAATAATAAATCGCGTCTACCGGAATACTCATGGCCTGGCTGACCTGGTCCGAAACCACATACAGGCTCACTGCAGAACCAGTAGGCAGAGCGTCTCCTTTCTCTACGGACGCCTTGATTTTAAACAGTCCGGTGGCCGCATCGATCATGCTGCTGATCTCCGTGATGCTTCCCTGGTATTCCTTCCCGTTCTTTTCAATGGTCACATTATCTCCTACCTGCATCTGGTCCACTACGTTTTCTGTAACGGAAAATGTGATCGCCTTGCTTCCTGCGCCGGAAATAACGCAGATCAGGGACTGCTGGGCTACATTGTCATGGACCTCCACGTCACATTGCTCCACGATCCCGCTGATAGGCGCGGTGATATTGCTGAATTCCATCTGGTAATCGTAATTCAGCTTGGCCTGCTCATACTGGATCCGGGCGCTCTTGGCCTGCATATCCGCCTGTTCATAGGCAGCGGATGCAATATCGCCTGCTGCATACAAAGCCTGCTGCCTCCTTAAATTGCTGTTGGCATTATCCATGGCCGTCCTGGCTGCTTCCATGCTGAGCCGGGCGGAATCCACCTGCTTGGTATCGATCTTGCAGATAGCCTGGCCCTCCGCCACCACATCCCCTGCCTTTACAAACACATTCGTAATCTCCCCTGCTGCCTTGGGATAGATGTATACCACATCCGATGGCTCTACCGTGCCTACCAGACTCCGGTACAGCACAATATCGGCCGGGCGCGGTTCTTCCACCTGCACAATGGGAACCGGGGCCTCCTCCAGGACTGCCTTCGGCTTCAGCGCCCGGGGTACGATAATGGCAGCGCCAACTGCCACAATGACAACTCCTGCAATAATTATACCTTTATTCATCGCTGTCTCCTCTTACCTTTTATCTTCTTTCTTCTGTCTTTCTATTGATTTTTTATATGCTTTTCTTTATCTAAATTAATATTTGTTGTTCCTGCCTGTAAGACCCGTACTTTAAAATATCGAGGGATTTTTTCAATGTCCTTCGAATACTCTCCAACTGCTCCGGACTCTCGTAATACTGTTTAAGGGAAACCGCCAGCGATGACATGGCTAATATGGCCAGGGCAGAAAAATCCTCCGCTTTCTCAAACCGAAAACGACTCCTTTCCAGGTTCTCATACATCCATTTTACCTCACAGTCAGGGGCCGGCCATCCTGACATCCCCACAAGTTCGATATTCTCCTTGTTGGAAAAAATATTCCGGGCTACCGTCACCATCTCCGGGTTTGTACAAAGCTTTTCCACAAAAAATTCAAACATCCGTTCCACCATGGCAAAATAATCGCCGCCATTGCTGTCCAACTCTTTCTTGCAAAGCTTCTGCAGTTCTTCGAACTGATCCTTCAGCAGAAAATCCACCACATCCTGCTTATCTACAAAATAGGTATAAAAACTGCCCCGGGAAATATCCGCATTGTGGATGATCTGATTAATGGAAGCCTTATCAAAGGGAACCCTTGCAAATTCTTTCAATGCTGCTTCTCGTATTGCCTGCTTTTTGGTCTCAGGCAAACGGTAAAACCGTTCTGTAGGCATGCTTTTCCTCCTCTCCCCTCTGATGCACTCTCAATCCCTCCTTTATAACCTGCATACCAGAATATATGACATGTTGTCACTTTTGTGACAATCTGTCACTCATTATAATGACACCCTGTCATGTTGTCAATAGACATTAGAAAATTTTTATAAAAATTTACATTTTCTGCCATCTTCCGCAAAAATATGATATACTATCCCCGCAAACCCAAAATCATGCAAACGATTAAAAGACAAGGAACTTTTCTTATGGGATACTTATATCTTCTGTGTGTTGCCCTGATGTTCAGCTTTGGCGGAACCTGCGTCAAGCTGATCAGCCCCTATTTCAGCCCTGCCTACATTACCTTTTTCCGTTTTGCCGTGGGCGTCTGCTTTTTGCTGCTGCTCAAAGCAGTGAAGCGTCAGCCCTTTCGGAAAGACTTTTTCTCCACAGCCCGGCCGGCCGCCGGATGGATCCTTTTTGGCGCCGCCGCCAAGTGGCTGGCCTACCTGACGGAAAACTACGCCCTCTCCCACGGCCCTTCTTACGGAAATATTATAACCCAGCCTGCCCAGATGGTGTTCCTGACTTTGTCCAGCGTGCTTTTGTTCCGGGAAAAGCTCCCTCCCAAAAAGCTTTTCTGTATTTTCCTCTGTATGGCAGGCGTGCTTTGTATCTCCTGGAACGGGCGTCCCCTGGACGTGTTTTTCCAGGAAAACATCCTGCTGACCGGGCTTTTTATCCTGTCAGGCCTTTGTGCCGGCTGCCATGTGCTGTCCCAGAAAATGATCGCGGACCGGATGGATATTATTGACAGCAACCTGTCGATTTTTGCCGTGTCTGCCATACTGGCCTTTCTGCCCCTGGTTCCGGGCGCCGTCTGCGGGGAGCTGGCAGGCGTTCATCCTGACCTGGGATGCCTGGCCGGGATCCTGTTATTCGGCTTCATTACCGGATTCGGCTTTTACCTGAATGCGCGGGCCATCTTGTTAGTTCCCTTTTATATGGTGCCGGTTATCCAGAGTACCATGGCGATCTTTGCGATCCTGTGGGGCGTGCTGTTCTTTCATGAGAAGATCAGCGGTTATATTGTGGGCGGGACCCTGATGTTTATTTTTGGAATTATAGGGCTGCAGAAAAAAGAATCGCGCCGCTAAACGCACCTAAAAAAGGGCTGCCTGGAAATGATCCCTTCCAGGCAGCCCTTTTTCACCTTCCTTATCCTCTTCCCACCGACTTGGTGACGATCACATTACTCTTTAGTCCCAGCACGTTCTCGATCACGACCTGTCCTGCTTTCACCGGCGCGGTAAGCTTTTGCTTCCGTATCTCCCCCATCACGTCAAAAATCCTGTTTTTCGGAATAGCGTGGGTAAGGCGGACACTGGCCAGAGGCAGTTCTCCTCCCTCCACCAGCACAGAGGTGGCAATATTCCGCTGAGGGTCTGTCAGCTCTTGCATCGCATATTCTTTGCCCTTCTTACAGGTATTTCCCGTCACCAGAATTTCTTCTTCATTGGCCCCCGGGATAATCTCGGCTCTCAGATCGCACCCAAGAGGACACATAATACAGGTAAATTCCCTTACCATACCACACTCACCTCCAGATCACCCTTCTTACTGAGCGCCCCTGCTTTTACCGGAATCTGAATCATCTCCGCCGGGATAGCCTTGGGCATCTTCTTTTCCAATACCACGTTTCCATTCTGGCTCAGCCGGATAACGGCGTTTTTCACCGGCTTTCTCACCCGCAGCGACAATTTGAAATCCTCCGTGCCGCTGATTCTCTGAGGAATGGTGTGGGTCACATTTTTGTCTGTCTTTACTGCCAATACACACTCCGGAAGCCCTTCTTTTTCCAGATAGCGGACCACGGAATCCGCCAGGCTTTCCGCCTCCATGGATACGAAATCCACCAGATCGTGGACCTGCAGCACATTGCCCGCCGCAAAGATTCCCGGGACGCTGGTCTGGTGATATTCATCCACCACCGCCCCCCGGCTCCGCTCGTCAAGCGTCACACCGGCTGCTAAGGACAGCTCATTTTCCGGAATCAGCCCTACGGAAAGAATAAGGGTATCGCAGGCATATTCCTTCTCCGTGCCGGGAACAGGCGCCATACGCTCGTCCACCTGGGACACGACCACGGCCTCCAGCCGTTCCACACCCTTGATATCAGTCACAGTATGGCTCAGAAACAGCGGAATCCCGTAGTCATTCAGACATTGCTCAATATTTCTTGGCAGTCCGCTGGCATAAGGCTGTACCTCAAAGACTGCCTGTACATGAGCGCCTTCCAGGGTCATCCGCCGCGCCATAATCATGCCGATGTCGCCGGAGCCCAATATCACCACCTCCCGGCCTACCATCTTGTTCTGCAGATTGATATAGCTCTGTGCCACTCCTGCAGTATACACGCCTGCCGGCCTCTGTCCCGGAATGCTGATGGCTCCCCTGGTCCGCTCCCGGCAGCCCATGGTAAGGACCACGGCCTTTGCCTGGATTTCCAGAATGCCCTCCCGGGAAGAAGCCGTCACCTTCCGGTCCCCGGTGATATCGATAACCGTAGTGTCAGTAATATAGGGAATCCCCATCTCTTCCACCTGATCGATAAACCGGCTGGCATACTCCGGCCCGCTTAAGGTTTCCCCAAACCTGGTCAGGCCAAATCCGTCGTGGATGCACTGCCTTAAAATTCCTCCCAGAAAATGCTCCCTCTCCAGGATCAGGATATCCCGGACTCCTTTTTCCCAAAGGCGCGCTGCCGCTGCCAGTCCCGCGGGGCCGCCGCCGATGATCACCACATCCGTCTGTCTCATACGTCCTCCCTCACCTTTCCCGTAAACATATAGCCGCCATTTTTGGAATAACGGACTTCCTCCGGTTTGATTCCCAGCTCCTCTTCTATCATCTTTGTGATCCTGGTCTCACAGTAACCGCCCTGGCAGCGTCCCATAGTGGCACGGGTACGATTCTTGATCCCGGTCACTGTATGCACTCCCAGAGGATTGTGGATCGCCTGGAGGATCTCCGCCCTGGACACGTTTTCACAACGGCACACCACTTCGCCGTAGTCGGGATTTTCTGCAATCGCCTGTTTCTTCTCCTCCGTGCTCATTTCGATATATTTGCGGATTCCCTTCCTGCAAGGGTTAAAATCCGGATTTGCCGCCAGGTGTTCCCGCTCTGCCACAATCTTCACCGCCCGCCGGGCCAGAGGCAGGGCGCAGGTGATTCCCGGAGACTCGATTCCCACCAGGTTCACCGTATTGGGTTTCTCTTCATCTGCTTCCAGCAAAAAATCCAGAATCTCTCCCGTCTCCGGGTCATAACGCTTCCATCGGATTCCGGCAAAATTGCGGATAAAATACTCCCGCTTCATGTGCTTAAACATTTTCTGGCCGTCTTCGATCAATCCGTCTAAATGTTCTTTTGTCACAGCATAGTCTTCGCGCCCTTCTGTCACGTAAGAATCCGGTCCTA
Source organism: uncultured Lachnospiraceae bacterium (assembly GCA_949840805.1). GTDB lineage: Bacteria > Bacillota > Clostridia > Lachnospirales > Lachnospiraceae > Brotaphodocola. The sequence continues at coordinate 91,319 of CATKXR010000004.1, read as the reverse complement.
CCAGCACGTTGCCGTCAATGGTGGGCGTGGCATGGGTAGAAAAACCGCCTTTATCGTTAGGCGCCGGATACACCGGGATATTCAGGTGTTTTCCGGCCTTTTTGTCCAAAATAAAATACTCGCCTTTAAATCCTTTTGTGGGATAATTGGGATAGCCCAGCATTTCCGAAATCTCCGGGGCGTACATTCCCGCACAGTTGACAACCCATTTTGCCGAAAATTCTCCTTTTGTGGTTTTTACGAGATATTCATCTTTTGTCCGCTCAATGGCTGTCACCTTGCTGTCAAAAAAGAATTCCACTCCGTTTTGGCAGGCGTTCTCTGCCAGTGCAATGGTGTACTGCATGGGATCCAGGATGCCTGAGTCCGGCACATACATGGCAAACTCCCCGCCCGCGCTGGAATCCAGCCGGTTTAACTCCGTTTTGTCAATGATTTGCATCCCCCTGACTCCGTTTTTCTCCCCCACGGCCTTAAACTTTAAAAGGTTCTCCATGTCGTGGTCATTGAACCCCACCACAACCTTTCCCGTCCTGCGGAATGGAATCTCCAGCTCCTTTGCCACCTGGTCAAATTCCTGGTTTCCCTCCACCGCGCACTCCGCCTTCAAAGTCCCTGGCTTGTAGGTAAACCCTGCATGGAGCATTCCCGTATTCCTGCTGGAATTGCCGCATGCCACATCCAGTTCTTTTTCCAGAACGGCGGCATGGACGGCATAGCGGGACAACTCCCGCGCCACCGCGCTGCCAACCACGCCGGCTCCGATGATTATCACATCAAATTCTGCCATATCTTTCCTCCTCCTTGATTTCCATACCCTGGTTTTACCATATCAGGTCCCTGGTTTCAACAGGATGTCCGGCAATAGAACCGGATATGGCTTCCTATTCACTTTTTATACAAATCTGTACTCCCTGTTTCCTGCTCTTCCCGGCGCAGCATCCGCTCCTGGTTCTGTACCAGATGAACCATCATGGCGTCGTGGGCCTCGCTCCCGCTGCCGTTTGCCACCGCCTGGCAGATACGGCGATGGGCAAGGATGGTCTGTCTCCCCATCCTTGCCCGAATCATGCTTTCCTGCAGAATGATCGTCTGGCAGATCGCCGGCAGAAGACTGTGTACCACCAGGTTTTTGCTGCATCCTGCCAGAAAAGTATGGAATTCCATATCCAGTTCATAATAATTTTCTCCCTGGCTGTATGCCTGCTCCAGACGGCTGCAGATATCTTTTAGCTGGCAAAGCTCTTCCGCAGTCCTCCGTTCCGCCGCCAGAGCGGCAATCCTGGGTTCAATCAAAAGCCTCACCTCCAGGAGATCCTTCAGAAGCCGGCCCTTGTCCAGAATCATGGAAAGCCCCAGCGGGTCCTCGCTCATGCCCAGCCTGGAGGACACAAATGTTCCGGATCCCCTCTCCACCTCCAGGATGCCGCGATCCGCCAGAAGACGGATCGCCTGACGCACCGTATTCCGGCTCACTTCCAGCATCCGGGCCAGTTCCAGCTCCCCCGGCAGCTTTGCCCCTACCCGGTAATTTTTCCGGTAAAGCATATCGCAGATCACGTCCGCCGTCCGTTCCGGCAGGGATCTATGGCGCATCTCTCCCATCACATCACCGTTTTTGTCACCAGGTTTCCTTCCCCGTCAAACTCCAGTTCACGTGGCTCGTCCAAGGCCTCCAGGCCCGGATATTTCCCGGCCCTTACATCCTCATAATATGCTTCTGACAACATGATCTCCCCGATATGCAGGCTGTTGGGAATACGCACCACGCGGACACTTGCCGGATCAATCTTATTGCAGGTCTTTATACAGATCTGGACTGCCTCCTTGTCATTTGCCACCACGCAGGGAATCCTGGCCGATGCCAGCACCGTGCTGGTAATACAGTTGGGATACATTTTCTCCACATCCATATCGTCAAAGATCTTATTGGTAATGGCGCTTGCAAGCCCTACTCCCAAGGCGTTTCCATGGGACTCCTCGCTCAGGTTCAAAAAACAGGTCCGCTGAACTTTGATGCCGCCGGTTGCGTAAGGCGTGGAAAAAGTCCCTGTAATGTTAGGATCCACCCCTGTTCCGCTGTAATTCTTCCCTACCTCATCCACCACCAGCACATCTCCTTCTCCCACGATCAATCGTGGCATATTGGAAAATGCCATTTTTAAAAGCTCCGGCTCCCTGTCCAAAATATCTTTGGCCAGAATGGCCTCGATTCTGCATGTCTCATCATAGGCATTCTCCATACAGGGAATTGCCAGCAAAATCTTCGCCTTCTCCAGCACAACCTCCGCCATGGTAGGGATATTCTCTGCAATCACATCCATACCGTCTCCGTGGACTACCGAGGCACCTGCCTGTTTGCCAAGGCCGACCGTCATCATCTTACAGGGTCCGCTCTCATATGGGCCGCGGAAGGCGTTGTGTGGCTTTAACCGACAGGAAATAATAATCCCGTCTGCCTCATATGCATTCTTATCAATCGCTACCCGGCGGTTTCTTTTCGAATATCCCAGCTCCACCACCTCCATGGAAGACTTAATGGGACACCCCATGGATTCTGGCGTGATGTTATACCCTGCCAGTATTTCCAACTGGCCTTCTGCCGTGGCTCCCCCGTGGCTCCCCATGGCAGGGACAATAAAAGGGCTGGCTCCCCTGGATTTGACAAAATCAACGATTGCCCTGGTAATAATATCCACATTGCGGATTCCCCTGCTTCCCGCAGTGATGGCGATGCTCATCCCCGGCTGAATCAGCGAAGCAAACTGATCCTGGCCCAGTTCCCTTTCCACCACGCCGGGAATCTCCTCCGGCGCAATCTTGTCGGCCGGAAATGTCTGTCTTGCATGGAACATTTTCGGAACAGGCGTGTCCTTCAAAAGCTTCGATACCATACCTCCGTTTACTACCTTCATGATCTTTCCCCTTTCTCTTCATACCTTTATCCGCACGGACATATAATACAAACCATAATATCAGAAAAGGGCAGCCCTTTTCTCGAGTCTGCCCTTTCCTCTGTGTCAGGATCAATCCTTATTCCACTCGCTGCCTTCACGAACCAGGCACGGTTTCTTGGAATTAAACTTCCAGCCCGGAATCAGATACTGCATTCCGACAGAATCATCACGGCCTCCCAGGCAGTTATCCATATACAGCTTATGTGCCTTCAAAACCTGATCCATATCCACCTCAATGCCAAGGCCCGGCTTCTTGGGAACTTCCACACAGCCGTCAACGATCTGAAGCGGTTCCTTGGTCAGCCTCTCTAAGCCTTCCTGCCAGATCCAGTGGGTATCCAGCGCGTTGTACTCGCCCGGAACCGCTGCCCCCACCTGGGTAAACATGGCAAGGGAGATATCAAAATGGTTGTTGGAATGGCTGCCCCACGTATAGCCGAAATCATGGCACATCTGAGCCACACGCACGGAACCGGCCATAGTCCAGAAATGAGGATCCGCCAGGATGATATCCACAGCCTGAGACTCCAGGGAATGGCCTACCTCCCTCCAGTCCGTGGCGATCATGTTGGTTGCGGTGGGGAATCCGGTACGGCGGCGGAACTCGCTGACGATCTCACGCCCGGAGTACACACCCTCGGCGCCGCAGGGATCTTCACAATATGTAAGAATTCCCTTCATTCCTTTCACATACTCCACTGCCTCTTCAAGAAGCCATCCGCCGTTGGGGTCCAAGTCGATGCGCGCCTCGGGAAATGCCTTCTTCAGCTCCCGGATCACTTCCATCTCCTTGTCGCCCCGCAGAACGCCGCCTTTCAGCTTGAAGTCCTGGAATCCGTATTTCTCGTGGGTAGCTTTGGCAAAAGCCACGATCTTGTCTGCGGTCAGCGCCTCCTCGTGGCGGATCCGATACCACTCGCAGTCCGCATCCGGCTCATGGTCATAAGGCAGGTCCGTGCGGTTGGGATCCCCAACAAAGAACAGGTATCCTAACATACGCACCTTATCTCTCTGCTGCCCGTCTCCCAAAAGCTCGCACACCGGCACGCCTAAATACTTGCCTAACAGATCCAGGCACGGAGCCTCGATGGCAGTAATTACATGCACCCCTGTACGCAGGTCAAACGTCTGGTTGCCCCGCACATCCTCTTCACCTTTGGAATCCAGATGCGCCTTCACTTTCAGAAGCGTGCTCTTATATTCGGAAACCTTGGTTCCCTCCACGATCGGAATACACTCTTCCAAAGCCGCCGTGATCTTCTTTCCTCCCGGAACCTCGCCCACACCGGTCTCCCCGTTATCCGCGTGCAGGATCACGATATTCCTGGTAAAAAACGGAGAATGGGCACCGCTTAAGTTCAGCTCCATACAATCCTTTCCCGCTACTGGATAAACTTCCATTTTTGTAATTACAGGCACTCCCATTACTGCTTCCTCCTTTAATTTAATCGTTTTTGCTTCGTTTTGCCTCTGTAATTCTATTATAACACGATAATTCGATTAAATATAGTAAGATATTTTTGCGTTTCTCTAAATATTTCTAATTTATTTCCGCGCGTTTTTATTGCGCCGCTTTCTTTTTGCTCTTCCGGTCATCCCAGATCGCATAAGCCACCGAGATAATGATCAAAACCCAGATAAATAATCCGATAGGCCTTGTAAAGAACACCGTAAGGCTTCCGCTTGCCGCAGAAATAGCCTGAATGAAATAATTTTCCAGGTCTTTCCCCAAAATAAACCCGATCAGGAAACAGGAGGCCGGAATCTTGATCTTTCCGAAAATATACCCGACTACCCCAAAGGCCAGCAGAGTCCAGGCATCAAACATACGGCCGTTCTTCGTTGCATAGGCCCCGACCACGCAGATCATGATAATGATCGGGTACAGACGCTGGCGCGGAATGTAGATGATCTTGCTGATCCATTTAATCGGATAGAACATTACAATAAACATGATAATGTTACAGGCCAGAAGCGCCACCAAAATCGTATTCCAGGTGTGCGGGTTCTGGGTAATGAACAGCGGGCCTACCTGAATGCCCTGCAGCATAAACGCAGAAATCAAAACTGCCGTCGTGGAGTCTCCGGGAATGCCAAGGCTCAAAAGAGGGATCAGCGCGCCGCCTGTCAGGCCGTTGTTGGAGGACTCGGAGGCCACCAGCCCCTCGGGAGAACCGGTACCCAAAAGCTCCGGATGCTTGGAAAAGTTCTTAGCCTGGGCATAAGCCAGAATGGAAGCCGCAGAACCGCCTACTCCCGGAAGCACGCCCATAAAAGTACCGATCAGAGAGGAACGGATCACGTTCACGCCCTGGCCTTTAAAATCTTTCAAAGAGAACTTTGTGACGCCGCTTCCTTCTGCATTATCCACCTTCTCGATCTTAAAGCGCATTCCCTCTTCCGCTTCCTCAAAAATCTGCGCGATAGCGAACAGGCCGATCAGTACGGGAAGAAGCTGGAAACCATCCTGCATTTTCGCCTTCATAAAAGCAGGAACCATACGATAGGAGTTATTTACGCTGAACATGCCGCATAAGCTCACCAAAACGCCGCCAAATCCTGCGAAAATCCCCCGCAGCATCTGTCCTTTTGACAGTGCCGCAATAACCGTCAGGGCAAACAAAATGATCAAAAACTTCTCAACCGCGCTGAATTTCAGAGCCGCCGCGCTTAAAAGCGGGGTGAACAGCCACAGGCACAGCAGGGAAATCATTCCGCCTAAAAAGCTGGCCAGAATACCGATCTTTAATGCTCGTTCTCCCTCTCCCCTCTTTGACATGGGATACCCGTCAAAGGTAGTGGTAATGGAAGAAGGCGTACCCGGAATATTGATGAGAATCGCCGGTACAAGGCCGCCGGAGATACCGCCCACATACAGGCCCAGCAGCAAAAACAGGGCCGTATCCATATCATAGGCATACGTCATCGGCAGGAACACGGCCACTGCCATGGTTGCCGTCATGCCGGGGATGGCACCGAATACGATACCAGCCACAACGCCTAAAACCGCTATTAAAAGATGTGCTACCATACCGTTTTACCATCCTTTCTTAATAAAGTGTGAAACCAAACTGCGGAAATGCCAGGGTGCAGATGCCGCTGGGAAGCGTAATGTTAAACACCACGCCGAACAGCACACTGATGATGAGCGCGCTGGCAACAGACAGCACCACGCTCAGGATCAGAGATTTTTTCTCTGTCCCTGCATAAAGCACATTAAACAGAAACACAAAAACAATGCTGGTAACTGTAAAACCGATCACATTTAAGCACCACAGATACGCGGCGAACAATACCAGCGTCCCCCAAAGCTTCACATGGTCGCAGTCATCACGGAAGAACTTCCCCGGTTTTCCCATGAAAGAACCGCCGCTTTTTACACGTGCCATCCCCTCTGTCACAATGATCGCGACCAGCAGGACCGCCAGGACAACCATAACAATACGAGGCATAATCCAATGCTGTGTAGAATAAACCACTTTAATCATGTTGTTTCCCCTTTCCTGTATTCCAGACCTGCAGAGTAAAAAAACCGCCCCGCGCGGCACGGCATGTCACTGCCATGCCATACAGGGCGTATCTTTCACATCTTAATCTGTTTTTCATCTGTATGCGGCCTTTTTTTGCCGCAACAGCCGCCTTTTATAAAGATCCTTTAGTTAGCCAGCTCATCCAGGGACGGAGCCTTCTCAATCAGCTCTTTACACATCTCGCGCTTGTTGTAGATGAACTCCTTGGAAGCATCCACGCCAACCTCGTCGGCAGACAGCGGATTGTAATACAGCTTCGCCATATCGGCCTGGAAATCCGGGTTCTCGGTAACTTTCTTCATGGCAGCCTCATACTCGGCCAGCACATTGGCATCCATGTCTTTCGGGAAGTACATGCAGAAATCTTTTGCGAACTCAAAAGGTTCTCCATTGAAAGTAACACCGGATTTTGCCATGGAATCGATCTCAATGCCGCTTACTTCACCACAAGAACCAAACATCGTCATCTTAAGCTGAGCCTCTACGCCATCCTGGGTATACTGCTCAAAAGCGGAGGTATCGCCGTAGATAATGTCGGCATTGCGGTCCCACAGTCTCTGCAGCTTCTCGGCAGTAGTTCCGCCTACAATAGCCTTGATTCCGCTTGCCGCGTCATCTCCAAGAGTATCCTTGATATACAGATAATAAGCTACAAATGCCAGATGAGACGTAGCGCCGGACTCAATGTTAAAGGACAACGGCTCTCCCGGATGCTCTTCCAGATACTTGGTCACGTCAGCCAGGGTGGCAAAGTTGTCTTCAGCCGCCGCACCGAAGCAGGCGCCCGGGTTCTGGCCGATACGCGGTCCGACGGTCATATTCTCCAGGGAATACATCTCGTCTACGGAACCGAAAAGCTGGCTTAAGAATGTCATGTCATGGAACATCATTACCAGTTTGCCATCGCCTTTGCCGTTCTTGATCTCATCCAGGGCAGCCGCGTTACCAATAGCGTCAACTTTGCCGTTAAAGCCCATCTCGGCGCTCAAATAACGAGTCACCAGGTCTGCGATCATGTAAGAATCGCCGGAAGTGGAAGTAGAACCGATTACCACGCGGACATTCTGTCCTTTCAGGCTGCTCTCGCCTGCGCCGGACGGTGCCGCCGCCGCTGCCTGGGACTCTCCGCCGCCCGCTGCCGGCGCTGCCGCGCCGGAACTGGCAGAATTGTTGCCGCAGCCTGCCATAGACAGGATCATTGCGGATGCTGCTGTTACTGCCAACACTTTTTTGATTGTTTTTCTCATGTGAAAAACCTCCCTCTTATTAAAATTTTATTTGTAATACATAATTACCTTTGTGATCTCCCTGTTTCTAAAAACGGATTCCTGTGCTATAATCCCAGTAATACCGATTCAAGAAAGGACAAGCTCTATGAATTATTCCATTTCAGAACTTCAGCAAATGTATCGCCGTTATCGTATGCAGGTGTTGATTCTCCTGCTGATCCTGACTGCCGCCCTGGTCTTTGTATTCAAAAACCACTTTCTGACTTTGGGAACCCTTGCTGCCGCCGTACTCTTCCATCTGTCCGTAGTGCGCCCGCAGCAAAAAAAATATGTAAATGCCTTCACCTGCGCCAATTTAGAGCACACTCTCTGCCCTAAGCTTGGCATGGCCACAGTTGCCGAAAAGGGAGCCTCCCATATTACCGCCGACGTCCTTTCCCGCGCCCACCTTATGCCCTTTTGCCAGGGGCAGGACACTCCGCTTCTATGCTGGGAGCTGTCCGGCCGTTTGCGCGGATTATCCGTTTCCCTATGCGATGCTACCCTGGCACAAGACTTTAAGCTGGTGGAAAAAGGGAAAAAACGTATCCATTTCAATTCCGGGGTATGGACTCACATAGAACTTTCCAAAGACACCGGCATGAACCTCCGGCTTCTTCATGAGACTTCGGTCCCCACCCCCATACGAATGGAATTTTTTAAAACGGCCCCTCTGTTCAGTCCATACGCGATTCCTGACGAAGCGCTGTCCAAATGTTATGTGCTTTATGGCCCTGCTTCTCAGCCTGCCCCGGTTCTGCCGGGCCGCTTTCTCAGTGAACTTAAAAAACTGACAGAATACACTCCCGGTTATACGGCCGTCAGCATCCGGGGCAGCCAGATGGACGTCTTCATCCGCGGACGGTTCCTGGCCCGGCCGGTTTCCGTCAAACAGGCTCCTGCAAAAGATCTTCTGGATTTTGATCCGTTTCCGGAACTTCTCTACCTGCTTGACCTGGCCAAAACCCTCTGACGATCCGGAAAAGTTATGGCGTTTGTTTGTTATATTTTAATCATACCATGCTTTAAACAAGAAGTAAAATTACTTGTTTTTTGTGTTCTCTTAATTTTTTTAATAACAGATCGTGCAGTATTTGCCACGGAAAGGAACTTATGGATACCAAGCAGATTGAGTATATCCTCAAAATCGCCGAAGAAAACAATATCACCAGAGCAGCCGACAAGCTTTTCATCACCCAGTCAGCCTTAAACCAGCAGCTTCTCAAGCTGGAAAAGGAGCTTGGCACCCCTCTTTTTCACCGCTCCCGGGTCAATTGGAGGCCTACCAGGGCAGGTGAGATTTATCTGCACAATGCCCGTGAGATCCTGCGCCTGAAAAAGGATACTTACAATCAGATCAGCGATATTGCCAATACCCGGAGAGGGCAGCTCTCCATCGGCTTTACGCCCGGGCGGGGGATTAATATGTTTACCTCTGTCTATCCGGCCTTTCACCAAAAATACCCGGATATCACCGTGGAACCTGTGGAAAAAAGCGTACATGAACTACAGCAGATGATCAGCGACGACGGCCTGGATATAGCTTTTCTGACACTGCGGCAGGAAGACCACACGAACGACGAATATATCATTCTGGTGACGGAGGAGATCCTCCTGGCCGTTCCCTCCGGCCATCCCTTAGGCGCTTATGCCGCGCCGCCGGGAGAGCCGTTGGCTGTCATGGACATAAAACATGTGCGGTACGAACCCTTCGTCCTTCTTGGCAAGGACTCCACCATGCGCTCCCTGGCCAATGATATATTCAAACAGGCCGGATTTGCCCCCAATATCCTGTTCGAGACCCGCAACAACAATACCATTATTTATATGGTGCAGACCAACCTCTGCTGCGGCCTGGTGCCATCCTACTATGCACAGAACCGGACAGCCGATATTGCCTTTTTTCAACTGCCAAACCATCCAAGCTGGCATGTCGCCGCCAGCTACAAGCGGAACGCTTACTTAAGCAGGCCTGCCCGACTCTTTATCGACATGGTAAAAGAACACTGGAGCAGCAATCCCTTTGACCGTCCGAACCGGCTGAATCCTGAAGATGCAGATGTCCCTGCCATAACCGCCATGCCTGAATAAAATTCAGGTTATGGGCGCCGGGTTGAAGATGCACATATCGTTGTGGAAGCCATGTTTGTCACTGTACGGCTCCGCCTCGCCGCTGGCCACTGCCAGTATAAACTCAAAAATTTCCGTTCCCACCTCCGCGATGGTCTTTTCACCGGTAGCCACATCTCCGGCTGAAATATCGATCAGGTCAAACCAGTGGTCCTTCATCTCATTGCGGCTGCAGACCTTGATCACCGGGCTGATATCCAGGCCGTAGGGAGTCCCTCTTCCGGTCATGAATACCTGCAGGCCGATTCCGCTGGCCACCTGGCTTGGTCCGCATACGATGTCGCTGGCCGGGGTCGCCGCATAGATCAGGCCATGCTTTGTCGGCTTCTGAGCCGGCGACAGCACCTCCACGATCTGGCTTGTACCGCTTTTGGCAATGCTTCCCATGGCCTTTTCCACGATGTTTGCAAGGCCGCCTTTTTTGTTGCCCGGCGTGGGATTGGCGTCACGGCCCACTCCGCCCTGTGCCAGATAATCGTCATACCATTTCATTTCCTCTGCCAGCCGGTCACGTGTCCGGGCATCCGGGCATCTGGCTGCCAGCATATGTACGCCGTCCCTTACCTCCGTGACTTCCGAAAACATCACCGTACCGCCGCCGCGGACAATCATATCTGCGGCAAAACCGGCGCTGGGATTGGCCGACACACCCGAAAAGGCATCGCTTCCGCCGCACTGCATTCCCACCAGGAGTTCGCTTAAAGGAAGCTCTTCCCGCGTCCTTTTGTTCAACCTTTGAAGCTTTTTGTCCGCCATTTCAAGAATCGCGTTCATCATCGCGTCATGGCCGGCATAATCCTGCAAAGTCAGCACATTTTCCGAATTGATATCTTCCGGCGGCAGCACCCGGTCATAGGTCAGCTTCTCACATCCCAGCCCCACGACCATAATCTCACCGCCAAAATTAGGATGGCGGATCACATTGGTGATCGCCCGAATGGGGATAACCGCCATAGGGGCATTTATAGCCACTCCGCATCCATAAGGATGAGTCACCGCCACCACCCCGTCCACGTTGGGATACTTGGGGAGCAATTCCTTTTTAATACGCTCCACCGCCACTTTCAGCACGCCGGCGGCACACTGGACAGTGGTCACGATCCCCAGCAGGTTCCTGGTCCCCGCAGGGCCTTCCGCGTTCTTATATCCCATCCAGGTGGTGCGGGTCGGCATAGGCAGTTCCTCAAACGGCACCAGGTTCGTGCCATACTCCATGTTATCCACAGACGGGCTCTCCGGCAGCTCCAGCATGTGCTCGTTGATCCAGTCCCCTTTCTTAATGTCATGGATGGCATATCCCAGAACCACGCCGTAACGGACAATCTCTCCCCCGGCCGGAATGTCTGCCAGGGCCACTTTATGAGCCTGGGGAACGTCCTGGCCGGTGACGAGTCCCTCCATAAGTTCTGTCCCCTTTGGCGTATCCTGCACCACCACCACTACATTATCCTGATCCTTGATCTTGACATATTTCCGTCTTGCCATACATCTCCTCCTCTATTTTGTTATACTTATTGTACCTGTATTGGCAGCAGATGTAAAATTGATAATTATTAGACATTACAAACTTTATTTTAGAGAACCGTTGTAAAGACAAATTTTTTATTTTATAATATCCATAAGCCGGATCTGGGGATTCCGGCCGCCACAATGCAGGCATATCACATAAAACTTACGGAGGCGCCGCCTTATGGATACGAAACAAATCGAATACATTCTAAAAATCGCCGAAGAACACAATATCACCCGGGCCGCGGAAAAGCTTCACCTGACCCAGCCGGCTTTGAACCAGCAGCTTCTGCGCCTGGAACGGGAACTTGGCCTTCAGTTGTTCTACCGTTCACGTTCCAACTGCCATCCCACCGAAGCCGGGAAAATCTATCTGGAAAATGCCAGAAAAATGCTGCAGATCAAGCAGGAGACTTACAAACGTTTAGGCGATATGGCGTCCAAGCAAAAAGGCACCCTTTCCCTGGCCTTTACCCCGGGACGAGGCACTTCCATGTTTTCTTATGTATATCCCCGATTTCATCAGAAATATCCTGATATCACGGTGGAACCTTCCGAACTCAGCGTCCGCCGACAGCAGGCGATGATCGCCAAAGGCGAATTGGACTTAGGATTCCAGACACTCTGCAGCGAGCACCGGACAGACGATGAATATATCCTTCTGTCCACAGAAGAAATCTTCCTGGTAGTCCCAAGCGGCCATCCTGTCTGCGCAAAATACCAGCCCTGCGAGTCCACAGGGGAAGACTCCTGCCTTCCCTTTCCCGAACTGGACATCCGCCTGCTGCAATATGAACCGTTCGTCCTTATGTACAAGGAATCCACCATCCGCCAGCTCATCGACCGGCTGTTTACCCGGGCCGGATTCCTGCCCAATGTCCTGTTTGAAACTGCCAGCAATGCCACCATCCTGACTATGATCCGCAGCTGCCTTTGCTGCGGCCTCATCCCCGCCTATTACCTGCAAAAGCCGGATAAATGCCTTGCCTGCTTTTCCCTCGCGGAACATCCCACCTGGGATATTGTGGCTTCCTACCGGAAAGGCTCCTATCTGCCAAAACCGGCCCGGTATTTTATTGAGCTGGCTTCCGCATACTGGAATCCGCTTTCCTCTGACCAGCATCTTTAAACAAAGCCGGCCAAAACAGACAAATTTGTATAAAAAGCAGATATATCTCTATGGATCTGTCTGCTTTTCGTTCATCCTGTTGAAACCGGTACCCTCTTCTGTTATGGTAATACCAACAAGTTGCAAAATCTACAGGATATTTCTGGAAATTAGTTTAAGAGCGATTCCGAAATACCCAGTCAAACAAGGAGGGTACAAAACATGGAAAAAATCATTCTGGATGCTGCTATCAAATTTGGAGCGGGACGCTACCGCCAGGAGGAAAATCTGCTTGAACAGTGCGGAGAAGAAATTGCCCGGTTCGGCAAAAAAGCATTTTTGCTTGCCGGCAATACGGCGTTCGCCGTAACTAAAGACCGGCTGCTTCCTGGAATAGAGGCTGCCGGGATAGAATATGTGGTAGAACTTTACAAAGGCCAATGCTCCTATGAATCCGCCGCTGAGCTGGGAAAAAAAGTAACGGACTTAGGGTGTGATGAAGTTGTGGGGATCGGCGGCGGCGTAATCATGGACTTATCTAAAGCCGTGGCCGAAAACGCCCATGTAGGCTGCATTAACATTCCCACCTCCATCGCCACATGCGCCGCCTTCACCTCAATGAGCGTGATGTATACCCCGGAGGGAGCCAAAAAAAATTGCTGGAGATTTGAACATGAACTGGACGCCGTCCTGGTGGATATGCAGACCATCGCCGAATGCCCCATCCGCTACGCGGCTGCCGGCATCCTGGACGCCATGGCCAAAAAAATCGAAATCCAGAACGGAAAACCTGTCATGCTGCTGGAAGATAATAAAATCGACCTGTTTTCCGCTTACAACATGGCCGCTTACACCTATGAAGTGTTAAAAGAGTACGGCCCCCAGGCCATTGCCGACATCCGTGAGAAAAGACTCACCAAGGCAGTGTATGATGTGACCTTTATCAACATAGCCGTCACCGGGGTCATTGCCAATATTACCAAGAGCTTCTCTCAGTCTGCCCTGGGCCATATGATCTATGACGGTGTGCGTACCTTTTTCACCCGGGAAGCCAAAAATGCCCTTCATGGCGAAATCGTGGCGGTAGGTTTGTTCACCCAGCTTTATTACAACCGCCTTCCCCAGGATAAAGAGGCATTAAAACAATATATGGCCGACATGGATATGCCTTTGTCCATCCAGGAGCTGGGAATTGAAGGAACCGAAACCCAGCTCAAAACCCTGGAAGATTATCTGATCGACTCGCCCTACGTGGCCGCCAGTGAGGAAAGCTACAAGCTTCTCCATGATGCTATGAAACAGATGCTAAAAGATTAACATCTGCCGTTAGATCTTCTCCCCTTTTTGAAGCCGCCCGAAAATCCGCCCCAGCATAATCACTGCCGCGGCCGCCAAAACGAATTCCGCCGTAAACTGGGCATAAGAAAGCCCGTAAAGCGGGAAGAAAAAGTTCAGCACGTACAACGCCGGAATCTCCAGGGCAATCTTCCTTAAAATGGCAAACAGCAGCGCCGCTTTCCCCAGCCCGATAGCCTGGAACACGCCCACTGCAAGAAAATCCATACAGAGGAACGGCAGGCCTAAGCAGAACCCTCTTAAGAAGCGGCTTCCATATGCAATAATAGTTTCGTTTTTCATAAATGCCCCGATCAAAGCCCCTGCCCCCAGATAATAGAGCAGCGATACCACCACCATAGCCGGCATCATTAGCTTTGCCACAAACAAAAGCCCCTCTTTCATCCTCTTTATATTTCCGCTGGCATAGTTGTAGCTGATTAACGGCATGATTCCCTGGGAAAATCCCAATGCCACCTGCACCGGGACCATATTGATCTTCTGAGTGATCCCCATGGCCGCCACCGCATCGGCGCCGTAAGAAGACGTGAAATTATTCAGAATGGTCATTCCCGTCACATTCAAAAGATTCTGGATGGACGCCGGAATCCCCACTCCGCAGATTCCTAAGACCACCGCCCGCTGCAGACTGAACTTATGAGGAAGTATACAAACAAAAGTGCTCTTCCGTTTCACGTAAAGCAGGACGAAAAAGTACAGGCAGGCCACACAGTTAGAAAGAAAAGTCGCAAGGCCGGCTCCTGCTGCCCCCATATTAAGTCCCCACGGCAGGATAAAAACAGGATCCAGGATAATATTTAAAATACAGCCGCTCATAGTCCCCACACTGGCATGAAGGGCAGCCCCTTCCGACCTTACCATATATGCCATTACCACATTTAAGATGGCAGGCGCCGCCCCGCAGATCACGGTCCACTTCAGATACTCGCCGGTGGCGGCCGCCGTGTTTGCATCCGCCCCCAAAAGCACCAGTAAAGGCTCGCGGAAAATCAGGCACAGCAGGGAAAACACTGCCCCGCAGATCAGGGAACAGTAAAAACCAAAAGCAGAGCTGCGCCGCACCGTCTCATAATCCCTGCTCCCTAAGGCACGGCTCATCATACTGGAACTGCCTACGCCAAACAGGTTGTTTACTGCGTTAAACGCCAGCAGTACAGGAGCGGCAAGGGCCACGGCAGCATTTTGTACCGGGTCATTGACCATTCCCACAAAATAAGTATCTGCCATATTGTAAATCACCATTACCAGAGAACTTAAAATTGTAGGAATCGTCAACTGGGCAACTGCCCTGGCAATGGGGGTACATTCAAACAGATCTGCTTTCTGGTTAAGTTCCATAGGTTTTCTCCTCCTGTTCATGGTATTTTTGCGTGTAGAACTGATTCTATCACGTTATTACCCATAAAACAAGATGAATTTTCCGGCTGTCCCTGCCAGTCTGTTATCCCGTCCGGATTAAAAAAATCAAAAAAGTGCTTGCAATTTCAGAGCAGATGGTTTATTTTAATAAGGAACGAAGGTGTTCTTCCAAGGAAATGAGGAAGGACGCCTTTTCTGCTGTTGCGGACGGGCATGCCCCGCAGGGCAGACTGTTGAAACCTGTACCGGTTCCGGAAAACGGAGACAGGTATTTTGAGGAGAGGAAAGGAAAACCTATGAGCGAGATCGTAAAGGTAGCAGAAATATTTGGCAAAAACGTGTTCAACGAGACAGTAATGAGAGAGCGTCTGCCTAAGAGCGTATTTAAGAAAATGAAAAAGACCATTGAAGACGGCGCGGAACTGGATCCTTCCATTGCAGATGTCGTCGCCCATGCCATGAAAGACTGGGCCATAGAAAGGGGCGCCACTCACTATACCCACTGGTTCCAGCCTTTAACCGGAGTGACCGCCGAAAAGCACGATTCCTTTATCTCGGCGCCGGATACTGAAGGAAAGGTCATCATGGAGTTTTCCGGCAAGGAGCTGATCAAAGGGGAACCGGACGCATCTTCCTTCCCGTCCGGAGGGCTGCGCGCCACCTTCGAGGCCAGAGGATATACCGCATGGGACTGTACATCGCCGGCATTTCTGCGGCAGGATGCCATCGGTGTCACACTCTGTATCCCCACTGCCTTTTGTTCTTACAAAGGCGAGGCCCTGGACCAGAAGACACCGCTTCTCCGGTCAATGCAGGCCATCGATAAGCAGTCCTTAAGGATTTTACGGCTGTTTGGCAATACCACCGCCAAACGGGTATGCCCGTCCGTGGGACCGGAACAGGAATACTTCCTGGTGGACCGGGCCAAGTATCTTCAGAGAAAAGATCTGATCTATGCAGGACGTACTTTATTCGGCGCCATGCCGCCAAAAGGGCAGGAACTGGAAGATCACTATTTTGGCGCGATCCGCGAGCGGATCGGTTCTTATATGAAAGAAGTCAACGAAGAACTGTGGAAACTGGGCGTGACAGCAAAAACCCAGCATAACGAGGTGGCCCCGGCACAGCATGAGCTGGCTCCGATTTACGACCAGGCCAACCTGGCGGTGGACCACAACCAGATGATAATGGAAACACTGAAAAAAGTGGCCGGACGCCACGGGCTGACCTGCCTGCTTCACGAAAAGCCTTTTGCAGGAGTAAACGGCTCCGGTAAACACAATAACTGGTCACTGACCTCGGATGACGGAGTAAACCTTTTAAGCCCGGGAGAAACGCCTCATGAAAACGTCCAGTTTTTGCTGGTTTTGGGATGTATCCTGAAAGCGGTGGATATCCATGCGGATCTTCTTCGGGAGTCGGCGGCAGATGTGGGAAATGACCACCGGCTGGGAGCCAACGAAGCTCCTCCGGCCATTATTTCCGTGTTTTTAGGCGAACAGCTTGAGGATGTGATCGATCAGCTCTGCAGCACCGGCGAGGCGACCCATTCCAAGAAAGGCGGTACGCTAAGAACAGGCGTGGCGACTCTTCCTGACTTAGACCAGGACGCCACGGACCGGAACCGCACCTCGCCTTTTGCCTTTACGGGAAATAAATTCGAATTTCGTATGGTAGGATCTTCCGATTCTATCGCCCCGCCTAACGTCGTGCTGAACACCATTGTGGCAGAGGCATTTAAGGAAGCGGCAGACGAGCTGGAAAATGCGGAAGACTTTGATATGGCAGTCCACGATTTGATTAAGAAGCTTTTAAAGGAACACAAGAGGATTATTTTCAATGGCAACGGCTATTCGGACGCCTGGGTTCAGGAGGCGGAAAAACGCGGCCTTCCCAACATCCGCTCCATGGTGGACGCCATCCCGGCCTTAACCACGGAAAAAGCGGTAAAGCTGTACGAGGGATTCGGGGTATTTACCCGCGCGGAATTGAAGTCCCGTGCCGAAGTGGAGTATGAAGCCTATTCCAAGGTCATCAATATTGAAGCCAAGACCATGATCGATATGGCAGGGAAGCAGATCATCCCCGCTGCGATTAAATATGCAACCCAGCTTGCCAAATCTCTTAACGAGGTAAAGGCAGCATGCCCGGAAGCGGATACCAGCGTGCAGACGGAACTTCTGACGGAAACCTCAGCCATGCTCTCTGATATGAAAGTGGCTCTGGCGGCGCTTACGGATGTTACGGAAAAATGCGCCGGTATGGAAGACGGGATGACGAAAGCCCATGCCTACCATGACAAAGTGGTTCCGGCTATGGAGGCTCTGAGAGCCCCGGCAGACCGTTTGGAGATGATTGTGGATAAAGAGCTGTGGCCGTTCCCCAGCTATGGAGATTTGATTTTTGAAGTGTAAGATTTAGGAATGAATGCCGGAACCTTTTGCCGAGGCAGGGGTTCTGGCATTTCTTAATTTTTTACATTCCGAAAAGAAAAATCTATATTATTTCGCTTTTTGCTCCATATATTTTTTCTTACAGACTTTCGATAAAAGCTTCCTGCTTAAAACAATAAAATATACAAAGAAGTCTTGCAAAAAACTTGTTTTTGACATTTCTCGATGATATAATTTTTATACGTGATTATTATTCGGTTATACATATACTGACAGCATGCGGATTATACTTTGACAAATATTGTCTTTATGATATAATTAAGAACACTTAGCGAGGTATATCGATGATCAGATTTTCGTTATTCAGCGACAAGGGCAACAGAGAAAATAATGAGGACAGCGTGGGAATGTACCAGGACGAGGAGACCTATTGTTTTCTCCTGGCAGACGGCCTGGGCGGACACGGAAAAGGAGAAGTAGCTTCCCGGCTGGCAGTGGAAACGGCTGTCAAAACATTCGCAGCAAGAGAAAATAAAGAAACCTTTCTGCGGGACGCATTTGAAGCTGCCCAGGATTCGATTGTTAAACGCCAGCAGGAGGACCGGACATGCCGGGATATGAAGACAACCCTGGTGATTTTAGATGTTGAGAAGGAACACCTCCGTTGGGGGCATATAGGAGACTCCCGCCTGTATTATTTTTTTAACGGAAAGATCAGGGAGAGAACCCTGGATCACAGTGTACCTCAAATGCTTGTTTCAGCAGGTGAGATTAAAGAAAAAGCGATCCGCCATCATCCGGACAGGAACCGCCTTCTGCGGGTTCTTGGAACAGATACGGAAGAAGTAAACTATCAGGAGTCTGAAGTTGTCAAACGGGCAGGCAGGCAGGCTTTTTTGTTATGTACGGACGGATTTTGGGAGCTGATTGAGGAAAAGAAAATGGAATCCACCTTAAAAAAAGCTGCCAGTCCCGATGCATGGATAGAAGCTATGCAGGCCATCATCTGCAAAAACGGCCACGGAACCAATATGGATAATTATTCTGCAGTGGCGGTATGGATGGATTAACGGCTGTTTATAGCCTCAGGACAACCATTTGGATATTCGATTTTTCAACAGACAATTAACGAAAAGTAAAAAGGCGGAAGAATTGAGGAGGATATTATGGCAATTATACGATGCGATAAGGGACATTACTACGATAATACGAAATTTTCTCAATGTCCCCACTGCGGAGTACTCCCCGTAATGGAGAAAGAACAGCAGGCCGGGAAGGACAATGGACAGCCGGAAGCCAAGGCGAAACCTAAATCAAAGCGGTTTTCTTTTTTCCGCAGGGGAGAAGACAAAAAACAGGAGGCCCCGGCAAAACCGGAGATTTCGGTGAAGGACGAGGACGACAGTACGGTCGCTATGCCGGGCGGCAATTCTTTTGAAGACGACGACCGCACGGTCGCTATGCCGGTTCCCCCTTCCAATGCATCATCGTCTTCTGAAGAAGATGATGACCGTACCATTGCCATGCCGGCTCCCTCTCAGGAATCGGCTTATGATGAAGACGATGACCGCACCATTGCAATGCCGGCTGCCTCTGAGTCATTACCATATGACGAAGATGACGACCGCACCATTGCCATACCTGCGGCTTCTGCTACTGCTTCTTATGACGAGGACGACGACCGCACTATTGCCATACCCTCTGCGGCCTCGGCCGCTTCCTCTTTTGACGAGGACGACGACCGCACCATTGCTATACCCGCGGCTTCTGCCACTTCTTCTTATGACGAGGACGACGACCGCACCATTGCCATACCCTCTGCGGCCTCGACCACTTCTTCTTATGACGACGATGATGACCGCACCATTGCCATACCTTCCGCCTCGGCCGCTTCCTCTTTTGATGAGGACGACGACCGCACCATTGCTATACCCACGGCTTCTGCCACTTCTTCTTATGACGAGGACGACGACCGCACTATCGCCATACCCGCGGCGGTTTCGGCCGCTTCCTCTTTTGACGACCGCACTATCGCCATATCTCCCGCCGTCTCGGCCGCGTCACAGACGGAAGCGCCGCCTGTAAGCATTCCGGCACAAAAAGCCGAAACTGTCAAAACGCGGCCTCGGCCGGAAGTCTCCGGGCTTCAGCAAAGCGCAGCGCCCGGACAGCCTTCCGGGTTTGTAGTCGGATGGCTGGTTTGTACGGACGGTCCCCAGAAGGGATCGGATTACCGGCTGTGTAAGGGATTCAACCGGCTTGGCGGCAGCGACAGAATGGATATTGCGGTAAAAGGAGATGCAAAGCTGGGCGATTTTGCATCCTGTGCCGTCGTTTATGACGATAAGAACAACGAATTTTTTGCAGTGAAACAGGCAGATGAAAATGTTTTTCTAAATGAGGAAAACCTGCAGGGAGCAGTAAAGCTGGCCTCCGGGGATCATATTCGGGCCGGGAACAGTGAGTTTGAATTTATTGCATTCTGCAGAGAAGGAAGATTATGGGACTCCTATGAATGAGTTAAATATCGTACAACTTCGGAAAGAACAGCTTCCTGCGGAAATTTCTGTGGAAGCATATAGTATTATCGGAAACCGGAAGACACAGCAGGACTATGCAGGAGTTCTTGCAGAACCGGACAGGGTGCTGGCAGTCCTTTGCGACGGCATGGGCGGCCTTTCAGGCGGTGAGAGGGCAAGCCGGGAAGCCGTAAATACACTTCTGAAAGATTATCAGACAAAGCGTCCCTCCGGGGATTTTGCAGATTTTCTCTGCCGGGAAGCAGTCCGCATGGACGCAAAGGTTCACGGGCTGAAAGCCGCGGACGGGAACAGGCTGGACGCAGGAACCACAATTGTCTCCGTTGT
The DNA here is from genome assembly GCA_949840805.1 of uncultured Lachnospiraceae bacterium. GTDB lineage: Bacteria > Bacillota > Clostridia > Lachnospirales > Lachnospiraceae > Brotaphodocola. The sequence continues at coordinate 70,842 of CATKXR010000004.1, read as the reverse complement.
GGTTGGCAGGGACGGGACGGCAGAATGGATGTCCGTAGGGGACAGCCGGATCTATCTGCTTCGGGGAGACGATCTAAAACAGCTTACCCGGGATCAGAATTACAGAACTTTTTTGGAAACTTCCCTGCGCAACGGGGAAATCACCCGGGAACATTTTGACCGGGAATCAAAAGGCAGGATGGCAGAAGCACTGACCAGCTATCTTGGCATCGGCAATATTAAAAAGATTGGCAGGAGCCGGCGGCAGATTGCCTTAAAACCGGGAGATCAGCTTCTGCTGTGCAGCGATGGACTGTACAAAAGCTTAAGCAGCGACCAGATCAAGGCAATGCTGACAGACAACCAGATCGATGCCCGTGTTTCCGCAAAACGGCTGGTGGATATGGCTCTTGCAAAAGCGGTAAAAAAACAGGACAATACTACGGTTGTCCTGATTCAATATTACGGCGGAAAAATGGAGGAATGATATCATGGCTCGCTGCTATCGTTGCATGAAAGAATACACAGAAGAAGCGAATTTTTGTCCCTACTGCGGTTACAGCCGTGCGGCAAAAGCCCATGACCTGTATTATATGGAGCCGGGAACCTTGCTTCTGGATGGCCGCTACATGATTGGAGAATCCGTTAATGCCGGCGGTTTTGGCATTGTATATAAGGCCTGGGATAATACTTTTAACAGGATGGTGGCAATCAAAGAGTATTATCCGGGAAGTATTGTCACCAGGACCCCGGGAACCATGGAGGTCCGCTCCTATTCGGAAAAAAATATTGAAGAGTTTGAAAAGGGAAAGACACGTTTTTTAAACGAAGCCAGAAAGATGGCGAAATTTAACGAACATCCGAATATAGTGGACGTATATGATTTTTTTGAGGAAAAGAATACGGCATACATGGTAATGGAATTTATGGACGGTATGACGTATAAAGATTATATTGCCAAACAAGGCGGAAAAGTAAGCCAGGCCATGGCAACAGGCGTGGCGTTGGCAGTACTGGATGCCTTAAAAGAAGTACATAAAGAAAAGATTGTCCATCGGGATATTAATCCCAATAATATTTTCATTTGTAACAGCGGCGTGGTAAAGCTTTTCGACTTTGGCGCGGCACGGTTCGAAGCCACGGAGATGTCAACCGTCCTGACACCCCATTACGCGCCGCCGGAGCAGTACAGCACCAATGGGGTACAGGGACCGCAGACGGATATTTATGCGGTTGGGGCGACCACTTATTTTGCCCTGACCGGAATAAAGCCGGAAGAATCCACGGACCGTCTTCACAAAGATCATCTGGCCGCCCCCCGCAAACTGGACCCGGAAATATCAAAAAGCGTGAGCAATGCAGTCATGCGGGCTATGGCCTTAAAACTGGAACTGCGTTTTCAGAATACGGATCAGTTCCGGGATGCTTTGATGGAAAAGAAAAAAGTGCTGGATGTAGAAGAAGAACTTCTCCGCCGCAGAAAAATGCGCCTGGTCCAGGTAGCTGCAACCATAGCTGTTTTGGGATCTGTAGGAGGATTTTTCTTCCACCGTTACAAGAAACAGCAGGAAGACGCGACCCTGCAGCCGGCAAACCTCCAAATATGGGTGGCTGCGGATGAAAATGACACCATAGAAAATGCAACGGCCCGCACAGAAGCCATGCTTGCCGACTTCCTGACAGACTATTCTCAGATTACCGTTCAGATAGAAGCTTTTGAGAAAGCGGATTATGAAACGAAACTGAATGAAGCGGCGGCGGCAGGAACGCTTCCGGATGTGTTTGAAAGCGCCTGTCTGGATCCGGCTTACACGAAAGATTTAGAGCCGCTTAATATTACCTTGGATCGTATCGGCGAAGGAACGGAGGACGGATACTGGTTTCTGGATCAATATGAGGAGCTGTTTCCGGACAAAAAACAGATGCCCCTTTGCTTTCAAATCCCGGTAATCTATGTTCGGACAGATGCGAATGGCGCAGAAGAGAAAACTTCTGTGCGCAGAGAAGATTTTTTAATATACAGGGATCTTTTGGGAGAAGAATGTATCCGGGATTACCAAAAGCTGGCAGACGAAAATAAAAAAGATATGAACGCGGACGGCTGCCAGATGTTTATAGACGGAGAGGCTGACCGGTATCTTTCCGATACGGGAGATTATCAGAGGCTAACCAGGGAGCTGCCCGCCCGGTTTCGGGTGGAGTTTCCTTCAAACGATGTACAAGTACGCTTTGACCACCTTTGGAGCGTCAATGGAACTTCCGGAAAATATGAGAAAAAAGCTGCCCAATGGATGATCTATTACATGCTTTCTGCCAACTCCCAAAGCATCTTAGGGGTAAGGGATCTGGAAGGGATCCCTGTCAACCGCACCATGTATGAGGTATTTAAGGATGTATACCAGGGAGATCTGGGAGCGGTGGACAGCCAGATACAAAACGCATCGGCAGGGGGAAGCCAGTGGCTTGCCGAAAACAAGAACTATATGGAAAGCTGGAAATAAGAAAAATGAAGCGATGTCTGAATTGTATGGAGGAGTATCAGGAAAAAGATACGGTCTGCCCCTACTGCGGCTGCAAAGAAACCCCTGACACACCGGAAGGGGTAATGGAACCGGGAAGCATTCTGAGAGGCAGATATATTATAGGCGCCGTAAAACGTCAGGACGAAGCTGATATATTATATATGGGCTGGGACGCCCTTTTCACCCGCAAGGTTCTGATCATGGAGTATTTTCCCGAGAACATGGTTTGCCGTATGGAAAATGGGGCCATAAAAGTCCTGTCTTCAGAAAACGAAGCATTTTTTTCAGGGCTCAGGGAATTTATAACATCCGGTCGCAGGCTGATCATCCTCGACGAAACGCCGGGCCTTTTAAATGTTCTGGCTGTGACAGAAGATTATGGCACTGCCTATGTGATCATGGAATTTCCGGAAGGAAACACGCTTCGTGAAATGGTGTACCGCTATCCCGATATGTGTTCTCCGGAACGGGTGCAATGGATCGTTAAAGATCTCTCCCATCCTCTTTCAGCCGCCCACAGGCTGGATATATTTCATGGACAGGTGGATATGGATCATATCTATATGCTCCCCCATGGGAATTGCCTGCTGGGATGTTTTAATGGGAATACCACCCATCCTTTGTCGGCTGACAAGGATATCACGGCGCTTGCCAACTTAGCCGGCAGTATGCTGGCCGGAGAAAAAGCATGGGAAGAGCGTTCCTTTGAAGAAAATATGGACGCCCTGCAGGAGAAGATACCCCCGTGTATGGCGGATGCCCTGCGTGCTGTCCTGGGAACAGGCAGTATGATAAAACCTGCTTCTGTCCACAGGTTTGCGGACATATTTCTGGACGAAGCTACTCTTGAAATGACTTAACCAGCAGGGAGGAAATAAGAATGAATTTAAAACGTTGCGTCCACGGACATTTTTATGACGGAGATAAGCATCAGGTCTGTCCTAAATGCGGAGGCCCGGAAAAACCGGCTGTCAAACCCCGTCAGGAAGAAGAACCGGCCGCTGTTTCTATGCAGCAGGAGAAAACGCCTAAGGAACCGGCGGTGGGCTGGCTGGTGTGTATAGAGGGCGAATCATACGGAAGGATTTATGATCTGAAAAAGGGAGAGAACCGGATCGGCGGTTCTCCAGATATGGATATTGTACTGGCATCGGATCCTCAGGTGGCCAGATGCTGCCAGATGACTGTAACCTATGATCGGGAAAAAAGAGCTTTTTATGCCAATGCGGGGGATGCCAGAGAACTTTCCTATATAAATGGCCAGGTGCTTTTAATGAGCCTGGAGCTTAAGAACCGGGATATCCTTCAGACAGGCGGCACAAAGCTGATGTTCATCCCTCTGTGCGGTCCGGACTTTTCCTGGGAGGAGTAACCGCAAAAATCACATGACGGATAAGGAACAGTAAAATGAAGACATTATGTTTGGGATGTATGCAGGAGTATGAAGGGGATTATAATGTCTGCCCCCATTGCGGCTATGAGCAGGACAGCCCTGCCAAGGAAGCCTATCATATTGCACCAGGAACCGTTATCCGGGAGAGGTATATTGTGGGCCGCGTGCTGGGTTTCGGCGGCTTTGGAATCACCTATATCGGATTTGACCAGACTCTCCAGCATAAAGTGGCCATAAAGGAGTATTTTCCATCGGAATTTGCCACCCGGATGCCCCATGAGACCCAGGTCCGCGTATATGCAGGAGAGAAGAAAGAACAGTTTATAGCAGGCATGAAGAAAACCCTGGATGAAGCGAAACGCCTGGCAGAATTTCATCAGGTTCCGGGAATCACACAGATCTATGATTTTTTTGAGGAGAATAATACAGCCTATATTGTTATGGAATTGCTGGAAGGGGAGACCCTGAAGGCACGGCTGAAAAAAGTGGGGAAACTTTCGGTGGAAGAGGCGCTTCCGATCATTATGGCTGTAATCGGCGCCTTAAAAGAGGTTCATGCCAAAAATATTATCCACAGGGACATCTCGCCGGATAATATCTATTTATTGGAAAACGGCCAGGTAAAGCTCCTGGACTTCGGGGCTGCGAGGCAGGTGACGACCACCCACAGCAAATCTTTGACCGTAATTTTAAAACTTGGCTATGCCCCTGTGGAACAGTACCAAAGCGGAGGCAACCAGGGACCGTGGACGGATGTGTATTCCCTTGCGGCGACATTCTATAAAATGATCACGGGAATACGGCCGCCGGAATCACCGGAACGCAGAGTAAAGGATACCTTAAAAGAACCTTCCAAACTGGGCGTAACGATTAATAAAAATATCGAAAATGCCTTAATGAATGCTTTACATGTAAAAATCGCAGACCGTACAAAATCTGCGGAAGAATTTGAACAGGCTTTGACCTCAAATAATGTAAAGCGGACGGCGGCTACCGTAGAAAAAAACGATTTAGGACAATGGCCTCTCTGGCTGAAAGCAGTCTGCGCCGCCGCCGGAGCCGCCGTGTTAGTGTTTGGCGCCTTGCTGATGACAGGAGTGATCGAATCCCCCCTGCCCAAGCTTCCGGGCTTTGAAAAAAAAGAAAATATGGTCTGGATGCCCAGCCTGGTAAATATGTCCCAAAGCACCGCGAAAGAACGTCTGGAATCCCTTGGACTGAAATACGAGGTAGGGGGAACCCAAGCCTCCGAGACCATCATGGAAGGATACGTTCTGGGACAGGTGGATGAGGACGGCAAGGAGGTGTCTGCGGGAATACAGGTTGAGAAAGGTTCTCTGATCCGGGTAGTCATCAGCTCCGGCAGCGGCAGGACAACGGTGCCGGATGTGGTGTGGATGACAGAAGCCAATGCCATGGCCATGCTTCAGGAAGAGGGGTTGATAGCTGTCAATACGGAAACGGATCCGGAAGGGTGGGCGCCTGCCGGTTTTGTTACAGGAATCCGTCCGGACAGGAACTCGGAAATTGACCTGGACGAGGTGATAACACTCCGGATCGCTTCGGGCAAACAGGCCGGAACCGGAGAGACTGAAGTGCCGGAATTCACCGGCTTTATGGAAGAAGAAGGATTGGAAAAAGCGAAGGCAGCAGGCGTTTTTTTGGAAAAAGAAGGATTGGAATATAATAAGGATGTGCCAAAAGGACAGATCTTCGGCCAATCCCCGAAAGCAGGAACCAAAGGGAATAAAGGCGATATCGTCAAAGTGAAGATAAGCCTTGGAGCAAGGCAGATTCAGTTAATAAGCGTGTTAAACCAGGAAAGACAAGAGGCCGTCACTAACCTGGAATCCATCGGTATGGCGGTGTCTGTTGAAGAAGAATACAACGCTGCCGTGGAAGAAGGCAGGGTAATCTCCCAGAGTGTTGAACCGGGTCTTGTGGATGAGGGTACGGAAATTACGATTGTGGTAAGCTTAGGCCGCGAACCAGAAAGGCCGACCCAAGGAAGGAACTCCACATCCGGCGGAGGCCGGACAAACAACCCTCCGGCTAATAATAACCGTCCGGCCAATACAGGCGGCGGACAGCCGGCAGGCAACGGTTCATCCGGCGCCTCGGCCCCGGCAAATAACCCGGTGACTACTACAGAAGCCCCGGCTCCGCCCTCTACTTCTGCACCCACTACGGCTGCAGCCGAAGGACGGGATTCCGATTTTGACCGACTGCAGTAAACGGTTTTAGTTTACATGATAAATCTTAAATATTTTATTTCAGGAGGAAAACAATATGAAAAAGAAATTAGCAAGTGCAGGAATTGTGGCCGTATTATCATGTTCCATGGCTTTTGCATCTCTGGCAGGCTGGGAAAAGGATGGCGAAAAGGACATCTATCGCTTTGATTCCGGATCCCTTGCCAGAAATCAGATTGTGGATATTGATGGTACACGTTACGGCTTTGATGCCGAAGCCCATATGATGACCGGCTGGCAGACAGTAGAGGGGAATTGGTATTATTTCGAGCCTGAAAACGGCGCCATTGCAATGGGTTGGAAGCAGGTAGACGGGGCATGGTATTACTTAAACCCGGAAAAGGGAGGCGCCATGCATACATCCTGGCTGAATGTCGGACCAAAACGTTACTATCTGAAAGAAAATGGCGTCATGGCAGTCGGTTCTTTTGATGCCGGCGGATTCTGCTACTATGCGGAACCCAACGGAGAATTGAAACGCAACAGCTTTGCGGAAGAAGGAAATGTTACCATCCGGTATGATGCAGACGGCAAAAAATATTACAGAAACGATGAAAACCGGGCGGCCAACCGGGGCGGCGGCGATGACATATGGCTGCCGGTTCTTCCGGGAACGGCGCTGGATCATCAGAGGTCACAGGTTCAGGAGCGCAACCTGGAGTATATTCAGGAGAAACAGGATGAATTGTATGAGACCTACAAAAAGAATGTTATGAACCTGAATTCAAAAGCACGGGCCAGGAAACGGACCGAGTGGGAGGAAAATGTAAAACGTGATTTAAAACATCTGTATGCAGAAGACGCGGAGATCCAGGAATTCATCCGCGCCGTTGAAAGCGGTAATTATGGCAGAGACGATTATGATTATTATGATTATGATCATGATTACGACCACGATTATGATTATGATTATGATCACGATCATTATTATGATGATTAGGAGTAAAGAAGAAGGAAGGTTAGATTATGTTTTGCACAAATTGTGGAAGGGAATTAAGCGATGGCCTGAATTTCTGTATCTATTGCGGAGTACGTCTGGCTAATGAAAACCCGCAGGCAGCAGCGCCGCAGGAGAATGTTAATGCGGAACCGGCATCGGCTTCCATGGCGGATGTTGATCCGAATACCGAGGAAGATATTCCGGCTCAGGGACTTCTGGTGCTGCAGGACATTACAGACAGCAACAAAGTCTATGGCTGTGATCTGGCATATCCTGCCGTCCTGGGCCGGGACGCTTCAAGCTGTGACGTGGTGATCGAAGGCGATAAATCTGTCTCCAGAAAGCATTGCAAATTTTATTGCCGGGGCGGCGCCTGCTTTGTTGAAGATATGAATTCCTTTAACCACACTTACTTAAACGGAGTGATGGTGGAAGAGCCGCAGGAAATCCATGTGGGAGATCGTTTAAAATTCGGTATGGTTGAGCTGACAGTAGCCGAGTGTGATATGGGCAGTTGATACCGGGAAGATGCTTTGGCGTTCATCGGTGAGATGAATGCCAGAGCATCTTTTTCATGTAGATAACCGAGTCATTACCAATATTTTGCCTTTGAGGGAGGAAAACAATGTTTTGTTCAAAATGCGGCAAAGAATTAAAACCCGGAACCAAATTCTGCAGCGGATGTGGAGCCGCCGTAAACCAGGCGCCATCTCAAAATACGGCTGCCACGCAGCAGGCACCGGCAAATAAACCTCCGAAAAAGAAAAAAGGTATTTTAACGGGAATTTTGCTGGTCTTGTTTTTATTGCTGGTCTTAGGGCTGGGTGTTTTCGCTGCGTATAAACAGGGAATGTTAGACGATCTGATCAGCAACGCCCCCTGGGCGGACAATGAAGACAGTGAAAGGGAGGAGCGAAGGGAAGCCAGAGAAAAAAGAAAACGAAAAGAGGAGGAAGCCGCTGCCACAACGGCAGCCGCCGAGACCACGGCGGCCGAGACAACAACTGCTGCCGAGACAGCCGCGGCGTCTGAAACCTGGCCGTCTGCAACGACTCCAGCCATGGAAACCACGGCTTCCTATTATTCTGCACCAGATTATCAAAATCCATCGCCCAATTATTACAGTTACACTCCGCCTGCAACAACCGCCGCGCCATCCTATTATAATTCAGGAGGATATGACAGCAGTTACATGATACCAAGCAGCAGCTATAGCAGGCTTACAGAAGCAGACCTGGCAGGCCTTTCAAAAGAACAGTTGAAAATCGCCCGCAATGAAATCTATGCCAGGCATGGGAGGCGGTTTGACACGGAAGCATTGCAGAATTATTTTAACACAAAATCCTGGTACAACGGAACAATTGCCCCTTCTTCTTTTAATGAGGATATGTTGAGCCAGATAGAAAAAGATAATATACTTCTTATAAAAAGAATAGAAGATTCCATGCCGTAAAAAGATGCATGAGGAGGAAAACAGATGAAATGTTATAAATGCGGCGCAGAAATGGTGGAAGACGCCATATTTTGCGGTATTTGTGGAACCAAGCTGACAGAAGCGCCTGCCCTGCCGACGGAGGAATCCGCAGAGGATGAAGCGGCCGAATGGGATGTGGCCGAGGAATGGGATGCGGCTGAAGAGTGGGAAACTTTAGATGCAGAAGACAGTCCTTCCGAAACAGATCCGGAAGAGCCGGATTCCCCGGCCCGGGATCCTGAATATTCTGACAACATTCCAAAAGACCAGGCCTTGGAAAAGATATCCTGCCCTAATTGCGGAAAACAGCTTTCTGCAGGAACTGCATTTTGCAATGAATGCGGCTTTCCTGTCTCCGGAACGAAGCCGGAACAGAATAAGAAAAAACCTGACATCCTTATTCCGGCGATTTTAGGAGGCGCGGCAGTTGTTGGAATCATTATCTTTGTTTGTATATATTTTTTATAGGCATTACAGTGGATCGATATAAAATGTACGGTTCTGACAAAAATTTCAATGTATTTATGAGGAGGACAAAGTCATGGCTTTAGATTTTAAACAGGGAATTTCAAAACAGATTACAAAACTCAATATGAAAACATCCACATTCTTAGAAGAAAATAAGATCAAAACTTATATCGCAACCTTAGAAAACGATATTCGTGATCTGAAGGTAAAGGCAGGAGAACTGGGATATGCCATGTGGAAGGCCGGTGATTTTGATGTGGCACGGTTAACGCCAATGTATGAAGAGATCTCTACAAAGGAAAAACAGATTTTGGAACAGGAACAACAAATGCGGGAAATCGTGGCAAAAAATCAGCAGGTTTTGGGACAGACATCATCAGAGCAGGCCCCGCCTCCTACAGCAAATACCATTACCTGCCCCAAATGCGGAGCCGCGTGTCCGTCTGATGTGAATTTCTGTAAAAAATGCGGAAACAAACTACGCGGATAGCGTGTTTTCATCCGTATATCAAAAACACTACCATAAGAGCAGGAGCGTACAGATATTAAATGCAAAATTCAGGAAAAAACAAAAACGTTATCTTTCTCATAGCCTGTATCATTTTATTGATCGCAGCCGTTGCAGCCGTAGGTTTTCTGCTATGGCAAAGAAAGCAGCTTTCCGACATGTCAAGAAAATACAAAAGGCTGACACAAGAGCTGGAAGAAATGTATGATGCGGAATTTTCAGACGACATCCGGGAGGAAACTTCTGAAACCCAAGAAATTCCCGATGAAACAGAACCTATAGCAATCGAACCGGCAGAAACAGAACCTATGGAAACGGAACCTATAGAGACAGCACCGGTTTATCTGGAAAGCCTTTCAGGATTGCCGGCAGGCTCTATATTATCAGAAGAGCAATTGGACTTTGATAATCTGGATTCTTATTTTATGGCCTGGGAAATTGAGGAGGGGGATAACTTATATGAGAGGATCAACGGCAAATCTTACAAAAAGAACGATTATGTGCCATTGTCATCTCTGCGCTATATTAAAATGCCCCACTACAACTTTGACGGGCAGATTCAGGTAGGAGAAATGATTGTCAGCGCGGATATCATGGAGGATGTATTCTATATTTTTAAAGAGCTGTTAAAAGAAAAATATCAGATTCAATCCATGTACCTTGTTGACAACTACTGGACAGGCGATCCGGACACCACCGATTCGGCTTCCATTGACGTGAATAACACTTCGGCATTTTGCTTTAGGATGGCCACAGGCTCCGGACATCTCTCCAACCATGCTTATGGCAAGGCAATTGACCTGAATCCACAGCAGAATCCTTATGTTTCCTATTCAACAGGGCAGCCCAAATGGGCGCATTCCAATGCAGATGATTATATCGACCGCGCAACCGGGCTTCCCCATGTGATTACCCACGAAGATCTTGCGTTTAAACTGTTTACAGAAAGGGGATTCCGCTGGGGAGGAGACTGGAATAATCCGAAAGATTATCAGCATTTTGACAAGAATGAAAAAAGTTAAGAGATCTTTGCTGCTGGTATTATTTGCAGCCCCCACCTATCTCGACAATCATAAAAAACAATTGTCCTCCGACCCTGACAAGTTGAGGACAATTATTTTTTATTTCTATACTTTTATGGTCAATCAGGACTATCCTGATTGGTAATCTGATTATATCAAGGGTTTAGGGTGGACATTTTTTCGGATGCATTTCCGAAAAATAAAAAAGCCCCGACCCCGCGGTTCGCAGCCCGCAAAATCAGAACTTTCACTGCGCCCTCAGGGACTCGAACCCTGGACAAATAGATTAAGAGTCTACTGCTCTACCAACTGAGCTAAGGGCGCATCTATATCTCTATATCTGTGTCACATCTTCTCTGTGGCACGAACATTATTCTATCGCAAAGTCTCTCAAATGTCAACCCCTTTTTTACAAAATATTCATTTTTTCGTTAAGCTATTTTCGCAAAGGACTTTTTCCACAAAAGGCCTTTTCGGCAAAGACGTGAAGAGTTGACCTGAAAAGCTCACGGAAGCTCCCCGGAAGTCCCTCCCATAGACAGGAACGCGGCCCGGGCGTATCCCTTATGGGAATAGAAACCACGCCCGTGCTTGCCTTCCGATGCCATATAATGGTAAACAAAATCAGCTCCTGAGAAGCTTTTCCAAAACCTCTCTGCTCTGTACGCCGATTACCCGGTTTACTTCCTGTCCGCCCTTAAACAGGATCACTGTAGGAATATTCATCACCCCGTACTTCATGGCAATCTCCTCACAATCGTCCACATTTAATTTGCCGATTACAGCTTCCCCTGACATATCTTCTGCCAGTTTTTCCACCACAGGCGCCATCATCTTGCAAGGGCCGCACCAGTCTGCATAAAAATCCACCAGAACTGGTTTATCGGCCTTCAACACCTCATTCTCAAAATTTTCCGTTGTAAATTTTTTTTCCATAAATTCTTTCTCCTTTCTGAATTTTAATTTTGCATCGGCTGTCTGCCCCATGCCCTCACCCTTTTCCTTTTGAACGGTTCAGCACCTTCTCCACTTCCTTAAAACTTTTGTGCCATTTCAAAATCTGGCGGTTCATGCCTTCTTTGTCACTGGTGGCACTTCGCAGGCCGTTTACAATCTTTGTTTTCCAGTCCACTATTTTCACCGCGGTTATTCTTCGCTAATAGTATATGCAGGCTCGCGGCCGGCTATCAGTTTGCAAATAGGATTTCCCCTGGAGGAAAATTTTGTCTCGTATTCCGTCATGACATTACCTTCTGCCATGGCGCTGTTATGCAGGTCACGGGTGGAACAGAGAATCTGCCATCCGGCTTTGGAGATTGATTCCAGAGAATAAGTAAAAAGCTCCTGATTATCAGTCTTAAATTCCACGGTACCGTCCTTTTTGAGAATCTGACCGTAGACCTTCATAAATTCCGGCGAGGTGAGGCGGCGCTTCGCGTGACGCTCCTTTGGCCAGGGATCGGAAAAATTCAGATAAATCCGAGTTACTTCCCCTGGTGCAAATATTTCTTCCAGGGCTTTTGCGTCTATACACAAAAAATAAATATTGGACAGCTCCAGCTCCTGCCGTTTTGAAATAGCCCGCAAAAGCACACTTGGATACCGCTCAATCCCGAGATAATTAACCTGAGGGTTGGACGCTGCCAGTTCCATGATAAACTTTCCCTTTCCCATGCCGACTTCGATCTCTATGCGATTATCATTGCCGAACAATTCCCCGAATCTCCCCCGGTACTCCCAAGGCTGCCTTACCACATAAGGACTGGCGGCGATGGTTTCCTCGGATCCCGGAATATGGCGCAATCTCATACTTTCTTCTCCTCTGAAATAAAGATTCTGCTTCTTATTTTCTCATTTTATCAGACCCTTCCGTTCTTTGCAAGCAATTCCTTCTTTTTCATTTTCTTCGTGCAGAATTGCAGAACATGTAGTATAATAATCTTATGAGCTTTGCAAAACACAGAGGAGGATAACAATGGCAAGCGGCAGCACAAACAATAATTGGGAACGGATCCAGCTTGGCGTTAAAAGTACAGAACGGCTGATCGGACAAAAAGATTACAATTCTGCCATGATAAAGGCCCGCCAGACATTGGAATTTATGATACGTCTCCTGGCCGAACGGTCCGGATCCCTAAATGACGGAGATTTAAAAGAAATGATCGATATGCTGTACCGGAATCGCAGGATCAGCAAGACTTCCTGCGACCGTTACCACAAAATCCGCATGATCGGCAATAAAGCGGCCCATGAAGGAGATAACTCGCCTTCCAATGCCTCTTTGGCATATCAACTGCTATCACAGGAAGTTTATACCTTTTCCAATAATTACCGGGAAAAAAAGAAAAGCACGAAAAAAAGATCCTCCCATGCCTATCGTACCTATTCTTCCAGAAACAACCGCCGCAGATCCGGCAGAAGACGGAACATATTTACGCCTTATGATTTGTTAAAGCTGTTGATCCCTGTCATCTGCATCCTGGTGATTTTCTGTATCGTAAGGCTGGTAAAGCCAAAGCAGGAGGAGGCAGAGACTACCGGCGAAACGACGCCTGTGGAAACACCTTTTGAAAGCCATAATTTTGCAGAGACCATGCCCCCTGAGCCTTCTTCCGTGGAGGAGGATTCGGCTCCTGTTTACAAGACCACGGATGTCCTGAATGTAAGAGCTGAACCCAGGACAGACAGCACACGTTTAGGAAAGCTGGCATCCGGGACTACCGTCGAATATGTAAGGGCTGAAAATGAAGAATGGGCCGTTATTATGTATGAAGGACAAGAAGCATACGTTGCAAGCCAATATCTGACTGCCCAATAGCGTGAACGGGACAGCCGCAAAGCAGTCTGTGCAGGCCGCACAGGATATTTTGCGGCTGCTTTTTTGCCTGAAAGCTCCTTATTTTTCATTTTGCTACCAAATTTCCCATTTCCAAACGTTTTTTTAACGATATTCACTATGGAAATTTTAAAAAAAAGGAGTATGATGTTAGAGAAATAGAAACAGGAGGACCACTATGAATACGGTAATCAAAAAGATATCCGAAATTGAAGATGCTGCATCCTCTGTCATGGAAAGCGCAGGCGCAAGGAAAAAAGCGTTTGCCCAGGAGATGGAGGAGCGAACCAAGGCCTTCGACCAGGATCTAAAAGAGCGGACACAGCAGGGAATCCAGGAGCTTCGGAAACGGATGGAGGCAGAGATGAATAAAAAACTGGAAAAACAGCGGCTTCATGCAGACCGCCTGCTTCAGCGGATGGAGCAGAATTATAATGATCACCATGAAGAATATGTGGAAAAGCTGTTCCGGTCATTGACAGGAGTGTGACAAAATGAGCCTGTTAACATACAGCGGTATTGCCACAAAGATACGCGCTATGGAAAGCCGTCTGATTACGGAACAGCAATTCCGGGAAATGGCATCCTTAGAAGACGTGCGGAGCGCCGCCGATTATCTGAAACAGCTTCCTTCCTATGCGGATATTTTTTCCGGGCTGGATGACACCATGCTTCACCGCAGCCATATCGAACGTCTGCTGACCCAGTCGGAATACCGGGATTTTGCCAAGCTTTATCGGTTCTCCAACCTTTCCCAGCGCAGATTTCTTGATCTCTATTTTATGAACTATGAAATCACGATTATCAAGCAGGTGCTGCATAACATTATGGGCGGCAAAAAACAAAAGATGGATCTGTCGGACTTCCAGGAATTTTTTGACCAGCATTCTTCGGTAAATCTGATAAAACTGGCACAGGCAGAGAATATTTCTGAGTTTATTGCCGGTCTGGAAGGTTCTCCCTATTATGCCCCCATAGCCAATCTTGAAACGCAAAGGGAAATGACACTGTTCGACTACGAAACACAGTTGGATTTTCTATATTTTAAAGCTATGTGGAAGACCAAAGACAAGGTTCTGACGAAAAAAGAACGGGTCGTTATCGGCCATTGTTTTGGCAGCCGCTTAGATCTGCTGAACATCCAATGGATCTACCGCTCAAAAAAATATTACAATCTTCCGGCCGCAGAGATATACGCCCTTTTAATTCCGGTAAAATATAAGCTGCGGACGGAACAGATCCGCCGAATGGCAGATGCCGTCTCTCTGGATGACTTTTTTGCAGTGTTAAAAAGCACCCACTACGGGAAGCTTCCGGAAGCAGACTGGAATGAGCCGCCGGAATTGGAAGCCCTGTACCATCAGATTCTGAACCGGATTTACAAAGGCACCGGGCGCAGGAATCCCTATTCCATGGCAGCGCTGGATTCTTATCTCTATGCCAAAGAACTGGAACTGCAAAAAATCATTGCCATTATTGAAGGCATCCGTTATGGCCTTCCTTCTGATAAGATCATTGCCATGGCGGAAAAACAATAGGAGGTTTGAGTTGTGATAGAAAAAATGAAGTTCTTAAGTATCACCGGCCATAAAGGTGGTATTGACCAGGTCGTTGACCAGTACTTCTCTAAATATGAGATTCACCTGGAAAATGCCCTGTCTGAGCTTAAGACCGTCCCTGATCTGAAGCCTTTTAACGAGAGCAATCCATATAAAGGGGAACTTCAGACAGCCAACCGGCTTATTGCCGATTATTTGGACAAAGAGGACGGCACAAAGACGTTATTGACTCCTGTGATCGAGGATGCCGTCCGGGTTGTCAGGTCTCTGGACGAGGAGTTAAAAACTCTCTGCGAAAAAAAAGAATCTCTGGAAAAAGAACTGGATTTGCTGCAGCTTTCCCGAAACCGGGTACAGCCTTTTGTGGATCTGAACTATGCAGTAAGATCCATTATGCAGTTTAAATTTGTCAGTTTCCGTTTTGGGCGGATTCCCCATGAATATTATAAAAAATTCATGGATTATGTATATGATACCATTGATGTGGTAATGCATAAATGCCAGGAAGACGAACACTATGTATGGGTCGTTTACTTTGTTCCTGATGTTATCCATGATAAGGCTGATGCTATTTTAGCCTCTCTTCATTTTGAACGTTTTTTCCTTCCGGACGAATATGAAGGCACTCCCACCGAGGCGGTAAAAGAACTGGATGAAAAAATCTCCGTCCTGCAGGCGGATATCGACCAGATGAATAACCAGATCTCCCAGACAGTCCTGTCTAAAAAAGAAGAGCTGGTGGCCGCAAGAAACAGGCTGGAACGTTTTTCCCGCAATTTTGACGTAAGAAAACTTGCCGCCTGCTCAAGCCATGATGACCGTACCTACTATATTCTCTGTGGATGGATGAGCGAATCAGACGCAGATGCCTTCTGTAAGGAACTGGAAAACGATTCGGATACTTTCTTCTTCATGGAAACCGACCACAACAATATTGTAAGCCGGCCTCCCACCAAGCTGAAAAACCCAGGGCTTTTCAAGCCTTTTGAAATGTTTATCCACATGTACGGGCTGCCTTCCTATGATGAGCTGGACCCCACGATAATCCTGGGACTGACCTATGCTTTTCTCTTTGGCTTTATGTTTGGAGATGCAGGACAGGGGCTCTGCCTGCTTCTTGGCGGATTTGCCTTATACCGGGCTAAAAAGCTGAACCTGGCGGCTATTATTTCCTGTTGCGGATTTTTCTCCACCATATTCGGCTTCCTGTTTGGCAGTGTATTTGGATTTGAGGATATCCTTCCTGCCCTATGGCTCCATCCCCAGAAAGCTATGACACAGCTTCCTTTTATCGGGAATCTAAACACGGTCTTTGTAGTGGCAATTGCCCTTGGAATGGGAATCGTGCTGATGACTATGGTGTTAAATGTAGTCAACAGCCTGCGATCCCACGATCCTGAAAAGGCATATTTTGACACCAACGGGGTGGCCGGAATCGTGTTTTACAGCGCCCTGGTAATCACGGTATTTTTGTATATGAGCGGCAGGCCTCTTCCGGCTTCAGCCGTACTGTTTGTCATGTTCGTGCTTCCTTTGCTTGTCATCTTCTTTAAGGAACCTTTGGCAGCCCTGGCAGAGAAAAAAGCAAAAGCCATGCCGGAGGAAAAAGGAATGTTTTTCGTACAGGGATTTTTTGAACTGTTTGAAGTTTTACTCAGCTACTTCTCCAACACACTTTCCTTTGTCCGCGTAGGTGCCTTTGCCGTCAGCCATGCCGCCATGATGGAAGTGGTGCTGATGCTGGCCGGCGCGGAATCCGGAAGCCCCAACTGGCTGGTCATCCTTTTAGGGAACCTGTTTGTCTGCGGCATGGAGGGACTGATCGTGGGAATTCAGGTGCTAAGGCTGGAATATTATGAGTTGTTCAGCCGGTTCTACAAGGGGACCGGGAGGGAATTCAGAGCATATGGCAGCACGGATCCCAGGCCGTAGGCCCCGGGCTGCATCCTCGGAAGCCGCAGCCATTAAGGCTCATTCAGAACTGCCGATAAATTTTAATATCAAAATAAAATAACCATATAACAGGAGGATTTAACCATGACATTACTGACAAAGATTACCTTGTCCATAGCTTTGCTTTTAAGTATCGGCGTGCCTTTCGGCGTCTTTGCCGCCGGGGAGAAGACCCGGGGACGCTATAAAAGGGCTCTTGGCATCAACATACTGCTTTTTGCAGGCACTTTGTTCACGGCAAGCGCAGTCATGTTTACAGGAAATGCCGCCGCCGCACAGACCGCAGAAACGGCTGCCGCAAGCGCAGCAGGATGGGGTTATCTTGCCGCCGCGCTCTCAACCGGGATGTCCTGTATCGGAGGCGGCATTGCCGTATCGGCCGCGGCTTCCGCTGCCCTGGGCGCCATCAGTGAAGACGGCTCCATCCTTGGTAAATCACTCATCTTCGTCGGTCTTGCCGAAGGTGTATGTCTGTATGGGCTGATCATCTCCTTCATGATCCTGGGTAAACTGTAATCCCATGAAAATGTATCTGATCAGTGACAACGTCGATACCTGGACCGGCATGCGGTTGGCCGGCATAGAGGGCGTTGTCGTCCATGAAAAGCAGGAGCTTCAAAGAGAGCTGGATAAAGTCCTGGCCGACCGGGAGATCGGAATCGTACTTTTGACAGAAAAATTCGGCAGGGAATTTCCGGAGCTGGTAAACGATGCAAAGCTGAACCATAAGCTCCCCCTGTTTGTCGAGATTCCTGACCGCCACGGAACCGGCCGCAAGCCGGATTTTATCACTTCTTATGTAAATGAAGCGATCGGATTGAAATTATAGATAATGCCCTAAAAGAAAGCAGGTGACTCTTTGACCACAGAGGAGAAATTAAAACATTTCCTGGATACCTGTATGGAGGATGCCCGGGCCAGAAGCAGCCGCATGATAAAAGAATACACGGCTTCCCTGGAAAAATCCTTCGAGGAACACCAAAAAGACGCCAGGCATCGCTCCCAGCTTGAAGTACGTCAGGAGACGGATAAGATCGAGCGGGATATCAATAAACAGCTTTCCATGGAACTGTTAAACTTAAAACGTATGCTGGGACAAAAACAGGAAGAATTAAAAGAAAAATTATTCGCAGACCTTCAAGACAAACTTGAAACTTACCGCCGGACACCGGAATACGAAAGGCTTTTAAACCGTCAGTTCCAGGACGCCGTAAGCCTTGCAGGAGAAGATGAACTTTTCATCTATCTCGACCCTTCTGACAAAGATAAGTCGGACCGCCTTGCCAAAAACTATCCGTCCGTCCACATCCGGCTGAATGATGAACCTTTCATGGGAGGCACCCGTGCTGCTCTTCCTTCCCGCAGGATTTTAATAGACAACTCCTTCCAGACGAAGCTGGCAGAAGCACGGGAAAGTTTTCATCTTGATTTAAGCCTGACAGAAGATGCCCCCAAAGACAGCAAAAAAGGAGGGAGCTTTGATGCCGCAAGCAAAATCTGAGAAGACCGGTATTATATATAAAATCAACGGTCCCATAGTCCAGCTTAAGGAAGACGCCGGATTTATGATGAATGAAATGGTCTATGTGGGAAGACAACGCCTGGTGGGAGAGGTGATCGGCCTGGCAGCAGAAAAGACCACGATTCAGGTCTATGAAGAAACCACCGGAATCAAACCTGGCGAGACGGTCACTGGCACAGGCGCCCCAGTCACCGTTACCCTTGCCCCCGGTATCCTGAATAATATCTTCGACGGAATCGAACGCCCTTTAAGTGAAATTGCAAAGGCCGGCGGCGCTTACATCAACCGGGGCGTCAACGTCGAATCTCTGGATACGGCAAAAAAATGGCAGGTCCATATGACCGTCAGGAAAGGAGACCGGATATGCGGCGGCACTGTCATCGCAGAAGTTCCTGAGACACCTGCCATCCTCCACAAGGTCATGGTTCCCCCGGATAAGGAAGGTTATGTGCTGGAGACTGCGGCGGACGGCGAGTACACAATCAGCGACCCCCTTTTGACCCTGCAGCATGATGACGGAAGCCAGGAAACCCTGACAATGACCCAAAAATGGCCGATCCGCCAGGCGCGTCCCGTAGCCCGGCGTTTTCCTGCAGGCCAGCCCCTTGTAACCGGGCAAAGGATCCTGGATACTTTATTTCCTCTGGCCAAAGGCGGAACCGCCGCTATTCCGGGCGGGTTCGGCACCGGCAAGACTATGACCCAGCACCAGATCGCCAAATGGTCCGACGCCAATATCATCATATATATCGGTTGTGGAGAGAGGGGCAATGAAATGACCCAGGTCCTGGAAGAATTCAGTGAGCTGACAGACCCGAAAACGGGCAGGCCCCTTATGGACCGCACCACCCTGATCGCCAACACTTCCAACATGCCGGTAGCCGCCCGTGAGGCAAGCCTTTACTCCGGGCTTACCCTGGCAGAATATTACAGGGATATGGGATATCATGTGGCGATCATGGCAGATTCCACATCCCGATGGGCGGAGGCCCTGCGTGAGCTTTCCGGCCGTCTGGAAGAGATGCCGGCGGAGGAAGGATTTCCGGCCTACCTGGCTTCCAGGCTTTCCGCCTTTTACGAGCGTGCCGGTTTGATGGAAAATCTGAACGGTACAGAAGGCAGCGTCTCCATCATCGGCGCCGTTTCACCTCAGGGCGGAGATTTTTCCGAGCCGGTGACGCAGAATACCAAACGTTTTGTCCGCTGCTTCTGGGGTCTGGACAAAAGCCTTGCCTACGCCAGGCATTTCCCGGCCATCTCCTGGCTGACCAGTTACTCCGATTATATGAATGACCTGGCCTCCTGGTATTCCGACCATGTAAACCGGGATTTCGTGGATTACCGCAATCAGATCGTATCCCTGCTTTCCCAGGAAAGCAGCCTTATGGAGATTGTAAAGCTGATCGGAAGCGATGTGCTGCCAGACGACCAAAAACTGATCCTGGAGATTGCCAAGGTTATCCGTGTAGGCTTTTTACAGCAGAATGCCTTCCATAAAGACGATACTTGTGTTCCTCTGGAAAAGCAGTTTAAGATGATGGAGATCATCTTATATCTGTATCAGAAATCCCGCTCCCTGATCTCCATGGGTATGCCTATGTCCGTGCTGAAAGAGGATTCTGTTTTCGACAAGGTAACTGCCATCAAATATGACGTACCGAACGACCGGCTTGCCATGCTGGAAGATTATAAAAAGCTTATAGACCGTTTCTATGATGATGTCCTGGAACGGAACGCATAAACGGGGCGCCGCAACGCGCCGCAGGAGGTAAATATGTCCATTCAATATTTAGGGTTAAATGCAATCCAGGGTCCCATGGTGGTGCTGGAAGGTGTTCAGGGAGCTGCCTATGACGAGATTGTGGAAATGACCACAGACGACGGCAAAAAGAAACTGGGCCGGATCATTGAAATCAGTGAAGACCATGCCGTCATCCAGGTATTTGCAGGTACAGAAGGACTTACCCTTCAGGGTGTGAAAACCCGCCTGACAGGCCATCCCATGGAGTTGGGAGTATCAGAAGAAATGTTAGGCAGGACTTTTAATGGCATCGGTATCCCTATTGACGGCCTGGGAGATATCGTCCCCGAAAAAACGCTGGATGTTAACGGCCAGCCTTTAAACCCGGTAACACGGGAATATCCAAGGAACTATATCCGTACCGGAATTTCTGCCATTGACGGGCTTATGACCCTGATCCGGGGCCAGAAGCTCCCTATCTTTTCAGGAAGCGGACTTCCCCATGACCAGCTTGCCGCCCAGATTGTACAGCAGGCTTCTCTGGGTGACGATTCTGATGAAGAATTCGCAATTGTGTTCGCTGCAATGGGCGTAAAGCATGATGTAGCGGATTTTTTCCGCAGAACTTTTGAGGAGACCGGGGTCTCCTCCCATGTGGCTATGTTTATGAACCTGGCCAACGACCCGGTAGTAGAACGTCTGATCACACCGAAAGTCGCGTTGACGCTGGCCGAATACCTTGCCTTTGAAAGAGGGATGCATATCCTGGTAATCCTGACCGATATGACATCCTTTGCCGAAGCCATGCGTGAAGTCTCCTCCTCCAAAGGGGAGATTCCTTCCAGAAAGGGCTTTCCCGGATATCTGTACAGTGAACTTGCCGCCCTGTACGAACGTGCAGGAATCGTGAAAGGCGTAAATGGTTCCGTAACCCAGATCCCCATTCTGACCATGCCAGGCGACGATATTACGCACCCGATTCCCGATCTGACCGGCTATATCACCGAGGGACAGATTGTGCTGGACCGAAGCCTTCACGGCCAGTCCGTCTATCCGCCTATTAACGTGCTGCCCAGCCTGTCCCGCCTGATGAAGGACGGGATCGGAGAAGGATACACCAGGGCGGACCACCAGTCTGTGGCCAATCAGCTTTTTTCCTGCTACGCCAAGGTAGGCGATGCCAGGGCTCTGGCTTCCGTTATCGGCGAAGACGAACTTTCTCCTCTGGACAAAAAATATCTGAAATTCGGAAAAGAATTTGAACAACGTTTTGTGGGACAGGATCCTTATGATAACCGGAACATTATCGAGACATTAAAGATTGGATGGGAACTTTTGGGACTGCTGCCGCGAGAAGAGTTAGACCGGATCGATACCAAGATTCTGGATCAGTATTATAAGGAGAGGATTTCATGAACCCTAACACATTTCCCACCAAGGGCAATCTGATCCTGGCAAAAAACTCCCTTGCTCTTGCCCGTCAGGGATATGAACTGATGGATAAAAAGCGAAACATCCTGCTGCGGGAACTGATGGGGCTGATCGGCCAGGCTAAAGATATTCAGTCAGAAATCGATTCTGCCTTCTCCGCGGCTTATGAAGCGCTGCAGCATGCCAATATTGAGTTGGGAATCCATTTCGTGGAAGAAATGGCCAAATCTGTGCCGATTGAAGATTCCGTCCAGATCAAGACCCGCAGCATTATGGGTACGGAAATTCCTCTCGTCCGCCATGAAGAGACCCCCATGAAGCTTTCTTATGCTTATTACAGCACAGATGAAGCATTAGATGAAGCAAGGCTCCACTTCGAGGAGGTAAAAAATCTGACCATCCGGCTTTCCATGGTAGAGAACTCTGCTTACCGCCTTGCGGGCAGCATCCGCAAGACGCAGAAACGGGCTAATGCATTAAAAAATATCACAATTCCTGCCTATGAGGCTCTGATCGCAGACATTACCAACGCTCTGGAAGAAAAGGAAAGGGAAGAATTCACCCGGCTAAAGGTAATCAAGAAGGGGCAATCCCGTTAATATGCCTTTGATAACAGCCATATAACTTTAACGCCGTCCATCCAGCTGATATCCCGATCAAAATACCTCCCAGGACATCACTGGGGTAATGGACTCCCACATACAGCCGGGAGAATGCCAACAGCCCGGCCAATATTAAGAGTCCGCCCCCATACCACCGGGGCAGCATCCGCATGCAGACCGCCGCCCCGGCAAAGGCCGCGCAGGAATGGCCGGACGGAAACGAATAATCCATCTGTTTAGGGACTAAAAGCACCAGCCCTTCAATTACCTCATAAGGACGTATCCGGGCAAATAAAGGCTTGCATATGATATTAGTCGCCAGGGAGCCAATCAGGAGAGCCAGCAAGGTTACTGCCCCTGTCTTCCTGGTCTTTTGAAAACAAAGAAGCCCCAGGGCCAGGACGATCCAAAACCATCCGTAATCCCCCAGGAAAGTAATCCCCTTCCAGAATGGCGTCATCCATTCCTGCCGGAGAGATTGGATCCACAATAAAATATTTTTGTCAATCTGCCATAGTAATTCCATTTATTACTCCTTTCCCAGGGCTTTCGGTAAATTCCATCTATACTTTCGGGCTAATATCCGGATCAACACTACCAGCAGGGCGCTGACCACCATCGCCGGGTCATTATCCATTACATTCAGAAGCCCTACATAGCACACGGCCCCGGCAATGGACGCACAGGCATACACATGCTTTTTCAGCACAGCCGGCGTCTGCCCCGCCATCATATCCCGCAGGATTCCTCCCCCCACCCCGGTAAGGGTTCCCAGAAAAATCATCAGAAAACGATATTCTCCGAATCCCGCTTCAATGGCCGTATCAATGCCCACAACCGTAAATGCCCCTAACCCGATGGCGTCAAGAAAGTTCATTACTGCCTCGTAACGCTCCGACTCCAGCACTGCCAGGCTTATCTTATGAAACCGCACGATAATAAACAACACAAAAACCGAAACAAATGCCGCGCTTACATACACCGGCTTTACAAACAAAGCAGGAGGATGAATCCCAATGATCAGATCCCTGAGCATGCCTCCCCCCACTGCCGTAGTTACTCCCAAAACAATAATTCCCAGTAAATCCAGGCCTTTTCGAATGGCTGTCATGCCTCCTGAACAGGCAAACGCGGCCGTGCCGATCATCTCTATTATAAAAAATACCGTAATCCCTTTCAATTTTCCGGTCCCCTTTTAGAAAGTTTGTACTCCAAAAGTATACCATATCCTTCTCTAAAATTCCACCACACAAAAAATCTTGGAAAAAAAGCCTGAATGTAGTAAAATAGAGAAAGCCGCAATGCGGATAAGCCATAGGAAGAAAAGAAAGGAACTGCACAAAATGAAACTCATCCATCATTTTCTTGGTATTTTATGCGCTTTTGCCCTGATGGTCTCACTGCTTATCACCTCCGTGGAAGCAGTCACCTACTGGACACCAGACTACTATGAAAAAGAATATATGAAATATAATGTGCTGGACAACGTCCATATGGAAATGGACGACCTGCTGGACGTAACAGAAGAAATGATGGCCTATTTAAAAGGGAAGCGGCCGGATCTTCACGTTCCTGCCATTGTGGACGGACAACCCAGGGAATTTTTTAACCAACGGGAAATCGCCCACATGGAAGATGTACGCGGGCTGTTTCTGGCTGCCATTGCCATTCGGAGAGTGTGCCTTTTTACGATTCTTGCCGCAATAGGGCTGCTCATCCTTACCAGGGCAGACATCAGACGGGTGCTTCCCCGGACTATCTGCGTGGGAACCGTACTCTTTTTTGCCCTGCTGGCTGCCCTGGCCGCCATAATATCCACAGACTTTACAAAATATTTTATTGTTTTCCACAAAATATTCTTTCATAACGACCTCTGGATGTTAGACCCTTCTACGGATCTGCTGATTAATATTGTGCCGGAACCATTCTTCATGGACACTGCCGCCAGGATTGGGATCACCTATGGAATCTGTGTCTCTGCAGTATTTTTCCTCTGCCTTGCCGCAATCCTGCTTTCCGGAAAAGGCAAAAGCACTTCTGGGCTAACCAGAAAAAGACACATCTCCTTCCTTTTATGCCTGTTCCTTTTCACCGGCATGTTTCATCAGAATGCCGCTGCCGCGCCTCCATGGCCGGAAGGGCCTTCCATCTCGGCAGAAGGCTGCATTCTGTTTGACGCCAATTCCGGAGCTGTCTTATACGGAAAGAATATACATGAACAATATTACCCTGCCAGCATCACCAAGATCCTAACCGCTCTGATCATTATCGAAAACTGCCAGATGGATGAAGTAGTCGCCTTCTCCCACAATGCGGTATACAATGTAGAATCCGGCAGCAGTAACGCCAACATGGAAGAGGGCGACCGGATGACCGTGCGCGACTGCCTATACGCCATGATGTTAAAATCCGCCAATGAAGTGGCCAATGCCCTAGCGGAACACACCGCCAGCACCACAGAAGCATTTGCCACCATGATGAATGCCAAGGCCATCTCCCTGGGCTGTACGGATTCCCACTTTAACAATCCGAGCGGCTTAAATGATCCGGAACATTACACTTCCGCCCATGATATGGCGCTGATTGCCCAGGCAGCATTTCAGAACGAAACCTTCGCGCAGATTGCTTCCACCCTATACTATGATCTTCCTCCCACCAAACGGAACCCGGAAGGTCTCCGGATCTATCCGGGACATCAGATGATAAAAAAGAACAGCCCCAATTACTATCCGGGCGCCATAGGCGGCAAAACCGGCTATACTTCTCTTGCCGGCAATACTTTAGTCACCTGCGCCCGCCGTGACAACATGATGCTGATCACCGTAGTGCTAAACGGACACCGCACGCATTATACAGACACCCGGGCATTACTGAATTTTGGTTTCCGGAATTTCCGTTCCCTGGATATTTCGGAACTGGATGACACCTACACGTCCATAGAGAATGACCTTACTATCGCAGGGCTGCCCACCACGGATCTTTCTGTGATCACAGTCCAGAAAGACTGCCGGCTTTCCCTGCCCCTGAACGGGGAATTTTCCGATACCACCTCGTCCATTTCCTACGATCTTCCTCCCGGCGCGCCGGAACACGCGGCGGCCCTGATCAGCTATGACTATGATGGCAGAACCGTTGGCTCCGCCTACCTTATGGTAAATAAAAACATGCCGGAACCTTCCGCGGATTATTTAACCGTGCAATCTCTGGATGTTCCTGCCGAAACAGATGCCGAGCAGATTGCCAATGCCCTTGACCCTTTTTATCAGGATGTCGGTTCCCATGGTCCCGACCCTGGTTCCGAGAGTGAAAGTTCCAGAGGATTCTCCGTCCGCATCCCTGTCTTCGTGTGGATTTTATTATCCATAGCCGCCCTTTTTGCCATTGCCTACGGCATCATGTTCCTGATGCAGCTCCGCCGTAAGAGAGAATCCGCCGAACGGCGGCTCCGTTACCAGCGCCGCCGGCAGCGCCTTCAGGATATCGGCATGTCCGGTGATGAATTCAAACTTCTGGTAGAGCAAAAACGAAAAAAATCTCTTTTGGGCAGCCAGAAACGCAGATACCCAAGAAAACGAAAAACATGACGGTTCCTGTTGTTACGTTACCGAAAAAGCCGGAGAAAAAAGATCCCCTGCAATACACAGCAGTCTCTTCCCCTCCGGCTTTATTCCTCTTTCCTTTATTCTCCTTCTGCTATTTTCTTTTGCCGCTTCCTCTTATCCCTGCTTCGCTGCGCCCGCTTCTTGCGCACGTCATCTTTCCGGTCAAGAATCTTCCCGGCTCCTTCCTCGTCTGTCAGCTTCAATGTCTTCACGACGTATACCTGGCTGTCGTCCACCCGCTTCATCCGGATCTTCCCCTTCAGGTATCCGTGCTCAGGACAGATGGCCAGTCCATAATAAATCTTCTGGTTAGGTGTGAACCAGCGCACCTTCTTTCGCAGCATCCTTCCACACTTGTAACATTTCATCTCTGCTACGGACCGCTCTTTCATGGCTTCTTCCTTGGAAGAAAAAATCAAAGATACATATTTAGAATAGTCCGGGAACACCATCCGCACTTCTTCATCCTTACGGGCCGGCAGACGGAAATAGTCCATGGACAAATACATCAGCAGCCTCTCTGCCCCGACTTCCCCTGCCATCCGTGCCAACAGCCTTCCTGTATAATATGCATCATCCAATGCCCGATGAAAGGATCTTCCTTCCATAAGCCCCAGCTCCTCCACTGCCGAATCCAGTGACGGCTTCAGGCCATTATTATAAAACCGGGCATACAATTTCTGTATATCATAGTAAAAAAGCGGTTTTGGAAAAGAATTTTCCACTCCGAAATACTTCATATTCCGCTGCAGTTCCGTCAAATCCATAGAACCCCAGGTGCAGTACACACAGTCGTCACCGCACCACTCCATAAACTCGTCTGCCGCGCTGGCAAAATCCTCACCATGGTGCCGCAGCTCCCACATATCCATATGGGTCACTTCCGAAATCGCATAATGCATCTGCTTATAAACCTGCGGCTTTATGAGCCGGTGAAACTCACCTGCCATAGAAAAATCATCCCTTAACTTTACTGCCCCGATCTCAATGATCTCAAAAGGGAAATCCACCACAGAATCCGCCTTCCCGTGCGCGCTCTGATTCCACTCTAAATCAAATACAATGTAATTCCTCATAATAGTGCATTATATCATAAAGGCCAGAGTTTGCATAGGCTAAAACCGCAAAGAAAAACAACCTCAGAATCAGTATTTTTGACAAAAATATTTTTCCAGTTTTTCCCTTTTCCCGGAAACCGTCCCCTGTACCATCTGAGGCTTTCCTCCTCCCCTGCCGGAAAACTCTTTATGGAACGCTTTCAAAAACTCCCGCAAATCCACTCTCTGGCTTCCTAAAATATACTGATATCCCTCCCTGTCATTTCCCAGGAAAATGCCGCAGACCCCATCGCACTTATGCATCCCCGTATCCACAAAACGTCTCGCTGCATTTTTGTCCAGCTCTTCTTCAAACAGCAGAATATTTCCGCCGTTTTCCTCGTTTTCCGCCGGTCTCCTGCCATCCGTCACTTCTCTTAGCCTCTGTTCCAGATAACGCTCCTGAATCTTGAACAGCCTGTCTTTCCCCTGCTGTATTTCCCTTTGCAGACGCTTTACCGCCTCCGCAGTCTCATAAGGCTTTGCGGACAAAAGCCTGGAAATTTCCAGAACATTTTCTTCCTTCATATGGTAATCCTCCAATGCCCGGAACCCGCAAACCATAGTGACTCGCGTTCCACCCTTATACCTGGCGGCATCTATCAGACGGATAATGCCGATCTCCCCGGTGCGCTTTACATGAGGCGCGCAGCAGGCGCACACATCGTATCCCGGCACCGTGACAATCCGAACCTTCCCTGACAGTTCCTTTTTGCTTCGATATTCCAGCTTTTCCAATTCCTCTTTTGAAGGATAATCCACACGGACATCAAGGTCAGCCGTCACGGCTTCATTGGCCTCCTGCTCTATCATCCTGATCTGTTCCTTTGTAAATGACCCGTTGAAATCCATAGTCACCAGCTCTTTCCCCAGATGAAAGCCTATATTGTCATAACCAAAGTGACGATGGACCAGCCCGGAGACAATATGCTCTCCTGTATGCTGCTGCATTTTAGAAAACCGTTCCGGAAAATCAATCTGCCCCAAGACCGTTTCCCCCGGTTCCAGCTTTGTTTTCATGTAGTGGATTATCTCATCTCCTTTTTCCTGCACGTCCTCCACCGCAATCCCCTGAATCTTTCCGGAATCCGCATATTGGCCTCCGCCTTCTGGAAAAAAAGCGGTTCGGTCCAATACTATCCCATAGCATCCTTTTCCTTCGTCCCATTGGCAGACCATAACCTGTGCCGCAAACTCTCTTAAATGGCTGTCCTCATAATATAACTTCTCTGACATATTTTTCATTCTCCCTTTGCTCAATTTCCTGACGTCTGGCTCCGGACGCTTTTCCCATACATCAGTCCTTCTTAATCAAAAAGCGGAGCCGCTCTTTAGCAGCCCCGTAAAATCTTTACACCCTTACATCTTGGCCGTAACCGCAGACATTTCCTTTAAACGGCTGCATTCGATCACAAACTATACCCCAATGCCAGAGGAAGCCACGTAGTCAGCGGCGCAAAGAGGCTGATCGCCATAAGAACGATAACATTACAGATCAAATACGGCAGCGCTCCCCTGAATATGGTAATGATCGGCATTCGGTTGATCTTATTGCAGGCATTCAGGCACATTCCTACCGGCGGTGTCACCAGGCCGATGGCCAGACCCGTAATCATCATAGCCCCAAACTGCAAAGCAGAAAATCCATAGCTCTGCATCACCGGAAGCATGATGGGCGTCAGCAGTAAGATTGCCGGGCTTACGTCAATAAACGTTCCGATCATCAGAATCATCACGCAGAATACCAGCGCAATCCCCCAACTGGGCATATTCAGCGCAATAAAGAAATTGGCCACGATCTGGGGAACCTTCTGCATAGTCAGTACCCAGGTGAAAATCGTAGTAAAACCAATGATCAGCATAATGGAGGAAGAGGAGATCAGGGTCTTTTTCAGTGCCTCTATCACGGCCTTCCAGGTCAGCTCCCTGTAGATAAAAAATCCTACCAGCATAGAGTATAATACCGCCACGCCGGCGCTCTCCGATGCCGTACACACGCCAAAGGACACACAGATGATGATGAACACCGGCATCAGCAGAGCCGGAATGCCGGACAGGATCGCTGAGGCAAACTCCTTAAACACAAAGGGAGTCTTTGCAGGATGCCATCCCTTTTTATGGCTGATAGCAAATACCACAATAAGCTGAGTCACCCCGATTAAGATCCCCGGCACTGCCCCCGCCATGAACAGCGCTCCTACGGACGCTCCTGAGATCATGGAATATACGATCATCGGGGTGGAAGGCGGTATAATCATGCCCATAGTAGAGGAAGCTACCGTGATGCCTGCAGAAGCATCCGGCGGATATCCTAAATCCTCCATGGCAGGAATCAAAATACTCCCCAAAGCAGAGGTATCCGCCACGGAAGAACCGGAAATACCGCCAAAAATCATAGACGCCACAATATTTACTTCACCCAGTCCGCCATGAAACGGCTTTAAGATCTGCAGGCAGAAATTGATGATTCTTTTGGTAATGCCGCCGGTATTCATCAGCTCACCTGCCAGCATAAAAAGCGGCATGGCGATCATCAATTCACTGAACGCACCATTCCACACCCGCTGAGGAACCATGGACAAAAATGTCGGGGCATTGGTGACGATATAAGTAATACAGGAAGCGCCGATTGCAAATGCCAGCGGCACTCCAAGCACTGCGAAAAAGATCAACAGCACTAAAAGTATAATCATTGCCATAACAAATACTCAGCTCCTTTCTCGGCTTATGGATTTTCTTTGGTCAAAACCTTGTTTTTAGGTTCAAAAAAGGAAATATCCGCTGTGATAAATTCAATGATCTTGATAATGATACATACTGCACAGACCACACCTGCCACCGGCATGATCCCATACATATATTTCATAGGGATCTCCATACCCTGGCTGATCTGTTTACCGGCAACGCCCACATAGTTGAATCCCTGCTTGGTAAACACCAGATCCACGACCAGCACAATCAGATAATTCACTACACTCAGCCATCTCTTGGGTGCAGGAGGAACCCGGTCATAGAGAATATCAATTATCACATGTTCATTCTTCAGCACATTGATCCCCATCCCCCAGAATGTGGTAAACGCAAACAATGTCACATTAAATTCTGACAGTTCCTTCCAGCTATGGGAAAAGAAATAACGTGCAATTACCGAAAAAATCACCAGCACTGCAAGCAGCCCCATGGCAACCACACCGATTCCGAAATAAACCTGAAATACCTTATCGCCGATCTTTTTCCACTTTTCGATGATAACCAGCCCCTTCCTCATTTATTTAATCAGAAAAGCTCCCGGAACACATCGGTACTTCCGGTACCATGGCTTCCAGGAGCTCCTATCCTGACTAATTTCTGTTATTTCAAACAGTCTGCTGTTTCTATTTCGTATTATTTAGTATTTGCTACAATATCCAGCATCTCCTGCAGTTCGTCTGCCGTCATGATCCCCTCTTCCACACACTGATCATAAACAACCTGAACCGCATCCTGGAATGCTTTCAGTTCTTCTTCACTGGGCTCGTATACCTCACAGCCTGCGTCAATTACGACCTGTTTTGCTTTTTCCTGATTCTCGTCAATAAGCTGGTCGTTATATGTACCCATCTCCGTTGCGCACTCGGAAATAATATCCTGGTACTCCTGGGGAAGCCCGTTCCACCAGGCAGCATTTACATAGAAAGGATCCGGATGGAACTGATAGTTCACCTCAGTAAAATACTGCTGAACTTCATAGAACTTCATGCCTTCCACGTTTACCCACGGATTCTCCTGCCCATCTGCAACGCCGGTCTTCAGTCCCATGTACAGATCAGAATAAGGAATCGTAGTAGTGGTGGCCCCCAATGCCACAAAAGTCTTGTCAATGGTATTCATGCCGTTGGTACGCATCTTCAATCCCTGCAGATCCTCCGGCTTGGTAATGGCGTGCTTGCTGTTGGAAAACTGTCTCCAGCCGCCGGCATCACACAGATTGATGATCACAGTACCGGTCTCTGCCTCTGCCTCTGCACAAACCTTTTTTGCCAGATCACTCTGTAAAAGCGCCGTAACCTGTGCACGGTTCTGTGCAAGGAAAGGAAGGGTAAACATCAAAAGACGCGGGCTGAAGTCAAACTGGCCGCCTCTCATGCCCTGGACTGTGCCTGCCACAACCTGCTCCAACATCTCTTTCTCCGTGCCAAGCTGTCCGTTGCCAAACACTTCTACCGTCACATGGCCATTCGTCTTCTCAGCCACATCTGCAGCAAACTTTTCCATGGACACATAACGAGGATTCCCTTCCGGCTGTGCATGTCCAACCATCATGGTAAAATCGCCAAGATCCGCAAAAGCATCTTCCCCTGCTTCAGCGCCGGCTCCCGCGTCCGCCGCTCCCGCCGCTTCCGTACTGTCATTTGCTGCGGCCGCCGCTGTAGTTGTCGCCGGAGCCGCAGGCTGGCTGCCGCCACCGCAGGCTGCCAGGCCGGATGCCGTCAATGCCAAAGTTAATAACATTGCAATTTTTCTTTTCATAAATCCCGTTCCTCCTTAAAAAAATAACTCACTACTTGTATACAACTTGTTTTGATATTACCATATTCTCCCGATAAAAGCAATAGTGTTTCCCAAAAAAATTGCTTACTTTCTCATTATATTTATGTTGAAAATTTTTATTTCATGTGCATTTTGTATATTTTATTTTTTATTGTCTCGTAATTTTTATGCTATTTTCCATTATTTTTTATATTTCTTTCCATCTCCATAGTAAATATCTACATATTTTTCAGAATCATTTTGTCACACCTGTATACAAGTGTGTCCCCTTTTTGTTTCTCCTCCGTTTGACAGTTGTCCCATTTCCCTCTATAATCAAGAAAAGAATTTCTCCAATCGTGACGAATCGAGGTGTTTTCATGAACATTAACCTGACCAGTGATAAAATTTATAAAATTCTTGAAAATGAAATTGTCCAATTAAAGATCCAGCCAGGGGATTTCTTAAGCGAAAACACGCTCTGCAAACGTTTCCAAATCTCCAGGACTCCCATCCGGAGCGTGCTGCAAAGACTGCAGCAGGCCGGTTTTGTCCAGATCGTCCCCCATAAAGGCACGATCGTTACCTCCATCTGTTTAAAACTTGCCAATCAGTGGATTTTCCAACGCATGGCAGTTGAGTGCATGGTTTTGAGGGATTTTATCAACATTTGCACTCCGGCAGATGTCGCCCACATCCGCTATGCCCAGGAATGCCTGCAAAAAATAGCCGATAAGCTCAAAAATGCTCCTGAAGAATTTGATATCAATGAATTTTTAGTGACAGACCTGTCCATGCACAAAATCTGGTTTCAGGCTACGGATAAGATGTTTTTATGGGAAAATCTGATCCGTCCTCAGGCAGACTATTCCCGTTTTATACGTTTGGACGTAGTGGGAGGACGGAATGTTCCGGACGTGATGAAAGAACATCAGGAGTTAATTGATGTTATAGAGAACAGAGATTTTACTGCCATTGAACCGCTCCTGAAACGCCACCTTTATGGCGGAATGCGCCGCATGGGCAGCCAATTGTTTTCCGAAGAATACCAGCGGTTCTTTACCGTATCTGAAAAGAGTAATTGATATTTATGTATATAAAAAAATTTTTCATGTGTTATATTACATACTAATGAAATTCACAAAAAAACTCACCGGAATTTCTTCCGATGAGTTCAAGCTTGGTTATTGAGGTCACATGTCTGATACCATAAATCATCTATCATTTTTTATCTTTTTTAGAAGATGATTTCTTGGCATTTTTTTCCGCTTTTTTCTTTTTCCCTGTCCCGTCTTCCTTTTTCGTTTTTGTCTTTTTCTCCGAAGCATCCGCCTTTTTGGCCTTAGCTTTTTCCTGTGTCTCTGTTTTCTTTCCCGTTTCCGGCTCATTCTTTGCTGTGACAGCCTTTATACCGGCCTCTTTCCCTGTCCCGGTTTTTGCCGCGTCCTCGGTTTTTTCCACCTTCTTTGCCGGAGCAGGCATCGGTGTGCAGGAGAACACCAAAGTACACATAGGCGGAAGATCGATCACCAGAGAATTCTCCCTGTCATCCCATTCCTCCTGCTTGCAGGTCTTCACCCTGGAATTGCCCTTTCCGCTGCCTCCAAAATCTGTGGCGTCACTGTTTAAGATTTCTTTAAACTTTCCGTAGAACGGCACGCCCACCTGGAATTTCTCATGTTCCACCGGGGCAAAGTTGCAGATAAACAGCAGTGTTTCCTCCGGCTTATCTGTCTTGCGCAGGAAAGATACAATATTATCCTCACTTCTGGAGCAATTGATCCACTCAAAACCGTCCGGATGGAAATCCTTTTGGTACAAAGCCGGCTGGGTTTTGTACAGATGATTCAAAGCTTTTACATATTCCTGGGTATTCTTGTGTACCGGATAATCCAAAATACCCCATGGCAGTTCTTCATTTTCATTCCACTCGGAGACTTGTGCAAATTCCTGACCCATAAACAAAAGCTTCTTTCCAGGATGTCCATACATAAATCCATATGCTGCTCTCAGATTATTGGCTTTGGCCTCATAGGTGTCTCCGGGCATTTTGCACAACATGGAACATTTACCATGAACCACCTCGTCATGGGAGAATACCAGCACAAAATCTTCACTATATGCATACAGCATACTGAAGGTCAGCTCTCCGTAATGATGGTTCCTGAAATAGGGATCATACTTCATATAGCCGATAAAGTCATTCATCCACCCCATATTCCACTTATAGTCAAATCCCAAGCCGTCATCTTTCACATCACCGGTAATCTTCGGCCATGCCGTGGACTCCTCGGCAATCAGAACCGCGCCGTTCTTGCGCCCCTTAAACACGGAATTCAGATGTTTTAAAAATTCTACGGCTTCCAGATTCTCATGGCCTCCGTAGATATTGGCCACCCACTCTCCGTCATTCTTTCCATAATCCAAATACAGCATAGACGCCACCGCATCCATACGAATCCCGTCTGCATGGTACTGCTCTGCCCAGAACAAAGCATTGGCAATAAGGAAATTCTTTACCTGAGGCCGTCCGTAATTATAAATCAAAGTACCCCAATGAGGATGGGAACCTTGTCTGGGATCCTGATGTTCGTACACACAGCTTCCGTCAAAACATGCCATACCATAGGCATCTCGTGGGAAATGGGCCGGAACCCAGTCTAAAATCACACCAATTTCCTGCTCATGGAGATAATTCATAAAATACATAAAATCATCCGGTGTCCCGTATCTGCTGGTCGGCGCATAATACCCTGTCACCTGATAGCCCCAGGATGCATCCAGCGGATGTTCCATAACCGGCATCAGCTCCACGTGAGTATACCCCATCTCTTTCACATACTCTGCCAGACGCGGCGCAATCTCCCGGTAGTTATAGAACTCGGAGCCAATGATCTCCTTGCCATTCTCATCTACCGAGATCGGCTTGCGAATCCAGGAACCTAAGTGGAGTTCATAGATCGCCATAGGCTTTGCCTTCGAGCTGTCTTTTATCCGTGCGTTCATCCATCTGTCGTCTGTCCATTTGAAGTTATCAATATCCCACACTACAGAAGCCGTATTGGGACGGAGCTCCGCATAATTCCCATAAGGGTCCGCCTTCAGCATGGGCTCCCCCTTCCGGTTCTTCACTTCAAACTTATAGATCGTCCCTGACTCAAGCCCGGGAATGAACAGCTCAAACACACCGGAATCTCCCAGCAGCTTCATCTGGTGGCGTCTTCCGTCCCACCTGTTAAACTCACCCACTACGCTGACCCGCATGGCGCACGGCGCCCAAACAGAAAACAGCACGCCCTTCACTCCGTTAATCTCCATGGGATGGGCGCCCATCTTTTTGTAGACATCATAATAAATGCCTGTCTCAAACTTTTTCAGCTCTGACTCACTGTATTGGCTCCCAAACGCATAGGGGTCATGCAGCTCCTGCTGGCTTCCGTCACTATAAGTTACCAGGAAGGTATAGTCTGTTACAGTCTTGCGCGGCACCAATACCGCAAAAAAACCTGCTTCATCCTGCATTTCCATAGGAAATGTTTTGCCGGTGCCTGACAGCTTCACCGTCATCTCTGCTGCCGTCGGAATAAAGGCTTGAATCAGCAGCCCCGCGTCCGTCACATGCGGCCCCAGCAAATTCTGCGGTCTGGCTACCTCTGAGTACACCAAATCCTCAATCGCCTTCCAATCCATTAAATCGTATAACTCTTTGTCCATAAGGAACCCCCTTTGCTGCCGAATGGTTTTTTTATTTACCCAAACGCCACACTCTTATTATAGTTATTATTATAACGGATTTTTAACAACATGGCAACGATTATTGGTGGAAATATCGGATTGAAAGTTGCGATTGATAATTGTTGATTATAGGTGTCTCAGAAGGTCCGCCTGTCCGCGTCCCCTATTCCCATGAGGGTACATTCTCACTCTTGCTGCCCCTGCAGCGGTACTAAGAAACTGTCCCGAAATAACTTACCATTAGTCCGCAGGATTTTTCTTCGAGAGTGCTGTTCAAAAATCAGGCGCATAGCGGGCTATGTAACTGATTTTTGAACAGTGCTCTCGAAGAAAAAGACAAGGAGTATGGCAAGTTATTTCGGGACAGTTCCTTGACTCGCAAAAGACACGAGTTAAGGACCGGCGGGGCAGAGGCCCCTCATGGGAATAGGGGACGCGGACAGGCTACCTTACTGACTGAAGTAGAATTTCGGTGAAACGTGAAAAAGCTTATGGATAAACCGGAAACTGGTATATCCATAAGCTCTTTTCTGTGCTGTTCCTGACCTTTATTTAAAATCATACAGACATGGAATCATTTAATTTGTACAAATATAGAAAACATAAAAATAATTAGCAGTTTTTTAATGGGTTATCAAAACGAGAAGCAGTTTTTTATTTGATTTCCAGTCCTGGTGTTGTTACAGTCCTGAATTCTTGTAAACTCCCGTCTAACTCAAAAACGGAATAGCTTCCCTTAAGACGATATGTTCCTGCTGATAATGAACCAATCCTATAAGAAATAGTTGCCATTGACAAATAGTCATCCGGGTGATTTTCTTTCGTCCAGGTAAATTCCTTACGGTTAACATCTGTCCATCCTTTGCTTGCAGACTTTTGCAAAGTAACAGACATTTTTATTTTTTTCATCTCCTCATGACACAATACTTCTGAATAAATACTCACGGTTCTAAAACCTTCATCCACTAATTCTAGCTGCACAGAAGATATCAACTGTCCTCTAGGTGATGCTACCACCCTAGAAAAATCTTCACCAGAGTATTCTTTCACCATCATTCCTGCTGAAGCATTACTATTTTCTGCATGAACTGTTATTGCCGACATCAGAAACATCACTAATGCCACATAAATAGTAATACCTTTTCTTAAATATTTCTTCATAGTTTTCCTCCTAAAATCCGTCACCTAACTCAATAATAATTTAAACTCTCCACTACTTTTACAAACTCCTCCTTTTCCATAACCCCAGAAAAATAATAACATGCATCTTCACCTTCTATATTTGCACTATACTCAATTTCCCCATCTTCTAATTTGTTTTCTTCAATATAAATTTCTTTTTCAATCCAATCATTGTAAATTTTTAATTCTGTTGATCTATCAGATTCTATTACTGACATTGCTCTTTTCTCTACCAATTTATCTTCTTTTAAATAAATAGATTTTCCCGCATAATCAAATCTAAGTACAGCATGTCCATTATCAATATCACCCTTAATAAATATCATTCCAGAGGGTACATAGTCCAATTTTAATATGGGAATCTCTAATTTTTCCAAGATCAAACGATATGTTAAATCCAATTCATCATCAATAAAACTTATATTTGAATTATAACGCAATATTGCACTACCTTCATCTGGCTTTATATTGGCTATATACCGATACCCACTCTTCGCCACCGAATTCATCGTCCCCACCACCAGCATCCCTGCCGCCGCAGCCACAATCAGCCTCTTGACCCGCTTCCGTTTTCGTCCTCTTTTTTCCTCTCGTTTGCGATTCTGCTCATATTCCTTTTCTGTCAGAGGTTTTATTCCTTCTGCATCCAGACGTGCCATTAAAAGTTCCAGATTCAGATCTGCATTCTTTTCTATCTGTTCCGCTTCTTCCGGATGCAGCTCTTTTTCCAGCTCCCATTGCCGTTCTGCTTCTGCCGCCTCTTTCAGCAAACTGGCATCGTCCATGCCCATCGCTTCCTGAAGCCACTGCTCTATACGTCTTACTTCATCGTCATGCAAGTTTTTCACGAGATCCTCCCCCCACCTTCATAATCCTTCTGTAACAGCAAAATAACCAAAATTGCTGCCTTCTTCCAAATCCGCCATCGATTTCTCATTGAATTTAGGGTTGACTTTTTAACGGTTATGGTTACTATAATAATAGATCATCCTTATATGGGAAACAATCCAAATGCAAATGGAGGCATTTTATGAAAAAAATCGTGTTGACCGGCGGAGGAACTGCCGGACATGTAACTCCTAACCTGGCGCTTCTCCCTTCTTTAAAAGAGCTTGGCTATGAAATTCTTTACATCGGTTCCTATAATGGTATCGAACGAAAGCTGATTGAAAATGCCGGTATCGAATATGCAGGTATCTCTTCCGGCAAACTGCGCCGCTATTTTGATTTAAAGAATTTCTCGGATCCGTTCCGTGTCCTTAAAGGCTGTGCGGAAGCCAGAAGCCTGATAAAAAAATATCGTCCGGATGTAGTGTTTTCCAAGGGAGGTTTTGTCTCTGTCCCCGTTGTCCTGGCAGCCAGGCACTTCAAGATTCCTACTATCATCCATGAATCTGATATGACCCCGGGCTTAGCCAATAAAATCTGTATTCCCTCTGCGACTAAAGTTTGCTGTAACTTTCCGGAAACTTTAGCATACCTTCCCAAAGAAAAAGCTGTTCTCACCGGTTCTCCCATCCGAAAAGAACTGTTGGAAGGAGACCGCCTTACCGGACTCAATTATTCCGGTCTGTCTGCCAGCCGCCCTATCATTTTAGTCATAGGCGGGAGCTTAGGTTCTGTTGCTGTCAACCGTGCAATCCGTGGAATCCTTCCTAAATTGCTGGAGACTTATCAGGTCATACATATCTGCGGTAAAGGCAATTTGGATGAACACCTGATTGGCAGAAACGGATATGTACAATATGAATATGTAGACGCCCCCCTGCGCCATCTGTTCGCTGCCGCAGACCTGGTTGTCTCCAGAGCAGGGGCCAATTCCATCTGTGAAATACTGGCATTGAAAAAACCAAATATCCTGATTCCTCTTTCTGCTTCCGCCAGCCGCGGAGACCAGATACTTAACGCCCGCTCTTTTGAAAAACAGGGCTTTTCAAAAGTACTCGAAGAAGAGCAGCTAACAGAAACCCTTCTTTTGGATACCATTCAGGATACCTTCCAAAATCGCGGACAGCTTATCGCCGCTATGGAGCAAAGTACCCTGAATGACGCCGTTTCTACCATTATTGATCTCATCTCAGCCTGTCAAAAGGCATAGCAATATTGTGCCAGGCCAGACCAGCATCATATGCCTTCCGGAATTTCATTTTCTGCCCCATCTGATGGAGAAGTATTATCCTGCGTCGCAGAATCATACTTCTCTGTTTTCTCAGAACGAAGGGACTTTTTAAGATATCTCTTTGCCCTGAACAACCTTGCCCGGCATGCCGCCTGACTGATTCCAAGCATTTCACTGACTTCCCTTATGGGACGTCCTTCTACCTCATGTAACAAGAAGACACTGACCCAGCTCTCTTTCATCTTGAGAACTATGCTCATGATCTTCTCGCATTCCTGATTCTCCAGGCAAATGCTTAAACTGTCACGGCCCACTTTATCTTCAATCGACTGAATGGTTTCCTGTATCACAGCAGGGTCGCAGTATGTTACCGGATGGCTTCCCTGTTTTCTGTAATAATCCACACATCGATTTTTAATTATCCTGACCAAAGCTCCCTTCACTTTATACTTCGGCCAATCCAGTGGATAATGAGTATAGTATGAGGCAAAAGTATCTTGAACCAAATCATCAATTTCATCCTGTGGAATATTTTTATCTTTTGCGATCATACGAATCAACGGCATATAGGTTCTATAAATATCCGGAAACAGATTTTCTTTTGAATCCATAATTTTCACTTTCTCCTATGTATACACTACAATGCCCCTTTTATTACGTCCGCCGTCCTCTCTAACTCCTCCGCGTTTTCTTTTCCCGGCGTCCATCCCACCATGGCAGGACCTCCCTCATAACGCGGAATCACATGTACATGTAAATGAAATACTGTCTGCCCGGCACTTGTCCCGTTATTCTGCACCACATTAAACCCACTGGCTCCAAGTCCCGTCTTCATAGCTTTCCCGATTCTGCCTGCCAATGGCAGAATCTTGGCTGTCACCACCGGGTCAGCCTCACAAAGATCCTTAAAATGTTCTTTTGGCAAAATCAAAGCATGGCCTTTTGATGCCGGCCCCAGATCCAGAATCACCCGAAAATCCCCGTCCTCATAAACAGTTGTGGATGGAATCTCGCCTCTGGCAATTTTGCAGAAAATACAGTTATCCTCCCTCATAAGCACATCCTCCTTGTATTTTTTATACTTCCCAGTATTCCCATTCCCGTATCCGTTTTGGTTTCCGATAAAAAACCATTGCCAAAAGAATCCCTAACACCAGTCCTGATACATGAGCCACATTATCTATTCCTGTACTGGTAAACCCGAAATAAAGGGAAAATATAATCATAATAACCAACTGTCTGGTGCTTAAATCTTCCAATTTTCCACGATTAACCGCAACTGCATAAAAAAGCCCTCCGATAACCCCGAAAATCGCCCCTGACGCCCCGGCTCCCACAGCCTTCACCTGGCTGTTCATACTTGCACGCATTGATATAAGGTTGGAACCCACTCCGCAGAGTAAATAAAAAACCAAATATTTTGCACTTCCTATTGCACGCTCCATATTATCCCCTAATACAAAAAGGATAATCATATTATTGGTGATGTGGTGAATTCCGAAATGCATGAAAATAGATGTTAGCAGACGATAATATTCTCTTTCTTCCACGACCAGCGGAGCAAACATCGCTCCATGACGCAACATAAACAACGTATCTTCACTAGAACCTGCTATTTCCAGATATAAGAAGTATACAATATTCAAGATTATCAAGATACTATTCATCCAGGCCTTTTTCTTGTTGTATCTTTCCATTCCTATCATCTCCGATTTCCGATGATAGTTCTGTAAACGCACTCATTGTCGAACTTCATCAGTATTTTATCACTATTTTCAAAATAAATAGGACGTCCTGTTATCCTATTCATGTTCACAACGGTAAAAGCACTGCCATTGTGCTTATCCATATTAGGATAACATTTATTTTCTAACATTTCTTCCTTTCATTTAACAATAATCCTATAATATTATCCATGATACTTGATATATCGTCAAAAGTCAATATTTCTCTCGTGAACTGTTTCATTCAAACCGATATCGGTATCGCGCAATGCCGACCTCATCCCCTGTATGCAGTTCCGCTTCCTCATTATTGTCCAGCAGCCGGCCACGGAGAAATGTTCCGTTCGTAGAATTGAGATCTTTAATCCGATAAGTATCCCCTGCCTGGTCGATTCTCAAGTGCAGTCTGCTGACCGTCTCCTTTTCCAGTTTAAAATCAACCAGATTTTCCTGTTTACCTATAATAAACGGATAATAAGACAGCGGGATATCTTCTCCGCCCGGATCTAATGACCGCAGCATTCTTTGTCCCGTATCAGAAGAAAAATCTGCCAAAAGCACGGTTCCCGGTCCGGCTGGCATCGAATATTCCATACTGCCAAAAACCGTCTTGTCCGGTTCCAGAATCCCCTGCCTGGTTTCTGCACCTCGTCCTCCCATGGGCGGAAAACAAGACTGTATACTTTC
This sequence comes from uncultured Lachnospiraceae bacterium, assembly GCA_949840805.1. GTDB lineage: Bacteria > Bacillota > Clostridia > Lachnospirales > Lachnospiraceae > Brotaphodocola. The sequence goes on along the minus strand of CATKXR010000004.1, from coordinate 29,985 downwards.
TTCCTGAAAAATCATCTCTTTTGGTGGCCGTACCGTTCGGATCTCTGTTTTTCCTGGTTTATGGAAAATCCTTTCCTTCCAGCGCCCCCACAAGGTCTTTTGTTTGGATTCCTTTTGTTTAGATTCTTTTTCTTGAATTGGTTTTCTGAATTCCCTTCCTGTACCATATCTTTCCCCGTGATTTTCACTTTCTGCTCTTTTATCTGCCTGCTCGTTTTCCCTGTCCTCCTGTTGCAAAATACCGCTTCCTTTTTCCTGCTGCAGGAGACGTTTTATATCATCCAATCCATAATTTTCCTTTCTGGTTTCCTGATATAAACCATATGCCAGCACTACACTTTCTTTATCCTGATGATCCACGCTTCCCAGCAAATATTCCAAAAACCGGCTGAAATCCTCTGGAAAATTTCTTTTCATCCCCGGAACCAGGCACAACCAGATCCGAAAGGAATCCGAGTCCACATACAGATATTCCGGCTCCAGCAGAATACTTCCTTCCCCCAGCAGATAAAGCTCCATTCGCTCCAGTACTCCGAATATTCCGATCACAAGCCTCCTGATCTCCTCTGCCCGTATGCTTCTGTTTTCTAAAATCCTTGCTATCGGCTGCCTTGATGTAATCTCATAATAGAAACGTACCCCGTCATCTTTCTGCCTCACCTGAAACCGGAGAATTCCTTCAATCTGGTTTTTCCAGAGCATTTGGCTTTCGTACCCTTGCCAGGGCAGTTCCTCCGGGTCAATGATCAGATAGTTGTATTTAAATTCCCTTTGATAACTGATTTTCATTATCTTTCCCTTCATATCCACTGCTTTACTCGGCCAGGCTCCACATCCGCAAGGTCTTCTCAGGAGAAAATACGGACGCCGTCAAATCCAGGCTCCAGCGCATTCCCTGAACCTGCCGGGAAATCTCCGGTTCATCCTGGTTTTCAATCTTATGACGTTCACTTTCCACGGCTTCATGAGTGGCAAAACACCCGGACGTTTCAGCATGGACGTGGAACGCCTGATTCAGCAATATCATAATTGTAAAAAATATCAGAGCCATCAGTCCCGCCGCCTCTACCGTATAACTGGCACGAATTCCCATACCCAAACCACTGTACAGCCACCCGCTCACTTTCCCTCTTTTATTTTTCCATAAACAGATTTCCATATTGCAATATTCCTCCGCCCTTCATTGCTGCCATCCAGATTCCGGGAATCGCCACAAAAGGTAAAAACGGTATGGTTTCTTTTCTCATATCCTTTTTTCCATAAATCCTGTTCCATCCGAATATGGCCAATCCATATATGCCTCCCAGAAAAATCCCTCCGCATAATATCCAAAGATTCTCCCCAAAATCCAGCAGCAGGCCGCTTACCAAGAAAAACAAACCGTCTCCTGCCCCGATTCCTCCTCCGATCCCTTTTCCCAGCAACAGCAATCCGATTCCCAGACAGCAGCTCCACAAATGTTTTATCCATATAAAATCTTCCTTTGAAGCCATCCATAAATATCCGTTCAGCATGATGGCCAATCCTCCAAATAATACGAATACCCACAATCTTACTTCCTTTTTGAAAAGGTCCTGTAATGCTGCCGTCACCGTAAATCCTAAAAAAACCAGCATCTTCATATTCATGGTTATTTTTCCGTCCTTTCTTTATTTTCCGCAATAAGAACATGCTCCCAGATGTTCTGCTTCCGACAGCTTTACCGCCCTTGCATAGGCCACAATCGCCGTACAACTCTTTGTCGAGTGATAACTGCTCCCACTCGGCATAATATATACCGTGCCGCCTGCATTTTTCCCACAAACCGCACAAGGATAATACTTTCCTCCGCTATTGTTGCGCAAATCCCTGACCTGGGCAAGAGATACGCCTGACAGGTCGTTTGCCAGATAATGGCAGCTACGGCTTTTGTGATACCGGGTACTGTTTTTTCCTATATAAACAATGGTATCCTTATCCTGCTCCTGTTTGCCGCCCGTCCCGCCATAATCCTTCCCTTCTTTTCCGATCCATGCCCGCCGTCTGCACCGTATGGTTCTCTTTAATGCCGGAATCCCAAGAACCGGAAACGGAAGGCGGACCTCATACCCCATTACGAAATCGATCATTTCTTTATCCTCCATCACAGCAGATCCGGACAGTGATATCTGATTGACAGCCGCCGTGTCAATATACTCCGAAATCCGGCCCCGAACGTATCCCTGTGCCGCCCCGGATGCCAGATATCGGCAAAATTCTTTTGCGGCATCTCCGGCTCCTGCTATGGCAGATAATTTCCCTTTCTCTAAAGCATCCGTTACATAAGCATATTGGCTGCAGTCCTCCCCCATTTTTTCTAAAGCCGCCTGCATTCTCCGCTCTGTATTCATGATCTTCATTGGCAGTATCAGGCAGACCGACGCAAATATAAACAAGACCAGGGAGATAGCTGCCTCCAGGGTAAGCGCCGCAGGGACGGACAGGAATGCCTTTTTGCCAAAGCGTTTTTTAAGACTGCAGAACTTAGGATCATTCAGGATTCGTACTTGGAGAGTCACGAGTTTTTTATTTGTATTCTTTCCGGATATTCTGTGAAAACAGATCTTACATATGGAACCGTTTTGATAAACCGCCCTGGAAAAAGGCATTCCTGTCCACCCCCGTTTCTTTCAGTATTTGCGCTCTGCCGCTATCTCCATTGCATATACATGATCTTTGTTATTTAACATATTTTCCATAAAGCCCAGGGAAAAGAACACATGCTTCCCTGCCAGGCTGCTTCCCACCCGTGCCCGGTATACGCCCCTGCGCATACGGAAACTGTTTTGTTCCCGGCAGATATTCATCTGAATCATATCCATCATCCGGTATTCCTGACATACAATTTCATCCATAAACAGCAAAATTTTCAGCCAGGACAGATAGGCAAGCCCTCGTTCACCGCCGCCTGTACCGATCCGTCCTTCTCGTCCTATTGCCAGCAATTCCTCCGGCCCTAACGTCCAGTCCTCGGCAGATTTAAAAATCATCACCTTCTTTCCTGCCAGCAGGCCGCGAATATCCATCAAAGACTCCCCCAAAGCCCACACTGACATGACAAAAAATGTCGTGAGCAGCACTAAGGGAGATAAGCCGGCCACTCCGGTAATCATCATTGCCAAATTCTGCGCCTCCTGGCGTTTTTTGCTGTCTGACATAATATGTATCAGATTCAGGCCTTCCCGAATTGCCAACAGCCGGTTTATCACGCATACAAGATTTTCTTCATCCAATCCCTTTCCTCCGATAAGATATTCCACTTCATAAGACAATCCGCCCTTTCCTGTATCCCCTGCCTGCTGCACATTCTGCTTTCCGCCTTCCTGGTCTGACTGTGCGTCCGTCGGAAAACACCGAAAGAACCTCCCGCAATATTCATTGACCAACAGATGATCCATAAGCGAGATTCCCCTTGCCCCCTTTGTCATGATTTCACTGCCGGAAGGAAGTTCCGGCGTCTTGAGGTTCCCGGCCGACACTTTCATTCCGTCCGGCATCACAAGCTCCAACAGCCCTGAACGATACAGCTTTTCCACCTGGTTCAGCCAGCCTTCCGTCTTTTTATCCTTTACGCCATGGGAAAACGACAGAGAATCTATATGAATCTGGTCAAAATGGCGGATAACCGGTGACCACAAGGCTTCCAAATCAGGCCCGTCATCATCCTCATCATCACTCTCCCATTCATCTATAATCCTCTCTACTTCTCTTGCCTCTTCCATCACGCTCTCTGCTGCCGCAATCTGTTCATAGGATTGGTTTTTTAATTCCTGAATGCTCTTTCTTCGTTCCCCATCTTGTGCTATATAAGATTCAAACTGCCGGATTTCTTCCTCCAACTGTCTGTCCGTCCCGGTTTTACAGTCTTCTTTTTCCTCATTGAAAATTTTCCGGCTCTTTTTCAGCTCTTTTTCCAGCTTATCCGCCTGCTTTTCATATCGGTCAACCAGCCCAGGCATCCGTTTTAATTCCCGTATTAGTTCTTCTGCCTTTTTCCGGAATCCCGAACCATCATAGCCGCGCAGCCGTGACATGCCTTCCTGCTTTTTGCTTTCCTGCTTTCCCAGGCTTTCACTGATCGCTTCCAATGCCTTCTCAAGCTTTAACGCATCCTTTGCATGCCCACGATAAATCTCCGCAACATTTTTTACTGCTCCTGCTTCCTTTGCATTTTCCCACAACCCGTCAACCGTATCCACGTCAAAATCCATATCCCAGATTCCAAATTTCATATAATCTAAAATTTCTTCCTCCAGATATGCCCCATTATCATCCGTAGCCGTCAGCCATTCTTCTACCCTGGTTGTCTCTAACTCCATGGGATACCAGTTTTCGACCTCAAGATACGGCTGCAAAAATCCAGAAAAATCAGCTTCCATTTCTTCCGTATCCTCATATTCCGCAAACAACAGCCGGTAGGAATCCCATAGCCGGCGATGGTACTGGCTGAATACCGAGTCCATGGCAGATGCAGCGGCTGTCTGCAGATACCACCCTGCCCCTGCCGTCCGCGCCGATTCCAAAAGGCAGAAAAACAGCGCAAATATGCACATCATTACCATACTGATGAATATCGTCACCTGTCCCTTGATTCCTCTCATATCTGCGCCGTTTTCCTCCCTTCATGTCCGCCTAAGCCTCATTCTTTAGTAAACTTCTTTAGATTGGCTGTTGATCTGTTTGAAAATATCCTGAAGCAGCTTATTGATCTGCTGTTTGAAAATAATGACCAGCCCGATTAAAACCACCAGAATCAAAACTACTTCTATGACCCCCACGCCGTCTTCTTCTCTCAAAAATGCCAGTCCTTCATCCAAAATCGTCATTTTCTTCATTGTTGTATTCTCCTCTCTTCTTGAAAACTCACAATCATTCTTGTACTAACCTGCCTCCTCCCTATCCCATTGTCATCATAGCCGGAACCATAATCATGACCATCACGATTCCCAGCATTAAGAACAAGGGCATCAGCAATTTTGTCCCTGCCTCTTCGCCCAGGCGGCGGGCCAGGTTTTTCCTTTGTTCCAGGGCATCTGCCATCTCGGTCTCCAAAATAGCCCTCATGTTCTTTGTCCCTGACCTGCGGTTCTGTTCCAATAAGCCGCTCAGCTTCAGATAGGGCTGGAGCCTGCACCTCCTGCCAAATTCACGATACGCATCTCCTTCTGCCATACCGCTCTGCATTTGATAATAAGTCTGCCTCATCTCCTCATAAGCTGCCCTGGGTTTTTGTTTTTTCTGTTCTAAAGCCCATTCATAATCCTTCACCATCCTTTCCCATGCATTGGGAATTGTGAGTCCGGCTCCAATCAGCACCATAAGCTTAGACAACAAATCTGCATAGTCCAGCAAAAGCTCTTTCTGCCGTTTTCTGCTCTCCTGTTTTGCCTCGCTTTTTTCCCGCATCACTAAAAGAACCGCCATGGCCGCCCCAATCAGCAGAATCGATTCATATCCGCCCTGTTCTTTTGTGTGATATTTTAAAGCACTGCCCTCAAAGCTTTCCGGCAGAGCCAGCCAGGGTTCTTCCTGCTGTTCCTTATTTCTCCGGCTCAGTTCTTTTAAAAAATCAGCCAGGCGCTGCTGCGATGGACTCCTGTCCGGAGGAAGCACCCGCACCGGCACCTCATACTCCTGATGATATTCTCCTGTCGAAAGTTCCAGATACAAAATAATAAGCTGCTCCTCTTCCACCTCCTCCCCCAGCTTTCCCAGCGAGTCCACTACATCCGGATCTGAAGAATACCATCGCAGGCGTATTCCCTCCTCTGTACGTGACGGGAGAACCAGGTCGCTTCTCACTTCCGTTAAATTCCGGTTTTCTCCCCGGATCCTCTCTTCCATATTTTCCATGACTTGCGCAAACGCCGTATCGGCCTCTTCTTTTGTATAGATTTGAGAATCCACGGCAACCGTCACCGATACAGCCTGTTCCTCCAGCCCTTCCACCCACACCTCATAGATCTGCTCTTCCCCGCCGTATCCTTCTCTTTTGATGCGTCCCTCTTCTGACACAATATCTGAATCTGAGGCTGTCATCGTAAGGACCCCGTACAAGGCCGCGGCTCCCAACAGGCTGGCTGCCGGTGCCAGCCATGCTCCCGCCTCCCGTTTCTTCCGGGCCTTTTTTCCACTCTCCTCCATCTTCTCTCCCTGTATCACACCCTATATTTCAATATCCAAAATCTTTTTTGCCAGCACGTAAGAGATCAGATACACGGCCAGGCATCCGCTCATCAACACACGCCCCATACTTGTACCATACATCTGGGAAAAAAATCCTGGCGATGCGCTTTCTACATAGAACACAATAAAAAATGGAATCATATTCATGATTTTCTGTTCAAACTGCCTGGAAGCCGTCATGGTAAGAATCTCCTCCCTCACCTGCATTTTATCCCGGATCACCTCTGCCGTGTGCCGCATAATCCCACCCACATTGCCGCTGCTTCTTTTAGCCACCGAAAACACCTCTGCAAAATTTTGGACATCCTCCAACCCGCTGCGCTGCGCAAAATCCTCCAGTACGTGTTCCACTGACCGGTTTGTGCGGATCTGCTGTACCATAAACGCAAATTCCTGCACAATCATCCCTCTCTGTCCAAACAGCACTGATAATTCATTCACGCTTGATGCCAGGGCATTTTCAATCGAATACCCGGCACTCAGGGAAGAGGCCACCACCATCATGCTCTCCTTAAACTGTCCTGCAAGCTCTTTTTTCCGTTTTTCCAACAAGCGGTTTCTTTCTAAAGCCGGCCCTGCCAGGGCAAAAGGAAGCATCCATAAAAACATCCGAAAACTCCTGTAAAAGGTAAAAGCCAGCAAGCCGCACACTGCCGCTCCCTTTCCAAGGCCAAAAACAAATTCCTTCAGGTTCAACCGGTATTTGTCATACCGGATAACCTGCCGAACGGAGTTTTCCGATGCTTTTAAGGTTCCCGACCTTTTTAAGCCGTCCGCAGACATTTTTTCCGCTCCCCGGCTCCTCCTCAAACCGGAACAAGGGGTTGAGTCGTATTTCTCCATCCTCATAGTCTCCCACCTCCACAATCTCCAGTACCCTTCTGCTTTTATCACGCAGCCGTCCTAAATGCACCAGAATATCAATAGCAGAGGCAATCTGGCTCCGCACTGCCGGAAGCGGCAGATCTGCTCCCATCAATGTCATTGTCTCCAATCTTGACAGCATATCTCTGGGGCTGTTGCCATGTCCCGTCGAGAGACTGCCTGCATGTCCGGTATTGAGGGCCTGCAGCATATCCAGACATTCCTTTCCACGCACCTCCCCCACAATGATCCTGGAAGGGCGCATTCTTAAGGACGCGCGGATTAAGTCGCTGATCTCAATAGCGCCTTCTCCTTCAGAATTTGCATTACGAGTTTCCAGCCGTACAAGATTAGGAATCTGATTAATCTGAAGTTCCGCCGAGTCTTCTATTGTAATAATCCTCTCTGTTTCCGGAATAAACCCGGACATGGCATTTAAAAAAGTAGTCTTTCCTGAGCCTGTGCCTCCACTGATAAAAAGGTTATACCCTGCTTTCACCAGCCTTTCCAAAAAATCCGCCGCTTCCCTGGTCAGTGAATTCAGTTCAATCAATTTTTCCGGTGTTATCGCTTCCGGAAATTTTCGGATCGTAACCACAGGCCCGTCTAATGCCACAGGCGGCAATACCACATGGACTCTGGCTCCGTTCTCCAATCTGGCGTCTGCTATGGGATGGGAAACATTCACCGACCGGTTGATGCGGCTCACAATCTGCTGAATCATGTCCTCCAGTTGTTCCTCCCGTTCAAAGCTCTGCTCCCATCTGCAAATCGCGCCTCTCCGTTCCACAAAGATATGATCCTTGCCATTAACCATAATCTCTGTTACTTCCGGGTCATCCACCAACTCCTGTAAAATGTCCAGCCGCCGGAACGCATCATACAATCGTGTCTTTAGCTCCAGCCGCTTTTTGAGAGGCAGATAAGTCTTAGCCGCCTCTTCGTCGATGGCCTGCCGGATACACGCATTAAGTTCTTCCTCCTCAATTCGGTTCCGATTCTGCAGTTCTTCCCGGATCTGTCCCTTCAGACGCTCCAGCACACTCTTATCCTCGGTCAAGATCGGTATCCTCCATTCTGCCCCTTTAGCAGATTCCGGATGAAATCCCCCAGATCCCCCCAAAGAAGCTGTTCTAAATACGTCTCTGTCTGCCACACCGTATTGATACGGGGCAGCTTCATCAGACGGACCTTTTCCCACAAACCTCCCCGCCCCGACTGCTCTAAATACTCCTGCCAGGCCTCCAGTTTTGCCGATGATACACAGTCTTCTTTTATGGGAGAATAAATGATGTCACACAGCTCCAGCAACGGTTCCATCCCCCTTGCAAGACATCCCAGATCTAATAAAACCACCTCATAAATCCCGTCTGCGGCTATTCTTGTAATCAATTCCGCCAATTCCTCCCCCCGCATCTCTGCAAGATCCTCCGCATAGGCCGCGGGAGGCACATAATCCATCCCTCCCCAGTTATGCACGACAGCTCCCAGGCGCATCCTGTTATATTCCCCCTGCCGGTAATAATAGATCAGGTCAGATAGGCTTGCGGTATAAGCGGTTCCCGTCAGACGGGACAATCCGGAATATTCCTCCAGGCTTATTAACAACACCTGGGAATCCCTTGCCAGGATCTGCCCCATTGTCATACAAAACCCTGTCTTTCCGCATCTGTTTATGGGAGAATACACTCCGATCACTGCACTCTTCATCCCTACTGCCGCCATGGGAGGCTGCTCCGGCTGAGTCTTATAACAAGCCATTACCTCTCTCAGCAATGCGTCCGACGCCTGGTACTTATAAATCACCGGCGTCTCCTGGTGAAGAGTCTCCCTGCTTTCACTTAAGTGTATAACCTGTTCTGCATGAACTTCCGTAAGCTGGCTTTTATCTACCTCATCTCCCACCAGCAAAAGCTCTATGGTATGTTGCTTAGCAAAAGAAATCAGTTTCCCCAGGCTTGAAAAAGACACGACCGTAAAAGGAATCCTTTCCTTCTGGTTGGCAAACTCCGCAAATCTTTCTGCATAAAACGGGTCTGCATCATAGACCCCCATAATTCGTCTCATAGCGCCCCCTTTCTCTTTTCGATATCTTTACAAATTCCCTGACCACAAGGCCATCGCTCCTGTTACCATCAGGTACAGATATGTCCCTGCCGCCATGCAGGGAGCCAATGGTATGGTCCTTCTGGGATTTTTTAATACTCTTTTATCATATTCTTCTGCACTTTTGATCTGAAAACCCAGTGTGAAACACACAGCAAGATGAGTGAGAAATATTTTCAGACTTTTGTCATGCCACAGACGGCATAACGACCATATTGCCCCGGCTGCCATTCCAAAAAAGATTGCCTCCAGCCCGGAATCCATCCCTAAGTAACCCACAATCAGAGCCATCAGCTTCCCGTCGCCTGCTCCCATTACACGAAGCCGGAACAGAAAAAAAGCTCCTGCCAAAACCGCTGCGGCACCTGGGAAGAAATCCCATCCCCGGCACAATATTCCTCCGATAACCCCTGCAAAAAGCCACCTGTTCCGAACTTTCCCTTCCTGGATATCCGTCCACGCCGCCCCTGCCAGGATCAGGCACAATAAACCTGTACTTATCCCTGCCACCTCTTTTCCTTAAATAGATATTCTTGTCCGGATCTACTTTGACTACTGCATCCTAAACACCTCCTATACATTTTATACTTCGAAATCTGAAATTTCTGCCGATACGGCTCGTGATGCCCGGCGCGCTATGCCGGGGCAATCAATAAAACCAGAATCTCTGCCACCCGGAACGGGTAGCGATTTCTTTCATTATGCACATCTTGTCCGATTCTGTCAAGGACTTTTTTTCAATTTTCTTTATGTATACAAAATTCACAAAGGCTTTCTCCTTATATTCTGCTGTCCTTTATACAACCTTCCTAATATTCATCTGTATTTTAAACAATTTTTGGTTGACGTTACCTTCTTTTAGTGGTAGAATATCTTCAGTTTAAATTTTTAAACCAAGGAGGTTTTTATGGCAGACGGTGAAAACATGACCGGCGGCAGAGAATTGGAGGCTTATTTCCATGAATGCATGCCCTTGTTCATCGCTTTAGGAGATGAAATGCGTCTGAAAATCATTGAAGTTCTAAGCCGCGCCGCCCGCAGCGGCAACCGGGACGGCTTGAATGTCAATGAGATCACAAAGCAGGTCAATTTATCCCGCCCTGCCATCTCCCATCACCTGAAGATTTTGAAAAATTCGGGTCTTGTAAACGTCCGGGAATCCGGCACTTCCAACTATTACCGGCTCACTCTGCGGGAAGGCACACAGCAGCTTATGAAGCTGGGTTTTATGGTTGAGAAGGTTTTATCACCGGAGTAAGCGTCCGGATGGTATTTTTTCACTCCCCCTGCATAACTTTCCATTTTCGGAAAATACTATAACCACAGGGATTTCCAAATTAACCAAATATGACAGAAACAGGAGATGGAAATTATGAAAGCAGGGCGTTTTACTAAAAGGCGGCACTCAGTCCCGCCGGAAAATCAAGAACTGATGAAAGAGATTGACCGTACAAAGCATAAGATCGAATCTGCCCGGAACCATTTTGAACAGGTAGTGGACCCGACGCTGATCGATTGTTATATTTATGAGTTAAAAGCGGCTCAGCTCAGATATCAGTTCCTGCTCAGGCGCTTCAAACTATTAGAAGAGCTGTGAGATATATCAGCACGTATCCGCTTGCAACGGCCGGCGCATCCAGGGAGAATCCGAAACAGACGGCAGACTTTCAATTACATTACCAGACAACCAGGGCGTTGTCCTTAAAATCAGGGAGGATAAATAATTATGGCAGGCAAAACCACAAACAAGACCGTTGGCACCGGCATGATCAGCGAGATGGACCGTTATCTGTTTGGTGAAGGCACTCATTATGAAATTTACAATAAGCTGGGCGCCCATCCGAAGACATTCAGAAAAAAGAACGGAGTATATTTTGCCGTCTGGGCTCCCCATGCCCTCTCTGTCAGTGTCATCGGCAATTTTAATCAGTGGAATCTGGAAGCAAATCCCATGAAGGCACTGGATACCTCCGGTATTTACGAATGTTTTATCCCGGATCTGGGAAACGGCGAACTCTACAAATACGCCATCACCACCAAGTCAGGCAAAGTTCTTTTTAAAGCTGACCCTTATGCCTTCCAGGCAGAGTTTCGTCCCGGTACCGCATCTATCACCTGTGATATCTCCGGCTTTAAATGGAGTGACGAGACCTGGATGAAAAAGCGGGAAGCTCTCGTTCCCGAAGAAGCTCCCATGAGTATTTATGAGGTGCATATCGGATCCTGGAAAAAGAAAAACCGCCCGGAGAAGGAGGGCTATTACACTTATAAAGAGGCGGCCCACGAACTTGCCGACTATGTTAAAGAGATGGGCTACACGCATGTAGAACTGATGGGCATCGCCGAGCATCCTTTCGACGGCTCCTGGGGCTACCAAGTCACCGGTTATTATGCTCCCACTTCCCGCTACGGCACTCCCCAGGAGTTCATGTATTTTGTGAATTACCTACATAAAAAGGGGATCGGGGTCATTTTGGACTGGGTACCGGCACATTTCCCGCGGGATGCCCACGGCCTTGCCGACTTTGACGGAGAACCGGTTTATGAATATGCAGATTCCCGCAAGGGTGAGCATCCCGACTGGGGTACCAAAGTTTTCGATTATGAAAAACATGAAGTCTCCAACTTCCTCATTGCCAACGCTCTTTACTGGATCAAAGAATACCATGTAGACGGGCTGCGGGTAGACGCGGTGGCCTCCATGCTCTATCTGGACTATGGACGCAAAGACGGACAATGGCTTGCCAATAAGTACGGCGGCAACCAGAACCTGGAAGCTATCGAGTTTTTCCGCCATTTAAACAAAACGGTCAAAGACAGAGGACAGGGCGCTATGATTATTGCGGAGGAGTCCACCGCATGGCCGTCTGTCACAGGCGCGCCGGAAGACGGCGGGTTGGGCTTTACTTTTAAATGGAATATGGGATGGATGCATGACTTTTTGGAGTATATGAAGCTGGATCCCTATTTCCGTAAATTTAACCACAATAAACTGACCTTTGGACTGACCTATTTTACCAGTGAAAATTTCATCCTTGTCCTGTCCCATGATGAGGTGGTTCACTTAAAATGTTCCATGATCAACAAAATGCCAGGTTATTTTACCGATAAATTTGCCAACTTAAAAGTCGGATACACTTTCATGTTCGGACATCCGGGCAAAAAGCTTTTATTCATGGGCCAGGACTTCGGACAGCTCCACGAATGGGACGAAAAAGTAAGCCTGGACTGGTATCTGACTGAGGAGGACGAACACAAGAGCCTTCAGGCCTATGTGCGGGACCTGCTGCATATTTATCAGAAATATCCCTGTATGTATGAATGTGATGAAAGCTGGGACGGCTTTGAGTGGATCAATGCCAATGACGGCGACCGCAGTATTTTCAGTTTTATCCGCCATGGAAAAGACCGCAAGAAGAATCTGCTGTTTGTCTGCAACTTTACTCCAATGGAGCGCCCTGATTATCAGGTAGGAGTTCCGAAAAAGGGCAATTACACCCTGCTTTTAGACAATAAGCACGGAATGTACCAGCCGTCAGAGAAGCCGGATGTACTGCATGCCGTAAAAGAAGAATGCGACGGCCAGCCTTATATGATTAAGTTGCCGCTTTCTGCATACGGAACTGCTATTTTGCGTTTTTCCTGATATTAAAAAATGCTTTAACACGGTCCGAACTTCATTTTTCTTGCGGATATAAACACTATCACAAATTATGCCTGTGAATTTGTTAAAAATTTATCAAAAAAATGAGTGACATTCTTGCCGGTTTGTAGTACAATAAAAATTGATCGGCCAACGGTTATTATCAGGAACAAAAAAAGGAAGGAGAGTTACGTATGGCAAGAGAGTTAATATCCAAAAATGCGACCAAAAGCGTTTACCGGGACGGCGACAAAGCGATCAAATCCTTCTGCCAGGGATTTCCCAAAGCAGAGGTATTGAATGAGGCGCTGATCAGCGCCCGGATCGAGGAAATCGGAGGAATCAATATTCCTGCCACATTGGCAGTTTCCGTCGATGTAGACGGCTGCTGGTCCATAACGAAAGACTTTATTAACGGAAAGACTCTCAAACAGCTCATGGATGAAAATCCTGACAAGCTGGATGAGTATATGGAGCAGATGGTTGACTTACAGTTGACGATTCATTCCAAAACCTGCCCCTTACTGAACAAACTGAAAGACAAAATGATCCGGCAGATTTCAGATGCGGAAGGATTAAACTCTGTCAACCGTTATGACCTCCTGACCAGATTAGACGGCATGCCCAAGCATGTGAAGCTGTGCCACGGGGATTTCCAGCCGAACAATATCATCGTCACGGACGATGGCACCATGTATGTGCTTGACTGGGTACACGCAACTCAGGGCAATGCCAGTGCCGATGCGGCCCGCACCTACCTGCTTTTATGTCTGGAAGACCAGAACAAAGCAGACAAGTACATGGAGCTGTTCTGCGAAAAGACAGATACCGACCGGCGCTATGTGCAGCAGTGGCTTCCTCTGGTAGCAGCCGCCCAGCTTACCAAGCACCGCCCGGAAGAAGCGGAACTTCTTCACAAATGGGTGGATATCTGCGATTATCAATAAGGCCGATTTTTTTATCAGAAAAGACCTTGCCGATTGCGGCCAGGTCTTTTTTGGTGTATACTGTCTCTATATAGATAATGAACAGTATAAAAGGAGCGAGGAATATGCAGACTATTTTAGTATGTGACGACGACCAGCAGATTGTAGATGCTATTGATATATACCTGACCGGAGAAGGTTTTCAGGTAGTAAAGGCATATGACGGTTATGAGGCCCTTGAAATTATGGAAAAGCAGCCTGTTGACCTGATGATCCTGGATGTGATGATGCCGGGCTTAGACGGTATCCGGACCACTTTGAAAGTGAGGGAGACAAGCAGTATCCCCATTATCATTCTCTCGGCTAAGTCAGAGGATACCGACAAGATCCTGGGCCTAAACATTGGCGCCGATGATTATCTGTCCAAGCCGTTCAGTCCCCTGGAGCTGGTGGCACGGGTTAAGTCCCAGCTCCGCCGCTACACCCAGCTTGGCAACATGAGCCAGCATGCCAATGAACATATTTTCAAATGCGGCGGACTTGCGATCAATGATGAGACAAAAGAGGTATCGGTAGACGATGAGCTCATTAAGCTTACCCCTATTGAATACAATATTCTCCTTCTTCTGGTTAAAAATGCCGGAAAAGTATTTTCCATTGATGAGATTTATGAGCAGATCTGGAATGAAGAAGCCATCGGGGCGGACAATACCGTAGCCGTCCATATCCGCCATATCCGGGAGAAGATTGAGATCAATCCCCGAGAGCCGCGATACCTGAAAGTAGTGTGGGGTGTCGGCTATAAGATCGAAAAGCAGTAGGACATGCCATGGAAAAAAACGATTATTCTTTACTGATTAAAAAAAATATTGCCTTCCTTCTGCATCTGATTGCCCTGGCTATTGCCATTGGCGGAATCAGCCTGATCTATTTTAATTCAGAACCAGGCTCCGGGCTTTCACGGCTGAAAGACAGAAATTATGAGGATTCTCCTGAATTTATGGTACAGTTTCAGCATGACCTGGATGCCCTGTTCCAATATGTCTCTTACCGGGATGTTTTCGAAGAGCAAGGCGTCTTAGACCTTTCAAGCCAAATGTTCTCCGTAGCCAGGGGAGACGGGCCGGAGGTTATTTATACCTTGGAGGAAGTGCTGCGTTATGCCCGGAGCCAGGGTTTTTACTTAAACAGCAATTTTGATGTGGTCAACGACCTGCTGGTCTATGACAATGCTGCTACGGCAAAAGATTACCGGATCAACTGGCGCGCATATATGACAGACCAGCAGATCACGGAACCCGGCGATGCCTATACCTCCCTTTTAGAATTGTCACGTGAGGTTCTTAACTGCCTTGGCGCCTACTATAAGGTCCATTATCAGATGATTGACAACCCTTCCAATTTCTATTTTCGGATTTTATATGGAAGCGGCTCTGATAATCAGCTCCTTTACACAAACACTACGGAGGACAACTTAAAAAACATACTCAAATCAGGCCGGTTCTGCTATGTGGACAGTGATTCTGCTTTTATCGAAACCAATTTGCCGGAAATACCGTCCAACATTACCACATCCATGGAAAAGAACAACTTTTACGATGTGGATCATTATTATGTTATCGCTGCCGTTGACACCACTTACCCGGCAGACGATATCTACGCGGAAAATGCTGCCAAATATTCCCTGCTGCGTGAGCGTTTTCTGGAAGGCCTTATGGGACTGGCCTTAGGCATTATCGGATGCCTTGTGACTTTATACTACCTGTTTCTTGTCTCCGGTTACGAAAACAGCCAGAGCACAGCTCCCGTCCTTTATGGTTTTGATACAATCTATACGGAATGCTATATTGTACTGGCGGGTGTCTTTACCATGTTTGCCCTGTTTTTGGGCGAAAAGATCGGCTACCGGATCCTTCATTTGCTGGTTTCTAAATATGCCGCCGACTTTTCGGAACGGATGCTGATGGCCGTCATTATTTACGGATGCTGCATGATCGCCGCCTTCAGCCTGCTGCGCCGTTACAAATGCCACCAGCTTTGGTCCGGCAGCCTGGTCTGCCATATTCACCAGACCATTAACCAGTATTTTGTACATCGCTCCTTCAGTTACCGGCTGTTTTGCTTTTTCCTTGCTTTTGTGGCTGCACATTTTACCGGAGCCGGACTTATTCTGATGGGAATTTTCCATTGGAACCATCCTTTTGCAAAACCGGGCGCCTTGCTCCTGATTCTGGCGTTACTTGTCATGGATTATCAGACCTTCCACAAAATGTTTCTGTCGTCCATGCAGGAAGACAGGGTGGCAGACGCCATTGCGCGGATTGCAGACGGCGACACTTCATACCAAATGGAGCTGGGCGGCCTGTCCGGCAAAGAGCTGGAAATCGCCCGCAAGATTAACCGCATCGGCATCGGCCTGGAACATGCTCTGCAGGAACAGGTAAAAAGCGAACGGTTAAAGGCAGACTTAATTACCAATGTTTCTCATGATTTAAAAACACCCTTGACCTCCATTATCAATTATGTGGATCTTATCAAGCGGGAACACATCCAAAACCCCAGGATTCAAGAGTACTTAAATGTTCTGGACCAGAAATCCCAGCGGCTAAAAACCCTGACGGAAGATTTATTAGAAGCTTCCAAAGCAAGCTCCGGTACCTTGAAGCTCGAGATGGCACATTTGGATCTGGTGGAAATGATCTGGCAGACCAACGGCGAATTTGAAGAAAAATTTTCCGAACGGAACCTGGAATTGGTTTCCGATCTTCCTGACAAGAACATCATGATCGAAGCAGACGGAAGGCATTTGTGGCGGGTTTTAGAGAATTTATATAACAATGCTTTTAAATATGCCATGGAACGAAGCCGGGTATTTACCGAAGTTACCTGCCAGGACGGATATGCATATTTTACAATTAAAAATGTTTCCGAGCACCCGCTGAACGTCAGTTCAGAAGATCTGACAGAACGCTTTGTCCGGGGAGATGTATCCCGAACTACGGAGGGCAGCGGTTTGGGCCTGTCCATCGCCCAAAGCCTGACAAAACTTCAGGGCGGGACTTTTGAAATCCTGGTAGACGGTGATTTATACAAAGCGCGGATTGGCTTTCCGTCCATAGATGATAACCGATAGAAAATCCATCAAATATATTGCCGGCACATTTTGCCGGACACGAAAGGCTGCGGGAATTTCCCCGGCAGCCTTTTTATTTTTATAATATTAATTTTCATCTTAACGTTTATTATCCAAAGATTCTCCATCCACAGATAAAATTCCTCTTCCACCAGGAACCAAGAGAACGATGTACCACCCGCCCGTTGCCGGAAGAGGCATCTACCACAGTACCTCCCTCTGCTACGATTCCAACATGGCCGCTTACTACAATAATATCTCCGGCCCTGAGATTCGAATAATTCGTTATCTTGGTATACCTGCCTACACTGCGCCATCCCGACGATGTGATATAACTTTGGCTGACACCGACCTGCTTGAGGCACCAATACACAAACCCCGAACAATCAAAGGAATTAGGTCCTTTTGCGCCCCACACGTAAGGACAGCCCAGTTTAGACTTTGCCGTGGCAATCAGGGCGCTGGCGCTGCCGCTTGCGCTTCCCGTGCTGGGAACGCTGCTTCCGCCTGAAGAAGAACCGCCGCCTGTGGTCTGTCTCTGCGTCGTGCGTCCGGACGATGAACTGCCTCCTGTCTGCCTGGCTGCGTTAGCCGGTGCCTTTTTCGCATTTCCACCGGTCAGCATGGCCATCGTCTGGGCGCCTACCGTCCCGTCAACCGTCAGATTGTTCGTGCGCTGGAACAGCTTTACCGCATTAGCCGTCACATCACCATAATATCCTGTCACATTGGCTGAATTGATATATCCCAGTTTACTAAGCAGATTTTGGACCCGGGAAATCGTATCGCCGCTGTCGCCGATCCGAAGGCCGTTCGGTACCGCTGTCTCACTGTTAAGGGCAATTCTGGTTGACGGCCCTAAGTATCCGTCTACTACCTGGTCATTTCGGGACTGGAACTGCTTCACTGCCGCCACCGTATCGTTGCCATAATTCCCGTCCGGCTCTGAAGTCATGTAGCCTAAAAGCTTCAGGCGCTTTTGGGCAGCCAGAACCACCTCACTTGTCTCACCGAAGGAAAGCATATTGGGCTTTACCTCCTCACTGTACAAGAGGTTTATGGTCTTTCTCCCCACCTTGCCGTCCTGATCCAGTTCATTGACCTCCTGCATTTTTTTAACTGCCGTCTCTGTGCTGTCTCCAAAATGGCCTGTCACCATATCTTCCGTTGCCAGATACCCCAACTCATAAAGACGCAACTGAATTCTCATGATATCATCGCCGTCATCGTCTTTCTGTACCGCGTAATATTTGGCATCCGGAGACAAAATCGCCTTTAAAGTATCCGGCCCTACCACGCCATCCTGAGCCAGCTTATTCTGCCTCTGATAAACCTTTACTGCATTCACCGTCACATCGCCATACAAATCCGTAGGCTCGTCTGTATCCATAAATCCCAGCCGCATCAGCCTCTCCTGAAGCTGAAGCACCACCGAATGCCGCATTCCCAGCCGCAGATAATCCGGAATAGGCTCCGAATACTCAGCCTCCACTCCCTCCACAGAAGGCAGGAGCGGGCCGTCCGGCGTCAGCGCCATCACAATCTCATCCGCCTCTGTAGGGCTTAATGTCTCTTCTGCCAGCACAAATTCCGAGACTGTAGTCTCTGTCTCTTCCACCTGTTCTTTTTTACAGCCCGCCGTATTCAGCATGATCCCTGCTGCCAGGACTGCCATACAAAATCTTACGCATACATTCCTTCTATTTTTTTCAGATATTTTTTTCCCTGTCTTCATACATACATCCGTCAAAGTATCACCTTCTCTTTCTTCTGTCCTGACCTCTGTTCTTATCCTGTCGTTTTTTCGTTTCTGTCGAATACTGTCTATTTTAACACACATTTCCAACAGATTACAACCTAAAAATCCTTTCAGAAATTTTTTCAACTTTTTCCGTAATTTAAACATAATTTTCAAAGTTCTCTCATATGATAATAGTAAAGTTATAAAATCGTTCAGAATAAATTTTCACATGACGTATAAGGAGAGGACAAAATGGAGAAAACAAGCTATTCCATATCAGAGGCCGGTAAACTGGTCGGGGTGGAATCCCATGTACTGCGTTACTGGGAGGACGAGCTTCAGCTTGATATACCGCGAAATGGAAAAAGCCACCGTTATTACACAGAATTACATATTCGGCTCTTCCAAAAGATAAAAGAACTAAAGGAAAAAGGATATCAGCTAAAAGCCATTGAACAGGTTCTGAAAAAAATGATAGACGGTGACGACGATATCAATCCGGATCAGATATTGGAACAAAATGCTGTAAATATTTTAAAAGAAGGAAGTGCAGGGGAAGAAATGGAAGGAGAAACCAATTTAAAAACCATACAAAAACAGGAAAATACGGCAGTCACGATTAATCAGGAGAAAATGGAGCAATTGCAGCAGATCATGAATCAGGTCATCGGAAAGGCTGTAGGACAAGCGATCCAGGAAAACAATAAAGCACTGAGCAACGAGATCAGCCGCCAGGTCAATGATAAAATGGTTCAGGAATTGGAATATATGATGCGGGTCAACGATGAACGGGCAGAGGAGCGTTTTAAAGCCCTGGACGAAACTCTGCGTGCCTATCAGAAAGAAAGCAAAGGCAAAGCAGAAGCTGCAGCTACGAAGCTGCCATTTTTCAAAAGGAAAAAATTTGGCAGGGACAAAAAAAAGCTGTAACGTCAAAAAATCTGCCCAGGCAAGACTCTTTTCTTATCTGGGCAGACAATCTATCTTCCACGCATACAGCCGGACAAATAAGCCCTCTATCTTGCCAAATTCACAAACTTGGTAAATTCCGGCTGCCATAAAAGATTTATAGTGCCGATCGGGCCGTTTCTCTGTTTTGCGATAATCACCTCCGCTATATTAGGAGTCTCTGTATCTTTATTATAATAATCATCCCGATACAAAAACATCACAATATCTGCATCCTGCTCAATCGCCCCTGATTCACGCAGATCAGACAGCATAGGCCGATGATCCTGCCTGGATTCGCAGGCGCGGCTTAACTGGGATAAAGCGATCACAGGCGCATTCAGCTCTCTTGCCAGAGCTTTTAAGGAACGGGAAATCTCGGAAATCTCCTGCTGCCGGTTGTCGCTTGCCCTGCCGCTCCCGGTCATCAATTGAAGATAATCAATAATGACCATACTCAGACCATACTCCAATTTCATCTTCCTGCATTTAGACCGAAGTTCCGTAATGGAAATACCGGGCGTATCGTCGATCAATAGCTTGGAATTGCCGATTATGCCAATTCCCTCCACCACCGCGTCCCAGTCAGAGTCTGTCAGGCTTCCGGTGCGAAGCTTCTGGGAATCCACATTAGACTCCATAGCCAGCATACGGTTGACAAGCTGTTCCTTTGACATTTCCAGGCTGAAAATCATACAGGGCATTTTCTTCCTGACCGCCACATGATCCACCAGATTCAGCACAAAAGCAGTCTTTCCCATAGACGGGCGTGCCGCAATCAATACCAGATCGGATGGCTGCATGCCGGAAGTTTTATAATCCAGATCAATAAAACCCGTAGGGATCCCTGTCACCGACCCCGGGTTCTTTGATGCAATTTCAATCCTTTCCAGCACGTTCAGCGCCACCTGGCGAATCGGAACAAATTCCGCCGAATCACGGTTCTGCAGCAAGTCAAATACCGATTTCTCCGTGTCAGCCAAAATCTGGTCTAACGGCTCCCTTCCTGCGTAGCAGGTATTGGCAATCTCCTCCGTCACTTTAATAAGCTTTCTCAAAACCGCTTTTTCCCGTACAATGTTGGCATAAGACTTGACATTAGCCGATGTGGGAACCGTATCCAGGATATCTCTCACAAAATCCAGGCTGCTCACCTCCGGAGGCACATCCTTTTCCTTTAAACGGTCCTGAAGAGTAACCAAATCCACCGGTTTTCCTTCATTGAACAGCTCTGTTATAGCTCCAAACATGACGCCGTAAGCCCGATGATAAAAATCTGCCTCAGACAATATCTCTGAGGCAGCAATAATAGCATCCTTATCCAACAGCATAGATCCGATCACTGACTGCTCCGCTTCAATACTGTGGGGAAGCACCCGCTTTATTAGAGTATCTTCCATAGCTTTATGCTTCCACGATCTTTACGGTCAGTTTTGCTGTCACATCTTTATGGAGCTTGATAGGTACCAGATGAGTGCCGAAAGTCTTAAGCGGCTCCGGCAATAAAAGCTTCTTCTTATCAATCTCCAGTCCCAACTGTTCTGTGGCCGCAGATGCGATCTCCTTGCTGGAAATAGAACCAAACGCCTTTCCGCTTTCTCCTGCCTTCATAGAAAGGCTTACACTGGCAGCCTCTATTTTGCCCGCAAGCTCTTTGGCAGCGGCAAGCTGATCCGCAGCAAGCTTTGCCTCATTGGCTTTTTGAAGCTTTAAATCATTTAAATTCTTGGAGGTAGCCTCCACTCCCAGTTTTTTCGGCAAAATGAAATTCCGGGCATACCCGTCGCTTACCTTGACAATCTGCCCCTTTTTTCCCAGTGCTTTAACATCCTCCAACAATACGATTTCCATTATGATATATCTCCTTTCTCCAACATATTATCTAATACTTCCCTTACACGCTTCCTGGCTTCCTCAACAGAAATACCTTCAAGCTGCGCTCCCGCGACTGTCCTGTGGCCGCCTCCGCCAAGCTGCTCCATCATAACCTGTACATTCACCTCATCTATCGAACGGGCGCTCAGATAAATCTTGCCATGGTATTCTGTCAAAACCACAGACGCCTTGATGCCTTTGATATCCAGCAGCTCATTAGCTGCCTGGGCGCCTACGATTGTGGGGCTTTGAAGCCCTTCCGCCGGGCAGACTCCTATGGAAAATGCCTCCCGATAAACCTCTGCTGACGTAATAGCCGCCGCCCTGGCTTTATATTCTGCCATATCGTCCCGGAACAGCTTACGCACACGAGTCACGTCTGCTCCGCTGCGCCGGAGATAGGCTGCCGCCTCAAAAGTTCGAACACCTGTCTGATTCGTAAAATTCAGGGTATCAATAACTATACCCGCATACATGGCATCAGCCTCTACTGATTTAATCTTAATATCATCAGCAATATACTGCAGCACCTCGGCTACCATCTCGCAAGCTGAGGACGCATAGGGCTCTACATAGGACAACACGGCATTCCCGATGATCTCACTGCTCTGCCGGTGATGATCCAGAACCACAATCGTCTTCACCATATGCAGAAGCTCCGGCGCGTCCGTGATACTGGGCCGGTTCACATCCACTACCACCAACATGGTATTATTATCTACAAGCTCTGCCGCCTGCGCCCCGTTCAAGAACAAATCTTCCGAATATTCCGAACTGCTCAGAAATCGGTCCATCATAGGCTGAACCGAAGTGGTAACTTCATTTATCACAATATGGGACTTCTTATTCAGCGAAGCAGCAATTCGGTAAATCCCAATGGAAGCGCCAAAGGAATCGATATCCCCCAGCTTATGGCCCATAATCAGCAAACGGTCTTTCGTCTCTATCAACTCCCGCAGAGCATGAGCCTTCACCCGGGCCTTTACCCTGGTGGCTTTTTCCAACTGCTGGGATTTCCCGCCATAATACTGGATCTTCCCGCCATCCTTCACCACTGCCTGGTCGCCGCCCCGGCCTAAGGCCATATCAATGGACACGCGGGCATATTCATAATTCTGGCTGTAACTCTCCCCATTCATACCGATTCCGATGCTTAAGGTCACTGCCATCTCGTTTCCAATGTTTACGGCTTTCACATCTTCCAGGATACCGAACCGCTCCTCCTGGATCTGTTCCATATATTTCTGCTTGATCATGAAAAAGTATTTATCTTTTTCCGTCTTCTTCACAACTCCATCCATGGCGCCAATATATTTATTAATTTTCCTGTCAATAAGAGCTGTTAAAAGAGAACGACGAACCTCCTCCACGCTTTCCAGAGCTTCCTCGTAATTGTCAAGATATATTAATCCTGCCACCATCTTTTCATCCGTGATTTCCTGCCTGTACTGAAGAATCTCTGTCTCATCAAACAAATATACAGCTAATATCTTTTCTTTTCCTGAAATAATGGCGCTTTCATCTTCCTCGTCACCTGTGACATAAACGGTGCGGATATCCAAACGGAACTTTCGGTTCTGATATGTTGTATGAACATGCGCCAATTCCTGTGTACCCAGATCCGTTTTGGCAATTTCGGGAAAAAGAACCTGAAGATTTTTCTTGAATGCTTTTTTCTCTGACAAAATCTCCTGAAGCGCTTCATTCGTCCATAATAAGTTCCCTTCCTCATCTGCAAGTCCGTAAGGAACTGCCATCTCTGCCAAAAGCTGTTTTTGAATCCAGGCATATTGAGCTGAAAACTCCACCAGCCCGCTTAAAAGCCGTCTTTTCTGATGAAGGCTTAAAAACACTGCAGCAATCAAATAACATAGTGTAAACGGAAATAACAGCAGACCTGATGTTTTATTTAATACTGCAATGGTAATATTTCCAAATATCAGAAATAAAGACAGCAATAGCGGCCAGGATAGGAATATCTTCAACTGGCCTTTTATTTTTATGGTTTCCTTCATCTCTCTTCTCCTTGTTAAGTACACCTATTATATCACAAGAAAAAAATTTCGTCTACCAGATGACATCCGGGATTTTCTCTGCCAGTCTGGATACAAATTAAAAAACCCTTGAAAAATCAAGGGTTTTAGAGAGGCGACAACCAGATTTGAACTGGTGATCAGGGTGTTGCAGACCCAATTTTAAAAGCGTTATTTTTATTGATTTTACAATACTTTTATGTATCTGTGAAATATTTTTCCCTCACTTTTTCCCACAGTTTTATTCTATCACAAATATTTCCCACATGCAACAAAAAAAGCCGTTCCCGGCTTTTTTCTTACATTATAAGATTAGAGGCTTTATCCGAAAGGATTCTACCGTATCATCCGGTCTGGCATAATTATCCAGATAATCCCTACGGGCGGCTTTCTGAATCTGCTGGATTTTCGTACCCTTTGCAAAGCTGTCTTGCAAATTCCGATAGTTTTCGCCAGTGATCGTAAAGCGATAAAAATCCGCCGGGTGTCCGTCCCTATCCTTTTTTGCTCCGTCCGGGCGGTTGACCCTATAGCAATAGCTGAAATATTTGATGCGCCCTAGCAACTGCCCTATTGGGTCTGTATCGTCTTCTTCTTTATCAATCATTTTGGCGTACACCTGCTCCGGCGTTTTAATTGTAGTGATATACACATCCGTCCACAAGCCCATCACATTCGCATAACGGCAGTGGACTTCTTTTTTATAACCCTCCAACATGCTCAATACAGTCGCATAAGGAAGCTGTCCTCGAAATTCATCTAATATAATAATCGGCTCTCCTGCATAATTGTCAAATGGATTTTGATAGTCGGATACAAGATATACATTGCCCTCGCCATGCTTTGCAATTAGGTCAAAAATGATTCCCGTCTTGCCGCTCCCGCTTTCTCCGAAAAGCCAGTGAACGGCCACATCTCTCTTGAATGGTGTTTCTTGTGCTCGTTTGTCAAAATACATATTCTTAATCATGGCTGTCATCCGGCTGTCAAAAAAATTATCATCCAGCCGCCGGACTTCCTGCCATGACATCCCATTGTCGATAGCATCCCGAATCAATTCAATGTCTACTCTGCGGCCTTGTCTCCCGACTAGCTCGCCCTCCTGGGCTTTCGCCAGGATGACCTCGCCTTTTTCCTCAAACTTGCCCGTCTTATTTATGTAAGCCTCTACCTGCTCTTTATTGCCTCTCGTCATTGCGATATGCCCTTTATCTCCAATAAATTTTTTTATCCTGCTGAACCGAATAGGATTATTTCCGCAAAGGACAATGTGTAAATGCTTCATTCCCTCTTTGGAGACACAATACAGACAAGCCGCCTGCCTGGTGCTGGAAACCCATTGGCAGACCACATACTCACATAATTCTTGTTCGGATAACTCGCCTACTTCCTCTGCCGTCAGGCCACAGACACCATTTTTATCCACGTTTGGACACACAATAAACCATGACCGGGAACGTGTATCATTCTTTAATTTCAATCCCTTCTTATCTTCTGCCAAGTCTTTCCGCCTCCTTATACTCTCCCAGAACGGCCTTGATAAATGCCGTTGGTGCAATGCCTCTTCGTGCCGATTCCGCCTTTACATAAGCTGTCATTTCCTTTGACAGTCTTAATGTATATCTGTCATACTTATATTGTTTCATTGGTTACCTCCTGGTTTAACACGTGCCGGGGGATTTCATTCCCGGCACTTACTACATGAATCAGTGCTTATTTGTTGCATAGATAATATGTAGTGATTGGCGGCAAATGGCGGCAGAAAAATTGTGAACATTTTGTAAACATTTTTTGGCACAGACCAAGCGTCCCTGGCACAGTCCCTATGTGCCTGAAATAGAGGCCGCAAACCTGCATAAATCCTCACTTTTCGGCAGTTTAGACACACAACACAGAAGTCTAGGGTTATCCCTAGACTTCTGTTACCTCACCTTGATACCAACACATGAAAAAAGAAGCCGTTCCCAGCTTCCTTCATTCCTTTAGCAGTTCCTCATATGATGTTTTTAGCGCCTCCCGGATCGCTTTTAGTTGCGACACCTTGATATGCTGTTTTCCTCGCTCAATCTTTACCAGCGTTTCTCTTGTAAGGTCTACACCCGTCAACTGAACCATCCGAACAAGTTCCGTCTGCCCGATATGCCGTTCTTTCCTAATCTGACGGATATTTGCACCGATACATATTCTATCATCATTTCTTATGGTATCCATGTTCCCTCTCGAATTGGACTAAAATCAGTCCTTTTATATTTATTTTATCGGGACTTTATGATACAATGGAACCAGAACAAGTCCATATGGACAAAAAGGAGGCATTTATAATGAAAAAGAAATTCATCAAAATCACACTGGCCGCCGCATTATCTTTAGCAATGGCCGGAACTTCCTTTGCCGGAGAATGGCAATGGCTGGATTCTAATAGTGACGGTATCTCGGAATGTTACTATATGGAAAATGGATCTCCCTTAACGAATACCACCACGCCGGACGGGTATCAGGTAAACGAAGCAGGCGCGTGGATTGTGAATGGCGTTATTCAAACACAGAATGTAGCTATTAGCAACAATGTGAACCATAGCGCCAATTATGACCCGGCGCATCCGTTGGCAGGGAAGATTGACGAGTGGAATCTGAGAATTACAAATACTGGGTTGATTGGTGCTAATAGCATTAGCATTTGTAATGACAATATACAAGCTTTATTAACTGGACAAATGGATAAATATTTCATTCCGCCGGCAGGATATTCTATAAATCCAAATACGGGAGATCAGATGTATATATCCCAAGAAGATTATGATAAAAATGTCCATAACACTCAGGCTCTTTATCAGTGGTTCTGTAATTGGCTGAATGGTATGGATTTTGAAAATATGACTGAAATGGAAAGAGCAAGAGAAATTCAAAAAGTACTTGGACAGGGACAGTATGTGCTTGAAAATACATCAAATAGAAATGCATATTATTCAGTTTTAATTAACAAAAGAGGTGTTTGTGGAGAATATGCTATGACTGCTATTTCCCTTGCAAATGCATTGGGATTAAAAGCAGCTATTTCTGGGACTGGTAATCATGCTGTTTACTATATTCAGGTTAATGGAGTTGCGTACTTTGGACAGAATAATGTGCTTAATCTTAATGCTCCAACACCAGACAATGTATATTTTCAGTAGAATCCTATCTTTTCATGCTCTATACAACCTCGCCGGGGTGCAAATGCACCTCGGCGTTACCTCTCTTCATCCTCTGCAAAATATTCTTCAAATTCTTCCCGAACCCGTTCAAATTCCTCAGATGTATATTCTGCATCAACCATTTTTATATATTCATCAAAGGAAGCAAAAGGATATTCTGGCTTTATATCCTGCTCATAGAAAGTACGATACTTTTTATAAAATGGCTCTGTAATCTCCAATATCTCCCTTGCATCCATCAAATCCTCAGAAACCTTTGTAAAGCGTTTCCATAGTCTATCCCAGCTTTTCCCATCAAATATAATAAATCTTTTCCCGAAGATGTTTTTTTCCTTATAATCAAGATCCAGGCTATAGCCCTCCGCGCACAAATCAAATAGTATACGCCTCTTCTTCTGAAATTCCTTTTCGACAAGTTCATTCAATTCTGCTTGTGTAATTGTTATCTGTTTTTCTCTCATTATACCTCCTTACCGGCTCCGCTCATGCGCCCGGTTATGTTTATGTTCTGGTGGTGACTGTTCTTTTCCCAAAGCAATCTTAACGGCTTTTGAAATATCTGATAGGACATTTGGCGCTTTTTTGATTGTCTGGGCCATATCTATAAGGGATTGCCGCTTAACTTTCTCTAAAACCTTAATATCCTGCTCCAAGCCTTTTGTCTTTAATTCCATAATTGTTTTATTGCCTCCTGCGGTCGCTCCATTCAAAATACCAATATCATATCCAAAAGTTTTCTCCATGTGGTTTGACATTTCCTGATGAATACACCTCAACTCATTACGGGTAAGCACCTCTTTGGCCGATACCTTTTCGATATTTTTCTTTTTATCCAAGCATATAGGAATAAATGAAAAATGCATATGCGGTTGTCCGGATTCATCCTTATGTACCCATGCCGATATCACATTCTTTTCGCCGTAACGTTCTTTCATAAAAGCATAAGCTGACTGAAAGAAACACTTTTCTTGGTCTTCTGTAAAATCACGTTTAGGCAAAGTAATAACCCAATCGCATAAAGTCTTTACATCTGCCCTATTCTGGCATTTGACTTGCGAAAGCCGCTCTTTATAATAACAGATGCTAGACTGTTCTCGTTCAGGCGCAAGATTATAGTTTAAGCCTGACCGCATAGGGTCTATATCTTCATTGCTATAATTCGTGGAACTTCTGCTATAATGCCGGAGCATATGACCGACCGCGCTTTTCTGAAATTTCTCAACGTGCATACCACACTACCTCCATCCATTAATTTTCCCAGCCAAATATATCATGTAAGAAGTCCACAGCATTTCAGGGCAAATGGTATAGCCAGTTATACCATTTTCTACGCAAATGGCTTAACTGGCTCTGCGAGGCTTCCAAACTTCTACAATATAGCCTGCGCTGGCAATCCTTCCCGCCCGTCCATCACCGCTTTATGCTTCCCTTTGGGGAAGCACAAAACG
Organism: uncultured Lachnospiraceae bacterium; assembly: GCA_949840805.1. Lineage (GTDB taxonomy): Bacteria > Bacillota > Clostridia > Lachnospirales > Lachnospiraceae > Brotaphodocola. The sequence continues at coordinate 1,870 of CATKXR010000004.1, read as the reverse complement.
GCCATGGACTACTTGCAACCTACGAGAGCCGGAGGCACCACGGCGATGCTCCTCCCGGCTCCGCATCCAACAAAACTGGCTTCTTTCTACTATATAATATAGTCAACGAAAAAAGAGAGGGTATCTCTCCCTCTCCTAAATCTCTATTGTGTACGGAATATCTTATTCAAATTATCAGCAGACTTTACAGCGGCGTCCTTATGTTCATCCAACACATGAGAATAAATATCCTCGGTTATACTCGGCCTTGAGTGACCGGCATTTTTGGATATGGTCAGAAATTGATCTCTGTCTTTCCCATAAAATGTTATCCCTGAATGGCGTAAACCATGAAGCGTTATATCTTTGTCTACCTCTGCCAATTTGAGTATCTTCTTAAACAGCCGCCGGAGCGTGTTATAATCTATCGGCTTGCCTGGGTCTTTCTTTTGTGTCCAGATGTAAGACGATCCCGGTCTTTTACCAAGGCTCTGCCATCTCTGGTTATACCTCTTAACAAGCAAATCATTTGCCATTTCTGATAATTTAATCGATCTTGTGGATGTCTTTGTTTTCGTCCTGCCCTCTGCACTGACTACCTTTTTACCCTCGGCATTTTCTGTATATGTCCGGTTAATCTTAATGGTTCTGGTCTGGCGGCTCCAATCCGAAAACCTCAATGTGGATACCTCTCCCGGCCGCTCATAGGTCATAAAAGCAAATTTGATGATATCAGCATCGCCTCCTAACTCGTCACAGACTTTAAACACTCGCGCTACTTCTTCAGATGTTAGCACCTGGTCTTCTTCCAGCTTTGGTGCATATCCAATCTTGATACCATAGCACGGATTTTGCATCCGGTTGTCTTGATAAACATAATTAAAGTATAATTGCAGGAGTGAGTAGGCCTTATCCAAAGTGCTTTTACTATATTTATACGACCTTAATTGTTCCAGGTATTCCAAAATGTCATTATGAGTGACCTCCAATGGATGCTTCATTCCTATATTATAGGTTTCAATCTGATTAACCCTTGTCCTCTGATACCTGCTATAAGTGGATTCTGCCCAGCCCTCTGACAATTTGTATTTCAGGAAATGATCGATTGCATCACTCAAGGTTTCCGATTTGACCGGAACACTGGTCAGGTTTTTCTTTTCCTCTGCATCCAGCTTCTTTAACAGTGCATCCTTGGCGGCCTGCCTGGTCTTACCATTACCCGTTTCTCTGTAGGATTTTTTTGCCAACTGAACGGTACATACGGCCTCATAATAGACATATTTCTTTTCCTTACCGTTCTTGTCCTTGTGTGTCTTTGTCTTTTTGTTGATTGTGATCGGCGTGTACTTCATAAATTTTCCCTCACTTTTCCCACACTTGTATTTTAAATTTTAGCATATTTAGGAAAAAATGAAAATGGGTTTTTCCCACAGAAAAAGAGCGGAAGCCTTGTAAAATCAACGCTTTCCGCTCTGTTTTCTAAAGAGGCGACAACCAGATTTGAACTGGTGATCAGGGTGTTGCAGACCCACGCCTTACCGCTTGGCTATGTCGCCATATATATTTTAAGTGACCCCAACGAGATTCGAACTCGTGTTACCGCCGTGAAAGGGCGATGTCTTAACCGCTTGACCATGGGGCCGGGGCCGCATACAAACATACTTATATAATATATGCGAAAAACTCCCCGAGTAGGACTTGAACCTACGACAGCGCGGTTAACAGCCGCGTGCTCTACCGACTGAGCTATCGAGGATTAAAGGTAACATATACCCTCAAAACCACATATTGAAACCACCCGAACCTCCAGCAGCCATACAGCTGCTTCCCTCCGACCTTCTCAGGTTAAGCCCTCGGCCTATTAGTAGCAGTCAGCTCCACACATTACTGC
>CATKXR010000003.1 GCA_949840805.1 uncultured Lachnospiraceae bacterium | reverse complement strand
CTCCTCCCCCCCATTATACCACATATAGCCATAAATAGCTACAACAAAATCGATAAAACTTGACAAAAAAATGCAGGCTTTATGCGGCCTGCCGGTGTTTTCCTTCTATTCAACTGTCAAACTTCCGGATTATAAAATGAAGCGGAAATAACATGATAGTTTTTTAAGATTTTACTTCCTAAATTCGCTCAAATATTGTATACTTGTAATTAAAAGGTCTGCTTTGGGGGCGGACAAAAGATTAGGAGGTTATTTCGATGAAGAAGATTTTATTTGTTGCATCAGAATCAGTGCCATTTATCAAGACAGGCGGCCTGGCAGATGTAGTGGGTTCTTTGCCAAAATGTTTTGACAAGGAGTATTTTGATGTGCGGGTGATGGTCCCCAAATATCTGTGCATTAAGGAAAAATGGCGTAATGAAATGACGTACATTGACCATTTTTATATGGATTATTTAGGACAGAGCCGTTATGTCGGGATTCTGCAGTATGTACTTGACGGGATCACCTTTTACTTCATTGACAACGAGTCTTATTTTTCAGGCGACAAGCCTTATGGCGATTGGTTCTATGACCTGGAGAAGTTTTCATTTTTCTGCCAGGCAGCTTTGTCTTCCCTGCCGGTGATCGGATTCCAGCCGGATGTGGTGCATTGCCATGACTGGCAGACCGGCCTGATTCCTGTTTACTTAAAGGATCGGTTCAGAGGCGGTGAATTTTTCCGGAACATGAAGTCTGTCATCACGATCCATAATTTAAAATTCCAGGGCGTGTGGGATGTAAAGACCATCCAGAGATTTTCCGGCCTGCCGGATTATTATTTTGCTCCGGACAAGCTGGAGGCATATAAGGACGGCAATATGTTAAAGGGCGGTATTGTGTTTGCAGACGCCATTACCACAGTCAGCCAGACTTATGCGGAAGAGATTAAGATGCCGTTTTACGGCGAGGGGTTAGACGGGCTGATGAGGGCGCGTTCTAACAGCCTGCGGGGAATTGTCAACGGCATCGACTATGATGATTTTAACCCGGAGACAGACAAATTTATCGCCCAGCCTTACAATGCCAGGAATTTCCGCAAAGAAAAGGCAAAGAATAAAGTGGCCCTGCAGGAGCAGGTAGGGCTGCCGGCAGATGATAAAAAGTTTCTGGTCGGGATTGTATCCCGTCTGACAGACCAGAAGGGACTGGATCTGATCCAGGGAGTCATGGATGAGCTTTGTTCTGATGATATGCAGCTTATCGTACTGGGAACAGGGGATGAGCGGTATGAGAATATGTTCCGCCATTATGACTGGAAGTATCATGACCGTGTTTCGGCTCAGATATATTATTCGGAAGAATTGTCCCATAAGATTTATGCCGGATGCGATGCATTTTTGATGCCGTCCCTGTTCGAACCCTGCGGACTGAGCCAGTTGATGGCGCTGCGCTATGGTACGGTGCCGATCGTTCGTGAGACGGGCGGCCTTAAGGACACCGTGCAGCCTTACAATGAATATGAAGGAACCGGCACGGGCTTCTCTTTTGCAAATTACAATGCTCATGAGATGCTGGATTCCGTCCGGTATGCAAAATATGTATATTACGAAAAGAAGAGGGAATGGAATAAGATCATCGACCGTGCCATGGCACAGGATTTTTCATGGCAGACCTCCGCTATGAAGTATCAGGAGTTGTATGACTGGCTGATCGGTTACTAAAGGATGGGTAAGGGCAGCGTATGTCATTTTGGGAGAAATTTTTCAGCAACGAGGTGCTGATTTGCGCGGTGGCCGGATGGACGGTTGCCCAGGTTCTGAAGACTTTGATTGATTTTGCGCTGAATAAGAGTTTTTCCGCAGAGCGGCTGGTGGGTTCCGGGGGTATGCCCAGTTCCCACTCGGCTACTGTGTGCGCGCTGACGACCAGTGCAGGGATCCGGTACGGTGTGGAATCTTTTGAATTCGCCATTTGCTTTATTCTGGCTTCCGTTGTGATGTATGACGCAATCGGCGTGCGCCAGGAAACGGGGAAACAGGCTAGGCTCCTGAACTTGATTATGGAGCAGGATTTGTTTCATCTGGACAATGAGCAGTTCCAGAAAAGGCTGAAGGAATTCGTAGGACACACGCCTCTTCAGGTTTTGGCAGGAGCGATCCTGGGAATTTTAGTCGCGTACCTGGTTTCGCTTGGATTTTTGGATTGACAGTCCGAAAAGCTTATGGTAAGATAAGGCGGTATGAGTAACGCCGAGACTCGGTTCCTTGGATGCTCCAACCAGGAGCTTGGTTTTCGGTAAGCATGAAAAAGGAGGAAATCTGATGATTTCAAAGGAAAAGAAAGCAGCGATTATTGAGCAGTATGGGAGAAAGCCCGGCGATACCGGTTCGCCGGAAGTGCAGATTGCAATCCTTACGGCAAGAATTGCGGAGCTTACAGAACATTTGCAGGAGAATAAAAAGGACCATCATTCGAGAAGGGGACTTTTGAAGATGGTAGGCCGGAGGCGTGGTCTGTTGGATTATCTGAAGAAAACGGATTTGGAAGGCTACCGTGCATTGATTGAGAAGCTGGGTATCAGAAAGTAATGACAGGATTCAGGGGGTGGAGAAGTGTTCTCCACCCTGTCGTTGTTTACAGCATACCGGTATCGGGCAACCGATATGATTATGATATTTTTCAGAAGACGAGACCGAGACGACTGCTGTGCATGAAAGACAGGGCAGGATCTTTTAGCTGTTTTTTGTGCAGAGCAGTAGTTTCGGAGTCTTCTGGCGAAATATACCTTATCGTTCGGCTCAGGCCGGACACCCGCCCGAAGGGCATGTATTATGAAATGCCCGGAAGGAAAAAATCAAATATTTTTTAAAGGAGACGAAAATATGTACAAAAGTTTCAGTATGGAACTGGCAGGAAGAACCCTGACAGTAGATGTGGGAAGAGTGGCCGGACAGGCAAACGGAGCAGCTTTTATGCATTATGGAGATACCGTGGTATTATCTACGGCTACCGCGTCAGACAAGCCAAGGGAGGGAATTGATTTCTTCCCGTTGAGTGTGGAGTTTGAGGAAAAGCTGTATTCCGTGGGCAAGATTCCCGGAGGTTTTAACCGGAGGGAGGGAAAGGCATCGGAAAATGCCGTGCTGACGGCCCGTGTAATTGACAGGCCCATGCGTCCTCTGTTTCCGAAGGATTATCGCAATGATGTGACTTTGAGCAATCTTGTCATGTCTGTAGATCCGGATTGCAGCCCGGAGTATACGGCCATGCTTGGTTCTGCTATAGCAACCTGTATCTCGGATATTCCTTTTGACGGGCCGTGTGCCACCACCCAGATCGGCATGATCAACGGTGAGTTTATTGTGAATCCCACCAGCAGCCAGAAGCTGGATTCCGATATGGCTCTCACTGTGGCATCCACCAGAGAGAAAGTGATTATGATCGAGGCAGGAGCCAGGGAGATTCCGGAGCAGGTGATGATTGAAGCCATCTTTAAGGCTCATGAGGTAAATCAGGAGATTATTAAGTTTATTGACAGAATTGTGGCGGAGTGCGGAAAGCCGAAGCATTCTTATGAGAGCTGCGCGGTTCCGGAAGAACTGTTTGCAGCTATCCGTGAGATTGTGCCGCCTGCAGAGATGGAGGAAGCGGTCTTTACGGACGAAAAGCAGACAAGAGAGGAGAATATCCGCCGTATTACCGAGAAGCTGGAGGAGGCTTTTGCAGATCATGAGGAATGGCTGGCATCTTTAGGAGAGGCTGTCTATCAGTACCAGAAAAAGACGGTTCGAAAGATGATTTTAAGGGATCACAAACGTCCGGACGGCCGCGCCATTACGGAGATCCGTCCTCTGGCGGCTGAGATTGACCTGCTTCCCAGGGTTCACGGATCTGCTATGTTTACCAGGGGGCAGACGCAGATTTTAAATGTATGTACCCTTGCGCCCATGTCGGAGGCCCAGCGATTAGACGGCCTGGATGAGAATGAGACTTCCAAAAGATATATGCATCATTATAATTTCCCCTCCTACTCGGTAGGCGAGACCAAGCCGTCCAGAGGGCCGGGACGCCGGGAGATCGGCCATGGAGCCCTGGCAGAGAGGGCTCTGGTTCCGGTTCTTCCGGGGGAAGCCGAGTTCCCTTATGCCATCCGCACCGTGTCGGAAACAATGGAGTCCAACGGCTCTACCTCTCAGGCCAGCATTTGTGCCTCCACTTTGTCTTTGATGGCGGCAGGCGTGCCGATCAAGGCCATGGTAGCGGGGATTTCCTGCGGCCTGGTGACAGGAGACAGTGATGATGATTATATCGTGCTGACAGATATCCAGGGGCTGGAGGATTTCTTTGGGGATATGGACTTTAAGGTAGGGGGAACCCACAAAGGAATTACTGCTATCCAGATGGATATTAAGATTCATGGGCTGACCCGTCCGATTATTGAAGAGGCCATTGCCAGAACCAGAGAGGCAAGATTATATATTTTAGATGAAGTAATGAAGCCGGTGATTGCAGAGCCCCGGAAGGAAGTCGGCAAATACGCGCCGAAGATCGACCAGATCAACATTGATCCTCAGAAGATCGGTGATGTGGTAGGCAAGCAGGGAAGTACGATCAACAAAATTATCGAAGATACAGGGGTGAAAATCGATATTTCAGAAGACGGAAGGGTAGATATCTGCGGTACGGATAAAGATATGATCGAGAAGGCCAAAGATATCATCAAGAGCATTGTTACGGATGTGGAGCCGGGACAGATTCTTACCGGAAAAGTGGTTCGGATCATGCCGTTTGGCGCATTTGTGGAACTGAAGCCTAAAAAGGACGGTATGGTGCATATTTCCAGGCTGTCTGATAAACGGGTGGAAAAAGTGGAAGATGTGGTGAGTATCGGCGACACCGTGACAGTCAAGGTATTGGATGTAGACAAGATGGGCAAGATCAGCCTGAGTATGAAGCCGGGAGATCTGAAGTAAGGGCAGAAGGAAGAATGAGAACGGGGAAAAATCATCTGCTGGCAGGATTGGCAGCTGCTGTGCTGACAGCCGCTAATCCTGTCACTGTTATGGCAGAAGTGACGCCACTCGAGCAAGCGGCAGGAACGGAAAGCGGGCCGGCACAAGAAAGCAGTTCGCCGGTGATCGAAGTAGGGATACCGGCGAATACCGGCAAAGATACCGGGCCGGGGACAGGCCAGGGGAATGTGGCTCCGGGCCAGGCTGGGCCGTCAGGCAGTCCTTTAGTAGAAGTGGCGGAGAAATATTCTTACGAAAGTATGGTTTCCGACCTGGAGAAGCTGCAGTCCCGTTATGGCAGCAGGCTGCAGGTTAATGTGATTGGGAAGTCTCTGGATGGCAGAGATCTGTATGAGGCTGTCCTGGGAAACCCGGATGCTGAAAAGCATATTCTGATCCATGCCGGTATCCACGCGCGGGAATATATGACTTCGCTGCTGGTAATGAAGCAGTTGGAGTATGGTCTGGAGCATTATGACCAGGGAAGCTGGGGCGATCAGCCTTTTTCAACGATTCTTCATCAGGTGGCTGTACATTTTGTACCAATGGTAAATCCGGATGGAATTGCTTTGAGTCAGTTCGGGCTGGATGTGGTTCGTTCAGAAGAACTGCAAAGGGAGATTCAACAGTGCTATGAAAATGACATTGCCCAAGGCCGGACAGCCGCGGCATTGGACCGTTATCTGGTCTATTGGAAGGCAAATGCCAGAGGCGTGGATTTAAACCAGAATTTCCCTGCCAATTGGGAGCGGATATCCCCGGTACAAGCTCCTTCTTTTTCTAATTATAAAGGGACAGAGCCATTGTCGGAGCCGGAGACACAGGCGCTTGCAGGGCTTGTGTCTTCCAGAAAGTGGGCGGCGACAGTAAGCTATCACAGCATGGGAAATGTCATTTACTGGGATTATGAAGGAAACCGGGTGCGGCAGGAATCGGAAGAGCTGGCAGCCCTTATCAGCGCCTGCACCGGGTATCGGATGGCCGGCCGCAGCGGTCACAGAGGATTCAAGGACTGGACACAGATAAAAGAAGATCCGGTTCCGGGAGTGACGATAGAGACAGGCAGTGTGGCATGCCCGCTGCCGGTATCACAGTTTGAAGACATGTGGAACCGGAACAAGCTGGTATGGATTCTGACTGCGCGGTATGCGATGGAACATTGACAGAGGATGGTTTTGCCGCAAGTTCGCGGGGAGAAATCCGGTTCAGCCTGTAACGGGGATGCCAGAGGTTTTCTATAAAGGTATAAAATCAGGCTTTCGCTGGTGATAGACCGTAAGATAACGAAAGCCGCAGTCGGTCAGGATATTTCTTGTTTTTTCAAAATCATAGCCAATATACTCCGGGGCATGGGCATCCGAACCCAAGGTAATCAGGTCGCCGCCCATTTCCCGATAGCGCTTTAAAATATCCTCTGAAGGATTGGGATGACCCAGATTATATTTAAAGCCAGCAGTATTGCATTCTAAAGCCTTCCCTTTTTCAATGAGTGCCTTCAGGATTGGGTCAATGTAGTCCTGATAGGCGGCATAAGAGTAATTTATGTTGGTGTGAGGGCCATAGCGGACAATATAGTCTAAGTGGCCAAAAGAATCAAAACAGTTCAGATTGAGAATCCGTTTCAGGGTGACATCAAAATAATGTTCATAGGCTTCCCTCTCGCTTTTTCCCTCAAAATATTCAGGAAAGTAAGGATCCATATTATCAATAAAGTGGCAGGAGCCGATGATAAAATCCACCTCTATATTCTGTACAAGCTTTTCTAAATAATCCCGGATATGAAGCTGCAGTCCCAGTTCCACGCCGATATTTACCTGGATACGGCCTTCATATGTTTGGCGCAGCCGTCGCATATAAGGCAGGTAAGTATCGAAATCCAGCAAAAACGCATCTCCTGCCAGGTCAGAACCATAGTCATGATGATCCGTGATGCACAGTTCCTTCATGCCAAGTAAAAGGCAGCGGTCAACCTGTGTATAAGGCGCAGCCTGGCTGTCTTTTGAAAAGTTCGTGTGAATATGTGTGTCCGGAAACATAAATGGTTCCTCCTTGTGTTATTCGACTGGCAGGGAAGCTGCCGGGATTTTTATACCTTTTCGTGCGGAGCCTAACGGAGCACGCCTGCCCGAAGGGCATGCATTATGGGATGCCCGGAAGGATATGCCTTTTCGTGCATTACTGTCTGTAGGTTAATATTGTAAAGTTAAGGTTCTCCCGAAGGGTCCGCAGGAGAAGAAGGATAAAACGTTTTCAGACACGTTCTCACTCCGTTCTTCACCGGAGCGAGAGCGCGTTTTCCGGGGTATGGGTAACTGCACAGGCGGATCCTCTGGGATAACGGTAAATAGCAACAAGCCCCGCCTGGGTACACACTTTACAGCAACTTGATTATAGCGAATTTTGTCTGGAAGTGCAACAGGATATTCGAAACAGGTTGAAATGTCTGGTGCTTTTATGTTATCATAAGATTCAGCCGTCTGGAATTGTATGCTGGTTTTGGCATGGTTTTCAGAATGAGGCTGGATATGTAAAATGTTCTTAATACGCAAAGAAGCAGAATAGACGAGGTGAACCCGATGTCAGTAAGCGACGTTTCCAATTTTTTCGGATTTTTAGGCGGCCTTGGCATGTTTTTGTATGGTATGAGCATCATGGCAGACGGGATGCAGAAGACTGCAGGCAGCCGGATGAGCAGTTTTTTGGGGATGCTGACCAACAACCGCTTTCTTGCGGTGGTGCTGGGAGCGCTGATCACGGCCATTATCCAGAGCAGCGGCGCCACCACGGTGATGGTGGTAGGTTTTGTCAGCGCGGGAGTGCTGAATCTGTCCCAGGCAGTAGGCGTGATCATGGGAGCCAACATCGGTACTACCATCACCGCGTGGATTGTTTCCATGAGCCAGTTGGGAGATGCCTTTGAGATCATGAAACCCGGTTTTTATGCCCCGCTTATTATTGGCCTGGGGGCTCTTTTGCTGGTGTTTGCCAAAAGCCAGAAAAAGAAGACCATAGGAGAGATCTTAATCGGCCTTGGCCTTTTGTTTACCGGATTGGATTTTATGTCCGGATCCATCAGCCCTTATACGGACGCGCCGATTTTTGCAAGCGCTTTTGCCCTGTTGGGAGGCAATCCTTTGCTGGGAATGATCATTGGAGCGTTGGTGACGGCTCTTTTGCAGAGCTCCTCGGCATCCGTAGGTATTTTGCAGACTCTTGCCATGAATGGCATTGTAACAACAAACGCGGCAATCTATATTACTTTGGGGCAGAATATCGGTTCCTGTGTCACCGCCATGCTGTCCAGTGCGGGAGGTTCCCGGACAGCCAAGCGCGCGGCGGTCATGCACCTGGCTTTTAATATGATCGGGGCCGTTGTGTTTGGCATACTGGGATTTGTAGTGTTTTCCCTGTTTCCTGTATTTGCGGCTTCCCACATAAACGCTGTGCAGATATCCATATTCCATACAATATTTAATCTGACGATGACGGCCCTTTTGTTCCCCTTTGGGGACTGGCTGGTGAAGCTTTCAGGAGTAGTGGTCAGGGAGAGGGAGGAAGCCCCTGTTGAGGATGCGGAGACAGCGCAGACGTTAAAGCATCTGGATGAGAGGATTTTTGAATCGCCTGCATTTGCCGTGGAAACGGCTGCCCTGGAAGTGGTTCACATGGGGCAGATTACCATGAAGAATGTAAAACGCTCTCTGGACGCCATTTTTACGGGAAATCTGGAAGAAATCCAGGATGTGTATAAAACGGAGAAAACCATAGATAATATGGAAAAGATGCTGACAGAGTATTTGATCAAGGTTGACAATCTGTCCCTGACCGAGCATCAGAAGCGGGTGGTCAACAATCTTTTTTACAGTGTCAGCGACATTGAGCGGATCGGAGACCATGCAGAGAATCTGGCAGAGCAGGCAGAGTATATGGCGGAGCACAATCTGGATTTTACGGAAACAGGTATGAGCGACTTAAAATCCATCAGCGACAGTGTGATCAAATCTTTTCATTACGCTATCGATGCCCGGCGTACCGGCAATATGGATTCGGTCCGTAAGGTCAGCCAATATGAGGATGATGTGGATAATCAGGAGGAAGAGCTGCGGGAGAAGCATATTGAGCGTCTTTCTGCCGGGGAATGCGCGCCTTCTGCAGGAGTGGTTTTTTTGGATATTATCAGCAATCTGGAGAGAGTTTCCGACCATGCCTATAACTTGGCAGGGTACGTGAAGGACGAGATGTAGGCAAATAGCAATTAAGAGCGATAAATACAGCAAAAAAGCCAAAATACCTCTTGCGCTTTTGTCCATAATTGGGTAAAATAGGAACCAAGGTTGATTATATTTTAACAATCAACAATTTTTTAACAATCTAGGAGGAATTGAACATGGCAGTAAAAGTAGCAATCAATGGTTTTGGCCGTATTGGCCGTCTGGCATTCAGACAGATGTTCGGAGCTGAAGGGTATGAGGTAGTAGCGATCAATGATCTGACCGATCCGAAGATGCTGGCACACCTGTTGAAGTATGATACTGCCCAGGGCGGATATGCTGGCCATATCGGCGAGGGCAAGCATACCGTTGAGGCCGGAGAAGACTCCATTACCGTAGACGGAAAGACCATCCGGATTTACGCAGAAAAGGATGCTGCGAATCTTCCGTGGGGCGAGATTGGTGTTGACGTAGTCCTGGAGTGTACCGGTTTCTATACCTCCAAGGCGAAATCCCAGGCTCATATTGATGCCGGCGCCAAAAAGGTTGTTATTTCCGCACCAGCCGGCAATGACCTGCCGACTATTGTATTCAGCGTAAATGAGGGTACCCTGACCAAAGACGACACCATCATTTCCGCCGCTTCCTGCACCACCAACTGCCTGGCTCCTATGGCAAAGGCTTTGAACGACTATGCACCGATCCAGTCCGGTATTATGAGCACCATCCATGCTTACACCGGCGATCAGATGATTTTGGACGGGCCTCACAGAAAGGGCGATTTGAGAAGAGCAAGAGCCGGCGCTGCCAACATCGTTCCCAACTCCACCGGCGCTGCAAAAGCAATCGGCCTGGTTATTCCGGAACTGAACGGCAAGCTGATCGGTTCTGCACAGCGTGTTCCGGTTCCTACCGGTTCCACCACCATTCTGACCGCGGTTGTGAAGGGCGCTGATGTGACCAAGGAAGGTATCAATGCCGCTATGAAGGCTGCTGCTTCCGAGTCTTACGGCTACAATGAGGATCCGATCGTATCTTCTGACGTTATCGGCATGAAGTATGGTTCTCTGTTCGATGCTACTCAGACCATGGTTGCCAAGATCGCAGACGACCTGTATGAGGTTCAGGTTGTTTCATGGTATGACAACGAGAATTCCTACACCAGCCAGATGGTAAGGACAATCAAGTACTTTGCTGAGCTGTAATTTTAAGCAGGGAGAAAAACAGGACAGGTAATAGTTTCTGGTCCGGCAGCGTCAGAAGCGCTGCCGGGAAGGTTTCTGTTTCAGGGGATATCCTGACAGTTGTGACAGAAGCAGTTACCAGGATAAGGCTCAGGAGGGTCCGGTCTTGACAAGGACCGGGCCTTCTTTTGTATTAAAGAGTACTCTGAGGGAGCGAACAGCAAAAGGCGTATGCAATTGGCTGGGGCAGGCGCAAGAGACCTGCAGGAGTACTTAGAGGGACTTGAATAAATGATTAAGAAAGGGGTTTTATAAAAATGCTGAATAAAAAGACCGTAGATGATTTAAAGGATTTGAAGGGCAAAAAGGTGCTGGTCCGCTGTGATTTTAACGTACCTTTAAAGGGCGGCGTGATTTCCGATGAGACCCGTATTGTGGCAGCTCTTCCCACCATCCAGAAGCTGGTTGGAGAAGGCGCAAAAGTGATTCTCTGTTCTCACCTGGGCAAGGTGAAAAACGGCCCCAATGAGGGTGAGTCTCTGGCTCCGGTTGCAGCACGTCTTACGGAGAAGCTGGGCAAAGAGGTTGTTTTTGTCTCTGATTATAATGTGACCGGAGAGGCTGCTTCCAAAGCTGTTGAGGCAATGGCTGACGGGGATGTGGTTCTCCTCCAGAACACCCGTTTCCGCGGCAAAGAGGAGACAAAGAACGGCGAGGAGTTCAGCAAAGAACTGGCAGACTTAGCAGATGATTATGTGTGCGATGCTTTTGGTTCCTCCCATCGGGCTCATGCGTCTGTAGAAGGCGTGACCAAGTTTATCACCGCCAAGGGCGGCGCCAACGCGGTAGGATATCTGATGCAGAAAGAGATCGACTTCTTAGGCAATGCGGTAGAGAATCCTGTAAGGCCGTTTGTGGCGATCTTAGGCGGAGCCAAGGTTGCGGACAAGCTGAACGTGATTTCCAATCTGCTGGAGAAATGTGACACCTTGATCATCGGCGGCGGCATGGCCTTTACTTTCCTGAAGGCTCAGGGCAAAGGCGTGGGCAACTCCCTGGTAGACGACAGCAAGATCGATTACTGCAAGGAGATGATGGAAAAGGCGGAAAAGCTGGGCAAGAAGCTGCTTCTTCCGGTGGATACTACGATTGCGGCTGCATTCCCGGATCCCATTGACGGGCCGGTTGACGTGAAGGTGGTTTCTGCAGACGAGATTCCGGCAGATATGGAAGGGCTGGATATCGGGCCGAAGACTGCTGAAATGTATGCGGAGGCTGTTAAGTCTGCCAAGACGGTTGTGTGGAACGGACCTATGGGTGTGTTTGAAAATCCGACCCTGGCAAAGGGAACGATTGCAGTGGCAAAGGCCCTGGCTGAGACTGAGGCTACCACCATCATCGGCGGCGGCGATTCTGCGGCAGCTATGAATCAGCTTGGCTTTGCAGATAAGGTAAGCCATATTTCCACAGGCGGCGGCGCTTCCCTGGAATTTTTGGAGGGCAAGGTGCTTCCGGGCGTAGCGGCAGCTGACGATAAATAATATAAAAAGGGATAGAGGGAGAAGAAAAATGTCCAGAAAAAAAATCATTGCAGGCAACTGGAAGATGAACATGACTCCTACGGAGGCGGTTGACCTTGTAAATACATTAAAGCCATTGGTAGTCAATGATGATGTGGATGTGGTATTCTGCGTGCCGGCTATTGACATTATTCCGGCTATCGAAGCGGCGAAAGGCACCAACATCAACATCGGCGCCGAGAATATGTATTACGAGGAAAAGGGAGCCTATACAGGTGAGATTTCTCCTGCCATGCTGACAGACGCCGGGGTTAAGTATGTGATCATCGGCCATTCCGAGAGAAGGGAATATTTTGCAGAGACGGACGAGACGGTGAATAAGAAAGTGCTGAAGGCTTTTGAGCACAACATTACCCCGATTATCTGCTGTGGAGAATCCCTGACTCAAAGAGAGCAGGGCATTACCATTGACTGGATCCGCCAGCAGATCAAGATTGCATTTTTAAATGTGACTGCAGATCAGGCCAAGAGCGCCGTCATAGCCTATGAGCCGATATGGGCAATCGGCACTGGCAAAGTGGCTACCACCGAACAGGCCCAGGAGGTCTGCGCGGCGATCCGCGCATGTATCGGCGAGCTGTATGATGAGGCTACTGCAGAGGCGATCCGCATTCAGTATGGCGGTTCTGTATCTGCTTCCAGCGCGCCGGAACTGTTTGCGCAGCCGGATATTGACGGCGGCCTGGTAGGCGGCGCTTCCCTGAAACCGGATTTTGGGAAGATTGTGAATTATAAATAACAGGATTTTAATAAAAGATACCGAATTGTCTGACAGATGAGCGTGCTTATGGGTATACAATCGGAGTCTTCATAAATGCAGTAAAAGCAGGGATATTAGGAGAATATCATTCTTTTAATATCCCTGTACTGGCTTTATAATACAATATACGCAATGGAAATCGGAAGCGCCAGGATGAATAAAAAGGAAATCAGAAAAATGCAGAATAGAGAACAGATGGATTTTATTGTATTATTGAAAAATATTATTATAACTGCCGGAATCTTCATTTTGGCGACAATACTGGCTATTGCGTTTTTTCATTACAGCCTTAACTCTACCAGTGTTGCCATTATATATGTACTGGCTGTGATGCTGGTGGCAAGATATACCACCGGGTATGTGCCGGGTATTGTTGCCACTTTTTTAGGTGTCATTTGTGTTAATTATGTATTTACTTATCCTTTTATGAATTTGAACTTCAGTATTGACGGATATCCGGTGACTTTTGTGGTCATGGCAGTGATTTCAGGGCTGACCAGCGCCCTGACTACCCAGTTTAAAAAACAAAATGAGATCTTAAATGAACGGGAAAAGCTTTTGATGGAAGCAGAGAAGGAGACTATGCGCGCCAATTTGCTCCGGGCCGTATCTCACGACCTCCGCACTCCTCTGACCAGTATTATCGGGATGGCCGATACATATCTGGCAGACAACGGAAGGTTGACAGAAAAGGAAAAATCGTATATGGTTAAGAGTATCAGCGAGGATGCTAACTGGCTTCTGAATATGGTGGAGAATCTTTTGTCCGTGACGCGGATACGAGTGGGAGAGACCCGGGTGAATACAAGTCCGGAGCCGCTGGAAGAGGTGGTGTCAGAGGCGGTACAACGCCTGAGAAAGCGGCTTCCCAAGGCAAAGGTACGGGTACAGGTGCCGGAGGAGTTTTTGATGGTTCCCATGGATGCGGTATTGATTGAGCAGGTGATCATCAATCTGTTGGAAAACGGGGTCTACCATTCCGGGTCGGATTTCATTGACCTCTTTGTGGTAAAAGCGGAGAATGAGGTGGAATTTCACATTGTGGATCACGGAAAGGGTATTGCGCCGGACCGGCTGGACACTATTTTTGACGGCGGAGGAATGGACAGCAATAAAAGCGGGGATTCCCATCGGGGAATGGGAATCGGGCTTACGATCTGTAAGACGATCATCCATGCCCACCATGGCACCATCTGTGTGAGAAATCAGGAGCAGGGAGCAGAGTTTATTTTTACATTACCATTAGGAGAGAACATAAGCGATGGCGAATAAACGGACGATCCTGGTTATTGAGGATGAGAAAAATATAGGAAATTATATTGAGGCGATTCTGACTTCGAATGAATACAAGGTTTTACGCGCCGTGAACGGTAGGACAGGCCTGTCTTTGTGTACCTCCCATCATCCGGAGGTGATTTTGCTGGATTTGGGGCTTCCGGATATTGACGGCATGGAGATTTTACAGACGATTCGGGGCTTTTCAGCCGTTCCGATTATCGTAATTTCAGCCCGTACCCAGGAGAAGGATAAGGTGGAAGCATTAGATGGCGGGGCGGATGATTATATTACCAAGCCATTTGGGGCAGAGGAACTTTTGGCCAGGATCCGTACCGCCCTCCGGCATCGGCTCCATGCAGGGGCAGGCCAGCCCCATATACAGAATCCGGTTTATTCGAAAGACGGGCTGGTAATCGACTTTGAAAGGCGTCTGATAACACTTCAGGAGAATCCTGTCCATCTGACTCAGATCGAGTATAAGCTGGTATCCCTGCTGGCGCAGAATGCCGGGAGGGTGCTGACTTACGATTTTATTTTGAAGGAAATATGGGGGCCTTATGCAGATACGGATAACCAGATTCTCCGGGTAAATATGGCGAACATCCGCAGAAAGCTGGAAGCCAATCCTGCAGAACCTCATTATATATTTACGGAAATTGGCGTAGGATATCGGATGCTGGAATGACAGAAGGAAGGCCCTAATGCCTGAAAAGGGGCAAGAAAGTAAAACAGCGGCCTTAAAAGCCGCTGTTAATGATTTTCCAGCTATCGGATTTGGATTTGCGCGCAATACTGATGGAGCGCATGGGGTTGCCTGCGGCCTTGTCCTTTCCGGTCAGGACCATATAGATGATGATATTGCCCGGGTCGTATTCTGCTTCGATACCAATATTATGATAGTGAGGATTATCATCCTTTGCCAGACAGATCTCCTCTATGCCTTCAAAATCTGCTGAATCTTCCGTAAAGTAATAATAGGCCAATTCCTCCGTCTCTAAGAGCTCTGCTTCTGTCAAAGCGGCCGAGTAGGCAGGGAAGGTTTCATATTCCGTTTCCATGGTGTGGCCGGTACCGGAACGGATAAACTCGGCAGGCACGAAGGACAGGGCATTCCGGCTGTCTTCTGACAGTGTGTAGTACCATTCCAGCCATTTCAAAGTATCTTCCGAAAGTTCTTTTTTCAGTTTCACAACTCCGTTAAATTCTACCGATTCATTTTCATTGTCAGGAGTGTCAATGCCCGAGGCCGTCCAGGTATGTGTCTCAGAATCAGAAAGGCCGATGCCGGACGGTGTGGGCCGGTCGGCTGCGGAAGCGCTGCCGCAGCCGACAAGCAGCACGGCAGCGAGGATAACGAATAAAGGTTCCCGTCTCATAAAAATGCCTCCATGCAGGTGTTCCATAACAGTCCGGATATATGGCTGCTACGGCGTATAAACCATGCCGCGCCACTTGCGGCGCTGATATACCCATAAATGTAATACGCTTATTATATCAATGAAATCCTGAGAAAAAATGAAGGTTATCTTAAATTTCAAGGAAATAAAAGGGAAGAAAGGATTTGTTTGACATTTCCCCCCCGATTCGTTATAGTAGTTTGGAAAATAATTGACAGCTTGCAGTCTGGGAGGAAAATGTTATGCAGAAAGATCTAACAGAGGGGAGTATCCTTCGGAACCTGATTCGTTTTTCATTGCCGTATCTGCTCTCCTGTTTTTTACAGACCTTTTACGGCCTGGCAGATCTGTACGTGACCGGGCAGTTTAACGGGGCAGATACCATATCCGCCGTGTCTATAGGAAGTCAGGTTATGCACATGCTTACAGTGGTGATCGTGGGTCTTGCCATGGGTTCTACTGTGGCGGTCAGTAAGGCGGTAGGAGGAAAGGACAGCCGGCGGGCGGCTAAATCAGTGGGAAATACGGTATCGTTGTTCTTAGCTGCTTCTCTGGTGCTGACGGTAATCCTGATGGCAGCGGTTAACGGAATAATAGCAGTGATTTCGACGCCTTCTGAGGCGGTGGGACAGACACGGTATTATCTGCTGATCTGTTTTGCGGGGATTCCGTTCATTACCGCATATAATATAATCAGTTGTGTGTTCCGGGGGATGGGAGATTCGAAAAGCCCCATGTATTTTGTGGCAATTGCAGGAGTTCTCAATGTGTTTCTTGATTTTCTTCTGATTGGTTTTTTCCATATGGGAGCGGCAGGGGCAGCGGCGGCCACGGTAGTTTCCCAGACGGTCAGTGTACTTGCGGCTCTGGCCATGCTGCAAAAGCGTGATTTTGGAATGAAGTTTTCCAGGGAAGACTTTCGGTTCCAGAAGCCCGTTATGGCGGAGATTTTGAAAGTGGGAGTTCCGATTGCTTTTCAGGACGGATTGATTCAGGTGTCTTTTCTTACAATTACAGCCATTGCCAATCAGAGAGGCGTAGTGGTAGCTGCCAGCGTGGGAATTGTGGAAAAGATCATTACGTTTTTGTTTTTGGTGCCTTCGGCGATGCTTTCTTCTGTCTCTGCTATCGGAGCTCAGAATATCGGGGCGGGGAAGTATGAACGGGCCGACAAGACACTGGGCTACGGGGTGGCTGTGGCTGTGGTATTCGGGGCCATCGTGACAGCGGCGTGCCAGTTTTTTGCGGAACCGGTAGTTGGGATGTTCACTGACAGTCCGGAAGTGGTAAGAATGGGAGGGCAGTATCTGCGTTCTTATGTGTTTGACTGTATTGCGGCGGGAGTGCATTTTTGCTTCAGCGGGTATTTTTGCGCTTACGGAAAATCGGGGATCTCTTTTATCCATAACCTGGTTTCCATATTGCTGGTGAGGATTCCCGGGGCGTATCTTGCTTCCGTATATTTTCCGGATACTTTACTTCCTATGGGGATAGCGCCGCCGGCCGGGTCCGCGTTGTCGGCACTGATCTGTTTAGGAGTGTTTTTATGGTATCGGAGGGAAGGAAGGTTTTTGCCGGGGGATCACAGGTGACGGGTTATAATAGTTGTATTTGACATATGGGGTGCAGGTTTTTTACATTTACGGGATGGAAAATAAATGGTATCATACAAAAATAAAAATGCCGGAGGAGTAAAAAAATGGGGAAAACGGATCAGATTGATAAAACGTACCAGACCCGCCTGGATCGTCATATGGACGAGCTGAAATGGCTGTATATGGAACTGTATGACAATCAGGAGCATTTTGACGAGCTGCTGAAGAATATGGAGGAGTTTTATGAGGCAAGGAAGGCTTCCCTGAAAAAGCTGGACAAGGCCAGGGAGCAGGAGCCGGGCTGGTATCGCAAGAATGGTATGCTGGGCATGATGCTGTATGTGGATCAGTTTGCCGGGACATTAAACGGAGTGAGGGAGAAGCTTGCTTACATTAAACGGTGCAACGTGAACTACGTTCATCTGATGCCCCTTCTGGATACGGTGGAAGGGCGTTCTGACGGCGGATACGCGGTGGCGGATTTCAGAAAGGTCCAGGAAAAGCTGGGAACTATGGAGGATCTGGAAAAGCTGGCAGACGAGTGCCATAAGGAAGGGATCAGCCTGTGCCTGGACTTTGTCATGAACCATACCTCGGAGGATCATGAGTGGGCAAAGCGTGCCAGGGCAGGTGAGAAAGAGTATCAGGACCGATATTTCTTTTTTGACAATTACTCGCTGCCTGCCATGTATGAAAAGACCGTGCCGCAGGTGTTTCCGACTACGGCGCCGGGGAATTTTACCTGGCTGCCTGAGCGGCGGGAATTTGTGATGACCACCTTTTATCCCTACCAGTGGGATTTGAATTACCGCAATCCTGTAGTGTTTAATGAAATGATGTATAATTTCCTTTATCTGGCAAACCAGGGGATTGATGTGCTGCGGATTGACGCGGTGCCTTATATCTGGAAACAGCTTGGAACGAACTGCAGGAATCTGCCCCAGGTACACACCATTGTCCGGATGATGAGAATGATCGGGGAGATCGTTTGTCCGGGAATCGTGCTCTTAGGTGAAGTGGTGATGGAACCGGACAAAGTGGCTCCGTATTTCGGAACCGTGGAAAAGCCGGAATGCCATATGCTTTACAACGTGACTACCATGGCGACTACCTGGCATACGGTGGCGACCCGGGATGTGCGGCTTTTGAAGCGGCAGATGGAGATTGTCAGCAGCCTGCCGTCCGATTATACTTTCCTCAATTACCTGCGGTGCCATGACGATATCGGATGGGGATTGGATTATCCGCTTCTGGAGCAGTGGGGAATGCTGCAGGTACCCCACAAGAAATATCTCAATGACCACTTTACCGGAAAGCTGGAGGGAAGCGTCAGCCGGGGCGAGCTTTACAACGAGGATTTTGTCACAGGGGATGCCCGGTTTTGCGCCACAACCGCTTCCATGTGCGGTGTGGAAAAAGCAGGCTTTGAGCAGGACGAGTACGCTATGGGAGCGGCGGTCCAGGTAGATGTAATGCTTCATGCCTATATGCTGTTCTTGTCCGGGATTCCTATGCTGTACAGCGGGGATGAGATCGGGCAGGTCAATGATTACACGTATAAAGAGGATCCGAACAAGGCTCCGGATTCCAGGTATATCCACAGAGGAAAATTCCAGTGGGATCTGGTGGAAAATATTGACAAGCCCGAGACTGTCCAGGGAAGGATTTTTGCCCGTCTGGCAGAGTTGGAGGAGATTCGCGGCCAGGAGAAGGTTTTTGACGCTTCTGCAGGATTTTGGACTTTGGAAACCTGGGACGACGGGATACTGGGCCTGGTGCGGGAGAGCGGGGAAGGCAAGGTGATTGGCCTGTTCAATTTCAGTGACGAGCCAAGAATCGCCTGGATTAATGAGGAGGATGGATTATATAAGGATCTGCTTTCCGGCAGCGAGATGAAAGCATCGGCAGTGTGGGTGGACGGACATGGATTTTTCTGGCTGAAGCGTCAGGATGCTGATGGAAAAGCCTGAAAAAAATGAAAATTTATCCCTGAATAATTCTTGTTTCCATGGACAAAATACATTGTGTACAAAAGAAGTACAAAACAGAAACGGGTGAGTCCATGGGTAAGCCAGATAAGAAACTGAAGAGAATTTTATTAATTATGGGGATTACAGGGGCAGTATACGGAACGTTCCGTTACCTGCTGCCTCTTGTGGTTCCCTTTTTACTTGCGTGGGGACTGGCGCTTTTGCTGCGTCCGTCTTCTGCGTGGCTGGCAAAATATTGCCGTCTGACAATTCGAATTAAAGGGAAAAAAAGAGTCTTTGGGCTGCCGGCAGGCGTGATTGGAGCAGCGGAACTTTTGGCGCTGGTATCCTTTCTTTCCCTGGCTCTTTATTTCGGCAGCTACAAGCTTTGTATGGAGATGGGAATGTTTATTGAGCAGATCCCCGTATGGGTAGACACTTTGGATGTCTGGATGACCAGAATGTGCCATACCATTGAGGACTGTCTGTGCCTGAATCCCAACTGCCTGGTAGTGATCATGAGAGAAATGCTTAAGGGGCTGATGGATAACCTTAAATATGGCGTGATGCCCTATCTGGTGTCTAATTCCGTGATCATGTTTCAAAAAGGCATGGAGCTCACGGTGGTATCCGTCATTTTGCTGGTGTCGGTGGGACTGATCCTGCAGGAAATGGAGCGTTGGAAAAAACGATGTGACAGTTCTCTGTTCCGGGAAGAATTCGCCCTGATATTCCGCCGTTTGGCGATAACTGCCAATGCCTATTTGAAGACGCAGGGAATTATAATGCTGTTGACCACATGTATCTGTATGGCAGGTTTATGGGTTTTAAAAAATCCTTATTATATACTGGCAGGAACCGGCCTTGGAATTCTGGATGCCCTTCCTGTTTTCGGAACGGGAACCGTGCTGATTCCCTGGGCTGTTTTCCGTTTTTTCCAGAGAAGATGGGGAGAGGGAATCCTGATGCTTGGAATCTATCTTGCCTGTTACTTTCTGCGGGAGATCTTAGAGGCAAAGCTTATGGGAAGCAGGGTGGGGCTGTCTTCCCTGGAAACCCTGATTTCCATGTATGTTGGGCTGCAGCTATTTGGAATATTCGGGCTGCTTCTCGGGCCGGTAGGAATTCTGCTGATCGGAGATCTGGTGAAGTCCCTGGAAAACCCGGGGAGGGAAGAAGGGAAAGAAAACAGCAGGGAAGTATGAATGAAGCCGTGTTTTGAACAGAGTATAGTGGCAGCCGTCCGGAGGATATCGGAACGGCTGCCATTATGTTTTGTGGATGAAAGAAAATACGGGAGGGGAAAGGTTTCTCAGCCCGTTTCCATGGGAAATTGCGCTTCCAGCTTCTGTAAAAGCTCCTGGGCTTCCTTGGCCCGTTTGCAGATGGTATCCGTATCAGGAATTTCTATGTCATGGATCAGCATGTTTCGAAGCTTGCGCAGGGAAATGATGGCGCCGATACATTCCTGGCTGAACATATTCATTCGTTTTAAGGTGTTGATATGGAAAGCGCCCCGCTGTTTGGGAGAATTGTTGCAGGTGATCTTGTTCAGCAGGTTTTCCAGAGGAACCCAGCATTCCAAAAAACAGCGGATGGCAAGAGCCGCGGCTTCGTCAATTTCATGGTTCGCCGTGCGGAGTTCCTGATAGGCTTTATAGCGCGTCTGATTCCCTGAAATGATCTGGTCGATGATCTGTTGGGAAATGTTGCGTTTATCTTTTTCGAATTTTACGGATTTTATGACCGGTTCGATAGCTTTGACGCTGTTCATTTCCAGGTGGCTGATCAGGCGGTACAGCAGTTCCACGTCTCCCATGCGCAGTTCCACGTCTTCCTTCCTGAAGTTGCTGCTTAAATAATTATAGAGGTAGGAAGCTAAATCATACTGGCTGTCAAAGGATGATTTTTTATTGAGGATGCGTTTGTCGCCTGCGCTCTGAAGGCGTTCTAAGGCAATCTCGCCAGATAGCACCAGGCCGTTTAATTCATCGATAATTGCAAGCTCTTCTTCCGAAAGGCTGCCCTGGAGAGGTTTGTACACCAGGTCGTGTTCTACTTCCGACCAGGCGTGCATCAGCAGGGAAGCCACCTGGATCTCAAGGCGTGCGGAAGCGTACCGCTTTTGAGCCGATGCCAGGGAGTCTTCTCTCAAAAGAGCACGGTAGTGGGTGGCCCAGTAACCGGAAAAACGCCGGTTGTAAGTGGGCGGGCTGGACTGTTCCGGAAAGTGGCGGATGTCCTGGATCTCAAACTGGTCTGCAATTAAGTCTCCGGTCTTATTGCGGTCGCCGGGGAAGTACAGGGAAACCCGGATGCCGCATAAATCGGCAATGTCATCATAGATTTCCCGCATATTTTTGTAAGGGGCCTCCCGCTTGGAATTACGCCGGATGACCTTGGTTTTCAGCCGGTCAGGATTCTTGGCGCGGGAGGTGACCATGGCCCGGATACCGGCAGACTGAAGGGCAGATTCTAATTGTGAGGCTGCCAGACGGCCTGCGGCTTCGTAAAATGGGATTTTCTTCTTGTAGTTTTCAATAAACTGGCTGACTAAGTCCATGGTGGTTCTCCTTTTACTGCATGTTATACTCGCAAATCATTTGGCTCACGGGTACAGGAACCGCATCGGTTATTTCCGGACAGTTCCTCAAAGTGCATTGTATTTAAGTATAACAAATTGGGAAAGGAAAACAAGTGGGGAATTGTGAAATATGGAAGGTATTTTATTAAAATTTTGTTAAATTCCGGACAATTTCTCAGATTGATTGGGAATTGACGACAAGGGGGAATGGGATTATGATAGGAAAGAGGATGAAAGGATGACCATATAAGCTGTGTGAGGGAGGATAAACGTGGAAGGGTTAAAGTATGAACTGGTTCGCAGCTCCAGGAAGACCATAGCGATTCAGGTTGGCACAGACGGCGCGGTGACGGTGCGGGCGCCAAGGCGATGTAAGAAAGCGGTTATTGAGATGTTTATAACAGAAAACAGGGAATGGATTGCCAGGAAGAAGGAGGAGATGGAACGAAAGGCCAGGGAGCAGGAGAGAAAAAGGGAGAGTCTGCCTGTTTGGAATGAGGAGGATTATCAGATGCATCGGATGATGGCTGGAAAAGTGCTTCAGGAGAGAGTGGCCTTTTTTGCGGAATTGATGGGAGTGGATTATGGGAGGATCACGGTCCGGGACCAAAGAACCAGGTGGGGAAGCTGCAGCGCAAAGGGAAACCTGAATTTTAACTGGAGGCTGATTTTGGCGCCTGGGGAGGTGCTGGATTATGTGGTGGTCCATGAACTGGCTCACAGAAGGGAGATGAACCATTCGGACCGGTTCTGGCGGTTTGTGGAGGTGGTGATGCCTGATTACCAGTGGAGGAGGGCATGGCTGAAGACGAACGGGAGCGAGCTGATGGCAAGATGAGGCTTTATTTTGTTCCTAAATAAAAAGAATTGACAAAAAGGGAAAGATAACGTATAGTTTATATCAACATCTGCAGGAGGCAGAAAAAGAGACAGAAGCTCTCTGATTATCAGAATATGGCATGGATATTCCACTGAAGGGTATGTTAGGAAAACATACGGCTTTTCCGGAGAAAAGTCAGCTATCGTATGTTTTCGGCGCAGGCCATTCAGTGGATTTTTGTGTTGCGGCAGAGTTTGATTGACGGCGGCAGTTTCCGATAAATCTGAGCCATGGGGATTTAATTTATGAGAGGATACGGTGAAATATGAGAAAATTTTATATGGTGTTTTTGGCATTCTGTATGGTTTTTGGCCTTTCGGCATGCGGAAGCGGGGGACAGGATCCGGCTGAAGCAGCCAAAGGGGAAGGAAAAGGAGGCGAGGACGGAACCGCAGACCAGGAAATGGTTTCCCTTGTATACGGCAGCGGTGATTATACCCGCATCAATCCCGCCATGGATGAGCATGGGGAGATCAATATTCTGCTCTTTGACGGACTGACGGCACATGACGGGGACAATCAGGTGGTTCCCGGCCTGGCGGAAGAATGGAGTTTTGATGAGGATACCTGTACTTATACGTTTCGCCTCAGAGAAGGGGTAAAATGGCATGACGGGGAGAACCTGAAGGCAGAAGATGTGAAATTTACCATCGAGGCGGTTATGGATCCGGAAAACGGTTCGGAAAACGCCCCGAATTTCGAGGATGTACGGGAAATAACGGTGGAGGATGATTTTACTGTTTCTTTTAAACTGGCTGCTCCCAATGTGGCTTTTCTCGATTATATGGCTATGCCTGTTTTGCCAAAGCACCTGCTGGAAGGGGAGGATATGCAGACCTCCGGATTTTTTCGGAGCCCGGTGGGTACGGGGCCTTATAAGCTTGAGAGCTGGGAAGAAGGGCAGGTTATCAGCCTTGTGAAAAACGAAGATTACTATAAAGGCGCGGCACATATTGACCGGATTATTTTTAAAATCGTGGGGGATGACAATGCCAGGGCCATACAGATGAAATCAGGCGAATTGGATCTTGCCCTGCTGACACCGAAGGATTCGGAAAGTTTCCGGGGACAGGAAGGATATCAGGTGTATGATATGAAAACTTCCGATTACCGTGGAATTTTATTTAATTTCCGAAACGAATACTGGAAAGATAATAAAGATATTATACCGGCCGTGTGTTATGCCCTGGACCGACAGGCAATTGTGGATTCGGTGATACTTGGCCGGGGGATTGTTGCTTATGGGCCTTTGCAAAGAAATATATACAATAATGAGAAGGCAGAACATTATGAGTATAATCCCGGGAAGGCTGAGGAGATCCTGTCTGAAGCCGGCTGTGTTAAGGGGGAGGACGGATTTTATTACCGGGAAGGGGAAAAGATCGGATTTGTGATCAGTGTGGGCGCCGGTGATCAGGTGAGGCTGGACATGGCCCAGGCGGCGGCCCAGCAGCTTCGGCAGGTGGGAATAGACTGCACGGTGGAGGTGCCTGTCCAGACAGACTGGAATGGCCAGATGGCCTATCTGATCGGATGGGGCAGTCCCTTCGACGCGGACGATCACACCTATAAGGTGTTCGGCACGGATAAGGGAGCCAATTATTCCGGCTATTCAAATAAAAAGGTAGACGAATATCTGACGAAAGCCCGTCAGTCAGATGAGGAAAAAGTACGGAAAGAAGCTTATGCCGGTTTCCAGGAAGAACTGGCTAAAGATCCGGCATTTGCCTTTATCTGTTATGTGGATGCGGATTATGTGTCGGTTGCCGGCCTGAAGGGCATTTCTGAAGATACGGTAATGGGACATCATGGAGTCGGTATATTCTGGAATGTAACAGAATGGACTATGGATACGGATTTGTAAGGTGGATTTAAATGGAACATATTTTGGAAGTGAAAAACCTTTCGGTCAGTTTTGACGTTCCCCAGGGAAAGATCCATGCGGTACGGGACGTGTCTTTTTCTCTGCAGGCAGGAGAGGTGATGGCAGTGATAGGCGAGTCAGGCTGCGGAAAAAGTGTACTGTGCAAGGCCATAATGAAGCTTCTGCCGTCCACGGCCCGGATAGAGGGAGGAAGCATCCTGGTGAAGGGCAGGGATATTACCCGTTATGGGGAGCGGGATATGAGAAAGATGAGAGGACGGATTTTTTCCATGGTGTTTCAGGATCCCATGACTTCTCTCAACCCTACGATTCCCATTGGACGGCAGATAGGGGAGGCAGTCCGGGTGCATCATCAGGAATTGACAAGAGAAAAGGTTTATGAGAGGGTCATAGAGCTGATGGAGCTGGTGGGGATCGGACAGCCGGAAAAACGGTACAAGCTATATCCTTATGATTTTTCCGGAGGAATGCGTCAGAGAAGCGTCCTGGCTATAGCGTTGGCGTCAGACCCGGAGATTTTGTTTGCCGATGAGCCTACAACGGCCCTGGATGTGACGGTTCAGGCTCAGATTCTTGACCTGATCCGTGATATCCAGAAAAAACTGAAGACTGCCATGATCCTTGTTTCTCACGATCTTGGAGTGGTGGCCCGTATAGCTGACCGGGTGGCGGTGATGTATGCCGGGAAGATTGTGGAGATCGGCACGGCGGAAGAAATCTTTTATGATCCCAGGCATCCGTATACCTGGGGGCTCATGATGTCGCTTCCGTCTTTGGCAGGAGAAAGAGAGGAGCTGTACACGATTCCCGGCATGCCGCCATCTTTGCTTTATCCGCCTGAGGGAGATGCATTTGCCTGCCGGAATCCTTATGCGCTGGCCATTGATTATGAGGAGGAGCCTCCTATGTTCCGGGTGACGGATACCCACTATGCCGCCACCTGGCTTTTGGATAAACGGGCACCCGAAATAAAAGCTCCGACAGGAGGGCGCCGCCATGGGTAAGACTCTTGTGAAGGTGGAAGATCTGGTTCATGAGTTCCGGCCGGCCGGAAAGATCCGGATTCGTGCTGTGGATCATATATCTTTTCAGATTGAGGAAGGGGAGGTTTTTGGGCTGGTAGGGGAGTCCGGATCGGGAAAATCCACGGTGGCAAGGTGTGTGATGAACGTGTACAAGCCATGGGGCGGGACGGTCTGGTATAAAAATATTTGCACCACAGAACCAAAGTCTTACCGACAAAATAAAAAAATGCTTCAGACCAGACGGCAGATGATTTTTCAGGATTCCACATCCAGCCTGAACCAGCGAATGAAGGTGAAAGACATTATTGCCGAACCAATGGTGATCAGCCGCAGGACGCCGCCCAGAGGGTCCTGCCGTGCGGAGGCGGAATTTCAGCTTTCTTATGTGGGGATGGAGGCGTCTTATCTGGAAAAATATCCATGGGAGCTGTCCGGCGGCATGCGCCAGCGGGTGGCCATTGCAAGGGCTCTTGCCATGGAGCCGGAGTTTTTGGTGGCAGACGAGCCGGTTGCCTCCCTGGATGTCTCCATCCAGGCGCAGATTTTAAACCTTTTTAAGCATCTGCAAAAGGAACATGGATTTACTTTTTTGTTTATTGCCCATGATTTGTCGGTGGTTCGTTTTTTATGCGACCGGGTGGGGGTCATGTACCGGGGGAAGATCGTGGAAACGGCACCGGTAAAGGAATTGTTTAACAATCCGATGCATCCTTATACAAAGGCATTGTTGTCTGCCATTCCGATACCGGATCCGGTCCTTGAAAGAAAAAGGAAGTTCCAGGTCTTTGATGAAGATGCTTTTTGTCCCGGGGAGAGAATGGAGATGGTGTCGCCGGGCCATTTCGTGTTAGAGAATAACGGAGGGAAGGAGATTTAGCATGAGCCGGAATATGGTTTTGTACTGTGGAAAAAAACTGATGGTTTATTTTGCCAGTATTTTTGTCCTTTCCCTGTCTGTTTTTTATGTGGCCAGGCTTGCTCCTGGTGATCCGCTTGTTTCCTATTATGGCGACCGGGCGGAAAAAATGAGTCCGGACGAGCAGGAGTGGGCCAGAAAGAAGCTGGGGCTTGAGGATCCCGTTTATGTCCAGTATGGGAGATGGCTGAAAAATGCGGTTCACGGAGATTTTGGTATTTCCTTTAAATATAAAAGAAATGTGCTGGAGGTCATACAAGAAAGGTTTTTCAATACATTGGTTCTGGGCGGAGGCGGATTTATTCTGATCTTTGTGCTTGCGCTGCTTGTGGGAATTTTCTGCGCGTGGTTTGAGGACCGGCCGGCCGATAAGATTTTGTGCCAGGCGGGAGTCATTACAAGCTGCATACCGGAATTTTGGTTTTCTCTCGTATTGATTCTTGTTTTTTCCGTATGGCTGAAGATACTGCCCAGCAGCGGGGCTTACTGTGCGGGAAAGGTTCATGATGTCGGCGACCGGGCGGTACATCTGATCCTTCCTATGGCATTGGTAGTGACCGGGCATTTATGGTATTATGCCTTTATGGTCCGCAACAAACTCTTAGAGGAGATCCGTGCGGACTATGTTCTGCTGGCCAAATCAAAGGGACTTGGGAAGGGAAAGATCCTGTTCGGCCATTGCCTGCGCAATATTATGCCTTCTTACCTGAGTATTATGGCGATTTCCGTGCCTCATATCCTGGGGGGGACTTCTATTATTGAGATGGTTTTTTCTTATCCCGGAATCGGCACTCTGACCTATGAAAGCGCGCGGTATAAGGATTATAATTTGTTAATGGTCTTATGTGTTTTTTCCGGTTCCCTGGTGATTCTGTGCAGCCTTATTGCCCAGGCAGTGAACGAGCGGATTGATCCGAGAATCCGGGGAGATGAAGACGGCAGGTAATGCCATGCGGCTTTTTGACGGAATGGAACAAGATATAGGGAGCAAGGCAGGGGTGAAAAAATGGATAACGGGTTATTTACTGTTGCAGGGATAAGGCCTGAGGAGAAAACGATACGGAATAAAAAGATAAAATGGTATGAGGGAAAGCCTGTGTTTTCTATGGTGTTTTTACTGGCTGTAGTGTTTGGCTGCATGGCTTGTGAAATATGGGTTCCAGGGGATCCGGCTTTTATGGATCTGGAAAACTGCAGTGTTATGCCCGGAAGGAAATTCTGGTTTGGGACGGATACCATGGGACGGGATATTTTTTCCATGATCTGGTACGGGGGGAAAATCTCTCTTTTTATCGGTTTTATGTCGGCGCTGGTTTCTACCGTGACGGCTGTCATATTTGGTTCTGCCAGCGGTCTTGCCCCCAAATGGCTGGACGGGCTGATGATGCGCCTGGCTGAGATTCTGATGAGCGTGCCGGGAATGCTGCTTATCATTCTGCTGCAGGCAGTTTTGGGGAAGGCAAATGTGATTACTCTTTCTGTTGTCATCGGAATCACCGGATGGACTGCCATGGCCAAGGTAATCCGCACAGAGGTCTGCCAGCTTAAGAAAAGTGGGTATGTGATTGCATCAAGGTGCATGGGAGGGGGATTTTTTCACATTCTCTTAAAGCATCTTGCGCCGAACTTTGTGTCTTCTGTCATGTTCATGGTGGTTATGAACATCCGGAGCGCCATTGTTGCAGAATCCACTTTAAGCTTTATGGGGATCGGCCTTCCTTTGGAGGTCTTATCATGGGGCAGTATGCTGTCTTTGTCAGAAAGGGCGCTTCTTGGGGGATACTGGTGGATGATCCTGATTCCGGGGTTTTTTCTGACAGGCACGCTTTTGTGTATTACAAATATCGGAAACTATTTTCGCAGAAACGGGAACCGCAGGGAAAGCTATCTGTAGGCGATGCATGGTATACCTGCGGGCATATCTTCATAAATCTCTCACATTCTTATCAAAATCCAAACACATTTATCCAATATTCTAAAGGAAAAGCCGGGAAAAGGAGCGCCGTTTAAAAACGGCTCCAATATCCGTACAGGCTGAAAGCGAAAGGAGAAACAGAGGATGGCAGAGGAGAATTTCAGGCGTTACGAGAAAAAATATATCATTTCCAGGGAACAGTACCAGGAGCTGATCAGCAGAATTATAACAAGGATTCTGCCGGAGCAATATGGGAAACATACCATATGCAACGTGTATTTTGACACGAAGGATTGGGAGCTGATCCGGTATTCCCTGGAAAAACCGGTCTATAAGGAAAAACTGCGGCTGAGAAGCTATGGCACTCCCGGAAATGAAGATACGGTATATCTGGAATTGAAGAAAAAATTTGATGGAGTGGTCTATAAACGGAGGGCATCCATGAAATACGAAGATGCACGAAAATACCTGTATGACGGAATCAGGCTGGAGACGGACAGCCAGATATTAAAGGAGATTGATTATGCTTTGAGGCGCTACCAGGCAAGGCCGGCCGTGTATCTGGCATATGAGAGGATTGCTTTTTTGGGAAAGGAGAATCCGGAGCTTCGGATCACTTTTGATATGGATATCCGGGCGCGCCGGTATGACGTGGAATTGGATAAGGGAAGTTATGGGACGGTATTTTTGGACAAAGGCATGTTTTTAATGGAAGTAAAGATTCCGGGGGCAATGCCGGTGTGGATGAGCAGGGTTTTTTCCGAGCTGGGGATTTATCCGGTGTCTTATTCAAAGTATGGAACTTTTTATCAGGACTATGTGGCCGAGGAGACGGAAGGAGGGGAAGAAGCCTGTGCTTGACAGTATTTTATCAAACGGTTCGGCGGCGCCTGTAGCATTGGGAGAATTTTTATTTTGTATGGTATCCTCTCTTTTAATGGGGGTGGCGCTGGCATGGATTCATGCATACAGGAATCAGGTGACAAGGAATTTTGTACATACTCTTGTAATGCTGCCGGTGATTGTGCAGACGGTGATCATGTTGGTCAATGGCAATCTGGGGACAGGAGTGGCGGTAATGGGAGCGTTCAGCCTTGTGCGGTTTCGTTCAGCCCCGGGAAATTCCAGGGAGATCAGCAGTATCTTTCTGGCTATGGCCATAGGGCTGGCAGCAGGAATGGGATATGTGGGCGTCGCCCTGGCGCTTCTGGTTATGGCCGGCATCGTGACTCTTCTGACGGTACGGCTTCCATGGGGGAAAGGGAGCGGGGAAAAGGAACTGAAGATAACCATTTCGGAAAATCTGGATTATCAGGGGATTTTTGACGATTTGTTTCACAAATATACGGATCAGGCAGAGCTTATGCGGGTCCGTACCGTGAATATGGGAAGTTTGTATGAACTGCAGTATTATATCCGGCTTCGGGATGCGTCAAAGGAGAAGGAATTTTTAGATGAAGTGCGGTGCCGGAACGGCAATTTAAGCTTGGTATGCGGGCGGGTTGCGGCAGGGCGGGAGGAGCTTTAAAAGTCTATCGATGTGTTGGCGGGACAGGAAAGGAGCAGATGGAAGGATGAAGAGAATGATAAAAAGAAGAACAGCCACTTGCCTTGCAGCCGGGCTTGTGATCTGCCTTGCAGCCGGATGCGGCGGGAAAACAGACGATAACGGAAAAACGGACGTGACAGCCCTTTTAGGTGAAGGGGGAGAAAAAACCATTTCGTATGAGCCGGAAGATTTTGAGGACGGATGGGATGAGCAATCTGCGGGAAAGCTGGTGTTTTCAGATGAGGGCATCCGGGCGGAAGGGGACGGGATCCTGATATCGGGCGGCCAGGCAGTAATAACAAAAGGAGGAGCTTATGTTGTATCCGGAAATACGCAAGACGGGCAGATCCGGATCGAGGCAGGAGAAGATGAGCTGGTTCATCTGATATTAAATCAGGCGGAATTGTTAGGTAAAACCACAGCGCCGGTCTATAGCGTGGAGAAGGCCAAAGTAGTGCTGACATTGGCAGATGGCACGAAGAATATAATTGAAGACGGAAATGTGTATCAATATGAAAGCAGCGATGAAGATGAGCCGGACGCACCGGTTTTTGTGAAAGGGGACCTGACAATCAATGGTTCAGGCCGGCTGGAGATCCATGGAAATTATAAATGCGGCATCCACAGCAAGGACAATCTGAAGGTGATGGACGGGACGATCGCCATAAATGCGGAGAGTGACGGGTTAAAGGGCAGGGATTCTGTGATTATCCGGGACGGAACGCTGGATATCCAGGCAGGGAAGGACGGGATAAAATCAAATCACGATGAGGATCCCGATAAGGGATATATCTGGATAGACGGTGGCCAGATTGCCATAGCGGCCGGGGATGACGGAATTCAGGCGGAAACGGCATTGATTGTGCGGGGCGGGAATATAAATGTGACGGAGAGCCAGGAAGGGCTGGCAGGAAAGACGGTGGACATTCTGGGCGGCCAGGTAAAGGCGGTGACTCAGGATGACGGAATCAATTCAGCGGCATCCGTGGAAACGGAGCAGGAGAAAATGCAGGATCAGGAAGGTGTCTATACACGTATTGCCGGAGGCCAGGTCTGGCTGGATGCCATGGCGGACGGGATTGATTCCAACGGGGATTTGTACATGGAGGGAGGAGAATTGTATTTAAGCGGGCCGGTAAGCCGGGGCGACGGGATTCTTGATTACAATGGCAGGGCACGGCTGACGGGAGGAGTGGTATTTGCGGCGGGAACATCAGGCATGATGCAGACTTTTGGAGAGGATTCCTCGCAGAATTATCTGGTAATATATTGGGAGGAAAGCCAGGAGGCAGGGAGTGTGATCCGGCTGGCGGATGAGGAAGGGCAGGCATTGGGGGAATACAGGCCCGAAAAAGCTTTCGACACGGCAATCATCAGTGTGCCTGGCCTGCAGAACGGAAGTGTTTATCAGGTATTGACAGAAAATGGCGGGGAAGAGGAAAGCGTGATCGAACTGGAGGCAAACGGTTTGGAGACGGTTTATGGCACGCCTGCAGGCGGTATGGGAGGCCATGGGAGAGCCCCAGGAGCTTTGCGGGAAGAAAACGGCCGCCCGGAAAGGCCGGGAAGATTCAGGGGAGGCCAGATGCCGCCGGAAGGCGAACGCCCGGAAGGATTCGGAAAAGGCCATAGATTACCGGAAAGCGAACATCCGGAAGAGTTTAAGAAAGACCAGATGATACCGGAAGGCAAAAGCCTGGAAGAACCGCAGGAGGGAACAGGGAAGGAAAGCTGATCCGCCGGACGTTTTCCTGACTGCCTGTTATCCGGATCGTTACATAAATTGGACAAAAATCCATATATTTTGGCAAAAAAACAATTGATAAAAATTTGTCAGTATGAGATAATGTCCACGTAAGCAGCGAGCAGTGCGAAAAACAGCAGAATTCATTTCACATTTTGAAGGGAGAAGTTATGAGAGTATCGATTTGTATTGGAAGTGCATGTCATTTAAGAGGGTCAAGAGAGATCATCCAGAAACTGCAGACCCTGGTAAAGACCCATAACGTGGCTGATAAAGTTGATTTAAACGGCGCATTCTGCAGCGGTAATTGTGTCAACGGCGTCTGTGTTACCATAGACGGAGAGCTGTTTTCCCTGTCGCCGGAAACCACGGAAGAGTTCTTCAATAAAGAAATCATGGGGAGGCTGTAAATATGGCGGCTATTATTGACTTTAAGGCAACCAAGTGCCGGCATTGTTATAAATGTGTCCGCAACTGTGAAGTCAAGGCCATTATGGTAAAAGACGGGCGGGCGGAGATCATGCCGGAGAACTGTGTGCTTTGCGGACGCTGCCTGCAGATATGCCCTCAGTCGGCAAAGACCTTAATCAGCGATCTGGGCAAGGTAAAAAGCTACATAGTGAGGGGCGAAAAGGTGGTGGTGTCCCTGGCTCCTGCCTATATGGGGCTTCTCAAATACCATACGATCGGCCAGGTCCGTGCCGCCTTGCTAAAACTGGGATTTTCTGATGTCCGGGAGACTTCCGAGGGCGCGGCCCTGGTGACGGCCGAATATGCCAGGCTTTTGGAAGAAGGCGCCATGAAAAATATCATTACCACCTGCTGTCCCAGTGTCAATGATCTGATTGAAAAATATTATCCTCAATTGATTCCGTACATGGCGCCGGTGGTTTCTCCCATGATCGCCCATGGAATGCTTTTAAAACAGGAATTGGGCAGAGACACAAAAGTTGTATTTCTCGGCCCCTGCATCGCCAAAAAGCAGGAGGCCCAGGATGAGCGCCATAAGAATTATATTGACGCGGTGCTGAATTTCAATGACATTAACCGCTGGCTGAAGGATGAAGATATTGTCATCGAAGACTGTGAAGATATGCCTTTTGAAAAGGATCCCAGGATCAACCGACTTTATCCGGTCAGCAGCGGCGTGGTCAGTTCCGTCGTGGCTACCGAGAAAAAGACAGACCAATACCGCAAGTTCTACATTCATGGAGAGAAAAACTGCATGGAGCTGTGCGACAGCATGATCCGGGGAGAGATCACAGGCTGTTTCATTGAGATGAATATGTGCTATGGCGGCTGTATTAAAGGCCCCACCGTTACGGACAAATCCATTTCCCGTTTTAAGGTAAAACTGGACATGGAGGAAGCGATACCACGCAATCCGGTGCCGGAGGAAGAGACAGAACCTGTGCGGGCATCGATTTCCCTGTCAAAGACCTTCCAGGATCATTCTCCGAAAGACCCGGTTCCCACGGAAGCCCAGATTCGGGAGATCCTTTCCAAAACCGGGAAGACCAGGCCGGATGACGAGCTAAACTGCGGCGCCTGCGGCTATCCTACCTGCCGGGAAAAGGCAATCGCCGTATTCCAGAAGAAAGCGGAACTCAATATGTGTATCCCGTACATGTATGAACAGTCGGAATCCCTTTCCAATCTGGTTATGGAGACATCGCCCAATATGGTTCTTCTGGTGAACGATGAGATGAAGATTTTAGAGTATTCTGCCGTAGGTGAAAAGTATTTTGGGAAGACACGTTCCGAGGCGCTGAAAATGTACCTTTACGAATTTATTGACCCGACTGATTTCCAGTGGGTATTTGACACGCATCAGAATATTCATGGCAAGAAGGTGTCTTATCCCGAATACCATCTGGATACCCTCCAGAGTATTGTTTACATAGAAAAGGAAAACGCGGTTCTTGCGACCTTTATTGATATTACTCAGCAGGAAGAACAGGCCCGTGCCGATTATGAGAAGAAACTGGATACCATCGACCTGGCCCAGAAGGTCATCCATAAACAGATGATGGTGGCCCAGGAGATCGCAGGGCTTTTGGGCGAGACAACAGCGGAGACCAAGACGACTCTGACGAAGCTTTGCCATTCTCTATTGGAGGACGGCGAAAACGGAGGTGTGTAAATGGGAGTTTCCGTAGATGTTGCATATAAGAGCCTGAATAAATT
Source organism: uncultured Lachnospiraceae bacterium (assembly GCA_949840805.1). Classification (GTDB taxonomy): domain Bacteria; phylum Bacillota; class Clostridia; order Lachnospirales; family Lachnospiraceae; genus Brotaphodocola. The sequence continues at coordinate 126,851 of CATKXR010000003.1, read as the reverse complement.
TACCGAGATTCTGTGCGGGGATAAAGTAGAGATCCTTAAGACTGAAGATTCCAATATTATGATCCTTGCAGATGGTATGGGAAGCGGCGTAAAGGCCAATATTCTGGCCACCCTGACATCCAAGATCCTGGGAACCATGTTTTTGAACGGAGCCTCCCTGGAAGAGTGTGTGGAGACGATTGTGGAGACTCTTCCGATCTGCCAGGTGCGCCAGGTGGCCTATGCCACCTTCAGTATCCTTCAGGTGTTCCACAACGGGGATGCCTACCTGGTGGAATTTGACAATCCGGGCTGTATCTTTATCCGGAACGGAAAGCTTATGACGATTCCTGAGAATATCCGCGAAGTTAAGGGAAAGAGGATCAATGAATACCGGTTTACGGTGCAGAAGGGAGATGCGCTTCTTTTGATGAGCGACGGGACCATCCATGCGGGGGTGGGACGTCTCCTGAATTTCGGATGGGTGTGGGAGGATATTGCAGATTATGCAGTAAAGCAGTATGCAAAGACCATATCCGCCATGCGGCTGGCATCGGCAGTCTGTCAGGCATGTGACGAGCTTTATGAGTACCGTCCCGGCGATGATACGACCGTTGCCTGCATGCGGGTCATTAACGCCAAGCCCGTCCATCTTATGACAGGCCCGGCACAGGATGCGTCAAGGGATGTGGAGATGGTAAGCAGCTGGATGGGCGGCGGAGACGAGACCAGGAGGATCGTCTGCGGCGGGACCAGTTCCACCATCGTATCCCGGGTACTGAATAAATCTCTGGACGTGTCCATGGATTATGTGGACCCGGATATTCCGCCGATTGCTTATATGGACGGCATTGACCTGGTGACGGAAGGCGTGCTGACGTTGAACCGGGTGATCCAATTGCTGAAACGGTACACGAAGAAAGAGACCGTATCGGAAGATTTTTTCCTGGAACTGGATAAGCCTAACGGGGCGTCCATGGTGGCCAAGATGCTGATCGAGGACTGCACGGAGCTTCACATGTATGTGGGAAAAGCAATCAACAGCGCCTATCAGAATCCCGGCCTGCCTTTTGACCTGGGAATCCGGCAGAACCTGGTGGAACAGTTAAAGCATGCGGTGGAGGAGATGGGAAAGCCCGTTACGGTCACATATTATTAAGATTTATTTTCTGCAAGAATAAGGAGGTTAAAAGCTCGTGGTAACGAATGATGCGACAATTTTAAAAATCAAGCACGACCTGCTTCGTGAAGTGGCGAAGCTGGCATGGGAGGGAACTCTGGAAGAGGAGAGAGAGGAGCTTCCCTACAAAATGTTCCCCGGCCCGCAGGCTCAGTTCCGCTGCTGCATCTACAAAGAGAGAGAAATCATAAAGCAGAGGATCCGTCTGGCAGAGGGAAAATGCCCGACTGGCAAAGATTCCCTGAATGTGGTACAGGTCATCAATGCGGCCTGTGAGGAATGTCCTATCGCGTCTTATGTGGTTACTGACAACTGCCGGAACTGTATGGGCAAGGCATGCCAGAATTCCTGTAATTTCGGCGCCATTACCATCGGGGACAGCCGCGCCCACATTGACCCTAATAAATGTAAGGAATGCGGCAAGTGCGCCCAGGCATGTCCCTACAGCGCCATTGCCCATTTGGAGCGGCCCTGTAAGAAAGTATGTCCTGTAGACGCGATCACGTATGACGAGTATGGAATCTGTGTGATCGATGAGAAAAAATGTATCCAGTGCGGTGCCTGCATCCATAGCTGCCCCTTTGGAGCGATCGGAACCAAGACCTTTATGGTGGATGTGATCCGGCTGATTAACGCCGGAAAGCGGGTGGTGGCAATGGTAGCGCCTGCCACAGAAGGCCAGTTCGGGCCGGATATTACCATGGCAAGCTGGAAGACGGCCCTTAAAAAGATCGGTTTTGCCGATATGGTAGAAGTGGGCTTAGGCGGGGACCTGACCGCGGCGGCAGAGGCGGCAGAGTGGGCGGAAGCCTACAAGGAAGGGAAAAAGATGACCACTTCCTGCTGTCCGGCTTTTGTGAATATGATTAAACAGCATTTTCCGACCCTTCTTGACAATATGTCCACTACGGTTTCTCCGATGTGCGGGGTATCCCGGATGTTAAAGGAGCGTGATCCGGAGACGATTACCGTATTTATCGGGCCTTGTATTGCCAAGAAGAGCGAGACCCTGGATCTGAATATTACGGGAAACGCCGATTATGCCATGACCTTTGGAGAGATCCGCGCCATGATGAGGGCAAAGGGCGTGGAGCTGGAACCAGAGGAGAATACATACCAGGACAGCTCTGTATTCGGCAAGCGGTTCGGCAATTCCGGCGGCGTAACCGCGGCAGTGGTTCAGTGCTTTAAGGAAATGAATGAAGATATTAAGCCTAATGTGATGCAGTGTAATGGTGCGGCCGAGTGCAAGAAGGCCTTGCTGCTCATGAAGGTGGGCAAGCTGCCGGCTGATTTTGTGGAAGGCATGGTCTGCGTGGGCGGATGTGTAGGCGGCCCCAGTAAGCACAGGACAGAGATGGAATCCAAAAAAGCCAGAGACCTTTTGATCGGGCAGGCTGATAAGAGGGAGGTTCATGAGAACCTGAAAAATCTGGGAGCTGACGAGGTGGCGATGCATCGTCATTGATAAGTCAGTGTTGATTTGACTTTCCGGTTGTAAAATGATATAACAATATAGGGAATATCCATAACAACAGGAAAGGCAAAAAATATGTTTAAATATGAAAGTATAGCTGAAGATATCCAAAACAAGATCTGGTCAGGGGAATACGAAGCAGATGAAAAGCTTCCCCAGGAGATGGAACTTTGCAGGCAGTATGACGCTTCCCGGATTACTATCCGGGAAGCGCTTGACCTGCTGGTATACAGAGGCCTGATCACAAGGCGGCGCGGGGCAGGAACCTATGTAAAAATGACGGCCGGGGAAAGCTCCGATTCCGAAGGTTTTGCAAGATCCCTGCAGTTCGGAGGATTCACCAAGGATATGCAGGGAAGGAAAGTGGAATCTAAGGTACATCAGTTTTCTCTTTTGCAGGCGCCAAAGTCTGTGGCGGAGAAGCTGAAAGTGGCAGAGACGGCCTTTGTCTGCTATATCTGCAGGACACGATTTGTGGACGGGGAGCCATATGTGGTGGAATATACTTACATGCCCACTGATTTTATAACAGGTATCACGGCGGAAGTGGTAGAAAATTCCATCTATGAATATATAGAGCATAAGCTGAAACTAAAGATCAAAAGCGCCCATCGGACAGCCCGTGCCGACATGCCTACCCAAGAAGAAAAGGAATGGCTGGCAATAGGGGATAAGGAGATGCCATTGTTTGAGGTGGAACAGACGGCGTATTTAGACGACGGAAGAATATTTGAATATTCAAAATCGCGCCATAGGGCGGACCGTTTTGTATTGAGGACGGTCAGTGTGAGATGAAAGACAATGGTTTTGGCATTGGAACGGATGACGGAAGAAGACAGGATGGTTATGGTCTGAAGGCTGCAAGACTGTTTGGATAAACAGTTTTGCAGCTTTTTTCTATTTTCACAACAGTATCATTGAAACTGTTCAGCCCTTTGTAAAAAATTTAATAAAAATCTTCAAAATACTCTTGACAAAACATGAAAATATAATATAATAAAAATATGTTATAACAATTAAATTTTAAAGCATAACATATAATGAGGAGGAGAAGGAATGGAAATTCGATTGCCGAAGGATTTTTTTATGGGGGCGGCTATGTCGGGGCCACAGACAGAAGGAGCTTACCGGACCGGGGGAAAGCTGGAGAATATCTGGGATACCTGGTCGGATTTGTCGATTTCCGATTTTTATAATAAGGTCGGAAGCTATGTGGGAAATAATTTTTATGAAAAATATGAAGAAGATATTAAGCTTTTAAAAAGCCTGGGACTGGATTCTTTCAGGACCTCCATACAGTGGAGCAGGCTGATGGACCAGAATCAGAAGCTGAATCCCAAGGGGGCGGATTTTTATCATAAGGTATGTGCCTGCGCCAGGGAACAGAAGATTGAGCTGTTTATGAATCTGTATCATTTCGATATGCCTTCTTATCTGTTTCAAAGGGGCGGATGGGAGAACCGGGAGGTCGTGGAGGCTTATGCCGTGTACGCAAGGACGGCTTTCAGGGAGTTTGGCAAGGAGATTACCTACTGGTTTACCTTTAATGAACCGATTGTGGAACCAGACCAGAGATATCGGGACGGCCTTTGGTATCCGTTTGTCCGGGACGCCAAAAGAGGCATGACGGTGCAGTATCATCTGTCCCTCGCCCATAGCCTGGCAGTGCGGGAATTCAGAAAGGCCAAGGAAGAGGGATACCTTTTGCCGGATGCAAAGATCGGCCTGATCAATTGTTTTGCACCGCCTTACACGAAGGAAAATCCAAGCCCCGAAGATCTGGAAGCGCTTCGCATGGAGGATGGGGTAAAGAACCGGTGGTGGCTGGACCTGGTAGCGGAAGGGAAGCTTCCCCAAGATATTCTAAAGACATTGGAGGAAAACGGCCTCCTTCCGGATATGAGGCCTGGAGACGAGCAGATTTTGAAAATGGGAAAGGTAGACTGGCTTGGCTTTAATTATTATCATCCTTCCCGTGTCCAGGCGCCAAAAGAAAAGTTTGATGAAAATGGCTATCCTAAATATGCGGATCCTTATGTGTGGCCGGATGCTAAGATGAATATTTACCGGGGATGGGAGATTTATCCCAAGGGGATCTATGATTTTGGAATGAAGATGAAGGAGGAATATCCAGATCTTAAGTTCTTTATCTCGGAAAATGGCATGGGCGTGGAACATGAAGACCGTTTCCGCGGCAAGGACGGACAGATTCAGGATGATTATCGGATTGAATTTGTAAAAGAGCACTTGGAATGGATTCTGAAATCGATCCAGGACGGTGCCAGATGTATGGGCTACCACTATTGGGGATTGATTGATAACTGGTCCTGGAACAATGCTTTTAAAAACCGGTATGGCATGGTTGAGGTGGATCTGGCAGGAAACTATCAGCGAAGGCTTAAGAAATCTGCCGGATGGCTTCAGGAGGTGATCAGGGAACGGGAACAATAAAAATGAAGGCTGTTCAAACGAAGTCCGAATTGCCGCAGAGAAAATGGCAGCTAGGAAGCAGTACATAATTGTAGTAGGAGGAAAGAAAAATGGGTGATTCCAAATTTGTGGAAAAATTTACCATGTTTGCCTCAAAGCTGGGAAATGAGATTCATTTAAGGTCTTTGAGGGATGCGTTTGCAACGATCATGCCGTTATATATTCTGGCCGGGCTTGCGGTACTGATCAATAATACGGTGTTTCAATGGATTTTGTCGGGAGATACCCTGACAGGGGCCCAGTATTGGGGAACACTGATCGTCAACGGCACCTTGAATATCAGTTCGCTTTTGGTGGCGCCGGTGATCGGTTATATGTTGTCTCAGAATAAAGGATACGAGAATCCTCTGGCAGCGGCAGTGGTTTCCCTGTCTGCACTGGTGATGATGATGCCGAATGTAATTGGGATTACTCCCATAGGCGGAAGCGAAGAAGTGATGGCGCAGGGTGCCTTAAGCTTTGGCAATATCGGTACAGGCGCTATGTTTGCCGGTGTTATTATCGGACTGGCAGCTACGGAGGTGTTTATCTGGGTCAGCAATATTAAAAAGCTTAAAATTAATCTGGGGGACAGTATTCCTCCGGCAGTGGGAAAATCTTTTAATGTGCTGATTCCCTTTATTTTGATATTGTCCGGATTTGCACTGATCAGCGCGCTTTTGAATAATCTGTTCCACACAGATTTGGTACATATTATCACGATGCTGATCCAGGAGCCTCTGCGCACGGCCACTACCGGCCTGCTGGGATGTGTGCTTTTGTACAGCCTGGGCAACTTCCTCTGGATTCTGGGAATCCATCAGTCCGTTATTTACAGTTCTATCCTGGAACCGCTGCTGATTGTAAATATGACCCAGAATATGGCGGCGTTTGCGGCAGGGGAGGCCATTCCCAACATTATCAACGTGGCATTTGTCCCGGCATTTGGTATGATGGGAGGGTCCGGTTCCACAATCTGCCTGCTGATTGCAACCTTGCTGGTAAGCCGGAACAAGGCGACAAGGAGCGTGTCCCAGATGGCCTTCGTGCCAGGGCTTTTCAACATCAATGAGCCGGTAATATTCGGATATTCTATCGTGTATAACGTGTGTATGCTCATTCCTTTTGTGCTGACTCCGGCAATCGGGATCATCATCGGATACGCGGCAACCACAATGCATTTCATGAATGAATGTGTGGTATATATTCCGTGGACGACACCGCCGCTCTTAAGCGGGTATCTGGCTACAGGCGGAGACTTCCGGGCAGTTATCGTCCAGTTGGTAATACTGGTATTGGGGATTTTACTGTACATTCCGTTTGTTAAGATGAATGATATTGTCATGGAAAAAACCATGGCGTCAGAATAAAAAGGCAGCGAAAAAACGAAGTAGAAAAGGAAAAGAAAAGGAGAAGAAGAACATGAAAAAGATTCTGTTGGTTTGTAATGCGGGGATGTCGACAAGTATGCTGGTGGCCAAGATGAAAAAGGCCGCCGAGGAGAAAAATGCAGAGGTAGAGATCGAGGCAAAGTCCCTGTCGGAGGCAAAGAAAGAGATTGAGACGGTGGACATTGTGCTTCTTGGGCCGCAGATCCGTTATGAACTGGCTAATGTGAAGAAGATCGCGGGCGATACTCCTGTGGAAGCTATTGATATGAAAGACTATGGGATGATGAATGGCAAGAAAGTCCTGGAGCATGCATTGGAGGTGATGGGTGTATGATCAGCGAGGATTTTGCAATAACCTGTGTACAGATGATCTCCAACAGCGGAAGCGCCAAGTCCTGTTATATTGAGGCTCTGCAGAAGGCAAAAGCCGGGGATTATGCAGAAGCAGAGAAAATGATGCAGGAGGGGGATGATTTTTATGCCCAGGCCCATGAGGTCCATGGTTCCCTGCTCCAGAAGGAAGCGTCCGGAGATAAGGTGGAATTTGCCCTGATTTTAATGCATGCAGAAGACCAGATGGCCAGCACGGAGCTGGCAAAGGTTCTGGCAAGGGAATTGATTGAGCTTTATCAGAAGATTGAAGACAAGTAAATCATCCTGAGATTTTGAGATACAGGGGAACTTTAGTAACTTTTAAATAAAAGGAAAGGGGCTGCCCAAACGCAATCATGCCGTCACTGTCTGACAGCATGGGGCGGATGAGGCAGTTTTTTTCTCAGGATACTTGTTTGCATTTACAGAGTATGATATGCTGTAAAGCAGGCAGAATGGAGGAAATATGAGATTCGGCGCATTAGAGGCAGGCGGCACAAAAATGGTCTGTGCAGTGGGAACAGAAAATGGCAGGATATTGGAAAGGATCTCCATTCCGACGGAGACGCCGGAAATTACAATGCCAAAACTGCTTCAGTATTTTCAGGATAATGAGATTAATGCTCTGGGAGTGGGCTGTTTCGGGCCTGTGGATCTGGATCCGAAATCAAAGACCTACGGACATATATTGATGACATCAAAGCTGGCATGGAGAGGATATGACATCTGTGGGTGTTTTCGTGAAAATCTGAAAATTCCGATAGGATTTGATACGGATGTAAATGGTTCCATGCTGGGAGAGAGTACCTGGGGCTGTGCGAAGGGGCTGGATACAGCTTTATATATGACAGTTGGCACCGGAGTAGGGGTAGGCATAATGGCAGGGGGAAAGCTTGTTCATGGAATGCAGCATCCGGAGGCAGGGCATATGCTGATTCCGGCAAGGAAGGATGATTCTTATAAAGGTAAATGTCCCAGCCACGGCCATTGCCTGGAAGGCCTGGCAGCAGGGCCGGCTGTCGAGGAACGCTGGCAGGCGAAGGGTGAGGCTCTGGCAGGACGGCAGGAGGTATGGGAGCTGGAGGCTTATTATCTGGCCTATGCGATTGCCAACTATATTCTGATTTTGTCTCCTCAGAAGATTATTTTGGGAGGCGGCGTCATGCACCAACAGCAGTTATATCCCATGGTACGGGAAAAGGTCAGGGAGATGCTCGGCGGGTATCTGCAGACAAAGGAGCTGGAGGATATGGATTCTTATATTGTCGCTCCTTCGCTGAATGACGACCAGGGGATTCTGGGAGCGCTCAAGCTGGGGATGAATGCTTTGGAAGAAAAAGGATAAAGGAGAAGGAGAAGATGAAGGAAACGAAAAAAGAGATGATAAGGCTGGAGCCGGTTTTCAAAGAGATGGTGTGGGGCGGGAACAAGATGAGGGATTATTTCGGGTACGAGATACCGGGAGACGATACCGGGGAAGCCTGGGTGGTCAGCGCCCATCCCCAGGGAGACTGCCTGGTATCTGAAGGCAGGTTTGCAGGGAAGACCTTATCCTGGCTTTGGGAAAACCATCGGGAGCTGTTTGGAAATGTCGATGGGGAGGAATTTCCCTTATTGGTGAAATTTATTGATGCAAAGGAAGATCTGAGCATCCAGGTACATCCGGATGACGCTTATGCAAAGACACACGAAAACGGAGCGAGGGGAAAGACGGAGTGCTGGTATATCCTGGACTGTGAGGAGGGCGCGGACATTATTGTCGGCCATCGCGCAAAGACAAAGGAGGAAATGAAGCAGTTGATGGATGAGAATCGATGGGATGATTTTTTGATGGTGCGTCCCATCCATTCAGGAGATTTTTTCCAGATTCCGTCGGGAACAGTCCACGCGATCCGGAAGGGGACGCTGCTAATAGAGATTCAGCAAAACTCTGCCATTACTTACCGAATGTATGATTACGGCCGTATGCCCGGGGGAAAGCCCAGGGAGCTTCACCAGAAGCAGGCTATGGATGTGGTAAGGTGTCCTTATGAGGAAGCAGCAGGAGAGAAGGCAGTGTCCCATGAGGCAGGATATGATAAGACCTTTCTGGTGTCCTGCGACTTTTATACGGTTGAAAAATATGATATCCAGGGAACTTTGGAGCTTGAGCAGGAGTGGCCGTTTTTGATTGTTAATGTGATCGGTGGGGAGGGAACAATAGACGGGTGCCAGGTAAAAAAAGGAAACTGCCTAATCCTTCCTGCCGGTTATGGGGATGCCAGGCTAGAAGGGAAGATGAGTATTGTAATGTCGCATATCTGAAAGGGAAAAGGAACTGCTGGCCTCAATTATTGATCCTGCCTTCTGACGTTTCTCTTACCATAGATATTTATGCGGTAGACGGGGACGGAAAAATTTATGACATTGAAGTTCAGCGTGCATCATCAGGCGCAGATGTTCATCGGGCAAGGTTTCATTTCTACGCCAGCATGATTGATACAAAAATGCTGAAAGCAGGGCAGGAGTTTAAGGAAATCCATGATTCCTATGTAATATTTATCACTGCTAAGGATGTCATGGGTGCAGGGCTTTCCCTATACCATGTCGATAGGGTAATACAGGAGACAGGTGTATACTTTGGAGATGGTTCCCATATTATATATTTTGAATGGCAGTTATAAGGATGACAATGATCCAATAGGAAAGCTGGCGCATGACTTTAGATGTCTGAGTTCTGTTGATATGTTTTATCCAGAACTGGCGAAACAGGTGAAATATTTTAGGAGACGGAAGGAGGCCGGGAGATTATGTGTCAGGTGTTTGAAGATTTAGCGGAAAAGAGGGCAGAGGAAAGGGCGGAAGAAACAAGGATAGAAACTCTGTTTAGTGCTATTAAAAACCTTATGAAGTCTATGAAGTGGACAGCCGAACAGGCAATGGCGGCAATGGATATATCTGAGAATGACCAGATGCTTTTGAAGGCGAAGTTTTAGGTTATGATAAAGTGAAAAAATTGGGGAAACTCTGGTAATACTTTGGTAATAAAAAGGCGCAGAACCAGAAAAATGGCTCTGTATTTCAGCGGATTTAGCGAATAGAAAGACTAAAAATCATGGATTGGGAAGCTGAATGACAGCCATGTGAGAAGAGTTCGAGTGATACAAGAGTGTAAGGATTATTTTATATAGCAGGCAGTCTATAGGATTGCTTGCTATATTTCATGTTATTTTAGGTTGACCTATTTATAAACATTTTTGTTGCCATAAAATATTGACACCGAATACGACACCACATATAATAAGAACAGGAGGTATTCAAGATGTCAAAGTGGGATAAACTACTAACACGAATTTGTTTATTGTCGAAAGATATCCGGTTCGATGAATTGCGCAAGGTGTTAGAAAGCTATGGGTATGAGTTGAATGCCCCCAGAAGCGGAAGCAGTCATTGCACATTTAGAAAAACGGGATGTAAGCCAATTACGATACCAAAACATGAACCGATTAAAAAGGTTTATGTTGAGATGGTGAAACGGATTGTAGAAAGTGAGGTGAGAAGCGATGAAAACGCTGAATGAATATATGGCATTATCTTATCGGATGGAGATTGTGGAAGATAAGGATGAAGGGGGATATGTGATTTCTTATCCTGATCTTCCGGGGTGTATTACTTGTGGGGAAACAGTGGAACATGCGGTAGCAAATGCAGTGGATGCTAAGAGGGCGTGGATTGAAGCTGCACTTGAAGAGGGCGTTGAGATTAATGAACCAGACAGCCTGGAAGATTATTCTGGTCAATTTAAATTAAGAATACCTCGCAGTTTGCATCGATTATTAGCTGAGCATTCAAAAAGAGAAGGAATAAGCATGAATCAATATTGTGTATATCTTCTTTCAAGGAATGATGCAGTTTGTTCAAAATAAAATATGTTATTGTAAAAGCGGCAACATTTTGACAACAGAAAATCAGCAAGCCATAATAAATAATGTAATTGATGTAAAAACATAAGCGATGAATAATATGACGGTTTTACATCTCTTCAAATCTGTGTAATACTTTATATAAATGGAGATACCTCTACATTGATTCTCGAAATCTTGCATCCAGAGCATGGCATTTCAAAGCCGTTCATCTGCCCTGTGCACATATGCTCCATTCATACAGTAGGAAGGAGTGAGCTGACAATGGCTTAAAAACGTATCAAACATACAGATCAGGAATGGTTCGATCTGATCATAGAATGCAGGAGAAGCCAACTAAAAGTCAAAGTCTGGTGTGAGCAGCACGGCATAACGGCCAAGGCGCTTTATTACCATATACGGTAGCTGCGGCAGAAGGGATATCCAATCCCCCAAAAACCAGCCACAGATCTATGCCGGGAAAAGCAGGAGGTTGTCTGTCTGGACATTCCGGAAGGGCTTTTCCCAGACGGATCCACAACGTCCTCTCCCCTCACAGACGAGGACAGGGCTTGCCATCTGTCTGAACTTCCATGGGATTCATATGGAAGTCATCTCAAATCTGTTCCAAGTCCTGCTGGGATCATGTTAGGCGATCTTTCCGGAATATCAAAGTTCTATCTGATCACAGGCCGTACCGATATGCGCCTCTCCATCGATGGACTTATGGCAATCATCCGGAATACCTACCTGATGGACCCCTATGCAAATGCACTTTATCTTTTCTGTGGCAGGAAATCCGACCGGCTGAAAGCATTGCATCATGAGCAAGCTTGAGAAAGCAGTGAATTACGCGAATAACCACCAGGAACTGCTGGAAAACTATCTGTTAGACGGCAGATGTGAGATTTCGAACAACCGCGCGGAACGTTGTGCGAAATCCTATGGAATCTTGCTATATATGCCGGACTACAAACATAAGCCCGCAGGCGTGGAAGCAATGATGCCATGGAGTGAATTCATAAAGGAGCGCTGTTGCGGAGTAATGAATACGGAAATCGAGACGCCCGAAAACCGGGGGCAGATACCAGTCTGATCATGCCCTCTATTTTGTCGATGAATTTTTTATAGCGATGGATGACGGTGGGTTATTCATCGCTTACAAAAAGGAAACTGCCTAATCCTTCCTGCCGGTTATGGGGATGCCAGGCTAGAAGGGAAGATGAGTATTGTGATGTCGCATATCTGAAGATGAAAAGGAACTGCTGGCCTTGCTGGCATTTGCCCTGAGTGCGTAAATATAACGCTTGATAAGCAGGATGATTTATGGTAAAATGAATCCGTCAATTATTGATATTTGAGAGTGTTTCATAAAAGTTAAGATAGTTAAGGGATATTTTGTTTGTATAATCTATATTATAGGAAGTAATTATACGGCATAAATTCTGTAAAATTGTAGATAATTATAAACTTCAAAAATTATACTCCTGTCTTGGTTTCAGACAGGAGTGTTTTTTTATTTTCAGGGAAAAGACTTCCTGCTAATGTTTATAAACCATCACTTTTTATATTTATTTTGTCCGTCTGTTCTAATGGAGACATTTAGAAAGCGGCTCGATATAGAAAATTTCTTATAATATAGATTATCAAATGCAGGCTTTATGGTTTTGCAATAAAGAAAAATAAAGGGGATAATTTTATTTTGTCCAATATGTAGTTCAAAAATGGAAGATAATGGGGATTTCTGCACTTATTGTGATGCGGAACTGAAAAGGCCTGTGGGGAGAAAACAGGTTGACAAGAGGTACAGGAACAGAGAAGGTGAAAATAAAAGAATTAGCGTGGCTTGATTTTTAGTGATATGGGGAACAGTGCCTTCAATGGACATGGGCAGGCCGACTGGAATCTGATTTTAGGGATTGGAAGAAAAACAGTAAAACAAACTACAATATTAGGAGAAAAAGTTATGTTTTGTTCAAAATGTGGAGGGAAGGTAAAAAAAGGGCAAGGTTCTGCCCTGTGTGTAGAACAGAGATAAGGGGAAAAGTTCCAGGAGGGGAGAAGCACGTGGAATCCCCCGTCTCTAAAACAGCATCCTCCACAGTAAAAGCCGGGACGATGCCCAAGGTAAAAGCGGGAAGCCAGGCGAGGTCGGGAACTGGGGGAAAGATGGCAACTTTATAGAGTTTTCTCAAAAATAATATGTCTGTTGCCAGAGCTTTTGTGGTTTCTGGAAAGTTGCAAAATCTATACTTTTTGCAAATCCATTAACAATAGAAATTTTATCAAGGAGGAACAATTTTATGAGAAACCAAAGATTAAGAAAAAATTTGACAGCAACTTGTTTGTCAGCAACGATGGTATTAGCCGGAAGCAGTTTTGCTTTTGGGGCAGCACAGGCATTGCCAAACGGAATGATTGTAAATGTGGGAGGGGTGAATTACCTGACAGATTCGCAGGGAGAAAGATATTCCGGATGGTTTATGAATTGGGATGAGAATTGGTATTATTTTAATAAATCGGATAAAACAATGAAGACAGGCTGGCATCATGATGATGAAGATGGATATTGGTACTATCTGAATCCATCGGATGGCAGGATGGTGGTTGGCTGGCAGAACATTGATGGGAAAGAATATTTTTTCCAGCCGGTGAGGAATAGGGGAAATTATTATTTCAGCAGTGAACAGGAAAAGTGGCTGTATTCGTTAAACAGCAATGTGCCTTATGGAGCAATGTATACAGCAACGACAACTCCTGATGGGTCAATGGTTGACGGGACAGGGGCTAAGATAACTGAAAGCAGTGCAGAAGCTGTTGTTCAAAATGGCTGGGTGAGTCAGGACGGGAAATGGTATTATTATGAAAATGGAATTATGGTTTCCGGCAGTTGGAAGACGATTGATGGAAAATCTTATTATTTTGGGAATGATGGCGCTATGTTTGTCAATATTGTAACACCAGATGGACGATATGTAGGAAATGACGGTGCAGAGGTAATCAATACAATTGGCGTGGTTACTGCTGAACAACAAAGCGCGATTGAATCAATTTTGGCAAGAGAAATGGAACGGGTTTGTTTTGTTACAGATGTTTATGAAACGAATGTCAGACAGGTAGATAATGAAATATGGAATTCTACGTTTACGAAACAACACGTGCGGGAAGCAGCATGGGATTATCTCTATTTTTCGTATTATAATAGAAATTTGATAACGCCGGAAAATCCAGCAATTCCAGCGGAACCTTATTTTAACATAAATTCTTTTTATGATAAGGATAAGGTAAATGAATTAATAGAGAATATTTATGGCGTGAATCCGGAGTTTAAATCTGGGGAGGAGATATATTTTACTGGATGGGATGAGCCGCATTTGGAGGTTTCCGGGGATAGGATTACTTCTCAATATCACGGGATGGGAAATGTAGATGGGGTGGTAACAGGATATGTAGAGGACTTGGCTTTTTCATTTGATGGTATGAGATTAAATGTAACAGGAAGATTTTCGATGGATAATAAATATGATTCAATTGTAAAAGGATTATCATTTCATGCTGTTTTTAAAGTCAACCCAAATAACCGTTTTCCGTATCAGCTCAGTTTTGTCAGAATGGATGAATTAATATAAAATAGAAATGAACTGAGTGCTCTCGGAAAGTAGATAGGTAAAGCAAAAAACAGAAGCAGTCATGTGGAAAAGGTGGGAATGAAATAAGTAAGCATCAATTTTGAGGGTAAATCAGGAGCAGCCTTATTGCTGCTCCTTAATATTTTTCGAAACCGTGATCTCCTGGTTATCGATGTGTTCCCGTATGGCAGCTTTCGCTTCCGCCACCCGGCGTTCCTTTAAGGCCTTAAGGATATGGTCGTGCTCTACCAGGAGGATCTGGTGTTTGGCAGTATCCTTGATATATTCCAGGCGGTAGCGGTACATCTGCTCCTGAAGGTTGTTCAGGATCTGTACCAGGCGGGAGTTGCCGGTTCCGTGATAGATCACATCGTGGTAATGTTCGTCCGTCTCGGCGATCGTCATTAAATCGCCTTCCCGGATGGCTTTGCGAAAAGCCTCCTGCGCCTGTTCTAACTGAAAAAACGCCTCTTCCGCCATCCGCTGGCAGGCAAGCTCCGTGGCAAGTTCTTCCAGGGAACGTCTTACTTCCAGGACTTCCCGCAGGCTTTTTTCGGAAATCCTGGCAACCTCCGCGCCCTTTCTCGGGATCATGAGAACCAGGCCTTCCAGTTCCAGCTTACGGATGGCTTCCCGGATCGGTGTGCGGCTGACTCCCAAACGGTCGGCGAGCTGGATCTCCATCAGACGTTCCCCTGGTTCCAGTTCGCCTTTTAAGATGGCCTGGCGGAGTGTGTTAAAGACCACGTCCCGCAGGGGCAGATATTCGTTCATATTTACTTTCAGTTCATTAGTCATGAAAAATCTCCTTTCCATAATAGATGTGCCTGCATGGCGGGATTAACAAGGGGAAGAAATCTGTCCGGATTCCAACTGGTTCTGAGTGTTGTAAAAGTTAGTCAGGTAAACCTGCTTGGCAAGCTTGGAGGAAGAGCCGGACCGAAGTTCCTCAAAGGCGCGTTCCGCTGATGCAGGATCGGTAAAGAGGCCGAATACGGTAGGGCCGCTTCCGCTCATCAGAGAACCGATGGCGCCGTATTCCAGCATGACGTCTTTAATGGACTGAATGACAGGGTATTCCCGGATGGTGACGGTCTCCAGTACATTACCCAGATTGGCGGCAATCTGATGCAGATCCTGATTGTGGATACCGGCCAGGATCTTGTCTATATCCGGATGCTGTTCCGGTTTTAACCGGTTTGCGTCTAAATTGGTGTATACAAAACGGGTAGATACATTGATTCCGGGCTTGGCGATCAATACCTGGCATTGGGGGACAGGAGGCAGAGGGGTGAGAATCTCCCCGATCCCTTCTGAAAGCGCGGTACCCCGCAGGATACAGTAAGGCACGTCGGCGCCGATCTTAACTCCTCGTTCCATGAGCTGGCGGGTGGTCAGCTCTAAGTGGAACATTTTGTTGATCCCGAACAATACGGCGGCGGCATCGCTGCTGCCCCCTGCCAGGCCGGCAGATACGGGGATGAATTTGCGCAGGTGGACAGAGACGCCGCCGGGAATGGAAAATTCGTCCATCAGCATCCTGGCCGCTTTGTATACCAGATTGTTCTCATTGGTGGGCAGATAGAAAAGGTTGGTTTCAATCCGGATGCCTGGCTCGTCTTTGCGGATCAGGTCAATCCGGTCAAAAATGCCGATGGTCTGCATGATCATGCGGACTTCATGGTAGCCATCGTCCCGCTTGCGCAGGACATCCAGGCCAAGATTGATCTTTCCGTAGGCTTTTAAGCTTAAATGCTTAATCATGGTAAAATTACTCCTTTGTAACTGAATGTACATTGTATATTGTATAATAAAAACAGTATACAGTATATTATATACAAAAGAGAAAAATATGCAAGAGCTTTTGCGGGTTTTGGAGAAAAATGCGGAGTTTTGTTGATTTTCCATAAATGCGCGGCACTATATTTTTTATTTTAGAAAGAATCATAAGCTTGTAAAAGAAAGTAAAATAGCATATAATGGCGTTATTGTGTAATGCAGGAAGCCTCAGCATACATAGAACGTTCCTGCATGGAGAAAAGGAGGTATAAGATGTCTGTCATAAAACCACAGTTAAGTTGGCTGGATGATCCGGAGGTGTTTCGGGTAAATATGCTGCCTGCCCATTCGGATCATCGTTTTTACGAGACAGAGGCGGATCTGGCAGAGGACAAAGGCAGTCTGTATCAGTCCCTGAACGGAGAGTGGCAGTTTTTCTGGTCGAAAAATGCCGCCGGCCGCCCGGCGGATTTTTACAAAGAGGATTTTGACGCATCTGGTTTTGAGACGATTGCGGTTCCCTGCCATATAGAGATGGCAGGATATGACCGGATTCATTATATTAATACCATGTATCCCTGGGAAGGCCATAAGTACCGGAGGCCGGCATTTTCCCTGGAAGGAACGGGAAAACAGCCCGGGCAGTTTTCTGAAGCGGAGTACAATCCGACAGGTTCTTACCGGCTTAAATTTGACCTGGAAGAGAGAATGCTTGGGAAGCGGGTCTGCATTTCATTCGAAGGGGTGGAGCAGGCTATGTATGTGTGGCTCAATGGGCATTTTGTGGGATATGGGGAAGACAGCTTTACTCCATCGGACTTTGACCTGACTCCTTTTATACGGGAACGGGGAAACGTGCTGGCAGTGGAGGTTCACAAGCGTTCCACGGCAGCCTATCTGGAGGATCAGGACTTCTTCCGGTTCTCCGGTATCTTCCGGAATGTAACCTTATATGCCAAGCCAAAGCTTCATGTGGAAGATCTATGGGCGAAGACCGGGCTTAAGGAAGACGGAGAAACCGGGGAGCTGGGGCTGAGGCTTCGGCTGTCCGCAGCAGAAAAAGAACCGGGAAGGGAAAACCGGGAGGACGGGACAGGAAAGAACCTGGAAGAATATCGGGTCCTGATTAGCCTGCGGGACAAGACCGGCAGGATCTTGCTGGAGAAGAAAATCCCGGCGGCAGAAGAGATTCTTATGGAACCGGAGGTCCTCACAAAGATACAGCCATGGGGGTATAAGCATCCTGTTTTATATCATCTGGAGATCCGTCTGGTATCGGGAAACGGACAAATTGTGGAGATTGTGCCTTATGAGATCGGATTTCGCCGTATTGTCTTAGAAGGCGGTATCATGAAACTGAACGGAAAACGTCTGATTATCAACGGGGTCAACCGCCATGAGTGGAATGCCCGCACCGGCAGAGTGGTGGGGATGGAGGATATGCTTTCGGATATGGCGTGTTTCCATGAAAATAACATCAACAGCGTGCGGACCTGCCATTATCCCAACCAGATTCCCTGGTATGGGCTGTGTGACCGGGAAGGGATTTACATGATGGCGGAGACGAATCTGGAGTCCCACGGTTCCTGGCAAAAGATGAACCAGGTGGAACCCAGTTGGAATGTGCCGGGAAGTGTACCTCAGTGGAAGGAAGCCGTACTGGATCGTATGAGGACAAACTTTGAGACTTTTAAGAATCATGTATCGATCCTGTTTTGGTCTCTGGGGAACGAGTCCTATGCAGGGGATAATATTCAGGCCATGCAGGAGTATGTAAAGGAGAAAAAAGACGGGCGACTGGTCCATTATGAAGGGGTATTTCACAATCCGCCTTACAAGCCGGTGATTTCGGATATGGAGAGCCGAATGTATGCGTCTCCCGGGGAGGTGAGGGAATATCTGGAAGGAAGCGGCACAAAGCCTTTTGTTCTCTGCGAATACATGCATGATATGGGGAATTCTCTGGGGGGAATGAAATCTTACATGGATCTGCTTGACGAATATGAACGTTATCAGGGAGGTTTTATATGGGATTTTATTGACCAGGCTCTTTTTGTGGAGGATGAGGTTACGGGAAAAGAGGTGCTGCGATACGGCGGCGATTTTGACGACCGACCGTCAGACTATGAGTTTTCCGGCAATGGAATATTATTTGCAGACCGAACACCCAAGCCGGCTATACAGGAGGTGAAATATTATTATGGATTATATGAATAAACAACAGGACCGGAAGGGGCAAAAAAAGCTTGGGGTGGTGTTCGGAGATGTGGTTTTAGGCGTTCATGGCCCCGGGTTTGAATATATTTTTTCCTATGTAGCCGGAGGGATGGAATCTCTTGTGGTAAATGGGAAGGAGTGGCTGTACCGTGCTCCGAAGCCTACCTTCTGGCGGGCTACTACAGATAATGACAGAGGTTCAAAATTCTCCTTTCGCTCTGCCATGTGGATGGGGGCGGATTTGTTCTTAAAAACGGAAAAAATCTGTGTCCGGATAGACGGAGAGGATGCGGGACCGTTCCGGGCGCCGGACAATAATCGGTTTTTGGGAGAAATAGAGGCGGAAACACTGACGATCGTTTTTGTTTATACTACCGCAACCTTGCCTGCCACGGAGGTAGAAGTGTCGTATACAGTTGAACAGACCGGCCGTATTCGGGTAGACGTCCATTATTATGGAAAGAAAGGGCTTCCTCAGCTTCCGGTGTTTGGCATGAGGTTTATCATGCCCACAAAGGCAGACGGTTATTGTTATTATGGTTTGTCAGGAGAGACCTATCCGGACCGGATGGCCGGAGGGATAAAGGGTGAGTGGCATGAAGACGGTCTTCCTGTGACGCCCTATCTGGTTCCTCAGGACTGCGGGGTCCACATGGATACGGACTGGCTGCAGGTGCGCCGGTCTTCGGTTCTGGCAAATGAAGGAAAGCGGGAGAAACCGGACGGAAAAACGGAATTTTCACTGCGATTTGAGAAGATAAATTCTTCCTTTGCTTTTTCCTGCCTTCCTTATACGGCTGAGGAACTGGAAAACGCCACCCACCAGGAGGAGCTTCCTCCTGCCAGACGGACGGTGGTCTGCATCCTGGGAGCCGTCAGGGGAGTGGGAGGCATTGACAGTTGGGGAAGCGATGTGGAGGAGCCGTGGCATATTGACGGGGAGCAGGATATTATGTATTCTTTTGCCATTGTGCCGTTTAACGAATGAGGAGGCTGAATATGAAATATGATTTCACTTCGGTTCTTGACCGCCGCGGAAAGGATGCCCTGGCAGTAGACGGGTTAGGAGGCGGCGGCTCTGCGCCGGAGAGGCCAAAAGAAGGGTATGAAGCTATCCCTATGTGGGTGGCGGATATGAATTTTCCGGTTCTTCCTGCCATTCAGGATGCGATCATAAAGAGAGTGGAGCATCCGGCTTTCGGATATTTTAATCCCAGTGACGCCTATTTTGATTCGATCATACAATGGCAGCAGAAACGCAATGGGGTAACTGGACTGACAAAAGAATGCATCGGGTATGAGAACGGGGTGCTGGGCGGTGTGGTGTCCGTGCTGGAGGCATTTTCCGCGCCGGGAGATCCGGTTCTGCTTCACAGCCCTACTTATATCGGATTTACGGGGAGCATATCAAACTGCGGCAGAAGGATTGTCCATAGTCCGCTGAAGTTTGACGAGGCAGGAGTCTGGAGGATGGACTATGAAGATATGGATGCCAGGATTAAGGAAAATAAGATCCATGTAGCCGTGTTCTGCAATCCCTACAATCCTTGCGGCCGTGTGTGGGAGCGGTGGGAGCTGGAAAAGGCTTTGGAGATTTACCGGGATAATGACTGCGTAGTGATCTCAGACGAGATCTGGTCAGATATTATTTTAAAGGGGAATCACCATATTCCCCTGCAGATGGTCAGCGAGGATGCCAGGAACCGGACGGTGGCTTTGTACGCGCCGTCAAAGACCTTTAATCTGGCAGGCCTGATCGGCTCTTACCACATTATTTATAACCGTTATCTTCGGGAGCGGGTGGAAGCCCAAAGCAGCAAGTCCCACTATAATTCCATGAATGTGCTCAGCATGCACGCGCTGGTGGGGGCATACGGGGAGGAAGGCCATATATGGGTGGACGAGCTTTGCCAGGTGATTACAGAAAATACGGAATACGCCTGCGGGTTTATCCGGGAACATTTTCCGGGAGTCCGGGTGGCAAAGCCGGAAGGAACGTATATGGTGTTTTTAGACTGCAGCCAGTGGCTTCGTGAACATGGAAAGACCATTGACGAGCTGGAAAAGGCAGGATGGGATGTGGGGGTGGCATGGCAGGACGGCAGGATGTTCCATGGCCCTGATTCCATAAGGATGAACCTGGCGCTTCCTCTTTCACGGGTGAAGGAAGCTTTCAGGCGGTTAAAGGAATATGTATTTGTATAAGGATTTGGAATAATGTGGGATAGGCAGCAAAGATGAAGGAGGAAGATTATGGCGAGCGAAAAGAAATTAGTGGAAGCCATCACGTCTATGGAGGAGGATTTTGCCCAGTGGTATACAGATGTGGTGAAGAAGGCGGAGCTATGCGACTATGCCAGCGTCAAGGGATGTATGGTCATCAAGCCGGCGGGATACGCGCTGTGGGAGAATATCCAGAAAGAGCTGGACAGGCGGTTTAAAGAGACAGGGGTGGAAAATGTGTACATGCCTCTGTTTATACCGGAGGGGCTTTTGCAGAAGGAAAAGGACCATGTGGAGGGGTTTGCCCCGGAGGTGGCCTGGGTGACTCACGGCGGTCTGGAAGAGCTTCAGGAGAGGATGTGTGTACGGCCTACCTCAGAGACTTTATTCTGCGATTTCTATGCAAGGGATGTCCATTCTTACCGGGATCTGCCAAAGGTGTATAACCAGTGGTGTTCCGTGGTCCGTTGGGAGAAAACCACCCGTCCGTTCCTTCGTTCAAGGGAATTTTTGTGGCAGGAAGGTCACACGGCCCATGCTACGGCAGAAGAGGCCCAGGAGCGCACAGAGCAGATGCTGAATGTATATGCGGATTTCTGCGAGGAGGTTCTGGCTATTCCGGTCATAAGAGGGCAGAAGACGGATAAAGAAAAATTCGCCGGGGCAGAGGCCACTTATACCATTGAAGCTTTGATGCATGACGGAAAGGCGCTTCAGTCTGGCACCAGCCATAACTTCGGGGACGGATTTGCCAGGGCATTTGATATTCAGTATGCGGCCAAAGACAATTCCCTTCAGTATGTGCATCAGACCTCCTGGGGAATGTCTACGCGGATTATCGGCGCTATTATTATGGTCCACGGAGATGACAGCGGCCTGGTCCTGCCGCCTCGGATTGCGCCTGTCCAGGTGATGATTGTACCGATCCAGCAGAAAAAGGAAGGTGTCCTTGACAAGGCATTTGAGATCAAGGAGGTCCTGTCCGGGTTCCGGGTTAAGGTGGATGATTCCGATAAGAGCCCGGGATGGAAGTTCAGTGAGTCAGAGATGCGCGGGATTCCGGTGCGCGTGGAGATCGGGCCAAAGGACATGGCACAGAACCAGGCGGTATTGGTGCGCCGGGATACCCATGAAAAGCTGGTGGTATCTTTGGACGAAATACAAGAAAAAGTCGGACAATTGCTGGAGCAGATTCAGCGGGAAATGCTGGAGCGTGCCAGAACCCATCGGGATGCCCACACCTATACGGCTGCGGATTTTGACATATTTAAAAAGACCATTGAGGAAAAGCCTGGTTTTGTGAAGGCCATGTGGTGCGGAAGCCGGGAATGTGAAGACAAGATTAAGGAACTGACAGGCGCTACGTCACGGTGCATGCCCTTTGTCCAGGAGCAGGTTTCCGATACCTGCGTATGTTGCGGAAAACCTGCCGTGAAGATGGTATATTGGGGCAAAGCCTATTAACTGTACCTGTTTCGTATAACCGTAAACGGTTTCGGCCATTTTGTTAAGAAAGATAAGCCGGAAAGACAAGAAAGCATATGAAAGAGCAGAACATATCCCTACCGCCGCAGGTGGAACGGATTATTCAAAATTTGAATGAGGGCGGCTTTGAGGCCTATGCAGTGGGCGGCTGTGTCCGGGATACCCTTTTAGGACGGAAGCCGGAAGATTGGGATATTACGACATCGGCCCGTCCGGAACAGGTGAAAGCCTTGTTTCGGCGGACCATCGATACGGGAATTTTGCATGGAACCGTCACGGTCATGTCAGACGGGACAGGATACGAAGTGACTACCTACCGGATCGACGGAGTATATGAGGACGGCCGCCATCCGAAAGAGGTGGCGTTTACGTCGGAACTTCTGGAGGATTTAAAACGTCGTGATTTTACGGTCAACGCCATGGCATACAGCCATAAAACAGGAATTGTAGATGCTTTCGGCGGCGCGGAAGACCTGAAAAAACGGGTTATCCGCTGCGTCGGCAATCCTATGGAGCGATTTGGGGAAGATGCCCTGCGCATATTGCGGGCAATCCGGTTTGGCGCCCAGCTTGATTTTTCCATTGAAGAAAATACTTATCAGGCAATCTCCCGGATAGCGCCGAATATTGCTAAAGTGAGCAAGGAACGGATTCAGGCGGAGCTGACTAAGCTTTTGAAATCCCGCCATCCGGAGCGGATAAAGGAAGTATACGAGACGGGAATCAGCCGCTACATTTCTCCTGCGTTTGCTCAGATCCCCTGGCAGAATGTTTCTTTTCCTTCGGGGCTGCCTGCAGAAAAGTTTGTACGATGGGGCGCTTTTTTGCGCTTGTCCGGCCCTGATATGGCTGTACAGGTGCTGAAAGACTTAAAGCTTGATAATGATACGGTCAGCCGGGTAAAGGTCCTGGCCGCCTGGGCGGATAAAGAGATAAAACCAGAGGCAGGAGAGGTCCGCCGCGCTATGAGCAGAATGCTTCCTGACGTCTGGGATGCGTTGGCTAAACTGAATGGGTATGACGGGGAAATTGGCAGACTGACCGGAGAGATCCGGGAAAGAGGCGATTGCCTGGACTTAAAACATCTGGCAGTGAACGGGCAGGACTTGGTTTCTGTGGGAATCCGGCCGGGAAAAGAGATGGGGAAGCTTTTGGCGGCGCTTTTAGAACTGGTATTAGCGGAACCTGAAAAAAACAGGAAAGAGGTTCTTTTGGCGGAAGCCTCCCGATATTTTCCCAAACAAAATCTTGCGGGAATCAGGGAAGCATGATATAATGTGAACACTTGGCAAGGGGATGCGCGGGCTTTGCGCGTCCGCTTCGCGACAATAATCTATCAGGAGGAAACCATTGTAATGAAACACGTAAAAACTTTAAATAACAAAACTTTAAAAGAGTCCATGAAGAAGGGCGGCTGCGGAGAGTGCCAGACTTCCTGTCAGTCCGCGTGCAAGACTTCCTGTACAGTAGGCAACCAGAGTTGTGAGAATGCTAACCGGTGATTGCCCTGCAATGAGGATATCCGTCATTGGACGAATATATGGAAAGAAGAAAAAGACCCCTATAGTTCAAAGATTGTAGGGGTTTTTCGTCATGAGCAGGGATTTTGAAAAGTCCTGTCACTGCAGGCGGTCCAGGCTCTGACTGTTTTCGGAGGATAAAGGAGAGAACCTGTGATTCATCAATTTAAAAATAACGGCTACAATATTGTTATGGATATTGCCAGCGGTTCCGTACATGTGGTGGATGATGTGGTATATGACGCGGTCGCTTTGCTGAAGGAGCCTGTCGGGGAGCTTGAGAACCCGGAGAAACTGCCGGAGAAACTGTACACACAGGTGGAGGAAAAGCTTACGGAGGGCAGGAAGGCAGAAGGAATTGCCCCATATTCTGCAGACGAGGCAAAGGAAGCCCTTGACGAGATCCAGATACTGATCGATGAAGGAGAGCTTTTTACCAAGGATATGTACCAGGAGTATGTGACAGACTTTAAAAAACGAAAAACCGTAGTAAAGGCATTGTGCCTTCATATTGCCCATGACTGCAATCTGGGCTGCAGGTATTGTTTTGCCGAAGAGGGGGAGTACCACGGCAGGCGTGCCCTCATGAGTTTTGAAGTGGGAAAAAAGGCGCTGGACTTTTTGATCGCCAATTCCGGAAACCGGAGGAATCTGGAAGTGGATTTTTTCGGCGGGGAGCCTTTGATGAACTGGGAGGTAGTCCGGCGTCTGGTAGAGTATGGGCGTTCCCGGGAAAAGGATCACGGGAAGCGTTTTCGTTTTACTCTGACGACAAATGGGATCTTATTAAACGATGAGATCATGGAATTCTGCAACCGGGAGATGAGCAATGTGGTCCTGAGCTTAGACGGCCGCAGGGAGGTCAATGATTTTATGCGTCCCACCCGCAACCAAAAGGGCAGCAGCTATGATATTATTGTTCCTAAATTCCAAAAGTTTGCCAGAATACGTCAGGGAAAAGATTATTATATAAGGGGAACTTTTACCAGGCATAACCTGGATTTCTCTGAGGATGTAAAGCATTTTGCCGACCTGGGCTTTGAGCAGATGTCCATGGAGCCTGTGGTTGCGCCGCCTGAAGATCCTTATGCAATCAGAGAAGAAGATCTGCCCCGGATCATGGAGGAGTATGATAAGCTGGCTTTGGAGTATATTAAAAGGAAGAAAGAGGGAAAAGGATTTCATTTTTTCCATTTCAATATAGATTTAAGCCAGGGGCCTTGTGTGGCAAAGCGGCTTTCCGGCTGCGGCTCAGGCACCGAGTATCTGGCGGTGACGCCCTGGGGAGATTTATATCCGTGCCACCAGTTTGTGGGGAAGGAAGAATTTTGTATGGGAAATGTGGAGCAGGGAATCATCCGGACGGATATCCGGGATGAATTCAAGCTCTGTAATGTCTATGCAAAGGAGAAATGCAGGGAATGTTTCGCGCGGTTTTACTGCAGCGGCGGATGTGCTGCCAATTCCTACAATTTTCACGGACGGATCACGGATGCCTACGATATTGGCTGTGAGATGCAGAAGAAGCGGATCGAATGTTCGATTATGATCCAGGCGGCTCTGGCTGATGAGAGTGGGACACATGCAAATTAGTTACAGAAGTAAGGAGAAAAAGAAAATGAATAACAGTAAGGTAAAAGGACTCTTATGCCTGTTGATTCTGCTGTTTGCAGTGGGATTATTCGGATTCCTGGGCTATGATACGATGGATAATATCAAGCTGGGACTGGACCTGGCAGGCGGCGTCAGCATTACTTACCAGGCAGTGGAGGCAAACCCGTCCGATGAAGATATGGCGGATACGGTATACAAACTGCAGCAGAGGGTGCAGAACTACAGCACGGAAGCAGAGGTTTACCGGGAGGGGGCCAACCGGATCAACATTGATATTCCCGGTGTTTCCGATGCCAACGCGATTTTGCAGGATTTGGGAAAGCCAGGCTCCCTGATATTTGTTGATGAAGCCGGGCAGGTCATTCTGACAGGCGACCAGGTTGCCACGGCCAAAGTGGGACAGACCGAGCAGAACGGGATCCGTTCTTATGTAGTCAGCCTGACCTTCACGCCGGAGGGAACCACAAGCTTTGCCGATGCCACTACAAAAAATGTGGGAAAGCGGATTTCCATCATCTACGATGGGGAGATCAAGTCCAGCCCGATAGTCCGGGAGGCAATCACAGGAGGTCAGTGCCAGATCGATGGAATGGACGGATATGAGGAAGCCAATAACCTGGCATCCACCATCCGGATCGGTTCTTTGTCCCTGGAGCTGGAAGAACTGCGCTCCAATGTGGTAGGGGCGAAGCTGGGACAGGAAGCCATTTCCACCAGCTTAAAGGCAGGCGCTGTTGGATTCGGTCTGGTGGCCGTATTTATGATAGCCGTTTATCTGGTTCCGGGAGTGGCAGCAGTGCTGGCGCTGGCGCTGTACGTTGGGCTGATCTTAATTCTTTTGGCTGCCTTTGAGGTGACTCTCACTTTGCCGGGTATTGCAGGTATCATCCTGTCGGTGGGTATGGCGGTGGATGCCAACGTCATCATCTTTACCCGTATCAAGGAGGAGCTGGGCCATGGAAAGGTGGTAAAATCCGCCATCAAGACCGGCTTCAGCAAGGCGTTGTCCGCTATTGTGGATGGAAACGTGACTACACTGATTGCGGCGGCGGTGCTTTATTTCCGCGGTTCCGGCACGGTGAAGGGATTTGCCACAACGCTGGCCATCGGTATCATATTGTCCATGTTTACGGCGCTTTTTGTGACCCGGTTTGCCCTGTATGGGCTGTTTAGCTTAGGGATTGAGAATCCGAAGTTTTATGGTGTGAAAAAGGAGGGCAGGCTGGTTCATTTTCTTCAAAAGAAAAAGCTGTGCTTTGCCATTTCCATTGTGATGATTGTGGCAGGATGGGGGGCCATGCTGCTGAATAACGGCCAGACAGGGAAGGCGCTTAATTACGGAATGGATTTTACCGGCGGTACTTCTACCAATGTAATGTTTAATGAAAATCTCTCCCTGGAAGATATTTCCAGCCGGGTCGTTCCGGTCGTATCTGAGATCACCGGAGACGCGGATGTGCAGACGCAGAAGGTGGAAGGCACCAATGAGGTGATCATCAAGACAAAAACTTTGAGTGTGGATCAGCGGCAGGCCTTGTCAGACGCCATGGTGGAAAATTTTGGCGTAGAAGCGGAAAAGATCACGGCAGAGAGCATTTCTGCGGCAGTCAGCAAAGAGATGAAGCAGGACGCGGTTGTGGCGGTGGTGATCGCAACGGTCTTGATGCTTCTCTATATCTGGTTCAGGTTTAAAGACATCCGGTTTGCCACCAGCGCAATATTGGCCCTGGTGCATGACGTGCTGGTGGTACTGACTTTCTATGCAGTTGCAAAATGGTCAGTAGGTTCTACCTTTATCGCCTGCATGCTGACGATTGTGGGATATTCCATCAACGCGACGATCGTTATTTTTGACCGTATCCGGGAGAACCTGGCAGGAAAGGCCCCGAAGGACAAGCTGGATGAGATCGTTGACCGGAGCATTACCCAGACCTTTACCCGGAGTATCAACACATCCCTGACTACGTTTATTATGGTATTTGTATTGTTTATTCTGGGCGTGTCGTCTATCCGGGAGTTTGCCCTTCCCCTGATGACCGGTATTGTCTGCGGCACTTATTCTTCCGTATGTGTGACGGGCGCGTTGTGGTATGTGATGACGGTTGCAAAAGGAAAGAAGGACGCAGAAAAAAAGGCAGAGTAAAGATAAGAGGGCTGCCGTAATAAGGAGAGCAGATGAGATATCAGCTGATTACAACAGACGGGCGGGCAAAACGGGCTGAGCTGCGGACGGTGCATGGCACGGTTCAGACGCCGGTTTTTATGAATGTGGGAACCGTGGCGGCTATCAAGGGCGCAGTATCTACAGACGACCTGCGTCAGATCGGCACCCAGGTAGAGCTTTCCAATACGTATCATCTCCATGTGCGTACCGGGGATAAGCTGATCCGTCAGTTCGGCGGGCTTCACCGGTTTATGAACTGGGATCGGCCAATTCTTACGGATTCCGGCGGATTCCAGGTGTTTTCCCTGGCAGGGCTGCGCAAGATCAAGGAAGAAGGGGTATATTTTAATTCCCACATTGACGGAAGAAAGATTTTCATGGGGCCGGAAGAAAGCATGCAGATTCAGTCCAATTTGGGTTCCACGATTGCCATGGCTTTTGACGAGTGTCCGCCCAGCCATGCAGAGTACGGGTATATTAAAAATTCCGTAGACCGGACGACCCGGTGGCTGAAGCGATGCAAACAGGAGATGGCGCGGCTTAATTCCCTGCCGGACACCATCAACCGGGAACAGCTTTTATTTGGAATCAACCAGGGAGGCGTGGTGGAATCCATCCGTATTGACCATGCAAAAACCATTGCGGAGATGGAACTGGACGGATATGCCGTTGGCGGCCTGGCAGTGGGGGAGAGCCATGAGGAGATGTACCGGATTCTGGATGTGACAGTGCCTCATCTTCCTCAGAATAAGCCCACTTATCTGATGGGGGTGGGTACGCCTGCCAATATTTTAGAGGCAGTGGACCGGGGAGTGGATTTTTTTGATTGCGTCTATCCCTCCCGCAACGGGCGCCACAGCCATGTGTATACCAATCAGGGCAAGCTGAATCTGATGAATCAGAAATATGAGCTGGATTCTCGCCCCATTGAGGAAGGATGCCAGTGTCCGGCCTGCCGTTCCTACAGTCGGGCGTATATACGTCATCTGTTTAAAGCGAAAGAAATGCTGGGAATGCGATTATGTGTCTTGCACAATTTGTATTTTTATAATACAATGATGAAAGAGATTCGCGACGCAATCGAAGAACACCGTTATGCGGACTATAAAGCAAAAAAGCTTCGTGGAATGGAGTCACAGTATTAAATAAAAGAAAGAAGATCCGGGTTCCCGGCGAGGCGGCGGGAGGGTCTGTAAGGAGGAAATGTATGTTAGCAGCAACACAAAGCGGCGGGATGCCGATTTCCCTTTTGGTCGGTTACATTATCTTTTTTATCGTGCTGATGTATTTTATGGCGATCCGCCCTCAGCAGAAGGAAAAGAAAAAGCACGAGGAACTGATGGCCAGTGTGGCGATCGGAGATACGGTATTGACCAGCAGCGGATTCTACGGGGTGATCATTGACATGACGGACGATACGGTGATTGTAGAGTTCGGCAGCGACCGGCATTGCCGGATTCCCATGCAGAAGGCGGCGATTGTGCAGGTGGAGAAGCCCCAGTAGTAGCAAGCCCCGGCAGAAACGATATTTTTTTCTTGACAGTTTCCATGAGTCTGTGGTACACTGTTTACACAATTAAAATATTGCCTAAGAGATGACAGAGCAGGTAGATGAATGCGGGCAACCGTTCATCCCCTGCTTTTTCTGTATTCTTTGAGAAATGTTTAACAATCTTTCTGCGGAAAGGGAAGCGGAATGCAGAAGAGCCATGGACAGGCAGGAAAAGGAGAAGGGATATGGGAAAGTATGTTATTGCACTGGATCAGGGAACGACCAGTTCCCGGTGCATCCTGTTTGACGAGCAGGGAACGATCTGCAGCGTTGCGCAGAAGGAATTTACTCAGATTTACCCTCAGCCCGGCTGGGTGGAGCACAATCCGATGGAGATATGGTCTTCTCAGCTTTCGGTGACAATGGAAGCTATGGGAAAGATCGGGGCTCATTACAGCGATATTGCGGCCATCGGCATTACAAACCAGAGGGAAACCACCATCGTATGGGACCGGGATACGGGGGAGCCGGTATATAATGCTATCGTGTGGCAGTGCCGCCGGACGGCGGACCGGATTGAGAGGCTGAAAGAGGACGGGCTGGAGGAAAAGATCATTGACCGGACGGGTCTGATTCCGGACGCTTATTTTTCCGGCAGCAAGATTGAATGGATTTTGGACCATGTGGAAGGAGCCAGGGAGCGGGCGGAAAAAGGCGATCTCTTGTTTGGCACGGTGGATACATGGCTGATCTGGAATCTGACAAAGGGATGCATTCATGTAACGGACTACACCAATGCGGCACGTACCATGTTGTTTGATATCCATAAAAAATGCTGGGACGAAGAGATTTTAGAGTATTTCAGGATTCCAAAATGTATGCTTCCGGATGTGAAGCCTTCCAGTTGTGTCTACGGATATACTTCTTCCGATGTTATGGGAGGGAAGATCCCGATTGCCGGCGCGGCGGGAGACCAGCAGGCGGCGTTGTTTGGACAGTGCTGTTTTGATGCCGGCGAGGTGAAGAATACATATGGAACCGGATGTTTCCTGCTGATGAATACAGGAAATGCGGCAGTGCGGTCAAACAACGGACTTTTGACGACGATTGCCGCCAGCAGCCAGGACGAGAGCCAGTATGCTTTAGAGGGAAGCGTGTTTGTGGCCGGCGCGGCGGTGCAGTGGCTGCGGGATGAAATGCGGATGGTCCGCACGGCCGGACAGACAGAGGAATACTGCTCTTCGGTGGAGGATACAGGCGGAGTCTATGTGGTTCCGGCTTTTGCCGGGCTGGGGGCGCCATATTGGGACCAATATGCGAGGGGAACCATTGTAGGCGTCACCAGAGGGACCAATAAAGAGCACTTTATCCGGGCGACGGTAGAGTCCATGGCCTACCAGGTATCGGATCTGATTGAGGCTATGGAACAGGATTCCGGGATTCCTTTAAAGCAGCTTAAAGTAGACGGGGGCGCCTGCGCCAATAATTTCCTGATGCAGTTCCAGTCAGATATTCTGAATGCAGAGATTGTACGTCCGGAATGTATCGAGACGACGGCGCTGGGGGCAGCGTATCTGGCCGGCCTGGCCGTAGGCTACTGGAAGAGCAAGGATGAGATCAAGAAGAACTGGAAGGTCTCCAGATCCTTTACAAGCGCTATGGATGAAGAGCGCCGAAAGAAGCTGGTGAAGGGATGGAAACGTGCGGTGAAATGCGCGCTTTGCTGGTCAGAGAACGAATAGGGAATGTATATTGGAGGAAGAAAGATGAAGGAATGGAATTTCGATGTAGTGATCATCGGCGGCGGAGTGACCGGATGTGCAGTGGCGAGAGAACTTTCTCGTTATGACCTGCGTACAGCGCTTGTGGAACGGGAGGAGGATGTGTGTTCCGGCACGTCAAAGGCCAACAGCGCCATTGTACATGCGGGCCATGACGCAGTGCCAGGGTCGGCGAAAGCCAGGTTTAATGTAGAGGGAAACCGCATGATGGGACAGCTTTCGGAGGATTTGGATTTTGAGTTTGACAGAAACGGTTCTCTGATTCTCTGCTTTGCCGAGGAGGATAAACCGGCGCTGCAGGAATTGTATGATAAGGGCGTGAAGAACGGAGTGCCGGAACTTAAGATCATTACCGGGGACGAGGCCAGAGAAATGGAGCCTAATGTCAGCGATCAGGTGGTGGCAGCGCTTTATGCCCCCACAGGCGGCATAGTATGCCCGTTTGGACTCACGATTGCCCTGGCAGAGAATGCCTGTGATAACGGGGTGGAATTCATCTTCCATCAGCAGGTGAGGAAAATTATAAAGACAGAGAACGGTTACAGCCTGGAAACCACGGACGGCGTGATCCATGCCGCGTATGTGGTCAATGCTGCCGGCGTTTATGCAGACGAGCTCCACAATATGGTCAGTGAAAGGAAACTGCATATTATCCCTCGCAAGGGTGATTACTGCCTGTTGGATAAGGAGGCGGGAAATCATGTCAGACATACGATTTTCCAGCTTCCGGGCAAGCTGGGCAAGGGAATCCTGGTGACGCCGACGATTCATGGCAATCTTCTGACCGGGCCTACGGCGAAGGATATAGAAGATAAGGAGGCTACGGCCACCACGGCAGAGGAACTGGCAGAGATCATGGAAAAGGGGAGCGTCAGTGTAAAGAATGTTCCCTTCCGCCAGGTGATCACCTCCTTCTCAGGACTGCGTGCCCATGAGGAGGGAGATGATTTCATCGTAGGGGAGGCTGAGGATGCACCGGGATTTTTCGATGCGGCCGGGATCGAGTCTCCTGGCCTGACCAGCGCGCCGGCTATCGGCGTTTACCTGGCAGAAGAGGTGGCAAAGAAAGCAGGGGCAAAGAAAAAGGCGGACTGGAACGGGAAGCGCAAGGGCTTTGTCCGTCCCGAGAAGATGGGAAGAGAGGAGCGGGCGGCCCTTATAAAAGAGCATCCCGAGTATGGAACCATTATCTGCCGCTGCGAAGGAGTCAGTGAGGGAGAGATCATGGACGCGGTCAACCGGACATTAGGAGCCGTATCCTTAGACGGGATCAAACGCCGGGTACGGCAGGGCATGGGACGGTGCCAGGCAGGTTTCTGCACCCCTAAGACCATGGAGATCCTTGCCAGGGAGCGTGGCATGAAGATGGAGGATATTTGTAAAAATGCACCCGGTTCCAATATGTTGACCGGTCACAAATAGGAGGGCAGGCAGATGGAAAAGCATGATATTGTAATAATAGGCGGAGGCCCGGCAGGGCTTGCGGCGGCAGTGGCGGCAAGAAAGGCAGGCATTCAGGACATTCTGATCCTGGAGCGGGACGGCTGCCTGGGCGGCATATTAAATCAGTGTATCCATAACGGTTTCGGCCTTCATACTTTCAAGGAGGAGCTGACCGGGCCGGAGTATGCGGCCCGTTATATGGAAATGGTGAAAGAGGAAAAGATTCCTTACAAGCTGAATACCATGGTGATTGATATCAATAAGGAAAAAGAAGTCACGGTTATCAACCGGGAAGACGGCCTGGCTACGATAAAGGCCGGGGCTGTTATCCTTGCCATGGGCTGCAGAGAGCGTCCCAGAGGAGCCTTGAACATTCCGGGATACCGTCCTGCGGGAATCTATTCTGCGGGGACGGCCCAGCGTCTGATGAACATAGAGGGCTTTAGTGTAGGGAAAGAGGTTGTGATCCTGGGTTCCGGCGATATCGGGCTGATCATGGCCAGGAGAATGACCTTAGAGGGAGCAAAAGTAAAGGTTGTGGCAGAGCTTATGCCATACTCAGGCGGCCTGAAGCGGAATATTGTCCAGTGCCTGGACGATTATGGAATTCCACTGAAATTGAGCCATACGGTAGTAAATATCGAAGGAAAGGAACGGGTAAGCGGCATTACGATCGCACAGGTAGGCCCGGACCGGAAACCGATCCCGGGAACGGAAGAGCATTACACCTGCGATACCTTGCTGCTGTCAGTAGGCCTGATCCCGGAGAATGAGTTGAGCCGTGGTATTGGCGTCAATATGAGCCGGATTACCTCGGGGCCTGAGGTCAACGACCAGTTAGAGACCAGTGCCGAGGGCGTGTTTGCCTGCGGAAATGTGCTCCATGTCCATGACCTGGTGGATTATGTGTCAGAGGAGGCTGCTTTGGCGGGAACCAATGCGGCGGCTTATGTCCAGGCAGGCAAGGAAAAGGAAAACTGCCATGTGGTAGAACTGAAGGCAGAAAACGGAGTCCGCTACACAGTGCCTCAGACCCTGGATGTGAACCATATGCAGGACAAGGTGACAGTGCGTTTCCGGGTGGCGGATGTGTATAAAGACCGCTATATCACGGTATATTACGATGGAGTCCAGGTTTCCAAAAAGAAGAAAAAGGTTCTCGCGCCAGGGGAGATGGAGCAGGTGATATTAAAAAAAGACAGTTTTGGGGAGTATCCGGATCTGAAGAACATCGTGATTTGTACGGAGGTGGAATAATATGGAGACAAGAGAATTAATCTGTATCGGATGCCCCTTAGGCTGTCCGCTGACCGTCCGCATAGACGGGGAAAAGGTGGAAGTGAGCGGAAATACCTGTAAGAGGGGAGAGGACTATGCCCACAAGGAGGTATTGAGCCCTACACGGATTGTGACATCCAGCGTACATGTCAACGGCGGCGAGCTGGAGATGGTGTCCGTAAAGACGAAGGAGGATATCCCCAAGGGTAAGATTTTTGAGATTATGGCAGAAATCCGGAACGCATCTGTAGATGCCCCAGTTGCAATCGGAGACGTGGTGATTGAAAACTGTGCCGGCACAGGGATACCGGTTGTGGCTACAAAAAATGTTGAGAGGGCATAAAGAAGGCAGAGCGGTAATATCGATTGGCTGAAGGAGAACCGCAGATATATTGGGATGGTACAGCGTTGCATGATCTGTTTTAAGATTGATCATGCAACGTTGTACCGGTGTGGAGTCCCGATTGCCTCCGGATAAATGGCGGTGATACAAAAGTTTTAATATACCGCTCCTGTACCGGAACACACGGCGCATTTACCTGAACCCGAGCATCTGACACAGGTTTGTACCTTGTTGTTATAAGAATTGACGATTGCTCCTGAACCATAACATTTTGTACACGAGCCTGTTCCGCCACAGGTACGGCAGGTATGGTCAACAGACAGATTGCTTCCGGAAGAACCGTTTCCTGTCTGGCCGGAGCCGGACGGCGGGGTTCCAAGGCTTTGGACAAAGCTGACTTTGTGCGCTTCATTATATTCCGGATGTCCTGTCCTGTAGGCTTCCATTGTCGGGTGGATCGTCTGCATTTTAAAATGGAAAGAGCCGGATACCGTCACCTCGGAATATGTGGGTGAAGAATTATACTTGTCCGGCATACAGGTTCCTTCCAGAGTCCCTTCAAAAACACCGTTATCCGAATATTCCGCGCTGTTAAGCCCCACTGTCCAGCCTTTTTCGGAATTCCGGAATGTGTAGGAACCGCCGAATTTATTGGTTGATTTATTAAACTCCGGATAAACGGCAATATAAACCTTATCTTTGTCGTATTTTCCGGAATCACTGTAAGTTCCTGTCGGGACGTCCTTATTAATCCGGATATAAAGCTCATATTTCGGCGTGCCATTTTCATCGAAAGTTACAAAGCTGGCATTATAATCTTTACCGCTGAGATAATACACATATGTTGTATCCAGATACCCGACTACATCCTCGCCGTTTATCTTACCCACAAACATATTTGTATTATCCGCCGCGGCAGATGCCCTAAGCGGCAATGCCAAAGATACTATGACGGAAAAAGCAAGCAGTACACCCATTGATTTTTGAAGTAAGAGTTTTTTTCTTTTTTTCACCTTTGGACCATGCTCCTTTCATTTTTTTAATTGTTTTTTGTTGTCTGTTGCTGATTTTGCCTGCCGCGGTATGGCCCACCTCCTTTAGGCGGCTCTTTGAATACCCGAATCGTCTCTTGATGACATTGTATCGCAAGTTTGATACAAATACAACTTTTTTTGCGATGGCTGCAGCCGGTTCTTGTGTTTTAAAAAAGTTGGCTTTATAATGGATTTATGCCGGATTGAGAAGCCATAACCGTTTAACGGCCTGAACGGTTGCGGAAAACAGGGCCAGGAGAGGAATGTTGGGGATGAAAGCGATAGAATTGTTAGAGGCTTCGCCAGTGATTGCCGCGGTGAAGGATGATAAAGGACTGAAGCGGTGTTTTGAGTCAGAGTGCCAGGTGGTATTTGTCCTGTACGGGAATATCTGTAATATCGGAGGAATTGTCCGTCAGATTCAAGATCATGGAAAGGTGGCGATTGTCCATGTGGATCTGACGGCCGGACTGAGCGCCAAGGAGGTGGCAGTGGATTTTATCAGGCAGGCCACCAGCGCGGACGGCATTATCAGCACTAAGCCGATGCTTGTGAAGAGGGCGCAGGAATTGGGAATTTATGGTGTCCAGAGGACATTTATAATCGATTCCATGGCTGTGAATACCATGAAGAAGCAGATCGATACCTTCCATCCGGACCTGGTGGAGGTGATGCCGGGGGTGATCCCAAAGGTTCTGAAAGAGATTCGGGGGTATACGGATATTCCGGTTATTGCCGGAGGGCTGATTTCGGATAAGAAGGATATTATGGCGGCATTTGCGGCCGGGGCGGATGCCATCTCGACTACCAAGGAAGACTTGTGGTTTGCATAAATCATTTAAAATGCCAAAAGTCTGGTTGTGTATACAGGGAAAGCTTGTTATAATTGTAATGGTAAAGGCGGAAATGGTTCCAGATCAGCCATTATGCATATAGGAAGAAGGCAGTGGATTCTGGCAGCCGTTTAGAGAAGGCTGGACTTCGTGGGTTTTTTGGCACAAAAGGGAGAGGAATTTTGGATATACTGGATTACTATAAAAAGTTGGTGGACTTTCTGGGACAGGTATTGGGGGAGCATGGGGAGGTAGTGCTGCGGGACTGCAGGAAGCCCAATCATGATATTATAGCGATTGCCAACGGGCATGTCAGCGGCAGGACAGTGGGTGCGCCCATTACGGATTTTACGCTGTCAGTTTTGGCTAACGAGGAGTGGAAGGAAAAGGATTTTGTCGCAAATTATGTGGGAAAGGCCGCTCCTAATAAGAATCTGCGTTCTTCAACTTTTTTTATCAGGGAGAATGGAAAGCTGGTAGGGCAGATCTGCATTAACATTGATATGGCGCCTTATGAGCAGCTCATGGACGGTATCCGTACTTTAAGCGGGATGAGTTTTATGCATGGCCTGGATACGGATGGCATAGCCTGTGAAGAACCGGTGGAGAATTTTTCTGCTGATGTGGCCAGGGATATGATGAGCAAAGCGGTGGTACAGGTGGTAGGATCCAGTGAGGAGCTGGTGCGGGAACGGCTGACCCAGGAGGACCGGATCCGGATCGTAGAGGGATTAAACCAGGCGGGGCTGTTCCAGATTAAAGGAGCGGTAAGCCAGGTGGCGGAGTATTTGTACTGTTCGGAGGCCAGCGTGTATCGATATCTGGCGAAGATACAGAAGAAACTGTAGGGGGGGGCAGTGGATCCGGGCGGCGTGGGGATCAACCGGGGCATGGACAGTAACAGGGAATATCCTGATTTTAGCAAATGTATGGTTGTGGATTGTTATAAGGAGAATTTTGTGCTAAAATGGCTGTACAGGGAGTGTGATGCTATGGATAGGAAATTAAAGGTGTATTTGGACACAGTTTGAAGATGGGAAGTATGATATTTGTTTGTCGCAGGTAACGCTTGATGAAGTGGGTGAATGTCGCGAGCCAAAAAGAACAGTATTATATGAATATTTGAGCAGGATTTCATATACAAAGTTGGAAATTACAGATGAAGTTCTTAAAGTTGCAAATCAGATTATAGATATGGGGATACTAACAAAGAAAAGCATTGATGATTGTCAGCATATAGCAACTGCTGTTGTGCATGGGTGTGACTGCATCATATCATGGAATTTTAAGCATATTGTAAATATAAGGACTATTAAGGGGATCAGGGCAATCATACACCTTGAAAGCTATAAGGATATTGATATTATGAATCCGTCTGTATTATTGGGAGGTGGGGAATAATGGCATATATATTGGAAATTAGCCCAGATTTTACGGTTGAGGATATCCACAAGATTCGAGAGCGCAATTATGAAGTGACAAAGCATATGACAACGGAGGAAAAACTGCTTTATTATAATACGCCAAGGACGAATGCGGAAGAACAGATAGAAATGCTTAGGGCAAAGCGCAATTAAGTTCGTCTGTATTATTGGAAAGTGGGGAATGATTATGGAAAAACCTGTTTTGTGATAGTGTGTTTACGCTAAGAGAAATAAAAAAATAATATAATTATTTTATTAATTTAAGCATTGAACATATAGTTTGATGCTTTTTTGATTGTTGTTTTTGGTAAATTTAATAAAATTCTTTCTAGGTTTCTTTACATAACGTCAGCAGGCAAGGGTTGGACGGCAGCCTGATCCAGGAGGGAGGATATAGCTGGGGAGCAGAGGATTTTAACGGTGAGAGAGCAGAATTTGAAGCCCTTTATGGAACTTACGCAAAGCCGTATCCCCAGCTTAACTTTGTGGAAAACACCCCGGAAAACCGGCAGAAATACCTCCTTGGCGGCGCGGAGACCGGGTGGGCTTCCCAATAGGGAGATTTGAAAAAACGCTATTATGGATGATACACCAGTCATGATTTGACTGGTGTATTTGTCGCGGGAGTCAGGAGAATCAGGGGGAGTCTGAGCCAATGTTATTAATATGTGATTGTTAGAAATTTTATAATTCTTATTATTATAAAAAAAAATTATCATAATGATTGACAAAAAGATCGCAAGGTACTATAGTTTATTTATAAAGAATCGATAAATTCCCCATAAACAAAAAATGAATTGCATAGGAGGAAAGGTATGGAACGTACAAGTATTCAGTATCAGACGTATGTGCAGATCCTGAAAGAGGAACTGGTTCCCGCCATGGGATGTACGGAACCTATTGCACTGGCGTATTGCGCGGCAAAGGCAAGGGAAGTGCTGGGGGTTTTGCCGGAGCGCTGTGTGGTGGAGGCCAGCGGGAATATTGTGAAGAACGTCAAAAGCGTAATCGTTCCCAACACGGGCGGCCTCAAAGGGATTGAAGCTGCCGCCGCCGCCGGTGTGGTGGCAGGAGATGCCGGACGTGTGCTGGAGGTTATCGCCGGGGTGACAGAGGAGCAGAAAGTCCGAATCAAGGAGTATATGGAAAAGGCACAGATTCAGGTAAAGCCCCTTGAGACAGATGAGATTCTGGATATGATCGTCACTTTATATGGCGGGGATTCTTATGCCAAGGTGCGGATCGCCAATTATCATACGAATATCGTTCTGATCGAGAAGGACGGAGAAAAGCTGTATGAGGTCGGCGTCATGGCGACCGATGAGGCGCAGATGGCGGACCGCAGCCTTTTGAATGTGAAGGATATCTATGATTTTGCCAAGACAGTCGACCTGGAGGATGTCCGTGAGATGATCGGACGGCAGATCGAGTACAACAGCGCCATTTCCAGGGAAGGGCTGGAACATGACTGGGGGGCCAATATAGGGAGTGTCCTTTTGAAGGCTTATGGGGATGATATCCGGGTCCGGGCAAGGGCCGTGGCGGCAGCCGGATCAGACGCCCGTATGAGCGGCTGTGAGATGCCGGTGATCATCAATTCAGGAAGCGGCAATCAGGGAATGACGGCTTCCCTGCCGGTGATCGAGTATGCGAAAGAGCTGAAGGCTTCCGAGGAAGAGATGTATCGGGCCCTGGTGCTTTCCAATCTGATGACGATACACCAAAAGACAGGGATCGGACGTTTATCCGCCTATTGCGGCGCAATCAGCGCAGGGTGCGGTGCAGGCTGCGGAATTGCCTATCTGCTTGGCGGGGACTATAAGACCATAGCCCACACATTGGTCAACGCCCTTGCCATTGTTTCCGGGATTATCTGTGACGGGGCAAAGCCTTCCTGCGCGGGTAAGATTGCGGCGGCCGTGGATGCAGGGATTTTGGGATACCAGATGTACATTAACGGCCAGCAGTTTAAAGGCGGGGATGGGATCATATCCAAGGGAGTCGAGAATACCATACGGAATATCGGACGTCTGAGCAAAGAAGGCATGAAGGAGACAGACAAGGAGATAATCCAGATAATGACTGACTGCTGAGAAGACAGGATTCCTATCTGAATATTTACAGACACAGTGGAATGCAGAGAATATTGGAATGTTTATGAAAGAGGTGATCAATTGACAGCATTTAGCGGTAACGATATTCTAAGATTTCTTGGTATTAGTGAAGGCCAGGGGCTTCGTCTGCTCGGGGTTGCGGCATTTTTTATCATGTTAGCCATGCTGTCCCGCCTTCCGAAAAAGAAATTCAGTTTTGCGGCCCGTGTTTTGATGGGGACAGGGGCAGGAACCTTGTTTGGCCTGGCTGTCTGGTTTATCGGAAAGGCGGAACTTTCTGCCAATCCTTCTCTTCAGATGACGGCTGCGGATGATTTGTCATTTTGGTTTCGGCTGGTGGTCCATGGGTATTTGTCGCTGTTTGTGTGCCTGGTTCTGCCTATGGTGTTTCTTGCTTCCATCCGGCTGGTGATCCATACTCCTGCCGAGAAGCAGGTGTCATCCCTTACCCGCTGGAAAAAGCGGGTAAATACCGGTATGATGGCAGTCAGCGCCTTGATTGCCGCGTGTGTGGGGATTGCTTTCCAGGTGGGGGCGATACCGGGAGCGGAAGCAGGGACATTCCAGTGGAGTATGGTGAATGGGGAAGGAATAATAGACCTGGCATACGGCCTGATTCCTTCCGGGCTTGGATGGGATCTGATCCGCGCCAATGTGGTGGGATTGTTTGTCTTTGGCATTTATGTGGGAATTGCCGCCCGGAGGATGTCCGGCAAGTATATGGATACGGTGAAGCCGGTGTTTGATCTGGTGGACGGGGCGTTTTCCGTGGGGACCAGCGTGTGTAAGACGGTGATTGCATACAAGCCGATGGGGGCTGCCGCCATTATGGCGTATCTGACGGCCCGGCATGGAGCTGCGGTGGTTTGGGCTTTGCTGAAGATGCTATTGGCTCTTTGTGTGGCTGCCGTGCTGATGCTTGTGGTGCAGTTAGTGTTAAGTACACTGGGCGGCGTGAGCCCTGCGGCATTTTTCAGGGCCGGAAATGTGGCTATGAAGAAAGCACTTAAGACCCGCTCCGGTTCCGCATGCCTGCCAGAGGCGCAAGAAGCGCTGGCAGTGGGATTAGGGCTGAACCGGGAGGTTACGGACGTTGTGTCGGCATATGCGATTTCTTCGGGTATGCAGGGCTGCGGCGCCCTGTTCCCTGCCATGGCCACGGTGTTTGCTTTAGAAGCCTGCAGGGTGACTCTGACACCGGGAACCGTGCTCATTCTGGCAGTAGTGATTGCGCTTATGTCTTATGGAATTACCGATCTTCCGGGAACGGCCACCATGGCAGAGTTTGCGGCAGTGCTGGGAATCGGTATGCAGGAAGCCGTACCCGGACTGGGCGCCATGATTGCCATAGATCCCATTGCAGATGTGCCAAGAACCCTTATTAATGTAACAGGCTGTATGGCTAACGCTATATTTGTAGAAAGGATGGTGAGAAAGTGAAGGTTGTAATTATCGGAGGCGTGGCAGCAGGAATGTCGGCTGCATCCAAGCTGAAACGGCTCCAGAAGGATCAGGTGGAGATCGTGGTATATGAAAAGGGAGAGGAAGTATCTTATGGAGCCTGCGGGATTCCCTTTTATATTTCCGACCATATCCGCCAGGGAAGTGAGCTGATTGCCCGGACGGCGGAGGAGTTTGCCAAAAGCGGGATTCCGGTGAAAACCTGGCATGAAGTGACTGCAGTGGATACGGATAAGAAGACTGTGACGGTAAAGAACTTAAAGAACGGTGAAGAATTTACAGACCAATATGACAAGCTGATTATCGGGAGCGGCGCAGGGGTAAGGCATTTCCCGCCCTTTGATAAAAAGTATGAGAATTTGTACGAGATCCGCAATGTGTCGGACGGAACCAAGGTAAAGACGGCTC
Source organism: uncultured Lachnospiraceae bacterium (assembly GCA_949840805.1). Taxonomy (GTDB): domain Bacteria; phylum Bacillota; class Clostridia; order Lachnospirales; family Lachnospiraceae; genus Brotaphodocola. The sequence goes on along the minus strand of CATKXR010000003.1, from coordinate 85,860 downwards.
TTCTCAAAGAAGAAACAAAACATGTGGTGATTGTGGGAGCCGGATTTATCGGGCTGGAGGTAGCCGAGGCATGCCGCCATTACGGAAAAGAAGTGACGGTGGTAGAGCTGGCAGGCCACATTCTGCCTGCATTTGACGAGGAAGTCAGCCAGGCGTTGGAGACAGAGCTTACTCAAAACGGCGTGGTGGTACGGACGGGGACTATGGTCACGGAGCTGATCTCGGAGAACGGGAGAATAAAGGCTGCCAGGGTCGAGAAAAAGGGAGAAGACGGCCGGACAGCCGTGGAAGAGATTCCTGCGGACATGCTGATCAACAGCGCGGGTATTGCGCCGGCTACAGATTTTATCCAAAATGTGGAGAAGGCAAGAAACGGCGCAATCTGTGTCAATGAACGGATGGAGACCAGTGTGGAGGATGTGTATGCGGCAGGGGACTGCAGCATTATGAAATCGGCGATTACGGGGCAGTACCAATACGCGCCTTTGGGGACGAATGCCAATAAACAGGGACGGATTATCGGAGATATATTAGGCGGGGCGGATCCAAAGCCTTTTAAGCTTATTGGAAGTTCGGCGCTGAGGCTGTTTGGCATGGACGCGGCAAAGGTTGGCCTGTCAGAGAAGGAGGCCATGGCCGGCGGAATGGATTTTAAAGTCAATACCATTACCGGCAACAGCTATGCTTCTTACTATGGAAAGGAGAAGCTGAATATTAAGCTGATCTATGACGCAAAAACGAGAGTGCTCCTGGGCGCCGAGACTTGGGGACAAGGGATTGTAGTGCCTCGTGCCAATTATTATGCTATTGCCATTTATGCAGGATTGACTGTGGATGAGATGGGATTTATGGATTTATGTTACTCGCCGCCGTTTTCAGGCGTGTGGGATGCGGCGCTGATTGCTTCGAATACAGCAAAATAAAACGCAGGAGGAAATCCATAGAAAAGCGGGGATTGTGAAGACGCTTGAACCGCCGTGAAAAATGGGCAAATATACAAGGGAGATAGAATATGTTTGACGAGAGAAGCAAAAAAAATTATGGTGGATTGGGGCTCCTGCCATTGTTGATATTTTTAGGGTTATATATTGGAAGCGGTCTCTTTTATGCGGTTTTGGGGACCGAGAAGCCTTTTACGGTAATGGTGCGGTATGCCCCTCTTTTAGTGGGATTGCTGATCGGGCTTATCTTTTTTGACAGGGAAGAAACCATCACTAAAAAGGCAGAGATCTATTATGCCAGCGCAGGACGTGCCGGCGCCATGCAGCTATGCCTGATTATATTACTGGCAGGAGGTTTTGCCGGCGCGGCTGACGCGGTCGGCGGCAAGGCGTCCATGGCGAATCTGGCCGTATCCCTGATTCCGGCGAATTTCGTAATTCCCGGTATTTTTATCTTGTGTGCCGTAATGTCTATTTGTATCGGGACTTCGATCGGCACCCTGGCGGCGATCCTGCCCGTGACGGCTGCCATGTGCGAAGGCACCGGTTTAAGTCTGGGGCTGGCCGGCGCGGCGGCCATCAGCGGCGCTTATTTCGGTGATAATCTTTCTATGATATCAGATACTACGATTGGCGCGACTCAGGGCGTAGGTGCGGAGATGAAGGACAAATTCCGTATGAATTTCCGCATTGCCCTTCCGGCAGCGGCGGTGGCCCTTGTGGCATTTTACATTGCAGGCGCGGGAAATGCGGCCGGTGTATCTTCGGCAGAGGCAGGAAGTTATAATCTGTTGACTATTATTCCCTATTTTGCCGTTTTGATTCTGGCAATTATCGGAATGGATGTGATTTTGGTTCTTGCTATCGGCATGGCCCTGACCGGCATCTTCGGTCTTGTGACCGGCAGTACTTTTATTATCTGGATCAACGGAATTTCAGCAGGGATGGAAAATATGTTCTGGTTTGTGGCTTTTGCCATGATGATCTCCGGATTGGTAGGCCTGGTAAGATACTATGGAGGCCTTGACTGGATGGTGGAGAAGCTGACGAAGCCTGTGAAGGGTGAGAAGAGCTGCGAATATATTGTGATGCTGCTTCCCCTGATCGTTTCGGGACTGATTGCAAACTGTACCCTGGGGATTATGATTACAGTTCCCATTGTGAAGGAGTTAGGTGACAAATATAAGATTGCGCCTAAGAGAATGGCCAGTCTGATTGATATTGGCGGTTGCCTGGGAGTTACCTTTGTACCCCACGCCAATGCCATTTTGATGACGCAGGCCAATCTTGGCTGTGAGTTTAATGAGATTGTTCCTTATTCGTTTTATACCTTTGCCCTGGCAATAGCCGCTTTCGTTACCATTCAGTTCGGCTTAATGAAAGGGAAAGAGGAAAAGAAGGCAAAGACCTGATTCAAATTACCGAAAAACATAAAAAGGAGAACATAAGCCATGAAAGATAAGAGTCAGACAACAAAGCGTTCCTTTATTCTTCGCTTCCTCGATATGATTGAGGTGGCAGGGAATAAACTGCCGACCCCTCTTACGATTTTCTTTTATCTGGCAGTGTTTGTAGTAGTGCTTTCCGGAATCGGGGCAGCCATGGGCTGGAGCGCTACTGGTGAAATGTACAATTCCGGAAGCGGCGCGGTGGAGGAAACCACTGTTACCGTAGTAAGCCTGTTCAGCATCTCGGGACTGCAGTACATGCTGACCTCTGCAGTGACTAACTTTACCAGCTATGCCCCTCTTGGATTTACGGTGGTGATTATGCTGGGAATCGGAGTGGCAGAAAGTTCCGGCTGGTTAAACGGTCTGATACATAAAGTAGTGAAGATCACGCCGGCGCAGCTTGTCACGCCTATGGTAGTGTTTATCGGAGTCATGACCAATGTGGCGGAAAACGCAGGGTATGTGGTGTTTATTCCGCTGGCCGCCATGATTTTTAAGGCTTATAAGAAACATCCTCTGGCCGGCGTGGCGGCAGGCTTTGCCGGAGTGTCCGGAGGCTTTTCCGCAAACCTGCTGATTGGTTCTGCAGACGCGACTCTGTCCGGTTTTTCTACGGCGGCCGCCCAGACATTGGACCCGGCTTACAATGTAACTCCGTTGTCCAACTGGTTCTTTATGATTGCCTCAACGATTTTGATTACGGTCGTGGGTACTCTGATCACCGAACTGGTGGTGATTCCCAGGCTGGGGCCGTATAAGGAGAACGGGGACGGTACTCTGGTGGAAGTTTCCAATGAGCTGACGGATAAGGAGGAGAAGGCTCTCCGGGTAGCGAACTGGGTGTTTGTGGCTATTGTGGCAGTTTATGTGATCTGCTGTATCCCGAAGAATTCTTTTATGAGAAATCCGGATACGGGAAGCCTGATTGAAGGTTCTACTCTGATGAACGCGATTATTCCACTGTTTACGCTGTTGTTCTTTATTCCTTCTTTTGTATATGGCAAGCTTTGCGGCAGCTTCAAGAGCGATAAGGATGTGGTGGCTTCTTTTAATAAGTCCATCGCTTCGATTTCCGGATTTATTGCCATGGCTTTTGTGGCGGCACAGTTTACGAATTATTTCAGCAAGACCAATATCGGAAGGATCCTGTCCTTTAAGGGCGCGGAGCTTCTGCAGAGTTTGAATATTAATTCTGTAGGCCTGATGATGTGCTTTATCCTGGTAGCCGGGTTTGTCAATCTGTTTATGGCATCGGCTTCCGCCAAGTATGCGATTTTTGCGCCGGTGTTTGTGCCTATGTTCATGAAGATGGGCCTGTCCCCGGAGCTGACCCAGGTGGCTTACCGGATCGGTGACAGTACGACAAATATTATCGCGCCGGTTATTGCCTGGATTCCTTACATATTGACGGTTATGAAGAAGTATGATAAGGATACGGGATGGGGAACTTTGGTTTCTTCCATGCTGCCTTACTCCATGGCATTTTTGGTTAGCTGGGCCGCTATGCTGGCCGTCTGGATGATTTTGAACCTTCCGCTTGGGCCGGGCGCTCCGGTTTTCTATACAATCGGATGATACAAGGAGGATGAGGAATGTTTGAAGACAGAGTAGCAAGAGTGCTGAAAAATATGGAGGAAAAGGGCCTGGAGCAGATGATTGTCAGTGATCCGCCGTCTGTGTATTATCTGACGGGGAGATGGATTCTGCCAAATGAACGTCTTCTGGCTTTATACCTGAATAAGAGCGGGGATCACAAACTGTTTGTTAATAAGTTGTTCACAGTGGACGGGGATATCGGGATTGAGAAGGTGTGGTTTTCCGATACAGACCCGGGCTGTGAGATCATTTCCGGATATACAGATCATGATAAGCCGTTGGGAATCGATAAAAAAATGGCGGCCAGATTCTTGCTGGAACTCATGGAGCTGAGGGCAGGCAGCGGATATAAGAATGCTTCCGAGTGTGTGGATAAAGCCCGCCGGATCAAGGATGAGGATGAGAAGGAGAAGATGATCCTGGCATCTCAGCTAAATGACGCAGCTATGGCCAGGTTCCGCGGACTGATCAGAGAAGGTGTCACGGAATTGGAGATTGCAGCAGGGATGAACGCTATCTACAAGGAATTGGGAACGGAAGGACCTTCTTTTGGGCCGCTTGTCAGTTTTGGGTCAAACGCGGCGATCGGGCATCATAAGCCGGACGGTACGGTACTGAAGGAGGGGGACTGCGTACTCTTTGACGTGGGCTGTAAGAAGAACGGATATTGTTCGGATATGACACGGACGTTTTTCTATAGGAGCGTCAGCGATAAAGGCCGGGAGGTCTACGAGACCGTTAAGAAGGCTAATCTGGCGGCCCAGGCTGTGATGAAGCCGGGAATGAGGTTCTGTGATATTGACAAGGTGGCGAGGGATATTATCACAGAGGCAGGGTATGGCCCTTATTTTACCCACCGTCTGGGTCATTGCATCGGCATCGAGGTTCATGATGCCGGGGATGTGTCGGCAGTCAATACGGACGTGGTGGAGGAAGGCATGATCTTCTCCTGTGAGCCGGGAATCTATCTGCCAGGTGAGCTGGGGGTAAGGATTGAGGATCTGATGCTGGTGACGAAGGATGGGGCGGTGAGCCTTAACCGGGATTCTAAGGATTTGGAGATTATTGAGTAGAAGATGCTGCTTGTGCTTTCAACGGGTGAGGTGATGACCGGTTGGAAGTACAGGCAGCATTGTTTTGTGTTTTAGTTTAATCGCTTTCATCCAGCCCTTGTGCCTGCATTTTCTGGATCATCGGGAAAGCAGACAGCATGGGTTCTTTATCCAGCCCGCGGATACGGCGGTCCACATAGTTTTTCGTAATCCTGCAGACAACCGGTGACAGTGCCAACACACCGATTAAGTTGGGGATTGCCATCAGCCCGTTGAAGGTGTCTGACAGATCCCAGGCCAGCTCCAGGCGCATGGTAGCCCCGCACAAAATGAACAGAATAAAGATTATGCGGTAGATGATAATAGCATTGGCCCCGAACAGATACTCAAAAGCTTTGGAACCGTAGTGGCTCCAGCCCAGTACGGTAGAGAAAGCAAACAGAAGAATAGCGATAGCAATAAACGCCGGGCCTACAGGTCCGAAGACTTTGGCAAATGCCTCTCCCACCAGGGCGGAACCCTCCGCTTCACTGATTACCGCGCCTGTTTCCAGATCCACAAGGCCAGAGGTCAGGACGGTCAGGGCAGTCAACGTACAGACTACAATGGTGTCGGCAAATACTTCGAAGATTCCCCACATTCCCTGGCGGACAGGTTCGCGCACGTTAGAGCTGGAATGGACCATGACAGAGGATCCAAGGCCGGCTTCATTTGAGAAGACGCCCCGTTTCATACCCCAGGTAAGAGCCATCTTAACACCGGCGCCCACAATCCCTCCGCCAACGGCTTTCATGGCAAAGGCGCCTTTAAAGATGGCAGCAAATGCAGGAAGGAGCTGGCCGGCATTTGCAATACACAGGATAAGCGCGCCGGCAATATAGAAGATCGCCATAAAGGGGACAAGCTTTTCCGTTACGGAGGCGATGCGCTTGATGCCGCCTAATACGACCAGCCCGGCCAGAACCATAAGCACGATGCCGGTGACGATATTAGGGATCATAAACGCGGCCTTCATATTGCCTGCAATCGAGTTGATCTGGCTCATGTTACCGATGCCGAAAGACGCCAGCAGGCAGAATACGGAGAACAGCACTGCCAGAATGGCTCCGGCTTGTTTCATGCCTTTCTTCGAGCCAAGGCCGTCCCGCAGGTAATACATGGCGCCGCCTGACCATTCGCCTTTATCGTTTTTCTGGCGGTAGTATATGCCCAGAACATTTTCAGAGTAATTCGTCATCATCCCAAAGAAAGCCACGACCCACATCCAGAAGATGGAACCGGGGCCTCCGAACAGCAATGCGGAAGATACCCCTACAATATTGCCGGTTCCGATGGTGGCGGCAAGAGCCGTACACAGGGATTGGAACTGGGTGATGGACTGATCCTCTTTCTTTGTGTGTTTCGTGATGTGCTTGTCCGTGAAAATGCTCCCTAAGGTATGTTTCATCCAATATCCGAAATGGGAGATCTGAAATACCTTTGTCAGGGCGGTCATGAGGATTCCGGTGCCGATCAAAAGAACCAGCATGGGGATGCCCCAGACAAAATTGTTGACAATACCATTGACATTTGTGATTATCTCAATCATACTTTTCCTCCTGTTGTCCCTCCCCGGCGGAAGGGGATTCGGCATAGACGCGGGTATGGAATGGGGAAAACGCCCGGCAGTAAGGATTTGATACCGGCCGAACAAAAAGCAGGGGGAACCTGATGTTCCACCTGCCCCATTGCAAATGACCAATTATACATCCATGCACTTTAATAAAGTAGCATAGCAGACAAAAAAAGTCAAGAAAAAAGGAAGAGAAAAAAATATGGCATTTTCTTAAAAAAGTACTTGGAAATAACAGTGGTATCTGTGTATAATGAAGTAGTCGGAAATGGGAAGGCGTTTGCAGCAGTTTTAAAGAAAATTTGAACTGTCTGATGCTTCTGTATCGAAAGACGATTGACCAGAAAAGGACAATTGATGAACGGAGGATAGGATCCATGGTTTTTTCCAGCCTGTTTTTTATATTGTTTTTTTTGCCGTTAAACCTGTTTTTTTACTGTCTGATGCCCGGTTTAAAGGCTAAAAATATAGAGATGCTTATTTTTTCCCTTATCTTTTATTCCTGGGGGGGACCAAAGTATCTTTTTCTTCTCATGGGGATGGTGTGGATTGCCTGGTATTCGGCTCTCAGGATAGACAGATACAGAAAAAGCAAAAGGAAAAGAAAGCAATGGCTGACGGCGGGATGTGTGGGACTTGCGGCAGTTCTTGGTATTTTTAAATACCTGACCTTTTTTCTCACCAATGTCCAGGCAGTGGTGCATGTGCCGGCTGCCGTTCCCCAGATTGTACTGCCTATCGGCATTTCTTTTTATACCTTTCAGCTTCTTTCCTATGTGGTGGATGTGTACAGAGGGGAAGTGGCCGCACAGCGGAAATACTGGATGCTTCTGCTCTATGCAGGGCTGTTTCATCAGTGTATTGCAGGGCCGATTGTCCGGTATGAACATGTGGCAAACGAGCTGGAGGAGCGTTCCGTCAGGCTTCCCATGATCGGTAGGGGGATACGCCGTTTTTTTACCGGGCTTGCGAAAAAGGCTGTTCTTGCAAATAGCTGCGCGTCTATTGCGGATTCCCTTCTTCCGGCGACGGCTGCGGAACTTTCCGGGATTCCGGCAGCAGGGCTATGGGTTGGCATGCTGATGTATATGATGCAGATCTATCTTGATTTTTCCGCGTATTCCGATATGGCCATTGGAATGGGGGAGATGATTGGCCTGCACTATGAAGAAAATTTTAACTATCCTTATATGGCAGTGTCCATCAAGGACTTCTGGAAAAGATGGCATATAACCCTCAGCAGCTTTTTCAGGGATTATATATACATACCGTTGGGGGGGAGCCGATGCAGTAAGCTTAAGAATATGAGGAATCTTTTTGTAGTCTGGCTGCTTACAGGCTTCTGGCATGGGGCAAGCTGGAATTATGTATTGTGGGGATTGTATTTCTTTGTATTTCTTGTAATAGAAAAGGGATTTTTAGGGAAACTGTTGGAGAAGATTCCGTCAGTATTCGGCCATTTTTATGCTTTGATTGTTGTTTTTTTCGGGTGGATTCTCTTCCGTTCGGAAAATATGGGAAATATTGCGGTAATCCTGAAGGGGATGTTTGGAGGCAACGGAAACGGGCTTATGGACATCCATACGGAGCTGATTCTGAAGAATAACATGTTTTTCATGATTTTTGCCGTTTTGGCCAGCACACCGATTTTTAAAGCAGGAAAAGAATGGCTGCTTGGGTGGTACTCCAGCCGCAGCCGCCTGGCATACCCGGTGTATGTGGGACAGGTTGTGTTGATGGTGCTTTTGTGGGGGCTTTCGGTTCTGGCATTGGTGGGAAACAGCTATAATCCGTTTTTATATTTTCAGTTTTAGAAAAAGGGTTGAATAAGAATATGAGAAAACATCATATGAAATTGCGGATACGGAAGATATTGAAGCGTCGTGATACGGTTACATTATATTTGTTTGCCTTTGGGCTTTTGGCCTTGTTTATATTGGGTTTGTCCATGCCTTTAAGGCCAAAGGTGTCCGATGTGGAGAAAAGGGAGCTGGAAAAGTTTCCTTCGTTTCAGATCGACAGCTTTTTAAACGGCGAATATTTCAACCAGATTGCATTGTGGTACGCAGATACGTTTCCTTTCCGGGAGGCGCTTCTTTCCGCCAATTCCAAGGTAAAAGAGTTTTACGGGGTCAAGGGCCGGCAGCTTTACGGAGCGATCACCGAGGCAGACGAGATACCGGATGCAGGTTCTCCTCCTTCGGCCCCGGAACCTGTGACAGAGGAGCAGGAAGAAGGAACAGGGGAAGAGAGGTATGCGGATTCTTCTGACGGACATAAGGCACGGGAAACAGACCGGGCTGTTGATGGGGAGAATAGGGAAGATATCACAGATGCCGCGGCAGAAGCCGCCCAGATGGCGGCCCAGGTGGGGCAGGGACGGTTTCCTGATGCTACGATCCATACGGAACCGGAAGTGGCGGGAACGGTTTATATTGCCGATGGAAAAGGCTTTGAGCTTTATTTTTTCAACCGGGAAGGGGCAGACCTGTACGCCCTTGCGATCAATGAAGCCGCCCAGAAGCTTCAGGGAATCGCGCAGGTATATGATATGCTGGTTCCAACGGCTGTCAGCGTGTGCCTGGACGAAAAGATACAGGAGTCTTTAAAAAGTTCTCCTCAGAATAAGGTGTTTGACTATGTATACAGCCAGATCAATGACAGCGTAAAAAAGGTTCCGGTATATGATACTTTAAAGAAACACAATTCGGAGTATATTTATTTCAATACAGACCACCACTGGACGGCTCTGGGAGCTTATTATGCCTACAGGGAGTTTGCCAAGGCAAAGGGATTTAAGCCGAAAGAACTGGATGAATATGAGACAAAAGTATTTGACCATTTTGTAGGAAGCCTGTATGCCTTCAGCGGCCAGGCGGAAGCGCTGAAAAATAATCCGGATACCATTACGGCATATATGCCTCAGGGAACGAACCTGATAAGGTTTATCGACAAGGACGTCGGGGAAAAAAAGTGGAATATTATTAATGATGTGAGTGAATACGCGCCGGGAGTTAAGTACAGTTGCTTTATCGGAGGGGATAACCCGTTTTCCTGGATCAATAATCCTGAAATTACGGACGGTTCCTCCTGTGTGATCATCAAAGAATCTTATGGAAATGCATTTGTTCCATTTTTGGTAGATCATTATCAGAAGGTTTATGTGGTGGATTACCGCTATTATGGAGATAATCTGGTAGATTTCGTAAAGGAGAACCAGGTACAGGATGTGTTGTTCCTCAATAACGCAGACGTGCTTAGTAAAAGGCCGTCCCAGCAGATACGAGATATTTTGAATAAATAAGAAAAAGGATGAAAATCCGGCAGAACACATTCTTATGCAGCATTGCCGAAATATAAGCAGTGCTGCACTGGTAATGGGTTCTGCCGGATTTATTACAGGACTTTTTTTGCGATGCGTATAAATTCTCTTGCCGCCTGGGACATATAATGGCCTTTGTGGAAGCCGATGCCCAGAGTTCCGTGGGCTTTGGGGGAATCCAGGGAATAGAAGTTAAGGGACGTATGCTGCCGTACTTTATTTTTAAAAGCGTTGACGTCATCATGGCTGGCCATAAACATTTTGGGGTAAAATGTGATCCCCATTCCTTTGACAGCCAAAGCCAGCACGGTCTCAATATTTTCCGTCTCCAGGATAATCTGAGGGGTAATCCCGGCATCTGCAAACATCTCGTCCGCAAGAGTGCGGACGCGGTTGCCCTGGTTGATCATAAGAAACGGGCAGCGGCTTAGAAGCGTCAGATCGGTATGCTCGGCAAGCCGTGTTTTTATCTCCTCCACACGGCCGGGAAAGGTGCGTTCTAAGACCGCGTCAGAGACAGCCAGAAGAATTTCTTCTTCGCAGATCGGCACGGTTCCCACATCTTCCACCCGGAAAGGCAGCATTCCGATAATCAGGTCCACATCGCCGTGAAGAAGGCCCTGGTCCAGCTCGGAGGAATTGCCTTCTAACAGGCTTAACTCAATGCTGGGAAACTGTTTTTGGTATATGGGCAGGATCTCCGGAAGAATGACCCGTCCACGTGTATGGGAGACGCCGATAGTCAGCCGCCCGATGGTAAAGTCCTTGATGTCAGCCAGTTCCCGGTAAGTTTCGTTTTTCAGGTCAAGAAGCTGTCTGGCACGTTTTTTAAGGGCTTGTCCGGCATAGGTCAGGGTCAGGGGATTGGTCCGGTTAAACAGGATTACATCAAATTCCTTCTCCATGTTGGAAATATGGTTGCTTAAAGACTGTTGGGATATATAAAGCTGTCTGGCGGCTTTTGTAAAGTTCAGTTCCTCCGCAGCCACAAGAAAATACTCCAGGTTGAGGAAATTAATCATTGCCGGCTCCTCCTGAGGCAAGGTGTTTTTGCAGGGCGGGAATAAAGGCGGCGGCTCTTTCCAGGGAATGGTTGACCACCAATTCTTCCGGAAAATCAATTTCTTCCAGAATGCTGAAGGCGCGGCCATGGTTTCCCACATCAACCTCACAGTGGGCATCGCTGTCTACCACAACGGATACCTGATACCTGCGGCAGTATTCCAGAATGGACAGGATGTTTTCCCGGGAATTTTTCCGGTGGCAGCCAGGAGAAAGAGAGCTATTGTTAATCTCCAGAAGTACATGGTGTTCCTTTGCGGCGCAGACCAGGGTTTCATAATCCGCCGGAAAGCGCCCGTCGTCCGGGTGGCCTATAATGTGTACAACAGGATTTTTCATGGCGCCCAGGTAAGCGGCGGTGTTCTGGGAGACTGTGCCGCTGTCGTAACAGGGTTCATGGATACTGGCTATCCCGAAGTCCAGTTCTCTCTGGTAGCGGGGTTCCAGATCAATGCTTCCGTCATAGCTGACAATATTCAGCTCACAGCCCATCAGAAGACGGACATTATAAAGAATCCGGGGGACCACCTTAAAATTAATAAAGTAAAAGGGATGGCAGGCGCCGGGAATCCGGGGGGCGTGTTCTGTGACGCCCAAAAGCTTCAGTCCTTTTTCAGAAGCGGAATGCACCATCTCATAAAGGGTGTTGTAGGCATGCCCGCTGGCAAAGGTGTGGGTATGCAGGTCAAGAATATCATTCATAATGTTTCATCCTATTAATAAAAGTGATGGTATCCTGTAAAAATCTGCCAATTTTTGCAGTAAAACAGGATTTATAAAGAAACCGTACCGAGTATATCATATTTTTACAAAGAAAACTATAGAAAAATATGCGAAAATGTGGTAAAGTCTTCGTAGCAGCCGGAGCGCCAGTTCCTTTAGTCCGGTAATGAGGCAGAAGTAAAGGAGTGTTGTACGATGAACGAAGAAGTAAAGAACACGGAAGTAAATGCGGCGGAGCCCACAGAGGCGGCAGCCGTTGTGCCGGAAGCCGTACAGGCAGAGGCAGTAAATGCTGCGGAGCCTGCAGCAGAGCCGGTTAAGGCAGAGACGGAGCCAGCAGAGACCATGGCAGATTTTGCCAGCGAGCTGGAGGCTTCCTACAAGGAATTCGACGAGCGTCACAATGATTATCAGGAGCAGGAGGGACCGGACGCGCAGAAGTGGGCGAATCTTCTGGAGATGATGCAGGATAAGACCGTTACCAAGGTAAAAGTAAAGGAAGTGGTTAAGTCCGGTGTCGTAGCATATATTGACGAGATCCAGGGATTCATTCCCGCGTCCCACATTTCCACCAAGTATGTGGAAAAGCTGGAAGATTATGTGGGCAAATATCTGGAAGTAGTGCCGATCACCGTGGAGCCGGAGCGCAAGAAACTGGTGCTTTCCGCCAGAGTGGTTATGAAGGAAAAGGAAGCGGCGGAAAAGGCTGCCAGAATGGCCGCAGTCAAAGTCGGCGCCGTGCTGGAAGGAACTGTGGACAGCATCAAGGATTATGGCGCGTTTGTGGATCTGGAGACCGGAGTTACCGGGCTTTTGCATGTGTCTCAGATCAGTACCCAGCGCATTAAGAATCCGGGCGTGGTATTAAAAGAAGGGCAGAAGGTGAAGGTGAAGGTCATCGGCGTGGGTGACGGACGCATCAGCCTGAGCATGAAAGCTTTAGAACAGGGAGAGGAAACAAAGGAAGAAGTATTTAACTACAAAGAGTCCGGAGCTGCCACCACAGGACTTGCTTCCCTGTTAAAGGATATTAAGCTTTAATGTATGGGAAACGGGACAGAAGCAACAAAGATCCCCAATAACCGCAGCCAGATCGACCAGTGGAAATCCATCATGTTTTTGTATGATTCCGCGCTGAAGGAAATTAACACCAAGATTGAAATCCTTAACAGTGAATTTGTTCACATTTACGGGCATACGCCAATTGAGCATATAAAGTCACGTCTAAAGACCCCCAACAGTATTGTGAAAAAGTTAAAGCGGGCAGGGCATGACGTTACCATTCAGAATATGGTGGAAAAGCTTAATGACATTGCCGGGATCCGGATCATCTGTTCCTACACTCAGGACATTTACCAGATTGCGGATATGATTGCGCGGCAAAGCGATGTGACGATTCTGCATGTAAAGGATTATATCAGGAATCCAAAGCCCAACGGGTATAAAAGCTACCATATGGTAGTGACCATACCCATTTATTTAAGCCAGGGACCTGCAGAAACCAAAGTGGAGATTCAGATCCGAACGGTGGCAATGGATTTTTGGGCAAGTCTGGAACATAAGATTTATTATAAATTTGAGGGGAATGCCCCTGCGAGCCTGCAGGCAGAGCTGAAGGCATGTGCTGCTGTGGTGGATATGCTGGATGATAAAATGTTTTCGCTGAATCAGATGATCGTATCTCTGGGGGAGGAGCAGAAAGAGTGAGGTTACAATGAGCCTTTTGACAAAAGAAACATGCCGCATGGTTCGGCAGAATCTGGGAAATGTTCTTTTGTTTGAGCTTTTATACCGGGGGATATTGCTGCCGGTATATCTGCGGCTGGCAAACAGGATTTTAAAGTGGTCGCTTACGATGGCAGGATACAGCTATCTGACGGCATCTAACTTTGGAGACTTCCTGGTACATCCGTGGACGATACCGGCGCTTATAGTAATCAGTGCAGCCGGACTTTTGCTGATATTGCTGGAGAGCGCTGCATTGGTTGCTGCATTTCAGGGGTCGGCCTGTCAACAGAAGCTGGCCCCTTTTGGTATTTTCTGGAGAGGCATGCAGGGGGCGGCAGAGGAGATTTGCAGAAAAAACTGGAAGCTTTGCCTGGTGCTGGCAGTTCATTACCTTTTAGTGAATCTGCTGCTGATCGGCAGATGTCTTTCCCATCTGAGGCCGCTGAATTTTGTGATTCAGGAGATGATAGAAACCAGGTGGGTGCCGTGGATGGCCGCCTGCTTTCTGGTCTTGTGTGCGATTGCTTCTCTGCCAATGGTTTTTGCCGGTTTTGGTTGTATGGGAAGCCGTCAGGTTTTTTCGTCTTCCTGCGAAAGCAGCAGACGGCTGATGAAGGGATGTAAAGGACAGGTTTTGGCGCTGCTGATCGGATGCAACCTGACAGTGGCGCTGGCAGTTGTGTCTGTATATCTTCTGGCCGTGTTTTCTGCCGCCGTGTCGGTGGTGCTGTATGCCCGGAAAAATCTTGCCCTGGCAGTGCTTTTGCTGGTGACAGAGCGGATTGAGCGGGTATTGTTGTTTTTGGGCGGTATTTTTTTAATTATAGCGGATTTTGGGGCGCTGGCAGCGGTATATTACTCTCGGGGAGACCAGGCATTCCGTCACAAAATTTCTTACAGCACGGATTTACCCAGGGTTTCTGCAGTAAAAAAGCGGGTGGCTGTGGCAGTGTCAATGATCGTGGCAGCGGCGCTTTTATGTATTTTTGATATGGTATACCACGGGTTTGCCCTGTCGGACAGGATGTTTTTTGAGACTCAGATCACTGCCCATCGCGGAAGTTCGAAAATGACGCCGGAAAATACTATGGCGGCCGTTAAGGCAGCCGTGGAGGAGCTGGCGGATTATGTGGAGCTGGATGTCCAGATGACAAGGGATAATGTGGTAGTGCTGGGCCATGACGCTACGCTGAAAAGGGTGGCAGGGGTGAACCGTTCCATTGCTTCCATGACATGGGAGGAGCTGCAGGAACTGGAGGTGGGCAGTTGGTTTTCACCGGAGTATGCCGGTGAGAAGATCCCACGGCTTGACCAGGTCCTGGAGTTCTGTAAAGGAAAGATCAACCTGAATATCGAGGTGAAAAATATAGGGCCGGACAGCCGGATCGTGGGGAAAGTTGTGGAACAGATTCGGGATAAGGGTATGGAAAAACAGTGTGTGGTATCCTCTACCAGCCTGGCATATTTGGAACAGGTAAAGACAATTGCTCCGGAGATCAGAACAGGGTATATATTGTCGGCGGCTTTTGGGGATCTCTATTTTGCGGAAACTGTGGACTTTATCAGTATACGGGCCAGTTTTGTGAGCCGGAGGGTGGTGGAGAGGGCCCATGAGAGAGGGATGGGAGTCCATGCATGGACGGTGAATTCTAAAAGTGAGATGGAGAGGCTGAGAATGCTGGGGGTGGACAACCTGATTACGGATTATCCGGTACTGGCCAGGGAAATCGTGTACCGGGAGGAGGGGACGGAGACGCTGGTGGAGTATTTGAGAATGGTGTTTCGGTGAAGGGAGGAGATCGTTTGTGAGAGTGGTGTTACAGAGAGTATCCCACGCCTGCGTAAGGGTGGATGGAGCTGTGACGGGAGAGATCGGGAAGGGATTTCTGGTCTTGCTTGGAGTGGCGGAGACAGATACGGAGGCAGCAGCAGACCGGATGGCAGATAAGATCTGTAAGCTGAGGATTTTCGAGGATGAAGAGGGGAAGACGAATCTCTCTCTGGCGGATGTGGGGGGAGGGATTTTAGTGGTCAGCCAGTTTACTTTGTATGCGGATTGCCATAAGGGGAATCGCCCAAGTTTTGTAAAGGCAGGCCAGCCGGAGAAGGCAAATCAATTATATGAGTATTTTCTGGAACGGTGCAGAGAGCATGCCAAGAAGGTGGAATGCGGGAGATTCGGGGCGGATATGAAGGTGGAACTGGTAAATGACGGGCCTTTCACTTTGGTTTTGGAGGGGGATGAGCGGGGGATCTGCAGATGATGGGCGGGAAACGGGGAATGTTGGAAAGATGACGTTTTGAGTATAGTTTGAGAATGGATTATCGTATGAATGAGGAGGACGCGACCATGGAAATCAGCGGACATACACAATTGCTTTGTCTGATTGGAAGTCCGGTAGGGCATTCCGGCTCTCCGGCGATGCAGAATTACAGCTGCAAGAAGACGGGAGTGGATGCTGCCTATCTGGCATTTGACATTAAGGAGGAGCAGACAAAGGAGGTCTTTGATGCCCTGCGCCTTTTGAATGTAAGGGGTTTTAATGTGACCATGCCCTGCAAGACTGCAGCGGCGGCCTGCTGCGATGAGCTGTCAAAGGCAGCGCAGTTAATCGGCGCCGTCAACACAGTGGTAAATGAGAACGGTAAGATGGTAGGATATATCACCGATGGCCAGGGCTGGGTTCGCAACTGCAGGGAGAACGGCGTGGAGATCACCGGAAAGAAAATGACGATTGCAGGTTCCGGCGGGGCCGCCACGGCAATTGAGATTACCGCGGCCCTGGAAGGCATCCGCGCGCTCTCCATTTTTGCCGTGAAGGATTCTTTCTTTTCCAACGCAGAGGCAACCGTGGAAAAGATTCGTGCCAATGTGCCGGAATGCACCGTGAAGCTGTACGATCTGGCTGACAAGGAGAAATTCTATCAGGAGATTGCAGACAGCGATATTTTTACAAATGCAACCTGCGTGGGGATGAAACCCATGGATGAGGAGACTTTGATCGAAGATAAAAGTGCGTTCCGCAAAGAAATGGTGGTGACGGACGTGGTTTATAATCCTCGTGAGACACGGATGATCAGAGAGGCGAAAGAAGCGGGATGTAAGGTGGTTCCCGGAATCGGAATGCTGGTATGGCAGGGAGCAGAGGGATTTAAGCTGTTTACCGGAAATGAGATGCCGGTAGATGAGGTAATGGAGAAGTATTTTAAAGACTGACCGGCAAAAAGGCAGGGTACTCCAGCCTGATGTGACGGGGACGGGTGAAAATCCGGCAGATACGATTCCCGCAGGATATGCGGCAGATTGTGGTCCGGGCTGCCGGGTATCCCTGCGGGATTGTCTGTTGTGCCGGCAGATTTTATGTTTCCGCCTGGTTTTTCATCCTTTCAAGTACATGAAGGCGAAATTCAAAAGCCTGTCTGTCCTTTTCCACGATTGTTTCTAAAAGCATGCCTGTAAACCAGGAAGTAATGGCGGACATAGCGATAAATCCACTGACAATCAGGGTGGGAAAGTTGGGAACCAATCCTGTTTTAAAAAATTTCAGTAAAATCGGTATGAACATGGACATGGACACTGCCAGGAGAATACCGGCCAACGTCCCGAAAAACATCATGGGACGATAATTCTTAAACAGTCGGAAAATGGTGCCGATTACTTTTATCCCGTCAGAGTAGGTGTTCAGTTTGGACTGGCTTCCCTCCGGCCTGTCCTGATAATCGATGACCAGGTTCTGGACGTTCATATTTTTGTCAACGGCGTGAATGGTCATTTCCGTCTCGATTTCAAAACCTTTGGAAAGTACCGGAAAGCTTTTTGCAAAGAGGTAACTTAAGGCACGGTATCCCGTCATGATATCCTGTATATCCGTCTTGAACAGTTTGTTGATGGCGCTGCGTACCAGTGAATTCCCCGTATTGTGGAAGGGCCTTTTGTTTGCCTGGAAATAGGTCGAAGACAGACGGTCTCCGATAACCATGTCTGCCTGCTGTTCGATAACCATCTGTGCCATCTGCGGGCCGTGTTTTGCCGAATACGTGTCGTCGCCGTCTACCATGATATAGCAATGGGAATCAATCTCACGAAACATCCGCCGTATGACATTTCCTTTTCCCTGCCGGCTCTCATGGCGGACAATGGCGCCGGCCTGCAGCGCCAGTTCGGCGGTTTTGTCGGTTGAGTTGTTATCATAAACATAGATAACAGCGTCAGGAAGATATTCTTTCCAATCCCGGATCACTTTTCCTATTGTTTGTTCTTCATTATAACAGGGAATAAGGACTGCTATCTTGTCCATTAAAAACAACCTCCATGAATAATTACTGTTTTCAGCAGTTTTATTTTAATACCAAGTTCTGGTGTTTGTCAAATTGTTTATACCCTTCCGGGCGCTCTTTAATGCATGACTGGAAGGGTATACCTTTTCGTGCAACACTATCCATAGGCCAATATTGTTAAGTTAAAGATTATTCCGAAGGGTCCGCAGGAGAAGAGGGACAGAACGTTTTCAGACACGTTCTCACTCCGTTTTTCACGTAGCGGTACTAAGGCTGTAAAAGACACAGCCTAAGTGCCGACGTGAAAAGAGGACCTTCAAACGTTCTGTCCCTCTTCTCCTGCTACGTTACCGGCAGCTTAATGGAAGGCGTTTCTCCCATAAAACAGCCGATAATGTAGCCTGGTCTGTTACCCGTACCCCGGGAAACCCTCGAAGAACGTCGGCGCTTAATGAGCCGGGATGGTTTTCCCGGCGAATTTAGCGTCCGCTACGTTCTTCACGGAGCGAGAGCGCGTTTTCCGGGGTACGGGTAACAAACCAGGCGGACCTTTCGGAATCACTGTAAACAGCGTCAAGCTCCGCACGAAAAAGTATATTTTTAGATTTGACAGCAGACCGTTATCTGTGTTATAGTTAAACCATGGTTCAAAGGCTGTTCCGCCTTTTGTCCGGCATATCGCCAGAGTTTCATTATACCGGGACTTATTAAGAGGAATGCGGGTTGTCCAAAAGCAGACAGGAGAGTGATGCGGTTGTAAAAGAGAGTAAAAACAAAGCTTTCTTTCCGAAAATGAGTTGACATTTTCCGAAGAATATACTATGATAAGAACAGAAAAAGAACATTTGTTCGTGTGGAGGGTAAATATGAATAAGGATGATAAGCTGAAAGCATTGGATGCGGCCATTACGCAGATAGAAAAATCTTATGGCAAGGGTTCCATTATGAAGTTAGGAGACTCCGGCAAGAACATGAATGTGGAGACGGTGCCTACCGGTTCTCTGAGCCTGGATATCGCACTGGGGCTCGGCGGCGTGCCAAAGGGAAGGGTGATTGAAATCTATGGGCCGGAATCCAGCGGTAAGACTACGGTGGCGCTTCATATGGTGGCAGAAGTTCAAAAGCGAGGCGGCATAGCCGGGTTTATTGACGCGGAGCATGCCCTGGATCCGGTATATGCTAAGAACATTGGCGTGGATATTGATAATCTTTATATTTCACAGCCGGATAACGGCGAACAGGCTCTGGAGATTACCGAAACCATGGTTCGTTCCGGAGCGGTTGATATCGTGATCGTAGACTCGGTTGCAGCCCTTGTACCCAAGGCAGAGATCGATGGGGAGATGGGAGATTCCCATGTAGGCCTGCAGGCACGCCTGATGTCCCAGGCATTAAGGAAACTGACAGGCGTGATCAGCAAGTCCAATTGTTCCGTGATCTTTATTAACCAGCTTCGGGAAAAAGTGGGTGTGATGTTCGGAAACCCGGAGACGACCACAGGCGGCCGGGCGCTGAAGTTTTACGCCTCTGTCCGTTTGGATGTACGCAGGAAGGAGGCGCTGAAGCAGGGAGGAGAGGTTATCGGCAACCATGTCTGTGTAAAAGTCGTAAAGAACAAGATTGCGCCCCCATTTAGAGAGGCGGAGTTTGATATTATGTTCGGGCAGGGGATTTCCCGGGAAGCGGATATTCTGGATCTGGCCGTAAAGGAGAATATCGTAGATAAGAGCGGCGCCTGGTATGCTTATGGCGGGACAAAGATCGGGCAGGGCAGGGAGAATACGAAAAACTATCTAAGAGAGAATCCGTCGGTGTGCGTGGAGATAGAGCGCAAGGTCAGGGAACAATACGGGCTGCAGGGAGACGTGGTGGCAACACCGGAGACTCCGGATAAGCCGGCAAAGGAGACAGAGGAAGAAAATGGATGACCGGACGGCAGAGGATAAAAAGGCGGCAGGACGGATAAAGAAGCCAAAGCCAGTCAGGGACTGTGCGCTTTCTTTGCTGGAAAGGTCTGATAAAACCGCGCAGGAGATGAGGCGGAAGTTAAAAGAAAGGAAGTATCAGCGGGAAGAGATTGAAGAGACGCTGGCATTTTTAGAAGAATATCATTATGTGGATGACAGAGAATATGTCCTGAGATATATCAGGACATATTCCTCCCGCAAAAGCATCCGCAGGATACGGGCGGAGCTGGAACAAAAGGGAGTGGACAGAGAACTGATTGATGCGGGGCTGAGAGAACAGCCTGTGGATGAGGAAGCTCAGATTGTGGAATGGCTCAGGAAAAAGGGATATAAGCCGGAAGAGCCGGTGGAGCCAGGACAATATCGCAGACTGACCGCTTCTCTGGGGCGGCAGGGATATTCCTATGAAAAAATCCGCAGCGTCACAGAATGGATGTATGAAGAATGACAATATCGTGAACAGTAGCTCTGCCGCTACGGTTCATGGCCCGGCACAGTGACGGGAAAAGCTGTTATTATACTTGACATAGTGCATAAAACGGTTTAAAATTGAGATGTTGTATTTTTGTACAATGAAAACTAAATAAGGAGGTGCTCCTGTGTCAAGAACAGCGATGTCAGTCGGTGCGATGATGGGGATGTTTGCTATATATATCATTGTACTGATAGTTGTGGCATTTATTATCTGGAAGCTTGCGATCAACCACCGGATTAAAACTTACGAGAGCAAGGTCGGGACCGCAGAGGAAAAAGCCAGGGAAATAATAGATGAAGCGCTAAAGACGGCAGAGACAAAGAAGCGAGAAGCTCTCCTGGAGGCAAAGGAAGAGTCTTTAAAGACTAAGAATGAGCTGGATAAAGAGACAAAGGAAAGGCGAGCGGAGCTTCAGCGTTATGAAAGACGTGTACTGAGTAAAGAAGAAAATCTGGACAAAAAAGCAGAGAACATGGAAAAGCGGGAGGCAGGAATCGTTGCCCGGGAAGAAGCTTTGAACAGACGGAGTGCGGAAGTAGAAACCCTGTATGACAAGGGCATGGAGGAACTGGAACGGATTTCCGGCCTCACTACAGAGCAGGCAAAGGAATATCTGCTGAAATCTGTCGAAGAAGAGGTAAAACATGACACGGCCCGTTTGGTGAAGGATTTGGAAAATAAGGCCAAAGAAGAAGCGGACAAGAAGGCCAGGGATTATGTTGTTACTGCCATTCAGAGATGCGCGGCTGATCATGTGGCAGAGACGACGGTTTCTGTGGTTCAGCTTCCCAGTGACGAGATGAAAGGGCGGATTATCGGTCGTGAGGGGAGGAACATCCGAACACTGGAAACCATGACAGGAGTAGAGCTGATTATCGACGATACTCCGGAGGCGGTAGTGCTGTCCGGGTTTGACCCGATTCGGCGTGAGGTTGCGAGGCTTGCGCTGGAACGTCTGATTGTAGACGGCCGGATACATCCTGCCCGCATTGAAGAGATGGTTGAAAAAGCGCAAAAAGAAGTGGAAGCCAATATGCGTGAGGATGGCGAGGCGGCTACCCTTGAAGTAGGCATTCACGGGATTCATCCCGAATTGGTTAAGCTTCTTGGAAAGATGAAATTCAGAACCAGTTATGGGCAGAATGCACTGAAACATTCCATCGAAGTTGCCCAGCTGGCAGGTTTGCTTGCCGCTGAGGTTGGGGTTGATGTCCGTATGGCAAAACGAGCCGGTTTGTTACATGATATAGGTAAATCCATAGACCATGAGATGGAAGGATCTCACGTGCAATTGGGCGCTGATTTGTGCAGAAAATACAAAGAGTCAGCAGTTGTGGTCAATTCCGTGGAATCCCATCATGGTGATGCGGAACCGCAGAGCCTGATTGCCTGTATTATCCAGGCTGCTGATACCATATCAGCCGCAAGGCCTGGTGCAAGAAGGGAAACTCTGGAAACATATACAAACAGATTGAAGCAGCTTGAAGATATAACGAATTCCTTTAAGGGAGTGGATAAATCTTTTGCGATTCAGGCCGGCCGGGAGGTTCGTATTATGGTAATCCCGGAACAGGTGAACGATGATGATATGATTTTGATGGCACGAGAGATTTCTAAGCGCATTGAAAATGAGCTGGATTATCCGGGACAGATTAAAGTGAATGTGATTCGTGAGTCCAGAGCGACAGATTATGCCAAATGATTTTTAAATACAAAAGGATGCCTGAAATTCATTACAAACAAGAGATGGATTTTGGGCATTTTTTAATTCTATTCATTATATTCACAAAAATGTTTATTTGCCAAATGACGGAGTGTTTTTGTGAAAACAGTGGAGTATACTGACCTATCATTTGACGCACAGGTTTTTATATGTAATATTTACAATTTTCACGAGAAAAATTACAATATACGAAAGTCGGTTGACACAATACATTTTATATAATACAGTAGTCTTAAAGTGAAGGCAGAAGGGGGAGAGGTAACAGGTGAAGAAATGGAAAAGAGTGTGCGGCGTGCTTTTGTCTGCGGCCGTATTGGCAGGGATATTGGCAGTTCCTGCTTTTGCGGCTAAGACCAAGAAAAAGAAGATTTCTTCCGTAAACATAGCGGTGGAAGCACACATTGAGCTGGGACAAAAGTTCGGAGATGAAGAAATAGAGATTACTACCCGTGGAAAACATTATACTTACGATTATTATGAGATTGTAAATGATGGTTTTGAGTGGACGGAGGAAGATGTCCCTGAGATTATTATTTATTTAGATGTGGATGACGGTTATTATTTTTCACTGTCGAAAGCCAGTTCCGTGAAGCTAAACGGAGCCACTTATGTGAGAGCAGCCACACAGAACAGCAAAGAAACTTTAAAGCTGCAGGTAAAGCTTCCTCCTATGAAGGAAATGCTGGGGGCTGAGACGGAAGTGGTATTGACAGAGGGAGGCTATGCCAGTTGGGATGCCGTACAGGGAGCCGGCACCTATGAACTGCGTCTTTACCGGGACGACACGGGAGTTGGCCCCGTTTACCAAAGCACGGACCAGGTCTTTTATGATTATACAAAACAGATGAGCAAGCCTGGAGCTTATCGGGTGAAAGTCCGTGCAGTCAACAAGCAGAATACGGAAAGCAAAGGCAAGTGGATGGAATCGGATGTCCTCACCATCACGGCTGATATGGCTGAGGCAATCCGCAACGGTACGGTGCCGGGACTGCCTGCCAAGGGGGAATGGAAAGAAGAGGACGGAAAATGGTGGTATCGGCATGAGGATGACAGTTGTACAAAGAATGATTGGGAATGGATTAATAAACAGTGGTATTTTTTTGACGAAGACGGCTATATGGTGACAGGATGGATTGAGTGGAACGGAGAAAAGTATTATCTGGATGATGAATCCGGGGCAATGCTGAAAGACACCACCACCCCGGACGGTTATCTGCTGGATAAAGACGGCCGTTTAAAGTATCGCTAGTTTACCGGACTGTGCCGGAAGGGATTTACTCCGTGCTGACAGAATTTTCGATTGTTTGACTTTTGGCCCCGCCGGGAACGGCGGGGTCTTTCATTTGATATACGCGGTAGTATTCCTTGGTTTCCTGGTTTTTGACAGTTTCGGAACGGTTTATGGCAAGGAATCTGGTGAGTTCATAGCAGTCGATCCATATTTCGTTATTTCCGTCCTTTTGTGATTCATCAAAGATAAGCTGTATGCCAAAATGGAGATGGGGCTGATCGATGTTATTGGTATTTTCCGTGGGGCTGTAGCCGGTTCGTCCCAGATAGCCGATCACATCTCCTGCCTGGACATAGCTGCCTTCCTGCAGAGTTTTGTGATAGGGATAATTTTTTCTCAGATGTGCATAATAGTAGTAGCGTTTCTTGTCAAAACTGCGGATTCCCAGCCGCCAGCCTCCATACTGGTTCCAGCCGATTGCTTCGACGTAGCCGGATTCGACAGCAATCACAGGAGTTCCAACCTGCCCTAAAAGATCATGGCCTAAGTGCTGACGTTTAAAACCATAGCTGCGGGAAACACCGAAATCGTCAAAATCATTGTAGGGATAGTTTTTGGCAATAGGGGAAAATGATTTTAACCCGTATTTTGTAACCCATACCGACTCACCGGCAGCTTCATCAGGAATCTGAATTTCATAAGTTCCAACCATTCCGCCTAAGACGGCGCCATAGGCTTCCAGATAGTAGGAATAATATTTCATGTCTTTAGTCAGATCTTCCATGGATGCGCCTTCTTGCAGCTTTTGCGCAAGGGAATCTAAGTCGGCGGCCTGATATCGGGAAAAGTCTCCTCCATAACGGGCGCCCAAATAGGCTAAAAGCTCCAGCCAGTTTAAATGCGGGTCTTGACCATAACTGTCTACATCTAAACGCAGAGCATGGCCCATGGCATCGGCGGTTACATCAAAATCAACCCATTTGATGAAGCCTTTGCCGTTGGAATCACTTGCCTTTGGGGCCTGGGCAGCAACAACGTTTTCCTGAACAGGGGGAGAGGATGGCAGGAGATTGACGGATAAGACTGCCAGGATTAGTATTTCTGCGGAGATCAGCAGGGAAGATATTTTGGAAGTATACGGGCGGCAGGAATGGTTTGATTTCATGGGAGTCCCTCCATTTTTATGATCTTAGGGACTGTGTAAAATATTTGCACAGTCCCTTTCATATCCGGATACAGGATGGATGAAGTGCATAGATATGTATATGTGGAGAAAAGAGGGATTATGTCCGGTTGGGAAATGTTACAGGTTGAGGATTTCTTTGTCGTCAGGCACATACAGATTGCCTGTGTAATATCTTGCGCCTTCCTCCAGGTACAGTTCTTTTCGGCGGTCAATAGATTTGTCTTCTGTATGCCATAAAACAAGATTGGGAATCTGAAGCTGGCCGGCCAGTTCACAGGCGTCTTTGACAGTGCTGTGGTGTTTTTCATAAGGCTTAAAACGGTCGCGTTCTTTGTACAGGCAGAAGGCTTCATGCAGAAGCCAGTCACTTCCTTCTACATACGGGCGGCAGAGGGGATTATAGGGTTCGTCTCCGGCACAGGTCAGGCGGCGGCCGTTTTCTAAAACAGTAGTAAAGCCGTATTGTTTGGCTTTGGTGGAATGAATATCGAAAAACGTCACTTGATAATTTAAGATGTGGCAGGTTTCCCCATCATGAACCGGAATCAAGTGAATGCGTTCTCCGATCAATTTATATAATTTCCCCTGGATTGTCAGGCGGCAGAGGGTATCAATCGTTGAAACCAGATCTTCATGACAGTAGATATTCAGATCTCCTTCATATGTATCGGTTTTGATCCGGGTGGCGATAAAACGTACCATCCAGACAATGCCTAAGATATGGTCCGTATGTTCATGAGTGACAAAAATATCATGGATCTGCTCAAAAGAAACTTTCATATCTTCAAGAATTTTTAAGATTCCATTGCCTCCTCCTGCATCTACCATAAAAAAACGGCCGGAATTGTCACGGACGGCAAAACAAGTATTGTAACAACGGGTGACAGCGGCATTACCTGTGCCGAATACATATAATTGTTCCATGGGGGAACCTCCTTTTGAAAAAAATTGGTGGGGTATTGCAGATGAATTTAGTAAAAAGTAATGTAGCTGTTATAAAAAAAGGATTCTGCATCAACGCAGAATCCGTTTTTTTTGGGGGGGGGGGTATCCGATAAGAAGGTCCGGAGACACATCCTACCGGATAATGGAGACAATAGGACTCGAACCTACGACCCTCTACACGTCAAGCAGATGCTCTCCCAGCTGAGCTATATCTCCATGGCCATTATTATAAGCGAAAAGAAGTGATTTGGCAAGTGTTTTTTTGAAAAGACAAAAGTTCATGAAAAATTCATTGTGAAATACCGGGAAGATATGATAGTATAGAAGTAAATATAAAGAAATTATATGCAAAAAGGAAGAAAAGCAAAAAGAACAGGAGATTAACTGCCGAAGAGGGAAATGGAAGGAAGGATTCTTTTCCATAACAACGGCAGAATGTTTGGGAGGCGGATATGAGAGATTTGGCATATTTAAAATTGTTGGCAAGAGATTATCCCAGTGTAAAAGCAGCGTCCAGTGAGATTATCAATCTCATGGCGATCAGCGGCCTGCCTAAAGGCACCGAGTATTTTTTTAGTGACCTTCACGGGGAGTATGAGGCGTTTATCCATCTGCTTCGAAGCGCTTCCGGTATCATCCGGGAGAAAATCCGGGACACCTTTGGCCATATTATTCCGGAAGCAGAACAGGTGGAACTGGCGAATCTGATTTATTATCCGGACCGGAATCTGGCGCGTCTGGCCCATGACGGGAAGAATACCGAGGACTGGCAGCGGGTCACTATTTATCGTCTGGTGCGGATATGCAAGGAAGTCTCATCTAAATATACCCGTTCAAAGGTCCGTAAAAAGATGCCTAAGGAATTTGCCTATATTATCGATGAATTGCTGCATGTGGATTACAGCGATGAGAATAAGCGGGTATACTATGAGGAAATTATCTATACGGTGATTGAGACCCAGGTGGCAGACGCATTTATTACTGCTCTTTGTGTGCTGATTCAGAATCTGACTATTGACAGCCTGCATATTATCGGCGATATATTTGACAGAGGGCCAAGGGCGGATATTATTATGGACGAACTGATGCGTTTTCATGATGTGGATATTCAGTGGGGGAATCATGATATATCCTGGATGGGAGCTGCTACCGGCAATGAGGCATGTGTTTGTAATGTTCTGCGGATTGCCATCAGTTACAATAGTTTTGATGTCCTGGAGGATGGATATGGGATCAATCTGAGGCCTCTTTCCATGTTTGCGGCGCGGGTATATAAAGATGACTCCTGCAGCCGTTTTACCCCGAAGATTTTGGACGAGAATATTTATGATGTGGTAGATCCGGGTCTGGTGGCCAAAATGCACAAAGCGATTGCGGTGATTCAATTCAAAGTTGAGGGACAGATTATCAAGCGCCATCCGGAATATGAAATGAATGACAGGCTGCTTTTGGAGGCGGTGGATTATAAAAATGGCACGGTGATGATAGAAGGAAAGGAACATCCCATGCTGGATATGAATTTCCCGACTATTGATCCAACGGATCCTCTGAAGCTGACAAAAGAAGAACAGGAACTTCTTCACACGTTAGTGCTTTCTTTTAAGCACAGCAATCTGCTTCATAAGCATATGCGGTTTTTGTATTCCAACGGCGCCCTTTACAAATGCTACAATGGAAATCTCTTGTATCATGGATGTATTCCCATGAGAGAAGACGGAAGCTTTGAGGAAATGGACTGCGACGGAAAACGTTTAGGCGGAAAGGCTTTGGTGGATTTTATTGGAGATGAGGTTCATAAAGCCTATTTTCTGAAGGAAGAAGACCCGGAAAAAGGCAAGGCGAGAGATTTAATGTGGTATCTTTGGTGCGGCGCCAAGTCGCCGGTTTTCGGCAAGGACCGGATGACTACTTTTGAGCATTATTTTGTTGAGGATAAGGCTACCCACAAAGAACGGATGAACCCTTACTACCAGCTGAGCCAGCAGGTGGAGGTATGTGAGCGGATTCTGGCAGATTTTGGACTGTGCGGTGAAGGCACCCATATTATCAACGGCCATGTACCGGTGAAGATCAAAGACGGAGAGACGCCGATCAAGGCAGGAGGCAGGCTGTATATTATTGACGGAGGACTGTCAAAAGCCTATCAGAAGCATACCGGGATTGCGGGGTATACCTTGATTTACAATTCCCATCATTTAGCATTGGCGGAACACAGGCCGTTTGATCCGAAGAAGGAGAGCACGCCTAAAGTTTCAATTGTGGAAAAAATGAAAAACAGGGTTATGGTGGCGGATACGGACAGGGGGGCGGAACTTCGGGAGCGGATTGCCGATTTAAAGGAACTGGTAGCAGCTTACCGCCGGGGAGATATTAAAGAACAGATATCAGGAACTTAAGGAGAGACCAATGGATAGAGAGGAATTTCTGCAAGAGCTTGGCAGTACACTTTCCGGGGAGGTGCCGCCGGCAGTTGTGAGAGATAATCTTCGGTACTATGAAGATTATATCCGGACAGAGATGGGAAAGGGGCGGACCGAAAAAGAAATTATGGATGAGCTGGGCAGCCCCAGGCTGATTGCCCGGACCATAATAGATGCCACACCCGGGGCAGGGGACGGCGCATATGAGGAGTACCAGCCTGGGGGAAGAGGCCATTTTGGAGGCAGGGATTCGGATGGCGGATATTCATATGCCGGAAATGTCCGGAGAGGACAGGCAGAAGAGACGGGAGGAGGATATGGTTCCCAGACAGGTGGGAATTTCCGATATTACGATTTAAATAAATGGTATTGGAAGCTTTTGGGGATTTTGGCTGTCATCGGAATTGTTATGCTGGTGCTTATGGTAGTTGGCGGGATTTTAAGTATTGTGATTCCGATGCTTCCGGTGATTATCCTGGTGGCTTTTGTGATGTGGCTGGTCAAGGGCCGGCCGGGGCCATGGCAATGACCGGCAGTGCTGTAACTTGCGGAAAACTATAGAATAAAGTACAATATGTTGGGGGAAGAGTCCGGAAAACGGGCTCTTTTCTTTTTTTGATTTTAAAATTGTGAAGAAAATGTAATCAATTTTTAACAATTTATAAATTTTTATTCAAAGGGGTTGACGGTAAAATGTTTTAAATGTATAATGCACTTGTAACATTATTTAACAATTGCGTAACATTTTGGAATTGATTTTTTATACCCGTGAATAAAAGGATTTACCGATTTGGTAAATAAGAATACCTTTTTGTAAAAAATAATGTAGAAGATTGGAGTTGTAATATGAGAAAGTTCGGATTATACATAACGGCAGCAATGATGGCAACAGGTATGATGATGTGGGGGACTCCGATGGCTTCCCATGCGGAACTGATTGTGGCAGAAGCAAATGAGAATGGAGATTTTAAGGCCGGGGATGTTGAAGAGAATGAGTCCGAGGATTCTCCTGTGTTGGTGGCCGCGGCAAATACACAGGATAACACTGTGGATGACGGCCCGGATTTGGCTATCCAGTCCCGTCGCAAGGCAGCGGAAGAGGAAGCAAAGGCGGCGGCTCAGAGGGCAGCGGAAGCAGAAGCGGTGGCCAGCAAACGTGAAAAAGTCGTGAATTATGCCCTGCAGTTTTTAAATGGGCCATATCGTGACGGGGGAAGCGATCCTCGTACAGGAACCGACTGTTCCGGATTTGTAAAATATGTGATGCAGAATGGAGCCGGTGTTACCATGAACAGGTCTTCTGTTGCCCAGGCTACACAGGGAGTGCCGGTCAGCGCCAGCCAGATGCAGCCGGGAGATCTTATCTTTTATGGAAACGGATCCCGGATCAATCATGTAGCTATGTATATTGGAGACGGCCAGATTGTACATGCTTCCACTTACAAAACAGGTATCAAAATTTCCAATTGGAATTATCGGGCTCCTGTGAAAATTATGAATGTGCTGGGTTGAGATTTCAGAATAAAGGGATAAATTACAGAAAGATTACAGCATGTCAGAGGAAATAAAGTAAAAAGAAAGGAATTAAGAATTTCTTCATAATCTATTTAATGATTATACAAACATTCTGGAAAATGTTGTGGTATAGTATAGACATACGAAACAGAAACGATTAAATCCTTAATCCTTTTTGAAGCCCAATTCCTATAGAAAAAAGCTCTGTGTTGCCCATCACGGCACAGAGCTTTTTTTGTATAGGGAGATGTTTGTTTTTCAGGGCAGACAGGCAAAATATATGGATTGTTACGGTTTCGGAGATTGACAGGCTGTGATATAATATGAATACTGTTCTTTAACAAATAAAAATAAAAGGACAACGAGAAAAAAGGCGGTTTTATGGCAGAACATTTCTATACGGCTATAACTGCAATAGAAGGAGGATATGGACATGGCAGAGGAGAAAGAAAAATCGGCAGGAAAGATTCTGGAGGAGCAGCTTTTTTGGAAATTTCCCCACATTGGAAAGGAGGCTCCGGGGCAGGTAGAAGAAGCTTCGGAATTTTGCGAAGGATATAAAACGTTTTTAAATAAGGGAAAGACGGAACGGGAATGTGTGATTGCGGCCGTCAGGATGCTTGAGAAAGCCGGGTATCGTCCTTTTGAAAAAGGACAGAACTATCATCCGGGAGACAAGGTATATCAGGTGAACCGGCAGAAATCTATTATGGCTACCACTTTTGGGAGGCAGCCTCTTGATAAAGGGGTAAGAATCAATGGAGCTCATATTGATTCTCCCAGGCTGGATTTGAAACCCTGCCCGTTGTATGAAAAAAACGAGATCGCTTATTTTAAGACTCATTATTATGGCGGAATCCGGAAGTACCAGTGGGGTACGGTGCCTCTTGCCCTTCATGGAGTGGTGGTAAGAAAGGACGGGACAACGGTTTCTCTGTGTATTGGGGAAGAGTCAGGAGATCCTGTATTTTGTATCAGTGACCTGCTTCCTCATCTGGCAGCAAAACAGAATGAGAGGAAGCTGGCTGAAGGGCTTAAGGGAGAAGAACTGAATATTGTGATAGGCTCCCTGCCATTTCAGGACGAGTCGGTGAAGGAGCCGGTAAAGCTGATGACAATGAAGCTTCTTAATGACAAGTACGGGATTACGGAGGCTGATTTCTTTCGGGCTGAGATCGAAATGGTTCCGGCCCAGAAAGCGGTGGATGTAGGGCTGGACCGCAGCCTGGTAGGAGCTTACGGCCAGGATGACCGGGTATGTGCTTACACGGCATTAATGGCGGAAATCGAGACAATGAATCCTGAATATACAACGGTTACGGTTCTCACGGATAAGGAAGAGATCGGATCGGAAGGCAATACCGGAATGAATTCTTTTTATTTTAAGCATTACCTGGAGGACCTGGCAGAGCTTCAGGGAGTATCTGTCCGGGATATGCTCCGGAATGGGCTATGCTTGTCCTCTGACGTGAATGCTGCTTATGACCCGACATTTTCTGATGCCTTTGAGGCAAATAACGCCAGTTATCTTAATAAGGGCTGCGTCTTAACCAAATATACGGGAGCCAGGGGAAAGTCCGGGGCAAATGATGCCAGTGCCGAGACAATGGCGCGAGTGATCGCCGCTATGGAGGCAGAGGGCGTGTATTGGCAGGCCGGAGAGCTGGGAGCCGTGGATCAGGGCGGCGGCGGTACGATTGCCAAGTATGTGGCGCAGCTTGATGTGGATGTGGTGGATCTGGGAGTGCCGGTATTGTCCATGCACGCGCCTTTTGAAATGGTTTCCAAGCTGGATGTATATAATACTTACAAAGCGTTTAAGGCATTTTATAAAATCTGAAACCCGCCAGAGAAAAACGGCGGGCAGATATCAAAAACAGTTATCAGTAAATTAAGAATGGAAAGGACTTGAGAATGAAAAAATTTATAAAGCCGTTGTTGTGCGGCATGGTGATTACGGCGCTGTTGGCAGGATGTTCAAAAAAGCAGGATAATGGGGCTTCGGAGAGTCCCTCAGAGACAACTGCAGGGACTGCAGAAGAGTCTTCCCAGAAAGCGGAAGCTGCAGATCCGGCAGATTACGGCGTTGTGACAGAATTGGGCGAGTATAAAGGCCTTGAGGTGATACGGGCCTCGGCAGAGGTGACGGACGAGGAGCTGGATGCCCGGATTCAGAGCATACTGGATGCCAATCCGGAATATATAGAAATTACAGACCGTGCTGCTAAAAACGGAGATATTGTGGATATCGATTATGTCGGAATGAAAGACGGAGTGGCTTTTGACGGAGGTACGGCTCAGGGTTACAAGCTGGAGCTGGGATCCGGCAGTTTTATTGACGGTTTCGAGGAAGGGCTGATTGGAGCCAGGATCGGTGAAGAGAGAAGCCTTAATTTGACTTTTCCGGAGCAGTATCATTCTGAGGAACTGGCCGGGCAGGCTGTGGTATTTGACGTGACGGTAAATGGAATTGAAGAAAAGAAGGCTGCGGTGCTGGATGACAGTTTTGTCGAGAGAATGTCTGATTTTACTACGGTGGAAGAATTTAAGGCAGATGTCAGGACAGATATGGAGTTAGAAAAGCTGGAGCTTGCTGACCAGCAGTTGGAAAATGATGTGTTTCTTGCGGCAGTGGATAATTCCCGGTTCAGTTTAAATGAAGAGGTGGTTGATGAGCAATATAACCAGCAGATGGAGTATATGTCCAGTATGGCACAGATGTATGGTATGACTATGGACGACTATGCCGCCATGGCCGGTTTGTCTGTGGAAGAAATGGAAAAAGAACTCCGGGACAATGTGGAGACAAGCATCAAGGTACAGCTTTTGGTAAATGCCATTGCGGAAAAAGAAGGATTGCAGGTAGAGGACTCAGACCGCGAGGAGCTTGCGCAGATGTATTATATGAGTGTGGAGGAGCTTCAGGAGGCTTATGGGGAAGATGCGGTGGATCAGGTTGCCCTCAGCAATAAGGTCCAGACGCTTTTAAAGGATAATGCTGTCATTAAGGAAGAATAAATAGTAATCTTCAACAAAAATTGACAAAATTTTGTTGGTTTTTTAATTTTTGTTAATGAAAATTTTTATTATTTGTGGTACAATAAAAAACGTGACAAGAGTTTGACAGGATGCCGGGTACGGGGATACCGGCAGGGCCTGCAGAAAATGAAGGAGGATAAGAAAGTATGGGATACAAAGTCAGCTTCGAAGAAGTGAATAAAATCTTCGACCAGCTTCAGAGCGAATACGAGATCTGGGCTCCCAAAAGATTTGTCGGAAAAGGACGTTATTCCGACACGGACATCATCAAATATGACAAGGTGTCCAAGGTGGAGGAGATCGAGTTTGCAGAGAAGTCCGATTATCCGGCAAAGGAAGTTTTAAGTCCTGTTACCCAGTCCCTGTTTTATTTTACGGAAGATGAATATCGTGAAAGCAAGGCTACCAGTAAGAAACTTCTGATTTTCATGCGTCCGTGCGATATTAATGCCCAGCATCATCAGGAGAAGATTTATCTGGAGAACGGCGGTTTTGCCGATATGTACTACAAGAGGATGAACGAGAAAGTAAAGATAGCGATGATCGAGTGTACCGAAGGTTGGGATACCTGCTTCTGCGTGAGCATGGGTTCCAATAAGTCTGAAGATTACGCTATCGCAGTCCGTGTCGGTGAGGGCGAGCTGACCGTGGATGTGAAGGACGAGGCATTTGCGCCTTTGTTCTCACAGGCCGCTGCTGCCGACTTTAAACCGGAATATATTGAGAAGAACCAGATTGAGCTTACGATTCCCGAGATCCCCAACAAGGAGGTTCTGACGAAGTTAAAGAGCCATCCCATGTGGAATGAGTATAACAAGCGCTGTATTTCCTGCGGTTCCTGTACGGTGGCATGTAGTACCTGTACCTGCTTTAACACTACAGATGTGATTTACAATGAGAATACCCATGTGGGCGAGAGAAAGAGAACCACCGCTTCCTGCCAGATCGAGGGCTTTACTGACATGGCCGGCGGACATGTATTCCGCAAGACTGCCGGTGAAAGGATGCGCTACAAAGTGCTTCATAAGTTCCATGATTACAAGGCCCGTTTCAAGGATTTCCATATGTGTGTGGGCTGCGGCCGCTGCACCAGCAGATGTCCGGAGTTCATCTCCATCACCGCTACCGTAAATAAGATGGCGAAGGCGATCGATGAGATCCTTGCAGAAGAAAGCAAATAAGGAAGGGGGACGAACAGAATGAATAACATTGTAAAACCGGTTCCGTGTAAGATTCTGGAAGTTAAGAAAGAAAGCAAATTAGAATATACCTTTAAAGTGGAAACCGATATTAAGCCCAACCATGGACAGTTTTTACAGCTCTCGATTCCCAAGATCGGCGAGGCTCCTATCTCTGTCAGCGCATACGGCGACGGCTGGATTGACTTTACCATTCGTTCTGTAGGCAAGGTGACGGACGAGATCTTCACCAAAGGCCCGGGAGATGTGATGTTCCTCCGCGGACCTTACGGCAAGGGCTGGCCGGTAGATAAGTTTGAGGGAAAGAATGTGGTAGTGATCACCGGCGGCACCGGTCTTGCTCCCGTGAGAAGCATGCTGAACAAGTTCTATAATGAGCCGGATTACACCAAGAGCGTGACCCTGATCACCGGTTTCAAGAACGAAGAGGGTATCGTGTTTAAGGCTGAGCTTGAGAAGTGGAAAGACCGTTTCACCACCTTCTATACTCTGGATGCAGAGAAGAAAGAAGGATGGAATACAGGCTTTGTAACCGAGTTCGTCTCTAAGGTTGACTGGGCGTCCTTTGGCGACAACTATGAGGTAGTAATCGTGGGACCGCCGCCAATGATGAAGTTCACCGGTATTGAGTGCGGCAAGTGCGGCGTGCCGGATGAGAAGATATGGGTATCCTATGAGCGCAGAATGTCTTGTGCAGTAGGTAAGTGCGGCCATTGCCGTATTGACGAGGTGTATGTATGCCTGGAGGGTCCGGTATTCAATTACACTCAGGCCAAATATCTGGTAGACTAAGGGAAGGGAGCGTATAAATATGAATCACGATATTGACGTTAAGAAAGTCCGTATAAATTGTTACAGACAGTCCAAGGTTCCGGGAGAATTCATGCTTCAGCTGCGCGTTCCCGGAGCGCTGATTGATGCCAAATATTTGTCCTTTGTGCAGGGGCTGTGTGAGGATTTTGGTAACGGAACATTCCATTTCGGGACCAGGATGACTTTTGATATTCCGGGTATCAAATACGAGAATATCGAAGCATGCAACAAGCGTCTGAAAGAGTATATCAAAGATGTGGACGTGGATATGTGTGACGTGGACATGGAGACGATTGCCCATGAGCCGGTAGAGTATGACCCCGAGAAGGGCTATCCCACCATCGGCGCCCGTAATATCATGGCCTGTATCGGTAATATCCACTGCATTAAGGGTAATGCCAACACTCAGGAGCTGGCTCATAAGATCGAGAAGCTCATCTTCCCGTCCCACTACCACATTAAGGTGGCGGTAGCAGGCTGTCCCAATGACTGTGTAAAGGCTAATTTCAACGATTTCGGTATCATGGGTATCAATAAGATGGTCTATGATTATGATCGTTGTATTGGATGCGGCGCGTGTGCAAAGGCTTGCCAGCATCATGCAACCGGCGTTTTGACTTTGAACAAGGATGGCAAGATTGATAAGGATACCTGCTGCTGCGTAGGATGTGGTGAGTGCGTCATCGCCTGTCCGACCAGCGCATGGACAAGGAATCCGAAGAAGCTGTACCGTGTAACCCTGGGCGGACGTACCGGCAAGAAGAATCCTCGTTCGGGCAAGCTGTTCTTAAACTGGGTAACGGAGGATGTGATTCTCGGAATGTTTGCTAACTGGCAGAAGTTCTCTGCATGGGCTTTGGATTATAAGCCAGAGTATCTGCATGGCGGGCATTTGATTGACCGTGTGGGCTACAAGGGATTTGTGAAACATATCTTTGAAGGCGTGGAATTCAATCCGGAAGCCAAGATGGCAGACGATATCTACTGGGCGGAGAATGAGCAGAGAGGCAATATGCATGTGATGCCGCTGTCCCAGCATGAGCACGCAGGCCCACAGGCATAAGCGAAAACAGGAACAAAAAAGGAACAGACAGCAGATTGTCTGTTCTTTTTTTAGTTTTTAACGACATTCCAAATTGTATATTGCTGTATTAATTCTGAATGGTCTATTTTACGATATTCCTTAGCTGTCCGATCTCGTCTATCTGGCAAACCACTTCATCACCTGGCTTCAAAAACCTGGGGGGATCGAAGCCCATGCCTACTCCGGAAGGTGTGCCGGTAGAGATAATAGTCCCGGCTTTTAATGTCATCCCTCCCGACAATTCACTGACAATATGGTCAATATCAAAGATGAGTTTTTTTGTATTGCTGTCCTGACGAAGCTCTCCGTTTACATAGGAACGAATTCCAAGATAAGGCGGGTATGCCACGGAATCGGCAGTCAGAATACAGGGACCCATCGGCGAAAAGCCCTCCAGGCTCTTTCCGAAATACCATTGATTATGTCGGTTCTGTACATTCCGGGCGCTGACATCATTGAGAATCGTATAGCCAAATATGTAGTCTTTAACCTGGTCCGGCCTTACGTTGCGCGCATCTTTGCTGATAATGAAGGCAAGCTCTGCCTCATAATCCAGGCTGTCCACCAGATCTGAATGAGCAGGAATCTCACCTCCGTCGGCAGTGGCTTCATTGACCCGTTTTGAAAAGTATACTGCATGGGGACGTTTTCCGTCAAAGTCTTTTTTACGGAAGCGGGCGGATTCCTCCGCATGGTCCATATAGTTGATGCCCAGGCAGATGATATCCTGTTCAGGGACGGGGACGGGCGCAAGCAGCTTTACTTCCTGAAGCCGTGCAGCGCCCCGGTAAGAATAGGGTTCCTGTCTGGAGGCGTATTCCAGAAGCTGTTTTTCCGACTCACTGATCTGCTTTATCACTTCCAGCATGGTCTGGTATTCCGGCCCGACAGACCGGATGGGAAATACCCATTCTCCGTCTGCGCTGATTACTCCCACGCCGATCTTTTGTCCTGCTTGATAGGTTACTAACTTCATTTTTGTCATTCCTTTCTAAGAGACAGACCGTTTTTGTTCTTGTTTAGAGGATGTATTATAGGGATTTTCATCCTTTTCCTTTCTGATTATAGCGTACTTGATCTTTTACTGCAAGTTTAATTGGGCAATTTTCACAAAAATTCCGGCTGGAAGGAATTTTTGGATATGATGTGGAGATCAGATAGAATGTCAGTAAAAAGTCTTTTCAACTTTATTAAACAATTGACAGATCTATAGAAATCAAAACCGGAATATGATATAGTAAGTAAGAAATAAACACACCTATGATGAATACGATGTAACAGGATATACAGATACCGATAAGGAGTACATAATGAAAGATCGAAAAAGCACTATGGGCAAATCATCCGGGGACGATATTTTCGAGAAAGATTACAGCAAGATCCGACAGATCCAGCCTCGTGCTAACAATAGCGGAGACCAGAAAATCCGGCGTCTGGGGGAAAATCCCCGTCGTTTTCAGGGGAAAAGCAGGCAAAAGAAAGGTTTTTCCTTTCTGAAAAAAGCAGCAGCTCCTTTTTTGGCATTTGCGATTGGTGCGGCGGCAGGAGTGGGAGGCGGATATTATCTTTGGGGCTATGAACATCCATACACGGTTAATTTAAAAGAAGTTGCGATCCCTTCCTGGATTGAGCAGAACTTTATCCGCAAGAATTTGTTTTCCCGGCCGGATGTGACATTAAAGCAGGTCAATAATATTGTGATCCATTATGTGGCGAATCCCGGAACTTCGGCGGCAGCAAACCGCAGCTATTTTGATAATCTGGCTGATCAGGATCCGCAGCAGCCAGGGACGGTGGGAGGCTGTCATTTTATTGTAGGATTAAATGGGGAAATACTTCAGATCATACCGGTTTCTGAGGTGACTTATGCGGCAGCGCCAAGGAATTTTGATACTTTATCTATTGAAGTCTGTCATCCGGATGATACCGGAGAATTCAGTCAGGAGACTTATGATTCCCTGGTTCGACTTACTGCATGGCTTTGTGAAGAGCTGGAGCTGTCTTCTAAAGATTTGATCCGCCATCATGATGTTTCCGGCAAGGCTTGTCCCAAATATTATGTAGAAAATGAGGATGCCTGGAAGCAGTTTAAGAAAGATGTGAAAAAAGCGATGAAATAGTATACCTTGTCGTGCAGAACTTGACGCTGTTTACAGTGATTCCGAAAGGTCCGCCTGTCCTGTTACCCGTACCCCGGAAAACGCGCTCCCGCTCCGTGAAGAACGTAGCGGACGCTAAATTCGCCGGAAAAACCATCCCGGCTCATTAAGCGCCGACGTTCTTCGAGGGTTTCCCGGGGTACGGGTAACAGAACAGGCTACGTTGTCGGCTGTTTTATGGGGGCAACGCCTTCCATATAAGTGTGCCAGTAACGTAGCAGGAGAAGAAGGACAGAACGTTTGAAGACCCTCTTTTCACGTCGGCACTTAGGCTGTGTCTTTTACAGCCTTAGTACCGCTACGTGAAAAACGGAGTGAGAACGTGTCTGAAAACGTTCTGTCCTTCTTCTCCTGCGGATCTTTTGGAAAAATCCATAACTTAACAATATTGATATACAGACAGTTCTGCACGACAAGGTATAGTATAACGATAGAAGAGGACAAAAAGAAGAAAATTTCTTTGCAATAAAAGTATTGATGATCAGGGAAAAACATGATAGAATATGCTCATTAACTGAAAAACAGCAGCGATGAGAAGAACAAGTAGCATCCCGAAACCCCACACAGAAAGCAGCCGGCAGATGAGAGGCGCGTGGAGGACGGAGTGTGAATACCTCTTTGAGCTTCACACCGAACGAAGGAATCTCTGTAAAGGGAGGATTTTCAGTAGGCTGTGACGGTATACCGGCACCCGTTATTGTGCCAGGGCATCAAGAGCATGATGCCTGCTAAGGCAGGCGGCGTAATCCGCCTGTGAAAAAAGGTGGTAACACGGGAATCAGCCTCGTCCTTTTGTAGAGATACAGTAAGGATGAGGTTTTTTGTTTTAGAAATGTGATGCCGGTACGGCTGCCGCAAAAGTAAAATATTTATAGAAATTTTTTGCAGGTTTTGCAGGACAAGCTGTTTTGGCAGGTAAAGGAATCAAAATCAAAAGGCCAGAAAAGGAGATAAGATTATGAATTGCTATGAGGAGCTGGTGGCGCGGGGGTTGATTGCCCAGGTGACGAATGAGGAAGAGATTAAGAAAATGGTAAATGCCGGAGAAGCAACCTTTTATATCGGCTTTGACCCGACGGCAGACAGTCTGCATGTAGGACATTTTATGGCTCTTTGCCTGATGAAACGGCTGCAGATGGCAGGAAACAAGCCGATTGCGTTGATTGGAGGAGGCACCGGAATGGTGGGAGATCCCTCTGGCAGGTCAGATATGCGTCAGATGATGACAGAGGAAACGATTGCCCATAACTGCGACTGCTTTAAAAAGCAGATGAGCCGTTTTATTGATTTTTCCGAAGGGAAAGCGCTGATGGTCAATAATGCGGACTGGCTTTTAAAGCTGAATTATATAGAGCTTTTGCGGGAGGTAGGGGCATGTTTTTCTGTCAATAATATGCTCCGCGCCGAGTGCTATAAACAGCGGATGGAAAAGGGGTTAAGCTTTTTGGAGTTTAACTACATGATCATGCAGAGCTACGATTTCTATATGTTGTTCCAGAATTATGGCTGCAATATGCAGTTTGGCGGTGACGACCAGTGGAGCAATATGCTGGGAGGTACGGAGCTGATCCGCCGGAAATTAGGGAAGGATGCCCATGCCATGACCATCACGCTTCTTTTGAATTCTGAAGGCAAAAAGATGGGAAAAACCCAGTCCGGCGCTGTCTGGCTGGATCCGGAAAAGACATCTCCCTATGACTTTTATCAATATTGGAGAAATGTGGCAGATGCGGATGTATTAAAATGCCTGAGGATGCTGACTTTCCTGCCGATTGAGCAGATCGACGAGATGGATAAATGGGAAGGGAGCCAACTGAACACGGCTAAAGAGATTCTTGCCTGGGAACTGACCAAACTGGTTCATGGGGAAGAGGAAGCCCAAAAAGCCCAGACAGCAGCCAGGGCTCTGTTTAGCGGCCAGGGAAGCCTGGAGAACATGCCGTCTTATTGCCTGAAGGATGAGGACTTTACGGACGGAAAGATTGATATTCTGGCAGTTCTGCAGAAGTCCGGCCTTGCCTCGTCCCGTTCGGAAGCCAGAAGAAATGTGGAACAGGGAGGTGTTTCCATAAACGGAAGCCAGGTAAAAGATATTAAGGCGTCCTATGGCAAGGATGATTTTACCGGGGATGGAATGATGGTAAAGCGTGGGAAAAAGAATTTTATGAAGGTGACAATAGAATAAAGGAAGATGGATGAAACCATGAAAATATTAGTAATCAACAGTGGAAGTTCCTCCTTAAAATTCCAGGTGATCGACTCGGAAAGCGAACATGTGCTGGCGAAAGGATTGTGTGAACGGATCGGGATTGACGGAGTATTCACGTATCGTACAGGAAACGGTATTTCTGTCAAAGAACCTGCAGTTATGGAAAACCACACGCAGGCAGTTCATACTTTGTTGGATACGTTGGTAGATCCGGAAAAAGGGGTGATTAAAGATTTTCAGGAGATTGATGTAATCGGTCATCGGCTGGTTCATGGCGGAGAGAAATTTACCGGCTCTGTGGTTATCACCGATGAGGTGATTCAGGCTATGACCGAGTGCAACGATCTGGCTCCTTTGCATAATCCGGCCAATTTAGTAGGAGTGGATGCATGCCGCAGGCTGATGCCGGATACCTTGATGGTAGGGGTGTTCGATACGGCTTTTAATCAGACCATGGAACCAAAGGCATTTTTGTATGGCCTTCCTTATCAGTATTATGAGAAATATAAAATTCGGCGTTATGGTTTTCACGGAATCAGCCATAAGTATGTGTCCCAGAGAGCGGCCGAATTTCTGGGACAGAATCCAAGACAGGTAAAAACCATTGTATGCCATTTGGGAAACGGCGCCAGTATCAGTGCGGTAAAATATGGCAAGGTCATTGACAATTCCATGGGATTCACTCCTCTGGAGGGGCTTGTAATGGGAACCCGCTGCGGGGATGTGGACCCGGGAGCCCTGGAATTTCTGGCAAAAAAGGAAAATCTGGATTTCCCCCAGATTATGGCAATTCTCAACCAGGAGTCAGGCGTACTGGGAATTTCCAAAAATTTTTCCAGTGATTTCAGGGAACTGAAGGACGCGGAGATTAAATATAATGAAAAGGCAGCGTTAGCGAGGGAAATTTTTGCTTATAAAGTGGCAAAGTATGTTGGAAGCTATGCGGCGGCTATGAATGGAGTGGATAATATCGTGTTTACAGCCGGAGTGGGGGAGAATGATTCCGATATCCGGCAGGAGATCTGCGATTATCTGGAGTTTTTGGGGATTACGATTGATGAGGTTATGAACCGGGAACAGGGGGAGGCTTTTAAAATATCGGACGGAACCTCCCGGGTAAATGTCCTGGTAGTCCGGACTAACGAGGAATTGGAGATCGCGCGGGAAGCGGCTGCAGTAGCACGGAAAAATAAAGATGTGTAAAGCAGCATCAGGAAGGGTTTGAAGTTTCTGAAAGGGCAGGGTAAAGATGATGAATGAGTCATTTAAAAAAATAATAGACAGTTTTCATTGTAAGTACACAGTATTTGAAAAGGGGACAGATCCTGATATAGTAGAACAGGCATACAAGGCCGCTTTTCAGGCAGGCAAGGCAGGCGGTTTTTATCCGGCTATTGTTGTATTAGAAGAGTATGGAATGGAATGGCTTAAATATGCGGTCCAGGGAGACTATGACAGGGAGAGTGTGATTGATGGATGCGGAGATAATGGCCAGGACATTTTAAGAGAACGGTTCGAAGAATATACCGAAGAAGATGAATTAAGGGATTATATAGGAGAAGAAACAGAAGGTGATGAGCTGCATCATTTTTGCGGATATGTTTCTTTTCGCGAAGAAGTATTGGTACAAGATACCCTGCTTTTGGAAATTCCAGTGAAAAACCCATGGGAAATTGTGGGATATTTGCCAATGGGGGGATGGAATGAATGCCCGGGGCCAGAGGATATGATCGCCATATGCAAATACTGGTATGAAAAATATAAGGCGGTTCCAGCTGTTTTTGCCGGCGACGTGATGGAATTTTATGCCCCTCTGGGATT
This sequence comes from uncultured Lachnospiraceae bacterium, assembly GCA_949840805.1. Lineage (GTDB taxonomy): Bacteria > Bacillota > Clostridia > Lachnospirales > Lachnospiraceae > Brotaphodocola. The sequence goes on along the minus strand of CATKXR010000003.1, from coordinate 44,309 downwards.
AAATGGTGTGGATAGTATAGAGGCGGCAAAGGAACATTATGCTTTTTGTATGGACAGAGTTGACCAGGGAACCCGGACTTATAAATTGTCTGAATTGGCAGCGGGACTTGCTGGTTCAGATGTGTGGTATTTTTGGTGGGATTAAAGTCGTGAAGAAACCAGCCGGATTGCCGGAGATATGAAAAAGTGAAAAATCCCTGCCGGGATAATATCCTGGCAGGGATTATTATGATACAATAGAAGGCTAATTAGATCTCGTTAATTTTTCTTTTCACGTATGTCGTGTGCAGCAGATGGTGAGCTTTGGAACTTCCCGGCTTTCCAAGATATGTATCATATAGCTCTATGATCGCCGGATTCTCATGGGACTTGCGGATCGGGTTGTCCTTATCGGAATCATAGAGGACCTTGGCCCGCAAGGCGCGGATATCCACGGTATTGCGTACATAGCCAGGCTGCTGGGGCTGGCCGCCGCCATTGATACATCCGCCGGGACAGCCCATAATCTCAATAAAGTGATAATTAGCTTCACCGGATTTTACCTTATTCAAAAGCTTTCTGGCATTGCCCAGGCCGGAAGCCACAGCAACCTTCACGTCCATGCCGGCTACATTGTAGGTTGCTTCCTTGATGCCTTCCATGCCGCGGACTTCCGTAAAGTCTAAGCTGGCCAGTTCCTTGCCGGTCAGAGTCTCCACTGCCGTGCGCAGGGCGGCCTCCATAACACCGCCGGTGGTGCCGAAGATCACGGCCGCACCCGTACCCAGTCCCAGGGGAGCGTCAAATTTCTCGTCCGGAAGTTCTGTAAACCGGAGGCCTACACGCTTGATCATGCGGGCAAGCTCGCGGGTGGTCAGGGAAATGTCCACATCCGGAACGCCGTTGGCTGCCTGATCCGGACGCTGTACCTCAAATTTCTTTGCTGTACAGGGCATAATGGACACAGATACAATATCCTTGGGATCAAGTCCTGCTTTTTCGGCATAATAGGATTTGGCAATGGCGCCGAACATCTGCTGAGGTGACTTACAGCTTGACAGATTCTCGGTCATATCCGGGAAATAATGTTCACAGTATTTGATCCATCCCGGGGAACAGGAGGTGATCATGGGAAGAACGCCGCCGTTCTGAACCCGGTCGATGAACTCGTGAGCCTCCTCCATGATGGTAAGGTCAGCGCTGAAGTCTGTGTCAAATACCTTGTCAAAGCCGATCCGCCGGAGGGCAGCGGCCATTTTTCCTTCCACATTGGTTCCGATAGGATAGCCGAATTCCTCTCCCAGTCCTGCCCGGACGGCCGGCGCGGTCTGCACGATCACATGCTTGGCCGGATCGGCGATGGCTGCCAGAACCTCATCAATCTGGGATTTTTCCTGGAGGGCGCCGGTGGGGCAGACAGCGATACACTGTCCGCAGGATACACAGCTGGTCTCTCCTAAGCCCATCTCAAAGGGAGAGCCGATAAAGGTGGCAAAGCCACGCTCGTTGGGGCCGATCACTCCGATTCCCTGGACTTTTTCACAGACAGCCGAACAGCGGCGGCACAGGATACACTTGCTGTTGTCGCGGATCATGTGGGCGGCGCTGTCGTCAATGCAGGACGGAGTACGCTCGCCGTCATACTTGCCTTCATCATCCACACCCAGCTCTTTGGCAAGCTGCTGCAGCTCACAGTTGCCGCTGCGGACGCAGGATAAGCACTTGCGGTCGTGGTTGGACAACAAAAGCTGAAGAGTCTTTTTGCGGGATTCCAGCACCTTGGGGGTGTTGGTCCATACTTCCATGTTTTCATTGATAGGATAGACGCAGGCAGCTACCAGGCTTCTGGCGCCTTTCACTTCCACCACACACATCCGGCAGGCGGCGATTTCGTTGATCTCCTTTAAGAAGCAGAGTGTGGGGATCTCGATATGGGCCAGCCGCGCTGCTTCCAGTATGGTGGAGCCTTTTGGAGCGCTTACTTCTATGCCGTTGATTTTAATTGTAATATTCTCCATATCCTTTCTCCTCCATTACTGTTTGTAGATAGCGCCGAATTTACATTTCTCCATACAGGCGCCGCACTTGATACACTTGTCCTGATCAATGATATGCGGATTCCTGACTGTGCCGGTGATGGCATTGTTGGGGCAGTTCCGCGCGCACAGAGTACAGCCACGGCACTTATCGGCATCGATATGGTAGGAGAGAAGCGCCTTACATACACCGGCGGGACATCTCTTTTCTTTCACATGGGCCTCATACTCGTCACGGAAATAGCGGAGAGTGGAGAGCACCGGGTTGGGTGCGGTCTGTCCCAAGGCACAGGCCGAGTTGTCCTTGATATAGTAGCACAGCTCCTCTAATTTATCTAAGTCCTCCATGGTGGCCTGGCCTTTGGTGATCTTGGTGAGCATCTCCAAAAGACGCTTGGTGCCTACACGGCAGGGGGTACATTTACCGCAGGACTCTTCCACGGTGAACTCGAGGAAGAACTTGGCAATATCCACCATACAGTCGTCTTCGTCCATGACGATAAGACCGCCGGATCCCATCATGGAGCCGATGGCAATCAGGTTGTCATAGTCAATGGGAATATCAAAATGCTCGTAAGGAATACATCCGCCGGAAGGGCCGCCCGTCTGGGCTGCCTTGAACTTCTTCCCGTTGGGGATGCCGCCGCCGATCTCCTCGATGACTTCCCGCAGGGTAGTACCCATGGGGATCTCCACCAGGCCGGTATTGTGGATCTTGCCGCCTAAGGCAAAGACCTTGGTTCCTTTGGATTTTTCAGTACCCATGGAAGCGAACCATTCCGGTCCGTTGAGGATGATCTGCGGAATGTTGGCGTAAGTTTCCACATTATTTAAAATGGTGGGCTTGCCGAACAATCCCTTCTGCGCCGGGAACGGAGGTCTCGGCTTCGGTTCGCCCCGGTTGCCCTCGATGGAGTGCATCAGGGCAGTCTCCTCACCACAGACAAAGGCGCCGGCGCCCAGACGCAGGTCAATGTCAAAATCAAAGCCGGTTCCGAAGATATCCTTGCCTAAAAGCTCCATCTCTCTTGCCTGGCTGATAGCGATCTTCAAACGCTCTACGGCGATGGGATACTCGGCACGGACATATATGTAACCCTGGTTGGCGCCGATGGCATAGCCGGCAATGGCCATGGCCTCCAAAACCGCGTGGGGATCTCCCTCCAGCACGGAACGATCCATAAATGCGCCGGGATCGCCTTCGTCTGCGTTACAGCAGACATACTTCTGGTCCGCGTCATTCTGTCTGGCAAGCTTCCACTTAAGGCCGGTAGGGAAGCCGCCGCCGCCTCTTCCTCTCAGGCCCGAATCCATCAGGCACTTGATCACGTCATCGGGAGTCATCTCCGTAAGGACTTTTCCCAGGGCAGCATAGCCGCCGGTGCCGATGTATTCTTCAATGACCTCAGGATTGATGATACCGCAGTTACGCAGGGCAATCCTGTGCTGCTTTTTGTAAAAATCTGTATCTACCAGCGCTTTGACGCCTGCCTGGGTCACAGTCTCCTGATACAGAAGGCGGGTGACTACACGGCCTTTTAATAAATGTTCGGAAACAATCTCCGGAATATCCTCCACCTTCACCATGGAGTAGAAGCTGGCATCCGGATACACAATCATAATCGGTCCTAATGCACAAAGGCCATGACAGCCGGTCTGGACAACGGATACTTCATCCTGCAGGCCTGCCTTCTCGATCTCTGCCCTTAATGCTTCCATTATCTGCTGGCTGCCGGAGGAAGTACATCCTGTTCCGCCGCAGACTAATACGTGTGAACGATACATTTTGGTCCTCCTTATTTGATGTCTGCTGAATTCAGGGTGTATTCTTCTACCACATGTCCCCCGATCAGGTGACGCTCCACGATCTCAGCAGCTTTGTCGGCATTCATCTTGATGTAGGTAATCTTCTGCTTGCCCGGTTCCATGACTTCTACGATAGGTTCATACTGGCACAGGCCGATACAGCCGGTCTGGGTCACGGCCACCTTGTCTGTAAGTCCCTTTTCCTGGACCAGGGTGGACAAGGCATTTAATACAGGTCTTGCGCCGCTGGCGATTCCGCAGGTGGCCATGCCGACAACCACGCGGGTATGATTATGGTCCTCCGCACGCAGGCCTACCTGGCCCTGCATTTTGTTGCGGATGGCTTTTAATTCTTCAAGGCTTTTCATAGTATCCTCCAAAATTTAAGAAATATTGAGCAACAAATCCATTCCGTCCCTTTTAATAGACGGCGCCTCCGTCAGTTTCCAGCTTATTCTCTGTGAGATAGTCCTTAATATACTGGGAAATCTCCGGAGTGTCAAAGGGGACTCCTTCCAAAATCTCCTTAAATTCCCTGGTATCCAAAATAAAAGACCGCCCGTTATAGGAATATTCATAGAGAAAATCTGTTTCCGGGTGGTAGACGACCAGTGTATGTATGGTGCTTGTAATATCCCCAAGGGGCATCCGGTCAATATGGGACAGGACGAAACCTGCCTTAACGGTAGTGCCGACGCCTGGATGGGATTCAATGGAAAAGGAACCGCCTGCTGCTTCCGCCGCATATTTGAAAAACGGGACTCCCAGCCCTACCTTGCGGGTGGTCCTGCTGGTGAAGAAAGGATCCGTCACCTGTGCCACCTGCTCCGGGGTCATGCCGCAGCCGTCATCAGCGATAGTAATGACGAGCCGGTCCGCAGCCGTGTCCGCATCTACGGTGATCCGGACCAGAGACGCTCCTGCGCGGGTCGAATTTTCCGCCACATCCAATACATTTAAGGAAAGCTCGGTCATCATAGGCGCTTACTGGTATTTGGCAAGAATACCGGGGATGTCATCCGGCACCAGCCGTCCGTATACTTCGTCATTGATCATCATGACAGGAGCAAGGCCGCAGGCTCCCACACAGCGGCAGGAATCCAGGGAAAATTTCCCGTCAGGGGTACACTGGCCGTTGGTAATGCCCAAAAGCTCCTCCAATTTGCTGAAAATCGCCGCAGAGCCTTTTACATAGCACGCGGTGCCAAGGCATACGGAAATCTGGTATTTGCCTTTGGGCTGTAAAGCGAACTGGGCATAAAAGGTTGCGATGCCATAAATTTTCTCCAGCGGGATACCCGTCTCATCGGAGATCATGGTCTGAACTTCAATGGGGAGATAGCCGTAAATCTCCTGTGCCTGCTGCATGATCGGCATCAAGGCGCCCTTGGTGTCCTTTAGTTCAGCGATGACCTTCTTTAAAGCGGCTTCCTGCTCCGGGGTTCCGCTGAAGGGAACTCCTTCTTTTTTGCAAGCCATGTCTCATCCTCCTTCTGTGATGCTATTTGTAAAATGTAACAATATTCTAACATGAAAATGATAAAAAATCTATAGTAAATAAATAGTTAACATTCCTGTTAAAAACATATCGATAAAAAATGTTGATAATTCACTTTTTCAATGGTATTCTTAAGATAGACAGATAAACAAAGCAGAGATTTCAGGATGAATGAAATTTTACAATATAAAATATAACTTATGGAGGAGGAGAAGTTATGACCGTGAAGGATGTACAGAACATATTGGGGGCCAGGGTTTTGACAGGGGAGGAGTTTTTGGACCGGCAGGTATTCAGCGCCTGCGGCTCAGACATGATGAGTGATGTGCTGGCATTTTCCAAGGATCATTCCGTTTTGCTCACGGGGCTGTGCAATCCTCAGGTGATTCGCACGGCAGAGATGCTGGACATTGTGTGCCTGATTTTTGTGCGGGGGAAAAAGCCGGATCAGACGATTGTGGACATGGCAAAGGAGAGGGAAATCGTGGTGCTGGAGACAGGACACCGGATGTTTTCCTCCTGCGGGATGCTGTACAAGGCAGGGCTGGGCGGAGGTGCGATTTGATGGATGATGCGATCATATTAAAATACGAAATTTCACCGGACGACTTTACCAGGGCAGGAGAGGCAAGCAGCGATGTAAAGGGCAAATTAAAGCAGATGGGCGTCAGCCCGGAGGCAGTCCGCAAGGTGGCGATTGCCATGTATGAGGGAGAGATCAACATGGTGATCCATGCCAAAGGCGGCGAGATCACGGTAGAGATCACGCCGGTTTACATCAAGATGATCCTGGCAGACGTAGGGCCGGGGATACCGGATGTGGATCAGGCGATGAAGGCCGGGTATTCCACGGCGCCTGACGAAGTGAGGAGCTTAGGGTTCGGGGCAGGCATGGGCCTCCCCAACATGAAAAAATATACGGACGACATGACGATTGACACCACAATCGGAGTGGGTACGACCATTACCATGGTTGTGAAGCTGTAGGCATTAATTTTGGCAGACAGGAGGCAGCAAAATTATGGATAAATTTTACCATTCAGTGCGTCTGGACCCGGAATTGTGTAAGGGGTGCATTAACTGTATCAAGCGCTGTCCGACCCAGGCCATCCGGGTCAGGAACGGGAAGGCGCTGATCAATGCCAAATTCTGCATTGACTGCGGAGAGTGTATCCGGGTTTGCGCCCATCATGCAAAGCATGCTACCTATGACAAGATGGAGGTAATGAAGCAGTACCGGTATACGGTGGCATTACCGGCGCCGGCGCTTTACAGCCAGTTTAACAATCTGGATGATGTAAATATTGTGCTCAATGCATTGCGCCTAATGGGATTTAACGATGTGTTTGAAGTCAGCGCGGCAGCGGAGCTGGTATCGGAGGCCACCCGGGAGTACCTGACTCATCATGAGGACAACCTTCCGATCATCAGTACGGCATGTCCTTCCGTGGTGCGTCTGATCCGTGTGCGTTTTCCTAATCTGATTTCCCACCTGCTCCCTCTGAATCCGCCTGTGGAGGTGGCAGCGGCCCTGGCGGCCCAGCGGGCTATGAGAAAGACCGGGTTAGACCGGAAAGAGATCGGGATCTGCTTTATTTCCCCATGTCCGTCCAAGGTGACGTATTCCAAATCTCCTCTGGGGACAGAAAAAAGCCAGGTGGATCATGTATTGGCCATTAAGGACGTGTATCCGCAGCTTTTGTCTCATATGAAGGGGGTAGGGGAGGAAGCGGACGATCTGGTTACTTCCGGAAAGATCGGGATCAGCTGGGGAAGGAGCGGCGGCGAGGCAAGCGGTCTTTTTACGGATGATTATCTGGCGGCGGACGGGATCGAGAATGTGATCCGGGTTCTGGAAGATCTGGAAGACCAGAAATTTACCAACCTGAAATTTGTGGAGCTGAATGCCTGCAACGGTGGCTGTGTGGGCGGCGTCCTGACTGTGGAGAATCCTTATGTGGCAGAAGTGAAGCTGAAGAGGCTGCGGAAATATATGCCGGTTGCGCGGAGCCATATGGATATGGAAGACAATGCGGAAAGGATGGTTCCCTGGACCACAGGGGTCCAGTATGAGCCTGTGTTCAGCCTGGGAACCAATATGATGGAAAGTTTTGCCCGTTTAAACCAGGTAGAAAGGCTCTGCAAAAAGCTTCCGGGCCTGGACTGCGGCTCGTGCGGGGCCCCTACCTGTAAAGCGCTGGCAGAAGATATTGTACGTGGACAGGCCAGTGAAAATGATTGCGTTTATTATTTGCGGGAAAATCTGCACAAGCTGTCAGAAGAGGTTTCCGTGCTGGCAGACGACCTGCATGAAGGGGAAAAAGGTGGCCAGGAGACCCTGCGGATCCTGAAGGAATACATCCAGCGGATTTCAGATGAAATGTCCCTTCTGGACAACCGGGATGCAGAGGAGGAATCTGAGAAGTAACAGGTTTTGGAATTGGCGAAAGCTTAGTGGAGAAAGGGAGGAGAGTATGTCGGTACAGGAATTGCTGGACAGCGGGATGTTTACAGTAGTCAATACAGGAGAGAATACGGAACGGGAAATTACGGTTCCCTTTTGCTGCGATCTTCTGAGTATAGCCATGGGACGGGCACCAGCGGGATGTGCGTGGGTGACGGTTATGGGGAACATGAATACCCTGGCAGTGGCGACTTTGACAGACGCGGCATGCATCATTATGGCAGAGGGAGCCGTACTGGATGATGCTGCCATGAAAAAGGCAAAAGACCAGGAGATTACGGTGATGGGGACGGATCTTCCGATCTTTGAAGCGGCGCTGAAGATATATCAGGCACTTTCGAGGTAGGCATATGATCAGCCTTACCTATGACCTGCATATCCATTCCTGCCTTTCCCCATGCGGGGATGATGATATGACTCCGGGAAATATTGTGGGAATGGCGGCAATCAAAGGTCTTGATGTGATTGCGGTTACGGATCATAATTCCTGCCGGAATTGTCCGGCAGTAATGAAACTGGCAGAACAGTTCGGAGTGCTGGCCATTCCCGGTATGGAGATCAATACTTCTGAGGAAGTCCATGCAGTCTGTCTTTTTCCAGGACTGAAGGAAGCCCTTGATTTTGACGCTTATGTTTATGACAGGCTGATGAAATTCCCCAACAAGGAAGCTGTTTTTGGAAAGCAGCAGATCTGCAACGAGGAAGACGAGGTGGTGGGAACAGAGCCGAATCTTCTGATTAACAGTGCGGATATTTCTTTTGACGGGCTTTGGGAACTGGTATACTCTTATGGCGGGGTTATGTTTCCTGCCCATATAGAAAAATCAGCCAACAGCCTGATTGCGAATCTGGGTTTTGTGCCGCCTGACAGCCGTTTCCGGACAGCAGAGCTGAAGAATCTGAAAAAGCTTCATGAAGTGCGCCGGGAAAATCCCTATCTGGAAGACTGCCGGATCATCAGCAATTCGGATGCCCATTATCTTGAACATATTCATGAGCCGGAGCTGACGATTCCGGTAAGGGAGAAAAGCATCCGGGGCGTGCTGGAAACGCTTTTGGGAAAATAAAAGACGGGAAAATAAAAACTAAATTGGTTTTCTCTATAAAACAGCGGACGGAAGGAATGGTTGGATGATCAATACACCGGAGGAAATCGCAAAAAATTATATTGCTGTCGGAAAAAGGAAGGCAGCCATGAGTCCTGGCAGGGTTTTTGTTCTGGCTGTCCTGGCAGGAATGTTTATTGCTTTGGCAGGCAGCGGAGCCTCGGCAGCGTCCTGCACCATTGGCGGTTCTGCAGGAAAGCTGGTGGGGGCCTGTGTGTTTCCGGCAGGGCTTACCCTGGTGCTTTTGGCGGGCAGCGAGCTGTTTACCGGGAATTGCCTGTTGATAATCCCGGTGCTGCAAAAGGAGATAACGCCCCGGGCTATGATGAAGAACTGGGTGATAGTATATTCGGGAAATTTTGCGGGAAGCATTTTGGTAGCCTGGATGGTGGTATCCGCCCATCAGACGGCAATGTTTGACGGACAGATGGCTGTGGGGATGATTCAGACGGCCTTGGCAAAGGTGTCCATGCCTTTTACGGATGCATTTTTAAAGGGAATTCTCTGCAATATACTGGTCTGCCTGGCTGTTTGGGTCAGTTTTGCGGCAAAGGATGCGGCAGGAAAAGTGATCGCCTTGTTTTATCCGGTTATGTTGTTTGTTGTGTGCGGTTTTGAACATAGTATTGCCAATATGTTCTATTGTCCGGCCGGATTGTTTGCCATGGCGGCTCCGGAATATGAAAGGCTTATGACGGCCGTGGATGTATCTGATTTAACGTGGGCAGGATTTTTCGTGAAAAACCTGCTTCCGGTCACTTTGGGAAATATTGTGGGCGGCGCGGTCTTTGTCGGCGCAGTATACTGGTTTGTGTATTTGAAAGATAAAGAGTGAAAAATAAAGTGCTTTTCATGGCTTGTTTGTGCCTTGAGCGAGAGAAATAGGAACTGCCGCAGATAGCCGGATTTCAAAACATGAGATGTTTGAAATCCGGTTATTTTTGGTTTTTGTGCCAGTTAGGAACTGTCTGGGGACAAGGCATCTTGAAACGGTATGGTTCTATATCATCCCTGCGGCCATTGGCAGTGCCAGCGTTACGGCGGATACATATGTGACCAGCATCAGCCCGGCCAGGATTGCCGCATAGTACATCATCATGAAAGGCATTACTTTTGCCAGGGAAGTTTTTCCTACTTTGATTGCCACAAATAAAGTATTGCCTACCGGCGGCGTAATATTGCCGATACACAGGTTGTAGACCAGGATAAGGCCAAATTGGATAGGGTTCATCCCAAAGGTTTTTACAACCGGGAGAAATAACGGCGTGAAAATCAAAATAGCAGGCGTGACATCCATAAAAGTTCCGGCGGCCAGAAGAATTACATTCATGATCAGAAGAATGATAACGGGATTGGTGGTCAGTCCCAGCAAGGCGGCGGAAATGGCCTGGGGGATCTGGGTAAATGCCATCACCCATCCCATGATATTGGAGACGCCGATCAGAAATACGATCATGCCGCTCATTTTCGTGCTGTCCACCACGATCTGCCAGAATGATTTCCAGGAAAGGCTTCGGTAGCAGATGCTCAAGATCAGGGCGTAGACAACAGCAATGGCGGAGCCTTCTGTGGCAGTAAAGATACCGGCAATGATGCCGCCAATGACTACTACGATCAGGGACAGGGCAGGGATGGCGTTCAATGTTGCTGACAAAAGATTTTTCCAGTCAAATTTTCCTGGAATTCCCCGATAGCCATTTTGTTTTGCGATCATGACGGCTACAATAATACAGCAGACAGCCCATATGAATCCGGGAAGATAGCCGGCCAAAAACAGGGCTGCCACAGATGTGCCGCCTGATACCAGGGAATACGTGATCAGCGCGTTGGATGGGGGGATCAAAAGGCCGGAAGGGGCGGAAGCCCCGTTGGTGGCGGCACACAATGCCGGGTTGTATCCCTGGTCTTCTTCCCCTTCCCGAACCATACTTCCCACTGCCGCCGCCGCTGCGGCTGCAGAACCGGAAATAGCTCCAAACAATGCATTGGCTCCGACATTCGTCACGAGCAGGGCGCCGGGAAGCTTCCCTAAAATCGCCAGTACAAAATCTACCAATCGTCTGGCAATCCCTCCCTGGTTCATCAGATTTCCTGCCAGGATAAAAAAAGGGATAGCTGTCAGGCTGAATTTGCTCATGCCCACAAAAATCCTTTGGGAGGCGGTCAAAACCGATACCGAAAGGGGGACTACCTGCAGGATAGCCGCCAGGGAGGAGATACCGATGGCATAAGAGATCGGAACCCCGATTGCCAGAAGGACAGCCAGTACTGCCAGAATGATGAGTAAAGATTGGATTGCCATAATTTATGCCTCCTTTTCGGCCCTTTCTGCAGCCTGGATTGTCTCATTCACAGCATTTAAACAGATTTTGCCTGACATAATTTCCACGATATTTAAAATGGTATAAATAATATTTAAAACACCGCTTAAGGGCAGCACAATATAAAAAATTCCGATCGCAATCCCAAGAGAAGATGTCATCTGCCCCATAGCCAGGCTGGTGATCTGGATACCGCCGAACATCAGAATGACACCTGCAAACAGGCAGGCTACAAGTTCTGAAAACACTGCCAGAAATTTTTTTGATGCAGGTTTCACCCGGTCCATGAGAAGGGGGATGTTCATGTGACCCCGTTCACCGGCTACCAGGGAAGCTCCCAGAAGAGCCATCCAGGCAAACAGGTAGGATACCAGTTCCTCAGACCAGGAGGATGGATTTTTTAATACATAGCGGGTCAGTACCTGCCAGCAGGTCAGGGCTACCATAGCTAAAAAGCAGCCTCCTGCCAGTATGTTTAAGATTTGGTTTAAAAGCCTTCTTAAAGGATTCATACAGCCTCCTATTCTGAGATGGTCGGATATTGTGAGTTGTATTCCTGAATAGCGTCGTAAATCGGACGGATAGCAGGATTGCTGCTGAGTACAGATTGGTGGAGAGGCGTGCAGGCTTCTACAAAAGGCGCCTGGTCCGGATAGAGAAATTCCACTTTTTGCTGAGCGGCTGCTTTTTCCCGGGCGGAGCTGACAGCCTTTACCCATTCTTCCCGCTGAATCTGATTGACCAGCTGGTAGCCTTTTTCAAAAACGGCCCGCTCTTCTTCCGAAAGGCTTTCGATGAAGGCGTTATTTCCGATCAGGATATCGGGAACCATCTGGTGCATGTCGTAGGAGTAGTATTTGCACACATCACCGTGGCCATTGTCTGTCAGGGCCATCTCATTGTTCTCGGCGCCGTCAATGATATTGGACTGAAGGGCTGTATAGACATCGCCAAAACCCATAGGAGTGGCGGATCCGCCAAGAAGCCGCATCATCTCAATATTGGTTGGAGACTGCTGGACACGGATTTTCAGGCCTTTTAGGTCAGCCGGGCTTAGAATCGGCTTGTTTACCGTATAAAAATTCCTGGTGCCTGCGTCCAGCCAGGTGACTGCGGTAAAACCGGCCTTTTGAGTGGCGGTGAAAATGGGAGCGGTGACGGCCGGGTCGTCCATTGCGTGATGATAAGACCGGGTACTGGCAAACAGGTAGGGAAGATTGAAAATCTCATAGTTTTTACTGAAGGTTTCCAAAATTGCGTTGCTGGCAATGCAATAGTCAATGGCGCCGGTCTGAGTAAGCTGGACCATATCGGTCTGGGAACCTAAAAGTTCACTGGGATAGACCTCTACCATGTACCGGTCGCCTAAATGTTCGTTAATGTAATCTTTAAAGGCAGTCAGGGCAATATGGGTCGGATGGTTGGTGGACTGGTTGTGGCCGATCCGGACGATCCGTTTGTGGTGGGAAGAACCGCATCCGGCCAGGAGAAGAATCACAGCGAAGAGGATTGCTGCTGGAACCAGGGAGTAAAGACGGTGCAAGGGGTGTTTTAATGGTTTCATAAAGAAAAGGGTTCCTCCTTTTTGGAAATATGAATTACAACACTTATAGTATTGGTTGATTTTCAGGATTTTTACAGACAAAAAATGGTAATTGTTTCAGGAAAAAGAGTTAGCCGTCTGGCGGATAAGCATGCTTGTGAGTATAACTTGAAAATTCAGAGAGAAAGGGATAAAATAAACAGTGATGTGCAAAAAGAGGAGGAAAGGAAGTTATGAGAGAGAAGCTGACAAAGAGTGACGTGAAAAAAATTCAGGATGAGATCGAACATCGGAAACTGGTGGTGCGCCGGGAATGCTTAGAGGCAGTGAAGGAGGCCCGCGCTCATGGAGATTTAAGCGAAAATTTTGAGTATCATGCCGCAAAGAGGGAAAAAAACCAAAATGAAAGCAGAATACGGTATCTGGAAAATATGTTAAAGAATGCCATTATCATCTCGGAAGAATCGAAAGAGGATGAGGTGGGGCTTAATAATACGGTGACTCTGTATATGGAAGACGATGACGAGGAAGAAACGTATAAGCTGGTAACAAGCATACGGGGGAATTCCATGAATAATATGATAAGTACAGAATCCCCTCTCGGCAAGGCAATTTTGCGCAAAAAAGTGGGGGACCGGGTGTTGGTGAAGGCAAATGACACATACAGTTATTATGTAACGGTTAAAAAAATTGAAAATACGGACGATGGGGAGGATCAGATACGGAAGTTTTAAAATCCGGGGCTGCCGGGAAATGGAAGATCCGGGTCCCCGGCAGCCTCTTTTTTCTTAAATCCATCCGCCGTCCAGCCCAATCACCTGTCCGGTCAGATAAGCGTTCTTGTAGCCTAAATGGTAGACAAGATCAGCCACTTCCTCTGCTTTTCCAAGGCGCCCTGAGGGAATTTCATCTACCAGCCCGATCAGGTCATCTTCCTCCATCCATCGGTTCATCTCCGTATCAATAGCGCCGCAGGCAACAGCGTTTACCTGGATGTTGCTGGGAGCCAGCTCTTTTGCCAGGGCTTTGGTAAAAGCGTTGATTCCTCCTTTTGTGGCAGAGTAGGCGACCTCGCAGGAAGCCCCGACGTTGCCCCAGACAGAGGAAATGTTGATGATCTTGCCCTGTCCTGCTGACAACATCATGGGAATGGCAAGCTTGCAGCAATGAAAGACAGAGGTCAGGTTTGTTTTGAGGATCCGGTCCCAGTCAGAGGGAGACATATCCTGTAAAAGGCCGATATAGGAAATACCGGCATTGTTGACCAGTACATCCAGAGTGCCGTACTGCTTGCGAATGATCTGAAATAAGTTCTCACAGGACTCTAAACTTCCCATGTCTCCCAGGAAGGAGGTGCAGCTTACCTGGTAATTTTCAATCTCCTTCTGTGCCTGAAGAAGCTCCGTTTCCCGGTGGGCGCAATTGATGATGACATTGTACCCTTTTTTTGCAAATTTTACTGCGATGGCTTTCCCGATTCCACGGGACGCGCCGGTAACAAGAACCGTTTTTCTTGCCATAAAATCATCTCCTAATTTTGTGCGGGAATTTATACTCGTGAGTATAATGAAATGTGTTGGTGCTTTAAGTGTTCCTATTATACCACATTTTAGAGTTGAAAGAAAGGCTCCGGAACAACCTGTCTCTTTTTTTCATATGTTAGATTGAGATGAAAAAAAGAGGTAAATTTAGCATGAAGATCTGTATTGATGCCGGACATTATGGCAAGTACAATCAAAGCCCGGCAGACAGCCGGTATTATGAATCGGATTTCACCTGGAGGCTGCATCTTCTGCAGAAAAAATATTTAGAGGAATACGGGATTGAGGTTATTACAACAAGGCCGGAACAAAATACTGACAGGGGGCTTTACAATCGGGGAGCTGCATCTTCGGGATGTACGTTATTTATTTCTGACCACACCAACGCGGTGGGGAAGTCAGTGAATAATTCGGTGGATTATCCGGCGGCATATTGCGAGATCAATGGAAGCGCGGATGGGATTGGAATGGCTCTGGCCCAATGTGTGGAGCAGGTCATCGGAACCAGGCAGCCTGCCAGGATTGAACATCGGCGGGGAAATAAGGGGGATTATTATGGGGTGCTGCGGGGCGCTGCGGCAGTAGGGACGCCAGGTCTTATTCTGGAGCATTCCTTCCACACCAACGCACAGATCGTAAAATGGCTGCTGGACGCAGAAAATATAGACAGACTTGCAAGAGCCGAAGCCAAGACAATTGCCATGTACTATAATGTAATAGATCCTTTGCCGGATAAAAAGTCCGGATGGGTGGAAGAAGATGGAGGATGGCGCTTTTATCTGGGAAACACAGGAGAGCCTGTCCGTAATGACTGGTATCTGGACGGGGAAGACTGGTACTGGTTTAATGGGGCGGGAATGATGGTGCATGATACCTGGAAAACCGATTCGGAAGGAAAATGGTATTATCTGAACAGCAACGGCGCTATGGCAAGAAATCAGTGGGTGGTTTGGAAAGAGGAATTATACCGGCTGACGGAAGACGGGAGTATGTTTGAAGGGAGCGTGTGCCTGCAGACAGATGAAAAAGGGGCTTTGACGTGGATAGGGGGAGGAAATGACTCTAAAGAAAGAAACGATTCACGAAAAGGAAGCGGCCTTCAACGTGATATAAAAAACAACGTTAAAAAACAAAAAGAAAATGATTTCAAGAAAAGAAAGGGTAAAAAAAGAAAAAGCAACCGCAGTAACTATAAAAACAGCAATTATAAAAAAAGGCGAAAAAAGAGAAAAGACAATGTGTCAATTTTATTATACTCGCGAGCATACTTATTTGCCAAATGATTCGATATATTTATGGAAAGGCGGGAACTGTGCTGGCAAATCATTTGATTCACGGGTATATATAAAGTAAAATACAAGGAAAAGACAGGCAAAAAGTAAGAGAAATAGTAAAATTCCGTGTCCGTTTTTCATAGATTTTACAAAACCATTACAATTTCAAGAAGAGTATGTATCTTTAAAAAGAGATATGATATACTAAACACTAAAAAGGAAAGTCATGGGAATTTTGAATAGAGAAACCTGGAAACGGAGTGCGGAAATGACAAAGTTATATGATCTGATTATTATTGGTTCCGGCCCGGCCGGCTTGGCAGCGGCTATTTATGCCCAAAGGGCAAGGCTGAACACCCTGGTACTGGAAAAGGCGGCTATGAGCGGGGGGCAGGTATTGAATACTTATGAGGTAGATAATTATCCGGGAATGCCGGGTATGAATGGGTTTGACCTGGGAATGAAGTTCAGGCAGCATGCCGACCGGCTGGAAGCGGAATTTGTGGAAGACGAGGTTTTGAAAATTGTATTGGCAACGGAAGCAGAGATGAATTCAGAAGATGAGTTTGATGCTGAGCCGACCCTTCAGACGGAACCAAGAGAGCTGCAGGCTGCAGAACTGCGGCGTTCTTTCAGTCCAATGTGGAAAAAAGTAGTGGGGAAAAAGGGGAATTATCTGACAAAAACGGTGATTATTGCTTCCGGAGCTACTCACCGCAGGCTGGGAGCGCCGGGAGAGGATAGACTTGCCGGAAGGGGTATCAGCTATTGTGCTACCTGTGACGGGGCGTTTTTTAAAAAGAAAGTAACTGCTGTAGTCGGCGGAGGAGACGTGGCATTGGAGGATGCCATTTTTCTTTCACGGCTGTGCAGCCATGTATATCTGATTCATCGCCGCGACGAATTGCGGGGGGCAAAGGTTTTGCAGGAAAAGCTATTTTCCCTGGACAATGTGACCGTGGTATGGGACAGTGTGGTGGAAGATATCCTGGGGGAACAGCGGGTTACTGGTGTATCCCTTAAAAATGTGAAGACAGGAGAAGCTTTTGTACTGGATGTGGACGGGGTGTTTATTGCGGTAGGCATCCTCCCTAACAGCCAGGCTTTTGAAGGTGTTGTGGAGATGGACCATGGATACATTCAGGCAGATGAAAATGGAAATACCAGTGTTCCCGGCATCTATGCGGCGGGAGATGTGCGTACCAAGCAGCTCCGGCAGATCGTGACTGCAGTGGCGGACGGCGCCAATGCAGTCACCAGTGTGGAACGTTATCTGACAGAGTACTAAAGGAGACATATGCAGATGAGAAAAAGCTGGAAGGTACGGGTAGCAGGCTTTCTATGTATTTTGATGGCAGGCAGTATTTCTGCTTATGGGGATGTGGACATATCTCCTCATCCGGCGGCTGTTGTGGCGGCCAGGGAAGATTATTCCAACATTGCGGTATCCCAGGTGACAGATTATGTAAATATCCGGGAACAGGCCAATACTTCAAGCCGCATTGTGGGAAAGATCTATAACAACTGTGCCGCTGTCATTCAGGAGACTGTGGAGGGGGAAGGCGGAACCTGGTATCGGATTCAGTCCGGTACGGTGACGGGATACATTAAGGCACAGTATTTTATCACCGGTGAGGAAGCGGAAAAGCTTGCCCAGTCTATCAGGCGGGAATTTATCACTGTCAATGCAGAAAACTTAAGGCTGCGGGAGCAGCCTAATGTGAACAGCGCCATTTTGACTGTGCTTTCCCAGGGAGCCCGATACGTGGCACTGGGGAAGGAAGGGGGATTTTATAAGGTCGAGGTCGATGCTGATCTGATCGGATATGTGTCAGAAGAATATTGTAAGACTCAGGTGGAATTTGACCAGGCAGTTTCTTTGGAGGAGGAGCGTCAGAAAGCGGCAGAGGAAGCTCAGAGAAAACGAGATGCGGCAAATGCTATTGCTGCGTTGCAGATCGCGAGGCAGACGGAAGGTTTTAATACTGGTGCCGGATCCACAGAGGTGTTGATAGCAGCTAATCCGGAAAGCAGCAATAATTCTTCGCAGGTATCGGCGCCTGTTTTGGCATCGGTGCCTGGCAATTCGGGTGCAGGATCGCCGCCGCCCGGCACCGGAAACGGAGGAGCGTCAGCACCCGGCGCCGGAAACGGAGGGCCATCAGCGCCCGGCACCGGAAACGGAGGAGCGTCAGCGCCCGGCGCCGGAAACAGGGGGCCATCAGCACCCGGCACCGGAAATGGAGGGCCATCAACTCCTGGATCCGGCAATGGGGCATCCGTATATGGTCCAGGCGGAACGGGAGTTTCCGTACCCGGGTCGTCAGCGGTGGTGTCAGCTACACGGACAGCGATTGTAGCTTATGCCAAACAGTTTTTAGGCAATCCGTATGTCTTTGGAGGAAGCAGCCTGACTGACGGAACTGACTGCTCCGGTTTTACCCAGGCAGTATTTGCGAATTTTGGAATTACTACCGGGCGCAGTTCCAGGGATCAGGCGGTAAATGGCCGGGAGATTGCTATTGATGCGGCACAGCCGGGAGATCTTCTGTTCTATGCAAGCGGAAACTACATTAATCATGTGGCGTTGTACATAGGGGGAGGACAGGTAATCCATGCGGCTAATTCCACAACAGGCATCGTTATTTCGCCTTATAATTACCGTACTCCGTGTAAGGCCGTGACATTTCTGGAATAACAGGGAGCATGAATATGACGGAAAAAAGACAGTATAACGGGCTGGATGTGGTGAAGGCCGTCATGGCAGTGCTGGTGGCGGCACGTCATATGATCCAGATCTTTTATCCTGCGGAGAGCAAATGGCGCCTGGTGATCGGCGCCTGGCTGTCCAATCTGGCAGTGCCGGTATTTTTTATCACTGCCGGATTTTTTCTTTTCAGGAAAGTGGACAGGCAGCAGCCGGAGGAAGGATGGAAGGCGATTGTCAATTACTGCGGGCGGATTTTCAAGTTGTATCTTTTGTGGTCAATACTTTATCTGCCTATTGATTATATTAATTGGATTCATGGACAGGATCGGAATGCAGGCACTGCAGTCCGAAATTATATACAATCTTTCTTTTTCTGCAGCACTACGGTACAGCTTTGGTATCTTCCGGCGCTTTTGGCAGCCTGCCTTTTGGCGGGGGCGGCTTACCAGAAAGGAATGAAGATCTGGAAGCTCCTGGCCATAGGGACGATTCTCTTTTGCGCAGGCTGCATCGGAGATAACTGGTATTTTAATCAGCAGCTTCCCATGAAGCTGCAGGAATTGTTGCGTCTGTATTTAAAGTATTTTATGACTATGCGTAATGGTCTTTTTTATGGGTTCTTTTTCGTCACGCTGGGACTGTGGTTTGCAAAGACAGAGAGAAAAATTTCTTTTTGGGCGGCTTTTGCGGGAAGCCTGCTGTTTACCGTGTTAATGTTATGGGAGATCAAAAAATGCAGTAATATTAATATGGTATTTACATCAGCGCCCGCGGCATTTTGTATTTTTGCGGCTGCTTCTGAGATAAAGTGGAAGGACCGGAAGCTTTATCCAAGGCTTCGGGGAGTGAGCCAGTGGGTCTATCTTTCTCATGTGTATTTTTTTCACTTTTATGCGTGGACTTCCAGATGGAATCCTATTCCGGCTACGGAAATCGGGATTGCCGTTTCGGTTCTTGCACCCATGCTTTTATTTGCCTGGGCTATGGCATGCATTTCAGAGAAAAACAGGTTTAAATGGCTGAAAAAATTTATTTAAAGGCGGGTTTTATAACAATAAGGAGTGGTGGCGTGTCTAATTATATGTATCTTCTGGAATGTGCTGACGGAAGCTTGTACTGCGGATGGACAAATCACCTTTCAGAGCGGGTAGAAGCCCATAATGCAGGGCGGGGGGCAAAATATACCCGTGGACGGCGGCCTGTGACGCTGGTGTACTATGAAGAATTTGCTACCAGGCAGGAGGCAATGCAGCGGGAAGCAGCCATAAAAAGGCTGACCAGGCAGGAGAAGAAAAAGCTGATTGAAAGCGGCCGGGAGACGGGATTGTGTTTGAGCAGAGGAAAGGAATGAAAATTATATGAAGAAATATGATTATGTGCTGGTAGGGAGCGGGCTGTATGCCGGAGTGTGGGCTAACGAGGCAAGGAAAAAAGGGAAAAAATGTCTTGTAGTAGAAAAGAGGGATCATATAGGGGGGAATGTTTTTTGTGAGGATATGGAAGGGATTCATGTCCATCGCTATGGCGCCCACATCTTTCATACCAGCAACCGGGAAGTGTGGGATTATGTAAATGGCCTGGCTGAATTTAACCGTTATACGAACAGTCCTGTGGCCAACTATAAGGGAGAGATGTTTAATATGCCCTTTAATATGAACACTTTCAGCAAAATGTGGGGAATCAGTACGCCGGAACAGGCAAGGAATATAATTGAAGAACAGAGAAAAGCGATAACCGGAGAACCGAAAAATCTGGAAGAACAGGCTGTCAGTCTGGTAGGAACGGATATTTATGAGAAGCTGGTGAAGGGATACACGGAAAAGCAGTGGGGAAGAGATTGCCGTGAGCTGCCTGCTTTCATTATAAAGCGGCTGCCGGTGCGTTTTACCTATGACAATAATTATTTTAATGATTTATATCAGGGAATTCCTATCGGCGGGTATAACGTGATCATTGACAAGATGTTTGAAGGCTGTACGATTCACACAGGAACCGATTATTTGAAAAACAGGGATTATTATAATGAGCTGGGAGAAAAGATCATTTATACGGGAGCTATAGACGCCTATTTCCGGTATCAGTATGGAAGGCTGGAATACAGGAGCCTGCGGTTTGAAACCGAGGTGTTGGATATGGACAATTATCAGGGAGTAGCGGTGGTAAACTACACAGACAGGGAGACACCCTATACCCGGATCATTGAGCATAAACATTTTGAATTCGGGACGCAGCCAAAAACCGTTATTACACGGGAGTATCCGGCGGCCTGGGAAGAAGGAATGGAAGCTTACTATACGGTCAATGACGAGAAGAACCAAAAGTTGTACCAGCAGTATGCCCGTTTGGCAGAGAAAGAGGAGAATGTGGTATTCGGAGGCCGGTTGGCAGAGTATAAATATTATGATATGGATAAGGTGATCGCGTCTGCTCTTGAGCGTATTAAGAAAGCAGGAATTTAGCCAGGGTCAGGAGAGGGGTATTGGCAAATGGAATATAACGGTTTAGATGGGAAGTAAGTGGAAAGTATGGTAAAGAAATTCATGAAGTATGAAGGATTTTTATTGTTGCAAAATGAGAAGTGTGATACAATTTATTAGGAAGGCATCCTGTTCAGAGTAAAGAAAAGAGCTGCTTATACAAAAGATAAAGTGCTCTGAGCGGGATGCTTTTTGTTTTGCCGGCTCCCGGCTTGTAAAATCGGGAGGTTTATGGTAGTATGGAGATACGAAAACGGAAGAGTTCTGTGATGAAGCATGGAAAGCAATTGATACGGAAACACATATTTGAGGAGGAACTTGTGCTTTAGAAACTTCAATTATTGCGAATAATGAATAACATACCAACATTAGAATGAAACGGAGATAAAAGCTATGACATTTACTTATCCGGCGGTTTTTACGCCGCATAAAGAGGGAAAAGGATATCATGTGGAATTTCCAGATCTGGAGTGCTGTGAGGCGGACGGGCCGGATCTGGAGGATGCGCTGGAGGAAGCCAGGGAGGCGGCATATAACTGGCTCAGTGTCGAACTGGAGGACGGGGGAGACTTTCCGGCGCAGACCCATGCAGAGGATATAAAGCTTCCGGAAGGGAGTTTTGTGCGGCAGATCATGGTCCGTATTAAGCTGCTGCCGGATAACGATTAATCGTTTGTATTTTATGAGGGCGCGGATATAAAAACGGAAAAAACAGATAAACAGCAAGGAGCCAGGCATTGGAAATAGCCAGGCTCCTTTGTTTCAGTCTTGTGGTTCCTTTTAAAATATGTTATGATAGACAAAGTTTAAGGATATAAGTTCATTACCGGGAGGAGGATGGCATGACCAGAAGGGAAATGCGGGAACATTGCTTTAAGATGCTGTTCGGCGTGGGGTTTTATCCTGCGGAGGAGACGGCGCAGCAGATACGGCAGTATTTTAGCTCGCCCGAAGAGGATGATACCATGGAAGACGGCACGTCAGAGATCATTCATCAGGTGGATATGAAGGAGACAGACCAGGTTTTTCTGGCAAATCGGGTGGAGGAAATGGCGGCAAAGGTTCCGGAGCTGGATGGGCGGCTCAATGAGGTGGCTCAGGGCTGGAAGACCCGGCGGATGGGAAAGGTGGAACTGACAATTTTGCGGCAGGCCCTGTATGAGATGCTGTATGACAGTGAAGTGCCGGAAAAAGTAGCCATCAATGAGGCGGTGGATTTGGCAAAGAAGTATGGCGGAAAGGATTCTCCGGCTTTTATTAACGGAATTTTGGCAAAGCTGGTGACGGCAGAATAGTATGGCAAGTATTTATTCGGTTTCACAGGTCAATTCTTATATTAAAAATATGTTTGCCCAGGACTTTGCCCTCAGCAGAATTTCTGTGAGGGGAGAGGTGTCCAACTGCAAATACCATTCATCAGGCCATATCTATTTTACTCTTAAGGATTCCGGAGGAACGCTGGCTGCAGTGATGTTTGCGGGGCAGCGCCGTACCGGGCTGCGTTTCCAGATGCAGGAAGGGCAGCAGGTCGTGGTGTCCGGTTCCGTGGATGTGTATGAGAGGGACGGTAAGTACCAGCTCTATGCCAGGAAGATTGAACTGGACGGGCTGGGCGGATTGTTTGAGCGTTTTCTGCGGCTGCGGGACGAGCTGGATGAGATGGGAATGTTTGCTCCAGAGTATAAGCAGCCGATTCCTAAGTATGCGTCCAGGGTGGGAGTGGTGACGGCTCCCACGGGGGCGGCCATACGTGATATCATGAATATTTCGTCCAGGAGGAATCCTTATGTGCAGCTGGTCCTTTATCCGGCCCTGGTACAGGGAACCGGAGCGGTTCCGAGTATTGTGGCGGGAATCCGGGCTTTGGACAAGATGGGGTTGGATGTGCTGATCGTGGGACGGGGCGGAGGATCCATTGAAGATTTATGGGCGTTTAATGAGGAAGAAGTGGCCCGGGCGATTTTTGAGTGCAGGACGCCGGTGATATCGGCGGTGGGACATGAGACGGATGTTACCATTGCAGATTATGTGGCGGACTTGCGGGCCCCTACGCCTTCGGCAGCGGCGGAGCTGGCAGTGTTTGACTACCGGCAGTTTGAGGAGCAGCGGCTGGTGTATGAGAAAGCCCTTATCCGCGCAATGGGACGGAAGATGGAGCGGCTGCGTTATCAGATCAGCCAGTACCGGCTGCGTCTGCAGTTTCGGGAGCCTATGCGTCTTGTGAACGAGAAAAGGCAGCGTCTTGTTTTGGCGGAGGACCGGATGCAAAACATAATGGAGCGGAGGCTTGGGGATGCAAAGCATCGGCTGGAGCTGGTAAGCGGACGGCTTGACGGGGTGTCGCCTCTCAAAAGAATCAGCAATGGATACGGATTTGTGACGGATAAGGGCGGGAAAAGGATAGAGAGTGTGGAGACCGTATCGGAAGGCGATCTGGTGACGGTACAGATCTCGGACGGCAGGTTCACGGCTCAGGTGACAGAGGTTCAGGCAACCACGATTTAAAGCTTAAAGGAGGACAGGGGGCATGGAAAAATCGATTGAGCAGATATTTGAAGAGCTGGATCAGATTATGGAAAAGATGGAGGCAGCGGATACTTCCCTGGAAGATTCCTTTTCTTATTATGAGGCCGGGATGAAGCTGGTTCGGGCTTGTGGCGAAAAGATCGATAAAGTGGAAAAGAAGATGATTGTGCTTCAGGGAGGGCAGGAGACAGATGGGGAAGCTTGACGGCGATAATGGGGCAGGTTTAAAAGACAGGCTTGCCATGAGAACACAGGAGGTGGAGGCTGTTATAGAGCAGTATCTCCCGGAGGAGACAGGGTATCAGAAGACTGTTTTTGAGGCAATGAATTACAGTGTCCGGGCTGGCGGGAAACGGTTAAGGCCTATGCTGATGCAGGAGACGTATCGTCTGTTTGGCGGCAAAGGACGGGAGATCGAACCGTTCATGGCCGCTGTTGAGATGATTCACACTTCATCTCTGATCCATGATGACCTTCCCTGTATGGATAATGATGAGCTGCGGCGGGGAAAGCCGACTGCCTGGGTGAAATATGGATACGATATGGCCGTGCTGGCAGGGGACGGGCTTCTTATCTACGCGATAGAAACAGCGGCAAAGGCCTGCGCCATGACAGAGAACGGGGCGGCAGTGGCCCGTGCCATGGGGCTGATGGCGGCAAAGACAGGCATCTATGGGATGATCGGCGGCCAGGTGGTGGACGTGGAGCTGACCGGCCGGCCGATCCCAAGGGAGAAACTGGACTTTATTTACCGGCTGAAGACAGGCGCGCTTTTGGAAGCGTCCATGATGGTCGGCGCCCTTTTAGGAGGGGCAGATGAGGAAAGGATTGCCCAGGTGGAGCGGATGGCTTCTCTGGTAGGGATAGCGTTTCAGATCCAGGACGATATCCTGGATGTGACGGCCACCACGGAGCAGCTCGGAAAGCCGGTGCTCAGTGATGAAAAAAATCAGAAAACCACATATGTGACATTGGAAGGCATTGATAAGGCCCGGGCAGACGTGGCGGAGATTTCTGCAGAGGCGATCAAGATTTTACATCTTCTTCCAGGAAAGAATCCGTTTCTGGAAGAACTGATAGGGATGCTGATTACCAGAGAAAAATAGAGGAGCGGGTTGTTTATGCTGTTGGAGCAGATAAGAGAACCACAGGATATCAAGAATCTGAATGCGGAACAACTGAAAGAACTGGCGGAGGAGATACGCGGTTTCCTGGTTGATAAGATCAGTGTTACCGGAGGGCATCTGGCGTCGAATCTGGGCGTGGTGGAGCTTACCATCGCGCTGTTCCTGGCTTTTGACCTGCCGAAAGACAAAGTCATATGGGATGTGGGGCATCAGTCCTATACCCATAAAATCTTGAGCGGACGCCGGGAGATGTTTGATGAACTGCGTCAGTACGGGGGAATCAGCGGGTTTCCCAAACGGAAGGAAAGCCCTTATGACGCTTTTGACACAGGCCATAGCTCCACCTCCATTTCCGCCGGCCTGGGAATAGCCCAGGGACGGGATCTGCTGGGGGAAGATTATGGGGTGGTGTCCGTTATCGGAGACGGGGCCCTTACCGGCGGTATGGCATACGAGGCATTGAATAACGCGGCCAGGATGAAGAAGAATTTTATCATTGTTTTAAATGACAATAATATGTCCATTTCCGAAAATGTGGGAGGCATTTCTAAATATTTAAACGGGATCCGTTCCGACGAAGGTTACAATAAGCTGAAAAAAAACGTGACAGCCGCCCTGACGAAGGTTCCCTTTATCGGTGATGGGCTGGTAGATAAGATCAGCCGGACCAAGAACAGCATTAAACAGCTTGTGATCCCTGGAATGTTGTTTGAAAATATGGGGATTACCTACTTAGGGCCAGTGGACGGACATAATGTGCGGGCTATGGTGAAGATCTTCCGGGAGGCCAGGAAGCTGGACCATGCGGTACTGGTACATGTGAATACGGTAAAGGGAAAGGGGTACGGGCCGGCAGAGAGAAATCCGGAGCGTTTCCACGGGGTGGAGCCTTTTGACCCGATAACCGGCAAGACTCTGAAAGAAAAGATTTATCCGGGATATACGGATATATTTTCAAGAAAGTTATGCCAGCTTGCCGAAAAAGATCCCAGAGTGGTGGCGATTACGGCGGCGATGCCGGACGGCACAGGATTGAAGGCATTTGCCAGACGGTATCCGGAACGGTTTTTTGACGTGGGAATTGCAGAGCAGCATGGGGTGACATCGGCGGCAGGCATGGCGGCGGCGGGTATGAAGCCGGTTGTGGCGGTATACTCTTCTTTTTTACAGCGGGGATTTGACCAGATTCTTCATGACGTGTGTATCCAGAACCTGCCTGTGGTATTTGCACTGGACCGGGCCGGGCTGGTGGGAAGCGACGGGGAGACGCACCAGGGGATTTTTGATCTTTCTTACCTGACATCCATTCCCAATATGAGTGTGATGGCGCCGAAGAATCTGTGGGAGCTGCGCCGGGAGCTGGAATTTGCCGTATGTGATTACGACGGCCCTGTTGCCATCCGGTATCCAAGGGGACAGGCTTATCGGGGGCTGAAAGAGTTTGATTCGCCTATAAGATTTGGAAAAGGGGAGATCCTTTACAGAGGGCAGGAAATTGCCCTTTTGGCGGTGGGAAGCATGGTCAGCACGGCGGAACATGTACGGGATAAGCTGAAGGAGGAAGGGGTGGACTGTACTCTTGCCAACGGGCGGTTTATTAAGCCTTTGGATGAAGAGCTGGTGAAAGAACTGGCGCAGGCCCACAAGCTGATTGTCACATTGGAGGAAAACGTGCTGCAGGGCGGTTACGGACTGCAGGTGACAGCTCTTGTCCACAGGTATGCACCAGAAGTGAAGGTGCTGAATATTGCTCTTCCGGATGCCTATGTGGAACATGGGAATGTGTCAGTGCTGCGGGAGAGCCTGGGAATTGACAGTGATTCGGTTATCAGGGCAATGAGGGAGTTCTATCCGGAGAGGCTGGCAGAGGAGGCTCACGCTTGAAAGGGAAATGAAATATTATGAAAGAGCAGAAGGAACGTCTGGATATACTTCTGGTAAACCGCGGCCTTGCTCCCTCCAGGGAGAAGGCCAAGGCTATTATCATGTCAGGAATCGTTTTTGTGAACGGGCAGAAGGAGGATAAGCCAGGGGCCGTTTTTGATAAGGCGTCCATGGTGGAGGTCCGTGGGACAACGCTGCGGTATGTAAGCCGGGGAGGGCTGAAGCTGGAAAAGGCTGTCGACTGTTTTGGCGTAAGCCTGGATGGGAAGATCTGTATGGACGTCGGGTCTTCTACCGGCGGATTTACGGATTGTATGCTCCAGAACGGGACCCAAAAGGTTTATGCGGTGGATGTGGGCCACGGGCAGCTTGACTGGAAGCTGCGGAATGATGAACGGGTGGTCTGTATGGAGAGAACCAATATCCGGTATGTGACCCCGCCTGACATAAAGGACAAAATCCAGTTCGCTTCCATTGACGTGTCGTTTATTTCTCTGACAAAAGTTCTGGAGCCTGTAAAGAGGCTTTTGACAGAAGACGGGCAGATTGTAGCCCTGATTAAGCCTCAGTTTGAGGCAGGCAGGGAAAAGGTAGGAAAGAAGGGGGTTGTCCGGGAAAAATCCACTCATTTAGAGGTGATCCAAAAGGTGATACATTATGCAGAAAGCCTGGATTTTGAGGTCTTGAATCTGGAATATTCGCCTGTCAAGGGGCCGGAGGGCAATATCGAATACCTGGTATACCTGCAGAACAACGGCGGGTCTGAGGTCAAATCCGAGGTGGATCCGGAGCAGATCGTGGAAGAAGCCCACAGAAATTTATAGACAGGAGAACTCCATGAAACATTTTTATCTCATTGCAAATCCTTCCAAGCATGACGCGGTACAGGTGGCGGAACAGATCACCCGGTATCTCCGGAGACGGGGAGCTGTCTGTGAGGGAAGCGCCCAGGAGAAAAGGCGGGAAGGCGCCGCTTATGGTTATACGGATAAAAACCGGATCCCGGAAGATACCCAATGTGTGATCACTTTGGGGGGCGACGGCACCTTGATTCAGGCGGCCAGGGATCTGGTGGATCTGCAGATTCCCATGATAGGCGTGAATATGGGCAATCTTGGATATCTGACCCAGGTTGCCAGGGGAGAAGCCCTGTCTCCCATGCTGGAGGCTTTGCTGAAGGATAATTTCCGGCTGGAGAAACGGATGATGCTGGAAGGCCTGGTTGTCAGGGAGGACGGCGGCACACCATGGGGTACGGCTTGTTCCGAAAGCCAATTCGATGGAGAAAAGGACAAGGTGGATTTTTTGAAGCAGGGAATCGCGCTCAACGATATTGTCCTTACCCGAAAAGATGTCATGCAGGTACTTAAATTTCAGGTATATGTCAACGGTGAGCTGCTCAATGAGTATACGGCAGACGGTATGATTGTGGCCACGCCTACAGGTTCCACGGCTTACAATTTGTCCGCCGGGGGGCCGGTTGTGACGCCAGGCGCGGAACTGATTGTATTGACTCCCATCTGCCCCCATTCGGTCAATTCGCGCAGCATAATCCTTTCCAATCATGATGAAATCGGAATCCGGGTGATGGAGAATATGGGGCAGAAGCAGATGGCGGTATTTGACGGCGACCAGGTGATTGATCTGGACGGAAGCGAGCAGTTGAAGATCCGGGAGTCCAAAAAGAAGACCAGCTTGATCCAGTTGAAAAGCGTACCGTTTTTGGTCCATATCCAGGAAAAGCTGGCACGAGTATAGGTTTTTTCCATTTGGAAACAGGGAGATAAAAGGATGAAGTTGGAGCGGCACAGCAAGATTGTGGAACTGATTGGAAAGTATGAGATCGAGACTCAGGAGGAGTTGGCAGACTACTTAAAGGAAGCAGGATTCCGTGTGACCCAGGCTACGGTTTCCAGGGATATCAGGGAGCTGAAGCTGACAAAGGTTTCGGGAGAGAACGGCAGGCAGCGGTATGTGGTCATGCAGAGCCAGGAAACCTTCAGCGATAAATATATCCGGATACTGCGGGACGGATATCTGTCTATGGATATGGCGCAGAATATTCTGGTGATCAAGACGGTTTCCGGTATGGCGATGGCAGTGGCGGCGGCCCTGGACGCGATTCATTTTTATGAAATAGTGGGCTGTATTGCCGGGGACGACACGATAATGTGTGCGGTGAGAAGCGTTGACGATACGATTGTGGTCATGGATAAGATTCGTAAACTGGTATCGGAATAAGAGCGGAGATTTATGGCTGGCGGCAAATATGTATGTTCGTGGAAAAAAGGAGGATGTATGCTTTTAGAGTTACATGTGAAAAACCTGGCGTTAATCGAACGGGCGGATGTGGAATTTGGAGAGGGGCTTAATATTCTGACCGGAGAGACAGGCGCAGGAAAATCGATTATTATTGGTTCTGTGAATCTGGCTTTGGGACAGAAGGCACCCCGGGACATTATCCGCAGCGGAGCGGATCATGGTTATGTGGAGCTGGTATTTTCCGTAGATGAGGAGCGGAAGAAAGAGCTGGAACAGTATGATATTTTCCCGGACGAGGACGGGCTTGTGATTGTCACCCGGAAAATCATGCCTGCCCGGAGTGTCAGCAAAATAAACGATGAGACCGTGACAGCAGCGCGGCTTCGGCAGGTGACAGGGCTTCTCATCGATATTCATGGACAGCACGAACATCAATCGCTGCTGCATGTTTCCAAACATCTGGAAATTCTTGATACCTTCGCAAAATCCCGTACCAGTTTATTAAAAGATCAGGTCGCGGATCTGTACCGGCAATATAAAGCGCTCCAGGCCGCTTTGGAAGAGACGGGCGGGGATCAGGAGAGCCGGAAACGTGAAGCGGATTTTCTGCAGTTTGAGATTGGAGAGATTGAGGCGGCAGAGCTGAAGGAAGGCGAAGAGGAGAGCCTGACAGAAAAGTATCGGAAGTACTCGAACGGAAGGCGGATATTGGAAAGCCTGTCAGCGGCCTATCAGGCGGTGGAAACGGACGGAATCGGCCAGGCCATCCAGCAGGTCAATGAGGTGGCGTCCTATGACGGGGAACTTAAGGGGATTCAGGATCAGCTTTATGATGTGGAATCGATTTTAAATGATGTTCGCCATGCCATCAGCGCCTATCTGGACGACATGACCTTTGACGAGGAAGAAATGGCACAGATTGAGGAAAGGCTTGACCAGATTCATGGCCTGCAGGCAAAATACGGCAGTACGATAGAGCAGATATACAAAGTCCTGGAAGAAAAAAAAGCGAAATTGACGAAACTGGAGAATTTTGATGAATACCGCAAAAAAACGGAGAAAGAATATGAACAGGTGACAGAGAAGCTGGAGAAATTGTGCGGCAAATTGTCAAAAGAGCGGAAAGCAGCAGCAAAGACACTGGCGGATCAGATTAAAAAGGGGCTTGTGGATCTAAACTTTCTGGATGTGGAATTTTCTATGGAATTCAAACGCCTGAAAAATTTTACGGCGCTGGGGTATGACGAGGCGGAGTTTATGATTTCCACAAATCCGGGGGAGCCGAAACGTTCTTTGGGAATGGTGGCTTCCGGGGGTGAGCTGTCCCGGGTAATGCTGGCCATCAAGACGGTGCTGGCAGACAGCGATGCCATTCCCACTTTGATTTTTGATGAGATTGATACAGGGATCAGCGGAAGGACGGCACAGAAGGTTTCGGAGCAACTGGCAATTATTTCAGGAAGCCATCAGGTGATCTGTATTACCCATCTGCCGCAGATCGCGGCCATGGCGGACTGTCATTATGAGATCGCCAAGTCGGCAGAGGGGAAAAAGACGACGACAAAGATTCGAAAGCTGGATGAAGGGCAAATGGTCGAGGAGCTGGCAAGGCTTTTGGGAGGCGCGGAGATCACGGATACGGTAAGGCAGAATGCCCGGGAAATGAAAGAACTGGCGAAAAACAGAAATGAAGAGATACCATCATTTGACAAGTAAATATGTCTGCAAGTATAACCATGGTATAAAAACAAAAAAATAACAGTGTGAATTTTGAATTTTCTCACATACTAGAAAGGAGCTGAAAGGCTCCTTTTTGCTACTTATTGAAAGGCATGTAACGGGGAATACTGGAATGGGACACAACGGTTCAAGGCACGTCTGAATTGTTGCAACAGGACAGTTGCATGTTTTTTGGAAAACAGCCTGAGAAAGAGGAGGTATGTGAGATGGCAGGAAAGAAAAGGAAGAAAAATCCGTTCCGGAGGTTTCTGGTCTGGACGTTCTGGCTCAGTTTGTCGTTTACCATTGGCTTTTCCTGGTATTATCTGAAACGGAGGATACCGGACCATTTGAGCGTGGTGGTGGATGAAGAGGAAGAATTTGACTTTTCTCTTCCTTTTGACGTGACGCTGTTAAGTGAAAGTGAAGAAGTGGTTCTGGGAAACCGTTCCAATATTCCCTCCGGTGAGCTTCGTCTGAAAATGGACGAACCGTTTTCTCTTTATGCCAGGAATCAGGGAACTTACCGGCTTGGGCTGAAATTATTTGGGAAAATTCATTTTAAAGATATCCAACTGGATGTGGTGGATACCCATTATGCCATTCCCTGCGGGGTGCCGGTGGGAATTTATCTGAAATCCAACGGGATATTGGTGATTGGGACAGGGCGGATCCGATGCCAGGACGGGGAGGATGCGGAGCCTGCCTATGGCATTCTGCAGTCCGGCGATTATATTGAGGCAATCAATGGAGAACCGCTGCGGGATAAGGAGGCATTGATCAGCAATCTGAATCACAATGGAAGCCAGGAAGTCTTTCTCCGGGTCCGGAGGGACGGAGAGGAAATGGAAATCCGTATGAACCCGGTGCAGGCAGCAGACGGGAATTATAAACTGGGCGCATGGGTCCGGGACGATACCCAGGGGATCGGGACGCTGACTTATGTAGATACCAACGGGAATTTCGGGGCTTTGGGCCATGGGATCAGCGACAGTGATACCGGGGAGGTAGTGGAGATCCGAGAGGGGGATTTGTATGAAACGGAGATCATGGGGATCGAAAAGGGAAGCGCTGGTAATCCCGGGGTCATGGCAGGGGTTATCTACTATGGCCCGGGATCGCGGCTGGGAGTAATTGAAGCCAATACAAAGGTGGGAATTTTCGGGAAGGTGAATGAGAAGCTGCAGAGAACTCTTCAGGGAGAAGCAGTGGAGATCGGCTACCGCCAGAATGTGAAAAAAGGGCAGGCATGGGTCAGAAGCGACGTGTCAGGAGAGGTGCGGGATTACGAGATTGAAATTCAGCGGGTGGATTACAATCCGATCCAGGAAAATAAGAGCCTGGTTATACGGGTGGTGGATGAGGAACTTTTGCGGCTTACAGGGGGAATTGTGCAGGGAATGAGCGGCAGCCCGATTTTGCAGGACGGAAAGCTGGTGGGGGCGGTGACTCATGTGTTTGTGCAGGATTCCACCAGGGGGTACGGGATATTTGTGGAGGATATGATGCGGCATTGAGACCGGAATGGCAGAAACCACAGCCCCGGATTTGGCGGGCTGTGGTTTCTTGTCTTAAGGAATGGAAGGAGTCCAATAATGTTGGTTGTAGATATCCGTGAACCGGTAGGTTGCCTGCACAGTGCCTTCTAAATGTACATTGCTGATCTCCGGCTGGCTGCTTGTCACCGTCAGCGGCTCTCCAAGAAGATAGCTGTCCAAATAATCGCCGTCATAGCTGTAATAATCGCATAGAAACTCCAAAGTATCGCCAGGCTGTAAGCCGGCGTCATTTTTTGCCACAGTGTCTGTCTCTCCTTCCGTATATACTGTGCGGATTCCGGCTATATAGCCGTAAGGATGCTCATTATCAAAGGACAGCAATAATTCCGAGCGCAGCCCGTTGTGGAGGACAGGCACCCGCCCGCTGATCACATAGTTTTCGCCATCGTCCACAGTGGCGGTGTGATAGTAGGATACAGGCTGCCCGTCGATGGCCAGCCATGTGCCGTCATAGGTTCCTAAGAGTTCTCCTGCATCGTTAAATTCGAACACATTATCTAATCCCATATCAATAAAACCTTCCCCGTCATCATAGAAGACATTCAGTTCCAGGGATTGGACCAGTTTCCACTGGGCTTCGTCCAGGCTTAACACGGGAGAGCCGTCTGTGGCGGTGTCCCATGTCAATGCTTCAGGGGCAAATCGGTTTTCCGTCAGATATTGGATGGTATCTTCTGTATCCAGCGCCTTATTGTTTAAAAAGCTGGAATTGGAGCTGGTCAGGCCGGAAATGTTTCCAAAACCGCCGCCTAAAAAATCTCCAAGCAGCTGCGTGATCATTTCCGAGCTGCCGGAGCCGCTGCTTAAGTTGCCAAGAAGGGCAGGCAGAGGGGAGGAGGAACCGCCGGAAACGGCCTGTCCGCTGGCTTCCAGGCTGGCAAACTGCTGGATACAGCGGACATAAGCCTCATCCATTCCAATCTGCTTATACGAGGCCACAGCCTTATCCACCTTGGAAACATTTTGGTAAGGAAAATAGATGGAAAGTCCATAGGCGTTCGTCATGTTGGAGGAGGTGCGGTTGTATTTTACCGCGCTTAAAAGGGCTTCAGCCAGGGCGCTGCCTTCCGTGTTGCCTATGTTGCGGGCCAGGTGTACCAGATCCACATGGTCGATGCGGCTTGATCTGGCAAATTCCCGCGTGTGGCTTCTCGCATCGGAAAGCGTCTGGTATTCACGGGAAGAAATCATCTGGCTGGCAGCCTGGGAAAACTCTGTCAGGCTGTCAGGAATGGTGGATTCCAGTTCTGCTAAATCGATAACGGAAAGGGTCGTCATCTGGCCGGGACATTTTTGGGCGCATACGTCTACGAAATCATCTGCAATCTTTTGGCCCAATTCCAGAGTGGGCATAGAAGGATTGGCGCCAAAAGCCGTGAGCCAGTTGGTATAGTACCAGCCCACGCCAGGTTCTGTTTCTTCTGAGGCAATCAGATAGTCGGCATGCTGGGTCAGCATAAGGGCATTTTCCGCGGTGGCCATCAAACAGGCGTCAAATCCGATAAAGTCAAAATCCACATTGGCATTTTCAAGGGCAGTGTGGATACCGGACAGTCCCATGGAGCCGCCGGAGGGGAACTTCTGGTCATAGCCGTAGCCGCTGATGGAACCGCCGCCGTGATCCCAGAAGATCAGTTCATAGCGGCTGGCCGGCCAGTTTTTGGCGCACCATTGGATATAGCCTGTGAGGGTGGCCGGATCCGTCATGGGAACGCTGCCAAGATCCCGTTCCAGACAGATCAGGCGGCCGTTTTTTACCTGCCAGATCTGGTTGGTTTTGCTGCTGACCTGATCATTGCGCCAGCCGGTACAGCCTCCGGTATATATGAGCAGGTTAATATTGCTGCCTAAGTCAGCCGCCAGCATTTCCTGAAGGTCTGCAGTTCCCATTCCGCTGCGGGACTCTAAATCTGTACCGCACATGTATACCATGATGGTGGCTGTGTCATTGCCGTTGCCCAACAGCTTGACCCGTTTGTCCCTGGCTGAAGAAGCCACGCTGGTATTCAGCTTTCCGGTGTTTGCCGGTTCCAGCCAACCACTTGAGACGCTGCCGCCCCCTAAGCTGCCAAGCAGGGAAGACAGGGAAACGCCGGTTCCCTGTACCTGGGTACTCTGTCCTGTACCGGGTGATGTCTGTCCCTGGCCAGGGGATATCTGCCCTGTACCGGAAGGCGCTTGTCCGGAGGGGAGTCCCAAAAGGGCGCCTCCTCCGCCTAAGACCAGGGCGGCAAGGAGAATCAGAATTTTGGAAAGGCCGCCGCCGGGGACTCCGCTTCTTTTTGGGACTCTTCCTGCCGAACCGGCGCCGGACGGATTGTTTTCTGTCTGCCATTGTTGTCCGGGCGTGCGGCCTACGGGGCCGGTGCCGAGGCCGGAACCGCGTTTCTGTACGGTTTTTTTAGTATCGGTAACATTTTTTTCTCGACTTCTTGGGCGTTGTCTGTCCATTTTGTAATAACCTCTTTTCTCAGTTTTCGTATCCATCCTTAAAATACCGGATCATTTCATGGGTCAGGCTGGCATGGGTGTCGTCCTCCAGTGGAATATCCTCCCGTTCAAACCACCGGGCCAGGGCCAGTTCATTCTGGTCCAGGCAAATGGTGTCAGGAGAGTCCAGGTCACAGAAAAATCCCACCAGCAACGTGCCGGAGAAAGACCAGGGCTGGCTTTTGTAGTAACGGATGTTGGTGACTTTTAATCCGGTCTCTTCCATCACTTCACGTTTTACAGTCTCCTCCAGCGTCTCGCCGATCTCGGAAAAGCCTGCAAGCAGTGCATAGCGTTTGTATTCTCTCCCTGCATATTTGGAAAGCAGAAGACGGTTTTTATCAATGACGCCGATGATGACGGCAGGGGATATTTGGGGGTATTCCATCTGGCCGCAGTTTCCGCAGCGCATCATTCGCTCTTTTTTGTCTTTTTCCATGGGGGAGCCACAGCGGCCGCAATATTGGCGGCTGCCGTACCAGAGGAAGAGTTGATAACCGGTAATCCCGGCAAAGGCCAGATAACGTGGCACGCCTCCCCGGAAGGACTGGATATCTTCCCAAACAAACTGCTGTGGTACAAAAGACGGAAGGTTGTCCACAAGATAAAAGCTTTCTTCATCGATGGAAAACAGATATGTATATGTATGGGATTGCTTTGTCTGCTCCAGGAAATCCGTTCCCAGATCGTGGAAACGTGGAAAGTCAAACGCTTCTCCTCTGTGGCAGACCAGTGCGGATCGATTTTTAAAATATAAGACATAGCTGCCAGGTAGCGGCGTCTGATTGTGGTAGGCATTGTTGAACGTATGGGGAGCAATGTCCTGAATCATGGAAATAAACCTCCTGCTGAATTAGCTGATTTTTAATTCTGTATAGAAGTATAATGGAAAGGGAGGAAAATGGCAACTGTAAATAATGTAACTATTGCGTTATTGTTTACATCATGACTAATCACTCCGCTGATTAGTCATGAGCCAGTACAGTTATGGAGCTAAAGCATATGCCCCATTGCCGCAGGTGATTTCAAAATGGGCATATGCGGTTATGTTCACAGGGGACCTGTGAACAGTAATACTATTGCGAATGTATATCCAGCGGCAGTATATCATTAGGAATTCTTGAGGAGAGATCCCTGAATTTTTTGGGCGTTATTTTCCGGGCCTTTTTAAAACAGGCCGTAAAGTGGCTTTGGCTGCAGAATCCGGCCATATCAGCAATTTCTGAGATACTTAAATCTGAATTTCTTAATAAATCCATACTTTTTTGTACACGAAGAGAAATCAGGTAGGAAAACATGGATTGTCCGGCCACCTTTTTGAAAAAACGGCAGCATTCGCTGCGGCTTAGAGACAACTGCAGAGCTATGTCTTCCAGGGTGATTTTTTCGCTGTAATGCTGCTGCATATACTGGATGATGATCTTCAGCCGATCGCTGTCCATGGATTCCGCAGGGGTGGGTTTATTGGAGGAACGGTTCAACAGTTGAATGGTGATCCTCCATATTTTAATAATTTCCATCTGAATGTCCAGTTCCATAAATTCCGGTTCCTTCATTAAAAGATCTCGGATTTTTTGAATAGAACCTAAAAGGCTGCCAGGTTCTTTAGAATGTCTGGAGATCAGCAGAGCAGGGGGGAACGGGTTTTGGATAACTGGTTCCAGATATTTCAGGTATATACGGCTATGCTCATCCGGACAGAGGAAAGACGGCGGCACGTCAATGCAGAAATAAGCGGCATCGGCGTTAGTAGTTCCTTTTGATAAGTGAATTTGCTGAGTGTTGATAAAAATACCGTTGCCTTCTGTAACACGATAGGAGCGGTTGGGAAGCAGAAAGTCCACAGATCCTTCTGTTACAAGACAATATTGAAAGGCCTCATGCCAGTGCCAGTTGATATAGTCATAGGTATCAGGGTGAAAGGCTGTATAAAAGGCGGAGATAGGAAGTCCCGGAAGGACAGATTTAATCAGCTCCTGGTTGTCTTCTGAAAATGCAATATTTTTTGCAATCATCACAATACCTCAATATTTTGATAAAATTAGAAAATGGATTGATATATTTCCCGGTTTTTGGTTGTTATAATAGTCTTACCATAAGAAAGAAAAAAAGGAAAGGAGAATTTATATGCATCAGGAATGGAAACAGATTGTGCAGATGGATATTTTGAAGACATCAGCGTCCTGCCAGGCCAAAATACCAGAAGCGTTTGGCAAAAAGGCAGCCAATGCGGCAAGGAATTTTCATCAAAGTATTGCAGAATATGAGAAGACTCCGCTGATCTCATTGAAAGAACTGGCTAAAGTTTTGGGGGTAAAAGGAATTTATGTGAAGGATGAATCAAAAAGATTTTCCTTAAATGCTTTTAAGGGGCTGGGAGGAAGTTATGCAATGTTTTGCATTTTATGCCAGGAACTGAATCTTAACCCGGAGACAACCAGGCTTTCCGATCTTTTAGAAGGGGAGGCAAAGGACAAGATAGGCCAGGTGACATTTGTGACTGCCACAGATGGAAACCATGGCCGGGGAGTGTCCTGGGCGGCTGGGATTTTTGGCTGCAGGGCCTATGTATTTATGCCGTCAGGATCAGCCGAGGTAAGGGCAGAAGCCATACGGAAGGCAGGACCGGTCAACGTGGCCATTACAGACATGAATTATGATGATACGGTAAAATATGCAAAAGAACAAAGTGAGAAAAACGGCTGGCATTTAATTCAGGATACTGCCTGGGATGGATATGAGCAGATTCCTGCCTGGATAATCCAGGGATATTTAACCATGGCTCTTGAGATGACAGAACAATTGGAGGAGGAAAATCAAGTTCCCACCCATGTGTTTCTTCAGGCCGGAGTAGGCGCAATGGCCGGAGGCATTTTAGGATATCTGGCAGAAAAATATGCCGGCTGCAAGCCTGTTGCTATCGTGGTGGAACCAGATGCAGCTAACTGTATCTATATGTCAGCTAAGGCAGGAGACGGTGAGATCCATTCAGTAGAGGGAATGCCAAGTACCATAATGGCTGGCCTTAATTGTGGTACGCCTTGTAAGATTACCTGGCCGGTTTTGAGGGATTATGCAGAATATTATATGTCCTGTCCGGATTTTGCAGCGGCTCATGGCATGCGGATGTATGCAAAGCCTGTGGGGGAAGATCCGGTGATAATTTCCGGGGAATCCGGCGCCTCAACCATGGGGGCTGTGTGCCTTCTGCTTCAGAGAAAGGAACTTGCCCGGATCCGAAGTGATATGGGGCTTTGTGAGGATTCCGTGATTCTTCTGGTCAATACGGAAGGAGATACAGATCCGGAAGGGTATGAAAAGATTGTAAAGGGCGATGCATATCCGCTGCCAGAAATATTTTAATAACGCAGATGGGAAGAAGACGGTTCGCATCCGGTAAAGCGGGGGCTGTGGTGTAAAGCATAAAAGCGTTCCGTTTAGGGGTGTTCTGCACACAAAATGGAGGAAAAGATGAACAAAGAAAAGAAAAATCCAAGTTTCGGCTATGCTGCTTTTGTCATGATTGCCTGTTTTGCTTTTATTATGATTCCGGCGGCATTATGGGGGGTGAAGATTCATGTAATGTTTTTGCTGTCCTGGCTGATAGCGATACCACTGTGTATGCGGCTGGGCTACAGCTACCAGGAACTTCAGTCCGGAATGATTCAATTTATACCTAAATGTATTGTGCCAGTTCTTTTGATTTTAATTATCGGATCTCTGATTGGTGCGTGGTGTGCCAGTGGGACCATAGCCTACATAACTTCCATCGGGCTTCGGGTAATCAATCCGAAATATTTTATGGCTACAGCTTTTGTGGTAACTTTGATCTGTGCCTGCTTTACAGGAACCAGTTTTGGCACATGCGGGACGATCGGCGTAGCCTTAATGGGAGTGGCTACCGGTATGGGGATTAATCCCTACATGGCGGCAAGCGCGATTCTTTGCGCGGCAGTGGTAGGAGACGGTATGTCGCCTCTTTCTGATACGCCCAATGTAATTGCCGGAGCTTCCGGGGTGGATATGTTTGAGAGTGTGAAATTTCAGCTTCCCATGACTATTCCGGTTGCAGTCTTAAGTTTCGTTCTCTTTCTGGTTATGGGGGCAACAGGAAATACTCAGACGGCAGATACTTCTGCGATTACGGAACTGATTGATGCTATTGGTGAAAGCTATAATTTAGGGATTCATTGTATAGTGCCGATTATTCTGGTATTTGGATTGCTGATTTTTAAATTTCCTGCCATTCCCTCGATTCTGGTAGGCAGTTTAAGCGCAATGGTGGTGGCGTGTGTGTTTCAGGGAGAGTCGTTTGGAAATGTGATCAGCAGCATGTGGAGCGGATTCAGTCTTGAATCGGAAAACGCGATGGTCAGTTCTTTGTTCAGCCGCGGAGGAATCTCGGGTATGACGGGAACCTGTGTATTGATTATCTTTTCTTTTGGATTGTTTGGAATTCTCAATGAATGCAAAATATTAGACGTACTGGTAGAACCATTGGCTGAACGGATTCATTCCAGGGTCAGCGGGGTAATATGGGTCATGATCCTGGGATTTCTGGCATGTTTTTCATCTTCAGCCAGCTTTTCTGAAGTGTTTACCGGAAATATTATGAGTTCTGTGTATGAAAAGGCAGGGTTAAATAAATTGGACTTAACAAGGGCTGCTACAGTAGGATGCCTGGTATTGTCCATGTATGTGCCGTTTACAGTAATGGCTGCCACCGTTACGGGCTTTTTGGAAGTGGATGGCATTGAAATGATGAAATATTACTTTAGTATGCCTATTTATATAGTAGTTATTTTGGTGATTACTATCTTCAATCTGGATAAGAGGATGCTGGAGAAAAAGTGACAGACAGGATAGCAAAAGGCTATTCTGCTGTAAAAGATAAGAATAATAAAAAGTCAGGAGGAATTATTGCCATGGAAAAACTATATCAGGATATTGCTTCTTTTATTGACAGTCACAGAGAGGAAATGCTTTCCAAATTGATGGAGCTGGTGAACCTGGAGGGACATTTTGAGGAAAAAGAAAACGTGGAAACAGCCCGTGCCTGGTTTCAAAAGGAATTGGAGGCAGAAGGATTTCAATGCCGTACCCGTGAAGTGGCAGAAAACCGGGCAGGGATCCTGGTAGGCGTGCTGGGGAAGGATCGGCCGGGAAAGGCAGTTATGTTCTCCGGGCATATAGATACCGTCCATTATAAAGGGTCGTTCGGCAAAGAGAACCCGTGCCGGGTGGAAAATGGAATGATCTATGGACCTGGAGTGCTGGATATGAAAGGAGGCCTGATTATTGCACTTTATGCGGTGAAGGCTTTAAATGCCATTGGCTATGACGCCCATCCCATTAAGTTCCTTATTGATGGTGAGGAGGAGTCCGACCATGTGGGAAATGATTGCGATATATATATGACTGAAGAAAGTAAAGATGGCCTGTGTGCGTTTAATATGGAGTGCGGTGAGCTGCAGAACCGCCTGTGTACAGCCAGAAAGAGCCAGTATACTTTTTACCTGACTATCGATGGTGTGGGCGGACATGCTGGGAATGATTTTCTGCGGGGGAAAAATGCCATTCATGAAGCCACGCATAAGATTGAAGAAATTATCCGTCTGACGGATTTAGAAAAGGGAACTACTGTAACTACAGCGGTGATCAAAGGAGGAGGACATACAGCGGGGATTGCCGATCACTGCGAGGTGGTGTTTGATGTGCGGGTAAACTGTGAGCAGGAAGCCCAGCGTATATTAAACAGCATGATTGAGATCACTTCCCGGGCATTCATTGAAGGAACTACTACCAAAATGGATTATTACAGGGCAAAGCTGGCTCCTCTCCAGGAGACAGAGGAGGTGCTTCGTTTGTATGAACTGCTTAATAAGGTTGCGGTTGAGTCTGGTTTTGAGCCTTTTGGAAAGATCCACCGGGGAGGTGCAACGGATGCGGGCAATATTGCAGCAGCAGGAGTGCCGGTGATTGATGCCTGTGGAATCCGCGGTGATTTTGCCCATAATAAGAAAGAATATGGTGTACAGGAATCTATGTATGACAGGGCGAAAATTTTCGCAGCGGCTGTTGTGAAAATTGAGGAGATGTAATATGAGTCTTCCTATGACACCACTTTTTTGGACAGCTTCGGTGATTCCGGTGGTTTTTCTTCTGGTAGTGATCATCAAATTTGGATGGGGAGTAGCCAAAGCTGCTCCTTTGGGAATGATTCTTGCCGGGGCGTTGGCAATGTTTGTTTATCGTTCTTCTATAACAGCCCTGTGCATGGAAGCAGGAAAAGGAATCTGGAATGCGGCGACCATTCTGCTGGTTGTCTGGCCTGCGGTATTTTCTTATGAATTGAGCTGTGAGGCGGGAGGTTTTGAGGCGATTCGGAGTGGAATTCAGTCCCTGACCCGGCACGAGCTGTTTCAGATTTTGATTTTAGGCTGGATCTTTCCCAGTTTTTTACAGGGAATTACCGGTTTTGGCGTGGCAGTGGCAGTGGGAGCGCCGCTTCTCGTCAGCATAGGCGTAAGTCCTTTTTACAGTATTGTCATTGTCCTTTTGTGCCATTCTCAGGGGGCAACCTTTGGAACTCTGGCACTGGCCTGGGAAGCATTGGTCGCTGAGGCAGGAGTGGACGGAGGCCAGAAGGCGCAGGCAGCCGTATTGGCGGCGGCTATGATCTGGATTTTTAACATTCTGGCAGTTTTGCTGTCCTGTTGGTTTTATGGGAAAAAAAAGAGCATCCGGGAGATCGGTCCGGTGGTGTGTATTTTGTCGTTAATACTGGGTGGCGGCCAAATGATCCTTGCGCCAATCAATGCAACAATATCCAATTTTCTGCCATCAGCAATGGCTTTGGGCGCCGCCTTTATCATTAGTAAATCAAAGCGTTATGGAAAAGCCTGGAGGATAGAGGACAGCCTGGTTATGGAGAGAAAGGGGCAGGAGGAAAGAAAAGAGGGGGGAATGACTTTTCACCAGGCGTTTCTTCCCTACTATTCTCTGACAGTAATTACTGTGGCCTGTCTGTTGATTCCGCCTGTCAATTCTTTTTTGAGTCAGTGGAGCCTTGCGTTTTCTTTTCCTGAGACTGTGACAGGGTATGGATATGTCACAGAGGCGGTTCCTTTTTTCTCACCGCTTAAGCCTTTGACTTATGCAGGGACATTCCTGGCCTTGTCTTCTACTGTCAGTTATGAATATTATAAAACCAAGGGTTATATTCTTTCTGACGGTTTTTTGTCTGTATGGAAACGGACAAGTAAAAAATGTTTGGCGCCTACGGCTGCCATTACCTGCTTTATCATTATGTCAAAATTTATGGGCAGCAGCGGACAGATTTATATTATGTCCCAGGGGGTTGTGATGGTATTAGGAAGTTTTTATGTGATGGCAGCTCCCCTGTTTGGAATTTTGGGAACTTTTATCACCAGCAGCAATATGTCGTCCAATATTCTTTTAGGGAATTTCCAGAGAACGGCTGCTGATTTTCTGAATGTCAACCCTGCCATAACCCTGGCATTGCAGACAGTGGGAGGAGTGTTAGGTACAGCATTTTCTCCGGGTTGTATTATTATGGGAGTATCAACAACCGGGTATGATGGCGGAGAAGGAAGAATATTAAAAAAGATTATTCCCTGCACAGCGATATGTGCAGTGGCATTTGGATTTATTTTTTATGTATTTTCCTGTTTTGCATGAAGAACCTGTTTTTATTCGCAAGTATACTTATTTACCAAATGATTCGGTATATTTTATGGAAATATGGGAACTGTTTTGCCAAATCATTTGGATCACGGGTATAAGAAAGAGAGGAATTTTAGTATGAAGAAGACAATCTTTTCAGAATATGCTCCAAAGGCAATCGGCCCTTATTCACAGGCAATCGAGACAGAGTACACGGTATATGTGTCTGGCCAGCTTCCTGTTGATGTAAAAACCGGGGAATTTCCTTCAGAGGATATAAAGGAACAGACCAAAGCTTCCCTGGAAAATGTAAAGGCTGTTTTAGCCCAGGCCGGGCTTGGGCTGGAGCATGTGGTAAAAACGACCGTATATCTCAGTGATATTGGCGATTTTGCACCTATGAATGAGGTATATGATACATATTTTACATCTCCTTATCCGGCCAGGGCAGCTTTTGCAGTAAAGGCTTTGCCAAAAGGAGCAAAGGTGGAGATTGAAGTAATAGCAGAAAAAGAGCGGTAAGGCTCCGGAGGTTGTGATGGCAGGAAAAGAAAAAAAGCCGGTAAAAATTGTGGAAACCGTTTTGCGTGATGCACATCAATCTTTGTTGGCCACACGGATGAGTACGGAACAGATGATGCCGGTAGCAGAGCTGATGGACCAGGTAGGATATCATGCGGTGGAATGTTGGGGAGGGGCAACTTTTGATACGGCTCTTCGTTTTTTGAAGGAGGATCCCTGGGTTCGGCTGCGCAAACTGCGGGACGGATTTAAACATACCCGTTTGCAGATGTTGTTAAGGGGGCAAAATCTTCTGGGCTACAGCCATTATGCGGATGATGTGGTGGAATATTTTATTCAGAAATCGGTGGCTAATGGGATTGATGTAGTCAGAACCATGGACTGCCTGAATGATGTGCGCAATCTGGAAACTGCAATAAAAGCTACGAAAAAGGAAAAGGGATATGCAATTGCAGCTTTGGTCTATACGCTGGGAGATGCCTACACTTTAGATTACTGGAAGGATGTGGCAAAAAGGATTGAGGATATGGGAGCAGACTGTCTGGGAATCAAGGATATGGCAGGCCTTTTGACACCATATCAGGCCGGAGAACTGGTGCATGCTTTAAAGGAGGCTACAAATCTGCCCCTGGCAGTCCATACTCATTATACAGCAGGAGTTGCATCCATGACTTATCTGAAAGCAGTGGAAGCGGGATGCGACAGCATTGACTGCGCAATCTCCCCTCTGGCATTAGGAACAAGCCAGCCAGCAACAGAAGTGATGGCAGAGACGTTTCGGGGAACGCCATATGATCCGGGGTTGGATCAGGAAAAGCTGGCCCAGATTGCCGATTATTTCGCCGGGATCCGGGAGGATGCCATCAAGAGCGGATTATTGAATCCCAAGAT
The DNA here is from genome assembly GCA_949840805.1 of uncultured Lachnospiraceae bacterium. Classification (GTDB taxonomy): domain Bacteria; phylum Bacillota; class Clostridia; order Lachnospirales; family Lachnospiraceae; genus Brotaphodocola. The sequence continues at coordinate 888 of CATKXR010000003.1, read as the reverse complement.
GCTGGGGGTGAATATTAAGACTCTTCAATATCAGGTTCCGGGAGGAATGCTTTCCAATCTGGTGGCACAGCTAAAAGAAGCCGGAAAGGAGGATTTATACAGGGATGTCTTAGAAGAAATCCCCCGAGTCAGAAAGGATTTTGGGGAGCCGCCTCTTGTGACACCGTCATCTCAGATTGTAGGGACACAGGCAGTGATGAATGTGATCTGTAAAGAACGCTATAAAATGGTGTTGAAGGAATCAAAAAAGCTGTTGTTGGGTGAGTTTGGACAGACTGTAAGACCTGCAGACCCGGAGATTAAAAAGCGGATTATTGGGGAGGAAGAAGCGATAACCTGCCGGCCTGCAGATCTGATCGGGCCTCAGCTTCCCCGATTTGAAAAGGAATGCGCCCGATGGAAACAACAAGATGAGGATGTATTGACTTATGCGTTGTTCCCGTCCGTGGCTAAGGATTTTTTCCAGTATCGGGAGGCCCAGCAGACAGGGATTGATATGTCAGTTGCAAATACGGAATATGGGGTGTATCCTGTATAAAGCAGTAACGTAATAGGAAATATGAATTACCGGCATATATATTTCATGTATGCCGGTAGTTTTTTGTTGGATTATGAGAATTTTTCAGACTATGAGAAAGAAGGTATGATCCTACAAGAGTAATTTCGTTAAATTTAGAGAAAATGGAATTTGTGATTTTCTTGAATTTTATTTGAATATATTGTACAATAACGTCGTAATTAAAAGGGTTTATTTAATAAATCACCAGTTTACAACTTTTGAAATTTTCTAAAACCTGATAAAATGTAGTCTTCTACAACCTTTATCAGGGCAGAACAATTTTTAATAGTTTCGAGAAATCTCCCGAAACTGCATAAAATTATATCCGC
>CATKXR010000002.1 GCA_949840805.1 uncultured Lachnospiraceae bacterium | reverse complement strand
CTAATTCTGTGCGAGATTGAATATTCTTGGGATCAATTGCCATTATTTCCCGCAAAAATTGCTCCGCTTCCGCTTCACGTCCTTTTTGCCTTGAGAGCAGACGCCCTAATTCTGTATGGGGATGTAAGTTTTTAGGATCAATCTTTATAGCTTCCCGCAAAAATTGCTCCGCTTCCGCTTCACGTCCTTTTTGCCTTGAGAGCAGACGCCCTAATTCTGTACGGGCCGGAATCTGCTTTGGATTATGTTTTATTACTGCAAGAAATTTTCCTTCCGCAGAGGAAGCATCCCCTTTCTGCGCTAACCAAATTCCCCATTCTGTATACAGTTTTGCTACCAACAAATCCTTTTCTATTTCAGGCGCAAGGTGGCCTAAAACAGTTTTGATTGTTAAACTGCTTTCAGAGAGGTCTTTCTGGTGTCTTGCCCACAAAAATCCTAAGCACAAATTTGTTTTTCCAACGTGTGAAAAATTTAAACTCCCTCCTTGTATTCGGGAATAGATTCGCTTCAAATAGCCCCAATAATCAATCTCGCCGATTGGGGGCTTCTGGCCCTTCCGTATTTCTTTTTTATTTATGATATTTGTTAAAAATGTTTCTATTTCATTTTCATCCATAAAATCCAACAAATTAAATATTACGGAATTAATGGTAACTTTGCTCTTATTAAATAGGAAAAACAACTCCGCAATGACATCATGTTTAGGTAGTAATGTCTCGTTTCTCTCCTGGTAAACGACCGGTTCCACATGCCGTGGTACAAACCGCTCACACAAGCGTGTTCTCAATTTGCGCACGTTTAATTCATCAAAGCGTTTACAGAACAGCGAAAGTGACAATGGTGTATGGAACACTTTCAGAGCCGCAATTACGCCATATAGTTGGATGTCGGTATCTACGTCGCCAAACTCGCGCTTAATCAGATCGCCCCATTCTTCCCAATCTAATTTGATGCTTCCTGGTTTAGACGTAATTTTTTTTAACTCGAACAAAGTGCGGTAGATCAATTCCACCAAACTGACATACGGCTTCCCATACCGGCCCAATGTTTTATTTATCACAGATAATTGATCTGTCTCACTTATTGCCCCATCCTTTACCAGGTAGGAAGTGCTCTTTTTCAGTATGGATTTTCTTCTTTCCACGCTTTCCGAAAAATAGTGGGACGTATAATCTTTTAAATGGTATTTCTTGGTCTGGTTGATGCCTTGCAGGACAACGAGCCTTGCACTTTCAAACCAGTGCAGCAATAAATCCTGATCCGGATCAGCAAGCAGTGTAAGCCTGTTTTCCCGTTCTGCCATAAGCAGATGTATTTTGGGATTATGCGACCACCTGGCTTGTAAGCTTGCAAAAGATTCTCTCCCCTCAAATGGATTGTCAATACATAGCAAAACGCTTTGCCCTACAGGTGTAAGTTCAATCAGGCAATCAAAGAATTGTTTTGCCATTTGTTCCGTTATAGTTTCCTTGTTTGACAGCGGAAGCCAGACCGTCAGGTGTCCCGAAGAAGCGTTCTGTACTGCTGCACGCATCATCAGGCTGGTTTTTCCCTGGCCTCCGTTTCCTGCAATTATAACAGGGGCGCTGCTTTGAATGAATTCCTCTATTGCCTGTGCGGCCTCTTTGTGTGGGACGTCTTCATCTGCACTGATGACTTGAAGCATGGTCTCAAAATTATTGTCAACAGTAAAGAAATCTTTAATAGTCGAATCATTGCAGGAAATCCTTGCATCTGTGACATAGCCAGGGGTAATCATCGTAGCAATATGATCGATTCCTTGGCTGCCCAGTCGTGCTTTTATCTGAGAAACCGCTTCCAACATTTGTGGCAAATCGGACAATCTCTCAGAAGCTATTTCCAGATGGTTCTGAATTAAAACATCGCATATCCACGCTGAAAAATCCGGAATGGTCATCCACTGCTCCATTAAGTAGGAAATGATAATTTCGGCCTCTTCTTTGCTTGCAATATGAGAGGTAACCATATCGCTTGCACTGGGCAGTACATTGCGCTGCAAACACGTTTTCCAATATCCCAAGATATCTTCTTTAATCGGAATTCCTAAATCATCCTGCCGGTATTTTCTGAATTCAAAGTATCGTGCATACGCCACACTCGATTTTTCCCGAATAGCATTCAATGTTTCTTCAATATGGCTGCTGTTTTTGTTTTTAAAGTGGTCGAAAATTGTTATTAACGATCCACCGAATCCTATTGATGTATTAAGAGCAGAAAGCCCTGCTGTAATTGTATCTAAAATATTGAACATCTGATCACTCCCAATCTCTGTATAAATCTACTGATTTTTCAATACATCCCAAATTTCAAGGACAGTTGCCATTAAGAATATTATGGCAAACTGTCGCCTATACTCCATTCTACCACATTTTTTCCACCGTAGTCTACTGCAACCTTTTCAATACAGTCGACAAGAAATGGCATTCTACTGGAGAAAGGTTTTTATTTCCAAGTAATTCTGATATGTCCATCAAATCCAGGACGAATCTTTTTGATTCTTTAGTCATAACTTGTTGAGATGTTGATACCTTTTCCTTTGATTGATGAGATTGTATAGATATATTTTCAGGCTGAAAAGTCTTTGTATATATAGTTTGTCCAAGTGTAGTCTGCCGCTTATTGATTATTACAATACCATTTTTTCCGTTTGGAACACTACTTAATTCAATAAATCGCATTTTGCCAATAGGTGTAGCATTCCATTGACTATTTTGAGCTTTTGCCTCTGCGACTTCTTTCTTGGTAGCTTCCTTTTTATTGTCTGCCATTAGTAACTCCGTCATTTGGACGAGACAGTTATAATCTTGGACTTCTCTCCATTCTGTTGGGATCCAATCTGCCTCACTAAGCATTCCCAATAATCCACCTGTAATAGATGCAATAGTATCGGTATCAACGTTAAATGAGAACGCAGGGATTTTTATTCCAAGAGAGGGGTTATTTGCATATCTTGAAGTTAAATAAATGGCAGCTAAATTTCTATTGCTTCACAACCTCTATTTTTTAATAAAGTCAAGAAAATATCAATATCAGCTCTATTTCTGCAAACAATAACAGTAGACGATGTTTTTCCTATCGCTATTGCACGCTCCACAATCCAATTAACTTCCTGTTGTTAATAGCATCAATTCACTGAATGCATCTTTATTAGGAGCATATTTAAGAAGCCCCTTCAGAAAACCAATATTCCGATGTGCCTCAATTAACAGAGCGGATAGTTCATCATCCATTTTATACCTATCTCCATGCATTAGAGGACGAGGGGGAAATGGGTAATATTTAAAATTGTTTTTTTGTTGTCAATATGTTCGATATACTCTCCTGTATAGGGCAGCATCTTATATACCTCAATAAAAAATATATTTTTAGTATATCATCAATATTCAAATAATAAAAGCACTATTTCTTAAATTGTTTCAAAATTAAAAAAATAGTGCAATAAAAATCAAATATCGACTTTCATGACTCAGACACACCCACACCACAATTTTACAATCTGAAAACCATTGAAAACTCTTATTTTTTGCGCCTTAAAGCCACTATGGTTTCGATATGCCGCACAACCGGGAACATATCATAAGGCCATGCTCCCTTTACCTCATATCCCACCCTTCTGAACATCTCCAAATCCCTTGCCAATGACTCCGGCCCACAAGACACATACACCACCCGCCTGGCTCCCACTGCCCTGACTGCCTGTATAAATTCCTCCGTGCTTCCCGAGCGTGGCGGGTCCATCAGCACGACATCCGCCTTGTCCCCTTGTTCTGCCATCCGTGCCATAAACTGCGTGGCATCCTTACAATAAAACCGAATATTGGAAATCTGATTATATTTTGCATTCTGCACTGCATCCCTAACCGCGTCTTTATTCAGTTCGACGCCGATGACCTGCCCGGCCTGCCTTGCCGCAATCATTCCGATTGTCCCGATTCCGCAATAAGCATCCAGCACAATCTCCCTCCCTGTAAGTTCTGCCAGTTCCACGGCTTTAGTATATAGCTTTTCCGTCTGTACCGGATTCACCTGATAAAAAGACCGGGAAGAAATGCGGAACCGGCAGCCGCACAAAACATCTTCTATATATCCCTTCCCGTACAAAATACACTCCCGCTCTCCCAGCACCATACTGGTTCCTCGTCCGTTAATATTCTGAACAATTGTGGTTATCTCCGGATGTTCTTTCAAAAGAGCCTTTACAAAATTATTTTTAGAAGGGAACACAGGGGAAGCAGTCACCAATACCACCATAATCTCGCCCGTAGCAAATCCGATGCGTACCAGCACATGGCGCAGCAATCCATAACCACTGTCCTCATCATAAGTCCTGATTTTAAACGATTTCAAAAGCCCACGAATGGTTCCGATAATCTCATCCGATTTCTCATTTTCAATCATGCATCGCTCCACAGGGACCAGTTCGTGGGTTCCTTCCCGGTAGACCCCGGAAATCACTTCTCCTTTGCGCCAGCCAAACACCGCATGGACCTTATTCCTGTAACGGAAAGGGTTCTGCATTCCGACAATCGGATAAACCTTGCAGAAGCGCCCCAGAAGCTTCTGAAGCTGATTCTGTTTTAATTTTAATTGCTCCTCATAGGGTAGATGAAGATACTGGCATCCCCCGCACAGACGAAAGACCGGACACAGGCTGTCCGCCGATATTTTCTGTTTCGTTTTCTCTTTCCTGTCTCCCTTCCATTTTTCCATTTTTAGGTTCATTTCTTCCGCTTTCTTTTTCTTTTCGGCCATTCTCCTCTGCCAGCCATCCTTTCATCAGCTTTTTTCCAATCTGCAATCTGGATTTCCCGTTAAATCCTTTTCCATTCTATTTCTCTGACTTTTTCATCATTATGTAATCCTGATACCTTATAAAATCCTGATACTCCATTTTTCTGCCTGACCCATCCGGGTATATTTTTATTTCATGTAATTGGTTTAACTCACATTGGATCTCCAGAACCACAATCTGGTTTTCTTCAAATTTTGCCTCTCTTAAATCTGCCCTGCTCAAATCCGCCCCGCTCAAATAAACTCCCCTTAAATCTGCTTTTCTTAAATCCGTCCCGCTTAAATTCGCTCCCCTTAAATTTGCTTTTCTTAAATCTGCCCCACCTAAATCTGCCCTGCTCAAATCTGCTTCGATTAAATACGCCCCCTCTAATCCCGCATTTCTTAAAATAGCCCCATCTAAGTCCGCCCCGCTTAAATCCGCCTCACCTAAATGCGCTCCACTTAAAATTGCCCCGCTTAAATATGCTACGATTAAATCTGCCTCGCTTAACTTTGCATCACGGAAATCTACTCTTCTCAAATCTGCCCCGCTTAAATTCGATTTCCGTAGATCCGCGCCTTCCAGGTATGCTCCGCTTAAAGACATCTTCTTTAAATGCTTTTCAGGAAATTCATCCAATGACGTAAATGACTTTTCAAACCATTTATTCATAACGTATGTACCTTGTTCATTCTGTGAAGGCTCCTTTTCTGAAGCCAAAATCATATTCCGCAAATTTAAACCCATATGTGTATTATGCTTCAAATATTCACATACCAAACTATCAGCTTTTAAACAGACAGGATTCCATAAATGCAAAAAATCAAGCATATTTGCAAATATATTTATTTCGCAATGAATTACATTCCTGCAATAAATTTCGTAATTCTTTTGCGCATTATAACTCATGCCATCCTGCATCATCAAATTAAATGTATCACACACAATCTTAAATGCATTTTCCAGCCTTTTCAACTCTATTTCATGCTCAAAAAAATCACATATGGTCTGGGACAGCTTTCCTTTTTTAAAAAGCCAGCCGAAAACACCCGCAAGACGTTCTTTTAACGGTTCTTGTAAGTGTATCACCTCATACATAGAGCTGTATATAAAATCAACCACAAAATATTCATAGATAGAACGATGGACAAAGTACAGTTCATTTGTATTTTTCCCCTCACAATGCTTCAATTTAAAGAAATTTCCGATTATAACATTTTTTTCTAAATTTTCTTCTTTATTTTCCTCTGAAATTCTGCTGCATATTTTCTGATACTCCTCCTGTGGAATAAATGCCTTATCCGGTTCGTTTTCAAACATCCAAAAAGCAATTTCTCTTGAAACCTGATGTATTTGTTTCTTTATCTCCCCGATTCTGTGAGCATCTGCAAAATTTTTATGATCAATGCATCTGTCGTAAATTCCTCCGTCTAAAGAAAAAATTTTATCATAGATATCTACCATGGAATTTTCTTCTTCAACCGTGATATCCAAGGCTAAAGCCATATATAAAATGAGGGGAATACCCAATATATCTTTATTTATAATTATGTTTTTTAAGGAATTATCCGATATTTTGCTCTTATTCTTCTCACAATAAATCTTGCAGAAACTTTTTATCTGTTCTTCATTCCAAGGCTGTAATGTAATATAATCATATTTTATCCGGTTCATTCCATGGATATAATTTACGCGGCATGTTATAATCACAGAAAAGTCTGCCGGCATGTTTCTTATTTCTTTGTATAACAGTTTATTCAATATATCGATTCGGTTTATCCGCACTTCGATTTCATCAAACCCGTCAAAAATAAATACTTTTCCTCTTAAATCGGAATCATCCAAACCTATGGCATTTAAGATATTATCCCAATACATATATTCTTTTGCAGTACAATCCCAGTCTATATCCTTCAGGTCCGAGGCAAACTGATACACAAAAATATCTTCCCTTCTGTTTGGAAAATTAGACAGGATCCAGGTAATCAATGTGCTTTTTCCGATTCCAGGCTGTCCTAAAATCAAAAGATTCTTTGTTTTATCATTTTCACCCTTTTCCACATATCCGGCCAATAAATCTTTTAAATCATGGGAATTATTTCGATTTTCTCCCCATATGTAATAAGGTAAATGATTCTCCAAATACACCTCCTTCAATGCAATATTGATACCCTTTCTTTCATCACGTTCATTAAAACTGTTGAGAAACATATTATCATCCCATTTATCGGCATATTCCTTAGTCCTGCTTTTTATCTTACGTTTAAAGCAATTCCTTCCCTCGTCATGACCGGCCTTCCGGTTATTTAATATCCGCGCCACCTCATCCAGTTTTAACTTAAGCTGCCCGATTACATCATCATTATACTTACATCTCTCCGCCACTAAGGATAATAAAATCAGGTGATACAATTCACTATACTCGTTTTTCCCAAGCATTTCATATAATAATATTTTTAATCGTCTGCATTCCTGTTCATTAAAAGCAAATCCGACCGTTTGCAGGCAGTCTTTCACAGCCTTTCCTTCCCCATTTTCCCTGCTTTCTCTTATTAAAATCTCTGCCGCTTCGAATATTTTCTCTTGATTATCCTCATACCGGTTATAAGTAAATCGATTAAGCGTATTAACAACCACATTATAAAGCTGGGATTCTTTATTTTGTTCTCTGTTATTTTTATTTTTTACCGCATTGATTATCCTGTCTTTTAGATTGGACAGATCAATCATATCATTGATAATTTTTGATACAAACCCGCTGAATACAACCTCCGCCAAATATTCCATCCGGTTTCATCTCCTTCTGACAGTCCTGCCATGATTATAATCTCCCCTGCTTAATATTACAAGATAACAAGTGTTCCCGCTTCCAGTCCACTTCCGATCAAAACTTTCTTCACGCTCTTTTTCATAAAATACCCCCTCTCGTAAATATAAAAAATGAACCCTGTTACATTTAAAATAACCAAGCCCACCCGACATCTTCATCGACATGCATCAGTTTTAATGTTCGATTTTACATACAAATAAGGAGTGTATTCAAATGATTTTAAAAAACAACTCTGAAGCCAAAAGAAAAAAGTGCCAAAAACCTCATAAATCAAGGTTTCTGACACACTTCCAAAAATCGGGGCAACAGGATTTGAACCTGCGACCTCTCGGCCCCCAGCCGAGCGCGCTACCAAGCTACGCCATACCCCGGTTATCTGTCTTATGGCCGGTTCTCAACCGACTTCCCTATTATAGCAGATATTTTTCATTTTGAAAAGAGGTTTACAGCAGGTTTTTTATTTGTTATCATAATATTTAGAAGAATTGTTAAAAATCGGATGGTAAATAGGGTCTCACAGGACAGAATATACAGTACCGGAAAGGCACAGGCATGGAAAAACACCATAAAAAGGGCATTGTCAGCTTTGATGTTGACATGACCCTTCTGAATCACGAAGACTGGAAGATACCAGACAGTGCAATGGAAGCGTTAAAAATGCTTCGGGATCAATATTATATTGTCATTGCTACCGGCAGGGACATGGACTCCAAACTGAGCGCCGGGCTTACGGAACTTATTAACCCGGATGCCATTATCCACCTGAATGGAACCAAGGTTACGATAGGGACCAGGACGATTTACGAATATCAGATGGACCGGGAGCTGGTCAAACGGCTTCTGCAGTTCACGGAGGGAAAAGGATTTGCCATGGGAGTCACGGTTGGGACAAAGGATTACTTTATGAATCCGGAATATGTGACCCGGCATGATATGATCCGCTGGGGCCAGTCAGACCGATGCTTTAGAAATCCCTGGAAGCTTTTGGAAATGCCGGTGCGGACCCTTGCCTATATCGGCAAGGAACCTGGTACAAAGCTGGTGGAGGCGGCATTTCCGGAACTGAAGCTGCCTATGTTCTCCAGCAGTGAAGGGGCTGATGTGATTGAACAGGACATGTCAAAGGCAAACGGGCTGAAACGGCTCTGTGAATATTGGGATATTCCCCTCTCCCGTACCATAGCATTTGGAGACAGCATGAACGATTTTGAGATCATACGTGACGCGGGCATTGGCGTTGCCATGGGAAACGGCAATGAAAAACTGAAGCAGGCGGCAGACTATGTGACAGCTCCTATTGGAGAGGACGGGGTCTGGAAGGCTTGTATCCATCTGGGGCTGTTTTGCCAGATGCAGAACAACAATCCGGATAAAAATGATCTCAGACATATATAGTAAAACAGAGTTCTCCCGGACCTCCAGCCATTAAGGCTTCACAAAATGCCGGAAGCGCTCTGAAAATATAATATAACAAGGGGAAGGATGGAACAAAATATGACACGTAATTATGAACTGGTAGTAATCGGAGCCGGCCCGGGCGGCTACACGGCTGCCCTCAAGGCTGCCGGCTTCGGGATGCGGGTGGCTGTGGTGGATGAAGATAAGCTGGGAGGCGTCTGCATCAACAGGGGGTGCATTCCTACAAAAGCGCTTCTCCATGCATCCAATATTTTTTCCATGATGCAGCATTGCGATGACTTTGGAGTGTCCACGGACTTCATTTCCTTTGATTTCGCCAAAATGCAGGATTATAAAAAACGTTCTGTGGTCCAGTACCGCAAGGGAGTGGAAAGGCTTTTTGCGGAAAATAACATAGACTTTATCAAAGGAACCGCCACAATCCGCAGGAACAAGACCGTAGAGGTAGTCGGGGAAGAAGGAAGGGAATATCTTCACGCAGACCATATTATCATTGCCACCGGAGCAAAGCCTATTATTCCGGAGATTCCGGGTATTCATCTTCCCGGAGTAATCAACAGCGACCGGCTTTTAGCAGCCAGAAGCTGGAATTTTGACCGGATCGTGATCCTTGGCGGAGGCGTAATCGGAGTTGAATTTGCCACTATTTTCCAGGCTCTCTGCTCCAAAGTGGTGATCGTCGAAAAGGGTCCCCATCTTCTCGGCCCCATGGACACGGAAGTGGCCCTGGCTCTGGAAGAACAGCTCCGGGAAAAGGGAATCACCATCCACTGCAACTCCGAACTTGAAAGCATCACAGAAGATGACGGGCTCACGTGCCAGGTAAAAGATTTAAAAACAGGCGAGAAAAACCAAATCCGGGCCAACCAGGTAGTCGTTGCCATAGGACGCACCCCCAATATGGACCATCTCTTAGGCGAAGATGTCTCCCTGGAGGTCCGTGGCGGAAGGCTGGTGGTAGACGGAGATTTTATGACCAGCGAAATGCATATTTACGCCATTGGGGATGTTGTTTCCAAAACCCAGCTTGCCCATGTAGCCATGGCCCAGGGAACCTATGTGGTGGAAAAGATCGCAGGAAAACGGCACAGCATCCGCTTGGAGGCTGTACCCAACGGAATGTATGTATCCCTTCCCATTGTGCCAAGCTGTATCTACACGGTGCCTGAGATCGCTACCGTAGGCATCACGGAGCAGACCGCCAACGCGCTGGGCCTTAAAGTACGCTGCGGCGTCTACGATATGAACGATAACGGGAAATCCATCATCACCCGCAGGGAAAAGGGATTTATCCGGCTGATCTTTGAAGCATATTCCAACTCCATTGTAGGAGCCCAGATGGTCTGCCCGCGGGCCACGGACATGATCGGAGAAATGGCCACCGCCATAGCAAACGGGCTGACTGCCGAGCAGCTTTCCCGGGCCATGCGCGCCCATCCCACTTACAGTGAAGGGATTGCCGACGCCATTGAAGACGCCATGAAAGAAAAAAAGGAGCCAAGGCCATGAACAAGATCGCAAAAAGGATAGCAAGTCTTCAGGAGCTAATGAGGGAACGGAGGATCGATGCCTACCTGGTTCCCACCTCCGATTACCATGAATCCGAATATGTAGGGGAGCATTTTGCCTGCCGGGAATATATTACAGGCTTTGACGGCTCCGCCGGGACCGCCCTCATCGGAAAAAACTGGGCAAAGCTTTGGACAGACGGCCGTTACTTTGTGCAGGCCGCCGCCCAGCTTGAAGAAACCGGAGTGGAGCTGATGAAGATGGGGGAGCCGGGAGTCCCCACCATTGAAGAGTATCTGGAAAAAGTCCTGCCCCAGCAGGGTATCTTAGGATTTGACGGAAGGGTAGTCAACGCGCGGATGGGGGAAGCGCTGCAAAACAGGCTGCAATGCAAAGATATCTCCTTTGCCTATACGGAATCCCTGATTGGAGAGCTTTGGGAGGACCGGCCGGCCCTCCCCGCAGAGCCGGTTTGGATCCTGGAGGAAAAATATGCAGGAAGATCCGCTTCCGACAAGATTGCCTGGCTCCGCAGGGAAATGGAAAGGGAGCATGCAACGATCCATATCCTGACTACTTTAGATGATATTGCCTGGCTCCTTAACATCCGTGGAAATGATATTCCCCACAATCCGGTGTTTCTTTCCTATATGGCTGTAAGCCTGAAAGAAATTTTTCTCTTTATCAACCAAAAGGCAGTGCCGGATGACGTAAGACAATACCTGGCCGAACTGGGCGTGTCTCTATGTCCCTACCAGGAGATCTATACCTTTGTGCAGGAATTGTACCATGAGCGAGTATTGCTGGAAAAAGAAAAAGTCAACTATGCTATCGTAAATTACCTAGATGACAGCAACCATATCCTTAACAAAATGAACCCGGAAGTCTTGGAAAAGGCCAAAAAGAACCCTGTGGAAATCAAAAACCTGAAATCCGCCCATATCCGGGACGGCGTTGCCATAACAAAATTCATTTATTGGATGAAACATCATGCCAAGGCCACTCCCATGACCGAATGGGAAGCCGCCGAGAGGCTGAAAATCCTCCGTAGGGAACAGGGTGCCCTGGATGAGAGCTTTACCACGATCTCTGCTTATGGCCCAAACGCCGCCATGTGCCATTACCACGCGCAAAAGGACAACTGTGCGGCAATAAAGCCTCAGGGGCTTTATCTGGTAGATTCCGGAGGCCAATATCTGGAAGGGACAACAGACGTCACCCGCACCATGGCTTTAGGCCCTGTCACGGAAAAAGAACGGGAACATTATACCCTGGTGCTCATGAGCATGCTGCGTCTGGGCCATGTAAAATTTCTGGAAGGATGCAGCGGGCTGAGCCTGGATTATGTAGCCCGGGAACTGATGTGGAAAAGAGGACTGAACTATAATCATGGAACAGGCCATGGGGTGGGCTATCTTTTAAACGTACACGAAAGGCCTGTGGGTATCCGTTTTAAAACGGTACCGGAACGTCAGGACGGAGCGCCTTTTGCCCCGGGTATGGTGTGTTCTGATGAACCCGGAATTTATATAGAGGGAAGCCATGGAATCCGCACGGAAAATCTGATGTTCTGTAAAGAAGCGGAGCAGACGGATTTTGGGCGTTTCTTCGAATTTGAATTTTTGACCATGGCCCCCATTGATTTAGAACCTGTGGATGTGTCCATCATGGAAGAACGGGATATTTCTTACATCAATGAATATCACAGCCAGGTATATGAAAAAATCTCGCCTTATTTAGAGGAAAACGAAGCCAAATGGCTGTGGGAGGTAACGCGGCCGATATCAAAAACATCCTGAAGCCTGCTTTTAGGAAAAAAGCCGATTATTTGACAAATAAGTTCATGAAAATAAAAGGGACTGTTGGGAAATGGAGCTTTGCACACAAAATATTCTTTGATTTATGAAAATCATTGCAATATATTATGTACGAATCCTCTTTCCCGGCAGTCCCGGTTTAATTTTGTAAAGATTGTCCGGATACGTTCAGGCAGGCCTACCTCTTCCGGACAGTTCCATACCTCAGATGTTCCTCCCCACGATTATCCTCTTACGCCCTTTCGCTTCAGGATCGATCAGCAATGGATCTTAATCCCTGTCTCAAACTTCTCGTCATCCACGATCACACGCACATCATAATCACCGGAAAGCCCCGCCTTGTTGACGCTCAACATAATCGCGCGTCCATCCTTATTAATAAAGGTACCGCAGCAAAGCGCTTCAAACTTGTTGGCAGCCGTAGAGATATAATAGCGGTGCTTCTCATCTCCCTGCTCCAGCATCAGCATAACCAGCTGGCCTTTCTCAAAGACTGCCTTGTAGGTAAAACGGTCATCTTCCTCAATCAGCTCTGAGCCATACTTCTCCGGAATCAGGATGCCAGAGGATTCCAGTGGAATATCCGTATCAAATTCCTTGGTCACTCCCATAGCCCCCAGGAAGCTTCCCTTACCCATGGTAAGATTCTCCTGGTCATGATACAGATGAAGCTTTTCTGCCCGGTAGAAATTCCCTTCTACTTCAAGCTCCATCATCACCTGATTATCCAGCACCTCCACCGTAATGCTTCTGGTGGACACATCCGGGTCATCCTGCATCAATGCAGCAAACTGCTCGGAGGCCACCCCTTTATAATACTGAATACCGCCGGAATGAACCATGTAGTGGCCTTCCTTATAATATTCCACATTACAGATATAGGAAGAGAAGAACTCCGCTCCCCGCTCCTTGCCGTACTGCCATACCTGCTGAATAGTCATATCGTCTGTATTGATCTTATAGCGGACGCCGCGGGAGAAATTGTCCTTATTCAAGCGGTACTGCTCTTTGATCTTGGAGCGGAAATGTCCATTATCAAAGCACATAACATCCCCATCCGGAGTGATCAGGTTGGCATGCTGTTCATACTGCCAGTCAAACTCCCCGTCTCCCACTGGAGTAAAGAAATATTTCTGGTACTTCTCCGGCCATCCGGTGGGATCTCCGATAATCCAGTTCAGCATGCCGGTATCGTAATCAATATTCACCATGGAGTCAATATGACGTCCGGAGAAAGTCAGGGAATTGGTATTCTTATCATACCAAACGGCGTTATTATGGAACCAGTCATGGGCAGACCAGCTTCCTGACTTGCTGCATCCCGGATCCAAAAAGTCCTTATAATCCCATGTCTTTAAGATCTCTCCTGTGTTCCGGTCAACCAGGACACACATGTCCTCTACCGTATCGCTTCTCAGATCCTCAGTCAGAACCAGCAGGTTGCCGTCCTCCATCTCAAACTGATCGTGATGATATCCGCCCGGAATGCCAAATTCCTTATAAATCTTACCAACCATGCTCATCTCGTAAATTCCGGACATATAGTATGGGATCTTCAGCAGACGGTCCGTACCTACACAGATATTTCCGTTCTTTAAACGCTTTAAGTCAAATACCACCGGAATATTCAGATACCAGCGAATCTCTCCCTGATAGTCAAATCCGGTAGCAAGCTGCGTCAGGGCCGGCGTGATAATGATGATCTGATCCCTCAGATAACCAGCAGTGGTATTCATATGTACAAGCTTCGGCACATCCTTACCCAAAGGCTCGGTCTTGATATGGATAGTCTTCTTGCAGCCCCGGTACAGTTCAATTTCCACTGTATTGTCATAATCCGCATAAAGCCCCAGAATCGGCAAAATATGGGTCTTTGCCCGCGGGAATGTATGACGGATATCTCCAAGAGGATGCTCCTTACCTAATACCGTAACCGTCACAGCCGTTTCTTTTTCCGTCTTAAAAAGCACCACTGCAGCCAGCGGGTTGATCAGATATGGATTGTACTTGACAAGCGGCTCCTCAATGGTATAATTACCCGCTTCAAACTCTGCCAGCATGGCTTCCTCTGCCTCTGCCTGACGGGTCAGAATAGACGGCAAAAATGAGTACTTAATAGTTTCCATAGCAAATTCCTCCTTTAAAAAATAAAAATATTGATGTTTCACAACTGCCTGGCCTTTCACATTTCCCTTCAGAATCAATTCTGCCGCGATCGTTTTCCCATAATCCTGAAACGGTTATCTGACATTTCATCCTGACAGCTATGCCAAATCCGGATCCTTTAATGAATCAGCACTGACGCAACAGGAATGCCCACCACAATGGCCAAAATCAGCTCAATAGCTGCAAACATCATGGTATGCTTATAAATCTCCCCTGACTTCAGCCATTCCTTATTGCCGTGAATCATAGCCGCAAAAGGCGAAGCAGAAGGAGTCACTGATGCACTTGCCAGCACGAAAATAATAATCAGTGATGTAATCGGCGCCGAATTAATCCCGCTGGAGAGACAAAATGAAGCGATCACCGGCTGCATCAGCATCCCTACCACAAGGCTGTTGCAAATATTGGTCAGCACTAATGTAATCACCAAAAGAGTTACATAAAACGCTACCAGGGACATACTGCTGAAAATCGGCCGCAGCATGGTATTGAGGAATGCGGAAATCCCTGTAGACTCATTGGTCAGCACGCTTCCTAAAAGGATTGCCGCTGTACAGAGGAAAAAGGTTCCCCAGGCAAAGCCGTTTAACACTTTATTAAAAGGCAGCACCGGCTCATGCTTTTCCCTGTCCAGGCTGACGCAGCTAAGCAACGCCGTATATCCAAGAGCAATCCCGTAATTGTTGACACTTAAAAATTGCATAATTCCCAGCTTTGGAAACATACTGGGCAGCAGCATGGTCAAAATATAAATCACAAAGGAAACGGCCATAAACTTTTGATTGCCGTTTAACGGCGGCAGCGGATTTTTCTTCAGCATTTCCACATCCAACTCTTTCAGCTTTGATACATCCGGCCGCAGCACATATTTGCAAAACAGTACAATAGCAGCGATCGAAACAAAACCGTAGATCAGTGCCACCGCCAGATAACCGGCGCTGTTAATCATCACCCGGTTTCCCATGTTCTCCGTGATACCTGCATAGTTGCCGATCAAAGCCAGTGAATTCCCGCTGTATGGCGGCACCGGAAAACCCAGAAGAGTGGCAATAGCCACTAAAATCAGCATAATGGAAGGATATTTTTCCCCTTTCTTGACACCCACTTCCTGAAAAATATCATAAAGCACCGGCCAGAACAAAAAGATCGGAGAAAACGGCCCCACAAAAGCAGCCATTAACATAGCGCCGATCATCAGCACTGCCGTAAATACCCACGGTCGTCCGTTGTTGATCTTCATCGTCAGGAAAAAACGCCCGATATAAGCCGTCAGCTTGTTATAGACCATGGCGTTCATAACGATCATCAAAAACAGCATCTGGATTACTACCGGATTTCCAAAAGCAGCGGACAATACCTGATTCATTGGCGCATAACTGGACACTCCCACCATAAAGATGCTGAGAAGGCTGGACCAGACCGGATCCACAGTGGTCCACAAATACAAGGTTCCCAAAAACACTCCGATGATCTCCATGCCGATGGGAGTCACCTCCGGAAGCGGCAGAGGAAGATAATGGAACAGCAGCATGATTGCCACTCCCACCAGGGAATGAACAGCCTTGCTGCTGACCGAAGCTGAAGAATTGCTCATTGATAAATACCCCCATTTCATTTTAGCTGTTATTATTTTAACATGGATTTAGATAATATAGCATAACATATGTTAAGTTTTTTTAAATAATATGGCAATTTTTGATAAATAGTGGTATACTGTCCTTATATATAATTGATTGAAGATAGGAGTGTCATGGAAACAAAGAACGGATTATTTGATTGTTTTTATACCCACGCAGAACAGATTATTGTAGAAAAGAATAAGATTATCTATGCTCCGGACAATGAGTCCCAGGCAGACTCCCTGTATTTTCTGGAGTCCGGCATGGTGGCTCTGATGAGCTATTCCCGCAACGGAGAAGAACGGGTCTACCTGTATATGAAAGGACCGCGGATTATTTCCTTCATGACCCTGCTGCTGGACGTCGTCAATTGCCGGGAGATCACGGATATCTGTGTTCCCAGCCACCTGGTTCAGATGACCAAGACCCGTTGCATTCTCCACAGAATGTCAGGTTCCATGTTCCGTAAGCTTTTAGATGAAGACCTGAAATTCAACCACCTCATTCTGCAGGCAACTGCCGCCAATTTCCAGGAAGTATTAAGCCATTTTCAGCAAGCTTTGGAAGACAGCGCCAGCGTCCGTCTATGTCGCCTACTTCTGGATTTTTCCATTAATAAAGACGGCAAAAAAGTCCTCCCCAAAACTATGAGCTTTTTAGAAATGTCAAAATACCTGGGTACTCATCCTGTCACCGTATCCCGAATCGTAGCCATTCTCAAAAAAGAAGGCTGCATTGTCAAGGAACAGGGCTATGTGGTAGTCCAGGATGATACAAAGCTGCGACAAATGATCGAATACGGCATTGACATAAAATGAGAGACTGCCGGAAAAGAGAATCTGTGCGCCATATACTATTATGATATTTTGCATATCACAAAATATGTCGGACGCAAAGATCTGTTTCCCGGCAGTCTTTTCATTTTTTATGCCCTTTCGGAACACATTAATTCAACACGGTATATCCGTAGCTGTTCACAATGGCATCCAGCTTTACGCTGTTCTGACAATCCGGACACTGATCCGGATCGGAAAGCTTAAAGTCCGGCAGATCGGATACGCCGAACACGGAATTCACCGGATAGCCCTCGATCTGATCCACAGCCGAAAAGATCACGGAGATCCCTTCGATGATGCCGCCATAAGATTTAATACAGCGGATGCTCTTGGAAATGGTTCTTCCGGACATGGCAGTAGCCAGAACCACCAGCACATGCTTGTCCTTTAACATGGGGCGGATATTGTCACGCACCACCATCTGGCCGGTGGAATCAAACTCCGGTGTAATGATGTAGCTGGTATGGTGGCTGTTTATGGTGGTTACGCCAATGTTGGAAAGTTCTTCGGCCACATAGGCTCCGATCACCTCACATCCGTCCATGCAAATAATCGTGTCAATCGGAGCCTTGGTAGCCATGGACGCCATCAGCTCCTGCATCTCCAGTCCTCCCAGAGACAAATTCCCCGCCAGATCCAGATTCACCCGGCTCACATAGCGGGATACCATAGCTTTTGCCACTTCCTGCGCGTTTTTCCGGCGCATCTTTAAGGAAGTCATGTCAATGTAATAATTGATATGAAAACGGTCAGAAGAAAAATGACCCTTTGTAACCTTCAATGCTACCTCAGGGTTGTCCTTTGCAAAAATCTTCGTGGGCTTTCCCATGCTCATAATCAATACCTCCTGAATGATTGATATATCCAGAATACCGCAAAATCCCAAAAATGTCCATAGCGAAAGTTAAAAAGTTAAAAAAACAGCCCCCGGAATCTCCGGGGACTGTCCTGTCTGCTTTGATTCGGATCACCGGCCAAAGCATTGTTTTTATTTATTCGTTGCCGTACAGATTAACCAGCTTGGACAGATACTCATATCTCTCCTTCGCCTCTGCCTCGTTCTTCTCGAACAGCTTGGCAGCTCTCTCCGGATTCTTCATAGCCAGGGAAGCGTAACGCACTTCACCCTTCAGGAAGTCCTGATAGCCCTCCATGTTGGGAGCCTTGCTGTCTAAGGTGAACTTCTTCTCGGCAGCCGGGTTGAAGCGGAAGTTGTTCCAGTAACCGGTCTCAACAGCCAGCTTCTCCTCAGTCTGAGCCTTGCTCATGCCCTTCTTGATACCATGGTTGATACAGGGAGCGTAAGCTAAGATCAGGGACGGACCCGGATAAGCCTCTGCCTCTGCAATCGCCTTCACGGTCTGAGCATAGTCTGCACCCATGGAAATCTGTGCTACATACACATAGCCATAGGACATGGCAATGCTTGCCAGATCTTTCTTCTTGGTCTCCTTACCGCCGGCTGCGAACTGAGCAACCGCACCGGTCTTGGTAGCCTTGGAGGACTGACCGCCGGTATTGGAATAAACCTCGGTATCGTAAACCATGATGTTGATATCCTTGCCGCTTGCCAGCACGTGATCCACGCCGCCGAAGCCGATATCATAAGCCCATCCGTCACCGCCGAAGATCCACTGGGACTTCTTGGCCAGGAAATCCTTATTGGCAACAATGTACTTGCAGGTCGGGCAGTCAATGCCTTCCAGAGCTGCAACCAGCTTGTCTGTAGCGCTTCCGTTGAGAGCACCGATACCGAAGGTATCCAGCCACTCCTTGCAGGCAGCCTTAATTTCCTCGGTAGACTGGTCATTGGCAGCTACGGTCTCAACCTTCTCCTTCAGCTCGTCACGGATTGCGTTCTGAGCCAGAAGCATACCAAATCCGAACTCTGCATTGTCCTCAAACAGGGAGTTATCCCATGCCGGGCCCTGTCCCTTGGCATTTACGGTGTAAGGAGTGGAGGGTGAGGAGTTGCCCCAGATGGAGGAACATCCGGTTGCATTGGCAATATACATTCTGTCACCGAACAGCTGGGTGATCAGCTTGGCATACGGGGTCTCGCCGCAGCCTGCGCACGCGCCGGAGAACTCAAGCAGCGGCTGCTTGAACTGGCTTCCCTTTACTGTGGTCTCTTTAAACTTGTCAATCACATCCTGCTTGATGGTCACGGTCTGGCCGAAATCATAAACCGGCTGTGCATCCATATGGTCTGCCAGCTTGTCCATGGTAAGAGCCTTCTCGCCCTTCTTGCCCGGGCAGACATTGGCACAGGAGCCGCATCCGGTACAGTCAAGAGCAGACACGGTGATGGCAAACTTGTAATCTGCCATGCCGGTCATGGGCAGCATCTTCATGCCCTCTGGAGCCTTGGCAGCCTCATCGGCAGTCATAGCCACCGGACGGATAACTGCATGAGGACATACATAGGAACAGAAATTACACTGGATACAGTTGTCCGGATTCCAAACCGGCACATTCACTGCGATACCGCGCTTCTCATAAGCAGCAGAACCGGAGGGGGTGGAGCCATCCACATACTCGTTAAATGCGGATACAGGCAGATTATTGCCTTCCTGGGCGCTGACCTTGGTCTGTACGTTGTTGACAAAGTCAATAACATCCTTTCTTCCCTCGGTCACTACCTTGTAATCCAGGCCCTCGTCCGCACAATCCTTCCAGCTTGCGGGAACCTCTACCTTCACAACGCCCTGAGCGCCTGCATCGATAGCAGCCCAGTTCTTCTTAACCACATCCTCGCCCTTGCGGCCATAGGTCTTCTGAGCGGCATCCTTCATCAGCTGGATAGCCTTCTCCTCCGGGATAATGCCGGTCAGCTTAAAGAATGCGGACTGTAAAATGGTGTTGATACGGGTCGGGCCCATGCCGGTCTCAATACCGATCTTCACACCGTCAATGGTGTACAGATTAATGTTGTGATCAGCGATAAATTTCTTCATCTGGCCTGGCAGATGGGTCTCTAACTCCTCTGCATTCCAGGGGCAGTTAAGCAGGAAGGTACCGCCGTCCACCAGCTCCTGAACCATGTTGTATTTGCGCACATAGGCCGGATTGTGGCAGGCCACAAAGTTCGCCTGACGGATCAGGTAGGTGGATTTGATCTTCTTGTGTCCGAAACGCAGGTGGGACATAGTCACGCCGCCGGACTTCTTGGAATCATAGTCAAAATATGCCTGGGCATACATATCGGTGTTGTCGCCGATGATCTTGATGGAGTTCTTGTTGGCGCCTACAGTACCGTCTGCACCCAGACCCCAGAACTTACAGTTGGTGGTTCCCTCTGGAGTGGTGACAAGAGGAGCGCCCAAGGGCAGGGACAGATGGGTCACATCATCCTCGATACCGATGGTGAATCTCTTCTTCTCATTGTTGCCGTATACAGCAACGATCTGCGCCGGAGTGGTATCCTTAGAGCCCAGACCATAACGGCCGGAAACGATCTCCACAGCGTCAAACTTACTGCCCTTCAGCGCGGCAACCACATCCAGATAAAGCGGCTCGCCTAAAGATCCCGGCTCTTTGGTTCTGTCAAGAACAGAAATCTTCTTCACGGAATCCGGAATCGCTTCGATCAGGGCCTCAGCGCTGAACGGACGGTACAGACGAACCTTCACCACGCCGACCTTGGCGCCGGTGGTCTTGGCCATGTAATCGATGGTCTCTTCAATGGTGTCATTGACAGAACCCATAGCCACGATCACGTGCTCGGCATCTGCTGCGCCATAGTAGTTGAACAGCTTGTAATCGGTGCCGATCTTTTCATTAACTTTGTCCATGTACTCCTGCACAATTCCCGGCAGCGCATCATAATACGGGTTGCAGGCTTCTCTTGCCTGGAAGAAAATATCCGGGTTCTGGGCAGAACCTCTCTGGCAGGGATGATTGGGATTCAGGGCATGCTTACGGAACGCGGCAATGGCATCCCAGTCAGCCATCTCAGCCAGGTCATCATAATCCCAGGCTTCGATCTTCTGGATCTCGTGGGAGGTACGGAAACCATCAAAGAAATTAATAAAGGGAACTTTGCCCTTGATTGCGGCCAGATGAGCAACCGCGGTCAGATCCATGACCTCCTGCACACTGGACTCACACAGCATGGCGCAGCCGGTCTGGCGACATGCATACACATCAGAATGATCGCCGAAAATGGACAGCGCATGGCTGGCCAGAGCACGCGCGGATACGTTGATCACGCCCGGAAGCTGCTCGCCTGCAATCTTGTACAGGTTCGGAATCATCAGTAACAGACCCTGGGAAGCAGTATAGGTGGTTGTAAGGGCACCTGCTGCCAGGGAGCCGTGGACGGCACCGGCGGCGCCTGCCTCAGACTGCATCTCAGTAATCTGAACCGTGCGGCCGAAAATATTCTTTCTGCCTTCGGTCGCCCACTCGTCCGTATGCTCAGGCATAACGGAAGACGGGGTGATGGGATACATAGCAGCTACTTCGGTAAAAGCATACGAAGCATGAGCAGCAGCCTGATTACCATCCATGGTTTTCATTTTTCTTGCCATTTGGTTTTCCTCCTACAAATGTGAATATTGCTTGTTCCGGAAAAGACCCCGGAACCCTGATATCTATTATAGCAACTTTTTATCATTTTGCAAATACGAAAACAAGAAAAATCACGTATTATTTCTCATACAATACAGAAAAAAAGGAGAGATCCACGGTATCCGGGGATCCCTCCTTTTCCTGCTTTGTTGAAAATGCCAAAAATCTGTAAAATCTTGGGAAATGTCCTTTTCGCATGGCTGTAAAAAGCCATGGGAACGGCTGTCTTTCTGTCAGTTCCCCGGCATGGGAGCCACAATGGGAGGAACATTGGTCTGGGTTCCTGCTCCCGCTCCTGCATCCGGTGACGGCTGGGCCGGCGCGGTAGTAGGTGCCGGAGCCTGAGACGATGGGGGCGTTACGGAGCCGCCCCCTCCGGGGCCTTCGCCTACGGCATTGCCGCCGCTCCCCTGCCCGCCGGGACCGCCTGCCGAGACTCCGCTGTTGTTGCCCGTACCGCCGCCAGGGCCGTTTCCGGCGCTGCTCTCCGGCTGGATGAATCCGTCCCCGGCGCCCTCCGGCGCAATCGATGTGGCCTGGTTCGGATCAATGGTACTCTCGTCGGGCGCCGATTCCGTGGCAGCCACGGTACCTGTGGTGTTGCGCAGGATTACAGGCGCATGGCCTTTATAGGTTACAGCATGATCCACATCCTGGCTTATGATTTCATCGCCCTTCTTGACGATCAGACGGGTCTCCCACCTGCTTCCCCTGCTTCCGCCGCTTTTCTGCTTCTCTACTCCCGGCTCTAAGGTCGGATCCTCCTCATAGGTGGGAGCCGGTGGATCCAGGTCCTTGATCTTCTGTGATTTTAAGGAATGGGTCACACCCTCTTCTAAAACCGGTACGCCGTATATGGACACGGTCACGGTCTGATCCGAATACCTGGCCCGGATTCCGATAGCCGCGCTGGAGTTGTTTACAAACTTATAATCCGGCCCGTTCCAGCTTACCGTGGCATCGGTTCCGGGAGTTACATAAGAAGGCTCATAGGTGTGGGACTGACGCTTTGTGGTCTTAAGCCCTGCCTTCACCACCGCGTTGTACAGGGTAGAGGAGGTCTGGCACACGCCGCCTCCGATCTCTTCCACCACTTCCCCGTTGTTGTAGGCGGCTGCCCCTTTATATCCCTTGGCTTCCGTTCTCTGCCCTACGGTATCATTAAAGGAGAATTCCTGCCCGGGCTGTAAAATCGTGCCGTTGATCGCCTCTGCTGAAAGTTTTACATTGGTATTGCGCTTGCTGTTGGAGGTGGTTTTGGTGGTAAAGGAGGCAATGGTCTTATACTTCTCTTTTGCCGTCTCCTCGCTGAATTCCGGTTCCACCGTATTCATCACCGCCGTAAGCTCTGCGTCAAAATCCTTCTTTTTCACGGCATCCAAAATATCTTTGGCAAGTTTCTCCTGGTCTAAGGCCTGGCCCTGCTCCGCCCCGGTAAAGAGAAATTTATCCGTGGCTTTGTCATAGCTGGAAATGGACCCGTTTTTGGCCGCCTTATCCCATTTGGCCGCTGCTTTGGCCGCCTCCTCCTCCGCCGCTTCCTCCAGTCCGTCCGTATCCAGGGAATACTTTTCCTTCGGTTCTCCGGCATAGATCTCTGTCAAAAGGGCGTCTACCTTGCCTCCCATCAGGTCTGCCACCTCAAAGGTCTCCTCCTGCCAGGTGACGGTCATAGCCCATGGATAATTCTTAAGAATGGCCTCCCTGGCCTCTTCCCTTGACATTCCGGTAATATCCACCCCATCCACCAGGACTTCCTTCTGAAGTTCGGTCTCGGGGACAGTGGTGGTGGCCTCCGTCTCGCTTTCCGTCTCCTTCACGTTTTTATCCATGCCTTTTATAAAAAATACGATCAGGGTAATGGCCACGATCAAAAGCACGCCGCCAGCGGCAAGCTTCTTGAAATCATCCTCCCGCCTGTGCTTCCCGTGGCCGCGCCCATGGCCGGAACTTCCGTAACGGCTGCCGCTCCTGCCAGATGTGCTCCTGCCTCCGGAAGAACTCCTTGCGGATGTGCTGCGGGAAGCGCCCGTCCTGGACGTAGCGCCCCTTGGAACCTGGCTTCGGGAACCGGAACCGGCCCTGCTTCTGGATGAACTGCTGCTTTTCCCCCTGGAGCCGCTCTTTGCCCTGGAGTGGCTCCCACCATACATCTGTCCTTCATCATACCTGCTCATGTTTATCACCCGTTTTCTATATTAAATTCCATAGGAATACATGCCCCTTAAAAGCCGATGTACTTCGCCGGACTTCACGCAAAAACGCGCGGAAAAATACATCTCTATGAGTATAACATACTTTGCCAAAAAAGGAATTAGATTTTTACATAAATATTTTCATTTTTTTTGCCATTTATCACAATTATCTTTTTGGTCCGGCATACTGCAGGGCATTCCGGCCCTCCGTTAAAAAAACTTTCCGCAAACTTTTCAAAAAACCGGAAACTGTGACATGCAGCCTGACATATGATGGATTGTAAATAATTTTTGGAGGAACTGGTATGAGTGATTTGGCAGCAACAAACTGCGGCTGTGACTGCAATTGTAATTGCAACGGAGGAGGAAACGGGTGCAATATCATCTGGCTGATCCTGATCCTGTGCTGCTGCGGCGGCAACAACGGATGCGGGTGTGAACATAACGGCAGCTTTGGCTGCGTAAACGGCTTTGGCTGTGACTGGATCTGGATTATTCTTCTGCTCTGCTGCTGCGGCAATGGCGGGTTCTTCTGCTAAAACCTTTTGCCCCCTTTTCTAAGGGGGCCTTTCTGTTTTTTCCGTTTCACCCTATAATGCACCGTCCTCTTTCAAAGAAGCGGAATGCCTCTGTTATAGATCCCTCGAATCCGGCAGCTTCATTTTCGACATCCGTCACAATCTTCTTGCGCGCTCTTTCAGCAGCTTTATTCACCAGAGATTCGAAAGCGATTTTGAAAAAATTTAATTTTGTAAAAAAGTTCAGAGCGGCTGAGATTCGCTCCGAATCTCAGCCGCTCTGTTTTAGAACTATCTGTTTCCCTACATCCCCTTATTTTCTTTGCATATTGTGGAATTATAGTTATTACCCGCCGGGAAGCAGTAAACCATAACGGGTTATCTGCCGTATTTCTCTCCTGCCGCGTTATCGCCAGAAGAACTTCCTCTGCACTCCTGACGCCGCAGACGTTTTTTTGTTCCGTTTACTTTTCTCTGATATTCCTGGCAGTCCTCGTCAATCTCGTAAACTGCATTTCCTTCTATAATCAATCTTGTAGCCATATTTTCCTCCAATCTCCGTTCATATATACACATCATGCCCTACGGCTCTTTTCATTTTTCCGGGACTGTCCGGCCGTCCGGATTCCCTGCTGTTTTTTCTTCCGATAAAGATAATATATGCAGATGGTATGATTTCCTTGAATCCTGCATATATTGTTTCAAAAATGTTAAGGAGCCGTCTATGAACGACGAAACGACAGCCGATGTCCGTCTGACCGATTTTGACCATATGCTTGCAGACCCCCACCTGCAGATGGTCAAAGCGGCGATTCCCTATATGCAGCAGCCCGTCCAGCGTTTTTTATCCATGATGATCAAATTGCAGGAGCTGAACCGCACGATGAGCCTGTTTTCCGGAGGGGAGGTATCGGCCATGAGCATCGGCCGCGAAGGAGAACGGAAAGCTTCAACCGTGGAAATGCTGCAGGCGATCAAGCCCTATGCCAGCCCAAGAGAACAGGAACTGATCGAAATGATTGAAAACCTCCAGATCATGCTGCAGGCCATGCAGGCTTCGACCTGACCGTCTGTCCAGCAGATATCCATGGGTAAAACAGAAAGGAGCCCTTTATGACCTCAGAAAACTGGAAACAGGATCCCAGGCTCAGACAGATGGAACCGGCAAAGCTGGATTATCTCACTGCGTTTGCCAGCCGGATTGCCAGCCTGCCAAAAGACCAGATCCTTCCGGCCTTTATATCCATGCAGGCAGATGCCGCCCAGAAAGGCATCCGCTTCTCTGACACGGAAACAGAGCTTTTGGCCTCTGTCTTAACTTCCGGGATGTCCCCGGAAGAAAAAAAGAAATTAGAAGCCCTTCGGTTTCTTGCAAAAAAACTGGCTGCCAGGTCTTCCTGACAGCCGGTATGCGATTCGATGTATTTATGGAAAGACGGGAACTATGTTGGCAAATCATTTGGCTCACGGATATCTGTTTCCGGCTCCGCCTGAGGCAGCTCCGGCAGGATCACAATCTTTGCCCCTGCCTTCAATTCCTGCAGCAACTGTTTTACCCGCTCCTCGGGAATGGCAATACACCCTTCCGTCCATGTTTTTTCAGGATGAATCCCATGAAGAAAGATGGCGGAACCTTTGCCCGGAACGGGATTTGCGGTATTATAGTCCAATGCCAGCACATAATGATATGAGGGGACGACCTTTGCCAGCGCCTCCGCCGAATTCCAGTCCGGAACCACCTGCCTGGTGCTCACCATCTGGTTGTAATAGAGGCTGCTGCTGTCATCCACCCAAAAATCATGCCTATCCACCTTTTTGTAGGGTATCACACTGCCGGGATCCGGCAGAATGCCAAAAGCCTCTGCAAAACCAAAAGTGCCGACAGGCGTCCGGCGGTCGCCCTCTCTTTTGTCCACGGACATTCCGTTATGGCCGCAATAACCGGACACGCAGAACACCTCCTGCCAGGTCCCTGACCCGTCTTTCTTGAAATATGCCGTCCGGACAAACGGGCTGTCCATTCCGGAACCTGCCACCACCACAATCTGGTCGGTTTCTGCTGCCTCCGAAAGCTTTGTCACATCCAGGCCGAGATGGCTGCCCGGCTCTCCCTGTCCCGGCTGATTTACAGGGACGCTGTCCTTATTCTCCACGGCGCCGCCCTCCTTGGCCGCCTCCCCGATCCATATCACCGGAGAACTCTCTGCCATGGCCGCCATTCCCGTCACGGACATCATGATCCCCAGGGCGGCCGCCATCTTTCCCAGGCTTCTCCTCTGTACCTTCATACCCTATTTTCCTTTCTCTGAGATTTCGCGGCAGTTTTGTACCCTCATGGCTGCAGGACGGCAGGAATCTAAATCAGCCCGATGGCTTCCCGGACATTCCTCACCCCAAGCAGACGGATGCCTTCGACCTTTTTCATCTTTCCCAGACAGACCTGGGGAAGAATACATGCCTCAAATCCCAGCTTTACCGCTTCCCTGACACGCTGTTCCGCCATGGACACCGCCCTCACCTCTCCGGACAGCCCTACTTCCCCGAAAATAATACATTTCGGGTCCACGGGACGGTCCTTTAAACTGGACACCAGGGCCAGCACAATGGCCAGATCCAGCGCCGGCTCATTCATCCGCACACCGCCTGCAATGTTCACATAGGCGTCGTACCGCGACATTTCGTAATGGCACCGCTTCTCCAGCACTGCCATTAAAAGATTCACCCGGTTGTAATCCGTGCCGGCCGCCGTCCGTCTGGCCATACCGAAATTCGTCTGCGCCACCAACGCCTGAACCTCCAGGAGAATAGGCCGTGTCCCTTCCAGGGAACAGGCAACTACCGCCCCGGACGCCTCTTTGGGCCGGCCGCTTAAAAGGTATTCGGACGGATTCTCCACCTCCGAGAGCCCCTGTTCCTGCATCTCGAAAACGCCGATCTCATTGGTAGAACCGAACCTGTTCTTTACCCCGCGTAAAATCCGGTAGGAGGCATTGCGCTCCCCCTCGAAATACAGCACGGTATCCACCATATGCTCCAGCACCCGGGGGCCGGCCACCACGCCTTCCTTGGTCACATGCCCTACTATGAACACGGAAATGCCCATGCCTTTGGCGATCTGCAGCAGGATATTGGTAGATTCCCTTACCTGGCTTACGCTCCCCGGGGCGGATGTCACATCTTCCCGGTACATGGTCTGGATCGAATCAATAATTACGGTCTCCGGCTTGGTTTCCCGGATCGCCTCTTCAATATCATCCAGGTTCGTCTCGCACAAAAACAGCAGTTCCCCCGTGATCTCCCCGATCCTGTTGGCCCGCAGCTTGATCTGCTTTAAGGACTCTTCTCCTGAAATATACAATACTTTATGGCCGTCTGCCGCTAAGTTCCTGCAGACCTGCAGAAGAAGCGTGGATTTCCCAATCCCCGGATCTCCTCCGACCAGAACCAGGGAGCCGGCGACAATGCCGCTCCCCAATACCCGGTCCAGCTCCCGGTATCCTGTTGATATCCGGTCCTGGTCTTCAATGGATACCTCCGACAGCTTTACGGGACGGGCTGTCTTCTTCACGCCTTCCCGCACAACAGCCCGCCGGTCCGAAGCCTTCTTTGCCACCGGCTCCTCGACCATCGTGTTCCACTCCCGGCATGACGGACACTGCCCTGTCCACTTGGCAGATTCATATCCGCACTCCTTACAAAAAAATGCTGTAGTCCTGGCCTTCGCCATATGTATCTGCCGCCCTTCCGCCATCTATGGCTTTTCTGCTTTTCTTTGCTTTCTTCGGCTTCTCACGCCGCCTGCTTCCCAATACGGCCTTTTACCGCTTCACGACCTTCACATGGCTTCCCACGCCTTCATTCAGCTCCACGCTCGCCATCAGCTTCCCGCTCATATTGGTCTTCATGCCGCCTACCGCCGCGTCGTCGACAAAAACCTCATACTCCGTATCATCCTCCAACTGGATGGTGATCTGCGCATCCTTGTCACCTTCCACCACAAATTCCACTCCGTCATTGTTCACCGAAAAATGCTCCACCGTTGTCCCCGGCACGGACTCATAGACGAACATGCCATTCCTCTCCAACTTGGTGATCTCATAAAAAGTCTTGATCTTATAGGAATCTCCATCATGCTCGAAATCCTGGAGCTTGGATTTGGTGGGTAATTTGTAATTCCCAAAACTGATAGTCCCGTCTGCTTCCGAACGAATTAAAGATTCAACTACTGGCATAATGTTGCCCTCCTGTAAATATGGTGTAAATCTGGCACAGCCGCTTCTTAAAGCCGCGCCAAAAACTGGAAGATACAGATTCCCGGCAGCTTCACTTTGTCAGGAACCCATAATCTAAGTATACTCTAATATCGCACAAAACACCAGTAAAGCTTTTCAAAAATTTTCATAAACTTACCCCAATGGGTTGCAATTCCCGGAGTGGCCGATAACGCAGCCTGGGCTGTTGCCCGTACCCCGGGGAACCCTCGAAGAACGTCGGCGCTTAATGAACTGGGATGGTTTTCCCAGTGAATTTAGCGTCCGCTACGTTCTTCACGGAGCGGGAGCGCGTTTCCCGGGGTACTGGTAACAGCCCAGGCGGACCTTACGAGATCCCCCTCCCGTAAACGGCAGCCCTAACCTGGCAGGTTACAGTTCCAGAATCAGTCTTTACATATTTTATTCTTTTCCTTATAATATAAAACAGGAAACTATATTACAATATCCTGACAAGAAGGAGGAATGAATATGACAGAAAAAGAGCTGATGCAAAAAAACATTGAGGAATTTGAAAGGCTGCAGGATTATATGATATCCTGCGAAAAGGATTCTGACGCATATAAAAAAATGAAGCGGCGTTATGTGGCTTTAAAAGTCATATTAACGGCTTCCGGCATCAATCTGACAGAATTAGATATCATTAAAGAATAATCCTTTCACCGAAACCGGCGGCCCGGGGAGGCAGCCGCCGCACATATCCTGCCGACAGCCGCCTCCCCGGGCTGCCGCCGGCATTCTCTCATTCTCTGTCTAATCCTCTGTATTTACGGCATCTCCTCAGCTCTGCCCCACCAGTTCCCTGGAAGAAAAGAGAAGCCCGTCTTCCCCGGCCCCCACAAACACTTTGTCCCCGGTCTTCACCGTCCCGTCCAATACGGCTTCAGCCAGCTTATCTTCCAGGTAATTCTGGATGGCCCGGCGAAGAGGCCTGGCCCCGTATTTCTCATCATAGCCTTTTTCCACCAAAAACGCCTTTGCCTTATCCTCCACCACCAGCTCCAGATCCATCTGGCGGGCCGTCCGTTTCATGATGCTTTTCAACATGATGGAAACGATCTCCTTCATATGTTCCTGGTTCAATGGATGGAATACCATGATCTCATCGATCCTGTTTAAAAATTCCGGTTTAAACAGCCGTTTCACTTCCGCCATTACCCGGTCTTTCATAGCTTTGTAGCGCTCTTCCTCATTTTCCTGTGACATAAAGCCAAGCCGCTTGGGGGAGATAATATTTTCCGCCCCTGCATTGGAAGTCATGATCAGGATCGTATTCTTAAAATCAATCTTCCTTCCCTGGGCGTCTGTTATATGGCCGTCGTCCAACACCTGCAAAAGGATGTTGAACACATCCGGATGGGCCTTTTCAATCTCGTCGAACAGGATCACCGAATAAGGATTGCGCCGCACCTTTTCACTCAGCTGCCCGCCTTCCTCATATCCTACATACCCTGGCGGCGAACCGATCATCCGGGAGACGCTGTGCTTTTCCATATATTCGGACATATCCACCCGGATCAGTGCATTTTCCGTTCCGAACATGGCCTCTGCCAGGGTCTTGCACAGCTCTGTTTTTCCCACTCCTGTGGGACCTAAGAATAAGAAGGAGCCGATAGGGCGCTTGGGGTCCTTCAGTCCCACCCTTCCTCTCCGGATGGCCTTTGACACAGCCACAACTGCCTCCTCCTGGCCTACCACCCGCTCATGGAGGATGGATTCCAGCTTTTTAAGCCGTTCCGACTCTTCTTCCTCCAGTTTGCGCACCGGTATTTTCGTCCATCCGGAAACCACATCCGCCACCTGGCCTTCGTCAACCACCAGCTTTCTGGACATCTTCTCTTTCTGCCACTTTGCCCGGATCTTCTCAATCTTCTCCCGTTTTTTCTCCTGGCGGCGTTTGATATCCCCGGCCTTCTCATAAGCCTCCGCCTTGATGGCAGCCTCTTTCTGCTGTTCCAGATTTTCAATTTCCTGCTCCAATTCCTTGATCTCAGACGGCTCTACATAAGTGGTCAGACGGACCTTGGAAGAAGCCTCGTCAATCAGGTCAATGGCTTTATCCGGCAGAAAACGGTCGTTGATATACCGGGCGGACAGACGCACTGCCGCCGTCAGGGCATCATCGGTTATCGTCACCCGATGGTGCTCCTCATACCGGGGCCTTAGCCCCTTCATTATGCTGATGGATTCCTCCTCCCCCGGTTCTTCCACTGTAACCGGCTGGAAACGCCTCTCCAGAGCGGCATCCTTTTCAATATATTTCCGGTATTCATCGATGGTGGTGGCGCCGATCAATTGGATCTCCCCCCGGGCCAGGGACGGCTTTAAAATATTGGAGGCATCGATGGCCCCTTCCGCCCCTCCTGCCCCGATAATGGTATGGATCTCGTCTATGAACAGAAGGACTTCTCCGTCCTCCCTCACCTCCGCAAGCACTCTCTTTATCCGTTCCTCAAACTCTCCCCGGTATTTGGAACCTGCCACCATGCCGGACAAGTCTAAAGTCAGCACCCTTTTTCTTGCGATAATCTCAGGAATGTCCCCGGATACGATCATCTGTGCCAGGCCTTCCACCACCGCGGTTTTGCCCACTCCCGGCTCCCCGATCAGGCAGGGGTTATTCTTTGTCCGACGGCTTAGGATCTGGATGACCCTGTGAATCTCCTGTTCCCGTCCGATGACCGGATCCAGCTTCCCTTCTCTTGCCAGGGCGGTCAGATCCCGGCTGTAATTATTAAGGGTAGGCGTATTGGCCCTTCCCCTGGCTCCGCGGCCCGGCTGGAAATCCTCCTTTCCTGCCGGCGCGTCCTCTCCCATAGCTGACAGAATCTCAATATAAAGCTTCTGGACGCTCACACCTATGGTATTTAAAAGCCGCGCCGCCACACAGTCGCTCTCCCGAATCATGGCGATCAGCAAATGCTCCGTGCCGATAAGAGGCGCCTTAAAGCGGACTGCCTCCCGGTAGCTGTTCTCCAGCACCCTCCTGGCGCTGGGAGTATAGGTACTGCGCTCCGCAAGCCCTACCGGCTGGTTAGGAGAAATAAGCTGGCTGACCAGCTCCGTCACCTTGTCCGGCCTCACGCCGCAGTCTGACAGGACCCGGGCAGCCACCCCGTTTCCTTCCTGTAAAAGTCCGATCAAAAGATGCTCCGTACCCACGTAGCTGTGACCAAGCTTCTCGGCCGCATCCACCCCAAGGCTGATTGCCTCTTTTGCCTGTTCCGTAAACCGATCTATCATTGCCAATTTCAATCCTCCTGGTCTGTTTTCCTCGATTGCGGCAGCCGTCCAGGGCTTTCCCCGGACGGCTGCCCATTATATGCCCGTGAGCATAACCGCTCAGGCTGTCTGAACCGTTATCTCTCATTTCACTTCCGGCAGTTCCGCCCGGATGTAGTCCGCCCTGGCCTCGTCCAGTTCTTCCTTCCCCAAAGGCCTCTCGGAAAGCCTCTGCAGGTTTGCCGGCTGTATCCCCAGCATGATCCGGTAAATCGCACAGTTTCCGTCAATTTCCAGGATTCCGTCCACAATCCCCGACATGATCCGGGATAAAAATATCATGGCGTCCTTTGCGCTCATTCTCCTGGCATATTTCAGCACCCCGTATGATTTATAAACCTCGTCCGCATATTCCAGACGCCGTTTCTCCAGAGTGATCTTCCGCACCTGTTTCTCCTGGGCCAAAAGCTGCAGAGCTACCCGGTTTACCAAATCCACAATTTCCTTTTCCGTCATTCCCAGGGTCTTCTGGTTGGAAATCTCGTACAAAGCGCCGTAATTCTCACTGCCTTCCCCGTATACCCCCCGCACGGAGGCGCCGAAACGGCCCATCTCCGCCACCAGGCCGTTGAATTTTTTCCCCATGGACAAGGTTGGCAGATGGAGGACCACGGACGCCCTCATCCCCGTTCCCACATTAGTGGGAAAAGACGTGAGATATCCGTATTTTTTGTCGAAAGCATAAGGGAACCGGGCATTGATAAAATCATCCATCTGGTCACACCTGGCCCAAAGCTCATCCAGATGGAGCCCCGGCGAAAGTATCTGCAAGCGGATATGATCCGTCCCTCCCAGGACAATCGCCGTATCCTCGTCTTCCGACAAGATCAGGCCCGCCGGGTTCTTCCCGGAAGCTATGGCAGAATTAAACACCCGCCGCTCATAAAGGGCCTTCCGCTCCAGCTCGCCAAGTTCCGGCAAATAATGGTATTCATAATGCTTCCCATCCAGGCTCCCTAAGTTCTGCAGCCCCAGTTCCAGACGATGGACCATCTCCATGCCTTCTTTCTGGGACAGCCTGGAAGGGAAAGCATACTGGCTCCAGTTCCTCACCAGGCGGACCCGGCTGCTGACAATCTCCGGCCGCTTCTGGTCCACACATTCAAACCATTTTAACATTTTCCTATTTCCTCTCTCAATTCTTTGATCTTATCCCTGCACTGGGCCGCTATCTCATATTCTTCCCGAAGGACGGCCTCATGAAGACGTGTTTCCAGAATCCGGATCTGTTCTTCCCTGTCAAGTTCCCCTCCCGGAACTCCCTGTGCCTGCTTCGCCATATCTTCTACGGAAAATGCCGTTCCCTCCTCGCTGTAATGATAGCGGGGAATCTTTCCCTTATGGGCGTCGTTTCCCTGAAGCTGCTTGATATTTTCCCCGATCAGCAGGTCAAACACCCCGTAACACTCCGGGCAGCCAAAACAACTGTTTTTAATAAATTCCTCATATGTGGTCTTACATGCAGGGCAGGCTACCTGACAGGCTTTTTGTTCTTCCTGGTCCTCCCCAATCCCCAAAAGACCGGACAACAGCTTTCCTAAAGGAAATTCACTGTCAAAAATAGCGGCATACGGGCCAAAATCCATCTCTCTGGCACACTGGGAACAGAAATGATGTTCTGTCTTGACACCATTTACCACCTCTGTATACTGGATATTTGCCTCCCTGATCTTACATCGTTCACATAACATAATAATCCTCCATTGGTCTTTCCCTTATTCTCTGCATTTTCCGGCATAATAATCATAAATTTCATCTACCAGTCCGTGTACCTCACACCGGCTGATCCGTTTACAGATACACCTTGCCAGAATCACCGCCAGTTCTTCTCTCAGCTCCTCCACTGCCCGGATCTTGTCTGCGTCTAAGGCAATGACCGCTCCCTTTCTACGGTCCAGCTTAATAAACCCTTCCTGCTTTAATACAGAATATGCTTTATTTACCGTATGCATGTTAATGCCGATATTATCTGCAAGCTGCCGCACAGAAGGCAGGGAATCTCCCTCCCGAAACCGCTCTGCGGCAATTCCAATAATGATCTGGTTTCGCAATTGGATATAGATAGCCTCGTCACTTTCAAAGTCAACTGTCAAAATCACATTATCACCATCTTTCGTTATTGTTATGTAACCGTTCGGGTATCTTTCGAACTGTTATACTGATGATATAACAATTATAAATCAGCAAAGCGGCGAAGTCAATACGCCGCTCTGCTGAATATCCAAAATTATTCGTCCAAATCGAAAATTTCAAAGTCATCCACATCTTCCCTGTTTCCTGAAGCCGGCCTTTCCAGGGCGGCGGCCTCTAAGGCAGAGCCTGAAGGATAATTCCCGCCTCTGTTTTTCGGCGGCATCTCCTGAACCGTCCGGTTCCTGTTTGCCGGCACGGGCTGAGGCCGGCGGGGGGACGTTCCTGCGTCCGATTCTCCCGGCGTCTTTCTTATCTGACGGACAACAGGCCTTTCCGGCTCCGCAGGCTCCGGCTGGTAGGCATCAACCGGGATCTCATCCTCATAATCCTCATCATAGTCATCCTCCGGGTCATCGTCAAATTCTTCTTCCTCATCCATCATGTACCGTTCTTCTTTTGTCAGATTCCTTCCCGGCGCCTGGTTTTTCGGCTCTCTTGCGTCTTTCTGACGCGCCGCGGGCTTTGCGTACATATCCTGGTCGCGTCTCGCCATAATAAGCAGGATTAACAGAACAAGGGATAAAAGGCCGAGTGCCGCACCCACGCTGATCCCGATCCATTTCATCTTATTGTAATCATCTACCAGTTCATTATACTTTTCGGCAGCTTCCAGGACCTCCGGGCTTACCTTCTCGCCATCGTCAAAATAGCGCTGAAGAGTCTTGTCCCTCCGGTCAAACCGGTAGAAATCCTGATCCCCGTTCTCATTCACCCCATAGAAGACGCAGTAAGCAGGATCCTCGCTGTTTTCCGGAACCCATCCGGTTACTTTTGCATCCCCAATCGTAATATCGCTTTCCTTCAATCCTTTCGGCACTTCCATCTCCGCCGGAAGGCCGATAATCTGTACCTTTTTGGCAAGGGAATTCAGCTCTGCAAGCACTTCCGGCATCTCTGACGGAACGGACGTCTCCCCGCCGTTCTCCCCGCCTTCTACCTTATTTACTACAATCGTATAATTTTTTACCGTAGCCCCGTCCTGCGCGGTCACTTTGCAGAGTACCGTGTTTTCCCCTTCCTGCAGCTCCGAACCGCCTTCCAGTACCACTGTGGCGCCGTCATTGTTAGGGACCGCGCTGACCGTAAGATCCTGCGTATCCAGCCCGACTGTCACCCTGTATGTGTCGGTCTCCGGATTAAAAGAAGGGTCCAGCTTTCCGGGAGAAACCTGCAAAGACTGTAAAGACGCATCATCCGAGGAGGTAGGCAGCCTGTCGATGGTAATGGCGGAAGAACCTGTTTTCACCTCTGCCAAAACGTTTCCGTTGGTGTCGTATCCCTCCCAGTCACTGACCGATATGGCGGCGGTACCTGCCTTAAGGGCCTTAAAACGCAGCTCAGATACTACCTCCGTGCTTCCCTGGCCGCCGCGCACCTGGAGAATTCCCATATCTCCGCTTACGTTGTCGCTCCCTCCCATATATTCCAGCATGGCAGTATCGTAATTCAGCGTTACCTTGGTGTCTCCTAACGGCTGCCCGTCTGTGGAGCTGAACTTCATAGTCACGGCTACTTCCTGGCCCACCTGGGTAGACGGGTCGGAAAACGAAATCCTTGCATTAGCCGCAAAGCTTTCCAGTGTCATTAACGCTGCCAGCAGAAAAGCCGCCGACAGCCTGCCGATAATTCTCTTTCCTTGTCTCTTCATAATCTCTCCTGACTCTTTGCTCTCTTTTTCCATACGAATTTTGTACCCTCATTGGCAGTGGAAGTTTCTAGTACATCGTTGCACTAGGGACTGATCACTATCACGTTGCCTCCGCCCGGGGCAGGGCCTCCGCTTGTCTGCCCGCCCGGAACAGGGCCGGAAGAGGTGCCGGGTCCTGCTGACGTCCCTGGCTGGGAACCTCCGGAGGGAACCCCGCTGCCGCCGCCCTGCCGGACAACATGGATCACATAATCCCGCTCATTGCCGTTTTGCGCTTTCACCCGCACCCGGATCTCATTGTTCCCTGCCGAAAGCCGGAAATTCCCCGTACCGCTGACCACGGCGCTGCCGTCAATCGCGGAAGCCCGGACCAGAACCGTACTGACGGAACCGTCAACGATCAGATTATAGGAATAGGTATCCCGGTTAAAGGTAGGAGTCAGTGCAAAACCGTCTACACTAAGCCCGCCTAATTTGTTGTTGGGGCTTCCGTCCCCGGTGGGCTTTGGACAGGGCAAATCCGGCATATTGTTGTATACCGGGATTTTAAAACGAAGGGCCGTGGTCTTTATGCGGCCGGAAAAGCTTTCGGCGAATATGGACGCCTCGGAAGCCGCACCGTCCACATTCGTCATATATTGGTGCTTATACAGGTTGCTTCCCTGCACGTTATATTTTTTCAGATAAAAGGTATCCTGCCCCGCGCGGACATAATTATCCCCATAAAACTGGGCCCCGCCGATGACAGACTTCTCCGGCGTGTTCCACGGCCTTCCGTAACTGCCGGACTGGGAGGCGTACCACAGCCCCCTCTCTACCGGCCCCATGCCGTCAGAAGCATAAGCCCCCACATTGAAATAATTATAATAGCCAGGATAAGAAGCATTTGTTCCAGTAATGGAATTGCCCTTTCCGTTCGAGCCCTGTTCCTGGATGATCATGGCGGTAAGCACATAGGGATTCACCCCGGAAACTTCCGCCGCCTTCATAATAAGGTCCACATAGGAAATCGCCGTACCCGGATCGGCAGGCGCCTGTCCGCCGGATGCACCGCCTGGAGATGCCGTGTTCGGAGACGATGCACTTCCTCCCGGTGATATTACAGGAGACGAGGAAGTCCCCCCGGGCGATACTACAGGAGAGGAAGAGGTTCCTCCCGGTGACGCCGCCGGGGATGAGGAAGTCCCTCCGGAAGCGTTGCCCTCTCCCGGCTTTACCCCCACACGGACAGCCGCAGCCACCCTTGCTGCCTCATGCCTGCTGATGGAAGCAGACGGCCCCCTGAGCTTTACCTCCGGGCCACCTGATGCACCCGGGCTGCTGCTTGTCCCTGCCGGTGTCTTAGATCCCCCGGACACGCCTGGTCCTCTGCTGGTATTAGAGGAGCCGGACGAGGATGACGCGCCTGGTCCGCCGGACGAGCCGCCTCCCGGACCCGGCCGGACGGCAGTATTATTATTCCCGGTGTTGCTCCAGGTTCCTCCGCCCGTAGTGGTGCTGTCCAAAAAAGTCCCCTGTACTAAAGCCTGCAGGCCCTCCCTGGTCTGGACGGAAGGGTCGTAAGTGTGGTTCATAAACTGGAAAATAAACACATCATCAAAAAAATTTCTCGGATCCATATAATATCGGATAATTTCTTCAGATGCCGCGACCCAGGCGCTTCCGTCAAAACCGGTCCACACTCCGGTATCCCAGTTGTACGCCCCGTCCGCCATGGATTTATGTGAGGAAATACTGTTTTTGTGAATCAGGCTCCTGGGAATAATGCTTTCATTCTGTATCGCCGTATTCCAGTCCAGCCCTGTCTTCTGCGCCTCAAATACCCAGTTAGGGTACTGGGCGTGAAGCTGCCGCAGCCCTGGCTTATAGCTTTCCGGGAATCCCTGGGAGGAAAGATACGCTTCAAAATCGGCATCCCGGTTGTAAGTCACCGGAAAACGTATGTAAACCCCAAGCACATACCCTGTGCTCCCATTACCAAAACGGATTTGATACCACTGCTTTCCGTCACTGCCTGTAGTCTCATTGACCACGACCACAGACGTCCCCTTTGCCAGATTGGCGACCCGCGAGTAGGAAGTGCCGGGACCGCTGCGTACATTCAGGGAAGAGGCGTTGATGGTTGCCTGGCATTCCGTGTAAGCATAAGCCTGGCCGGAGGATACCGGAATAACACATGGCGCCTGTATGCCAAGCACAAGTGCCAGAAAAACTGCAGCCGTTTTTTTCCACATTTGTCGTTTCATCTATATTCTCCAATATTTCACCTTTTATGACAATATCCCTATTATAATGATAAAGGATAGGATATGTCAACTAAATCCAAAAAAAGTTCATAGTTTAACCTCAATTCGTAAGAAAACATTTCTGTGTATCCGCACGCAAAAAAGCAGGGCCTGCTTCTTGCAGGGCCTGCTTTTTTGCGTTTTTATGCCGTTTTTGCCACGGATCTTTATACCGGATAAGCCTTGCTCTTGGTATCTGCCACAGACGAATCCACCTTGGTCTGCTGGGCCTCCCGGTACTTAAAGAACTCTTCTGCTACCTTGGGGAACAGGGCATAGGACAATACATCCTCATCCTGCTGTTTCCAGCGGGCGCACTCTTTTTCAAACTGAGGAAGCTGGGGAGCGATCAGGTCTGCCGGACGGCAGGTGATCGGCGTCTCGTCCCCGATGATCTTCTTCTGCACTTCAGGGTTGAAGGGCTTTACGGTCTGGCCGAATTCGCCCAGCATGATCTTCTTGGACTCCTTTGGCACCATCTTATAGCGCTCCCCGGCAATTACGTTCATCACTGCCTGGGTTCCCACGATCTGGGAAGACGGGGTGACAAGAGGCGGCTCGCCAAAATCCTTACGCACCCGCGGGATCTCCTCCAGCACTTCACGGTACTTGTCTTCTTTGCCTGCTTCTTTCAGTTGGGAGACCAGGTTGGAAAGCATGCCGCCCGGAACCTGGTACTGAAGTGTCTTAATGTTGACGCCCAGCACTTTCGGATTCAGAAGCCCGCTCTTTAACACTTCCTCGCGGATCGGCGTAAAGTAATCGGCGATCTCTGCCAGCTTCACCTGATCCAGGCCCGTATCGTAGGGCGTCCCGCGGAACGTCTCCACCATGACTTCCGTAGCCGGCTGGCTGGTTCCCAGAGCCAGGGGGGACATAGCCGTATCAATAATATCACAGCCGGACTCCACTGCCTTTAAATAAGTCATGGAAGCCACGCCGGAAGTATAGTGGGTATGCAGGTCAATGGGCAGAGCCGTGGATTCCTTCAATGCCGCTACCAGCTCCTGTGCCGCATAAGGAGTCAGAAGGCCTGCCATATCCTTGATACAGATAGAATCCGCGCCCATATCCTCTATCCTCTTGGCGATATCTTTCCAATAATCCATGGTATAGGCGTCACCCAAGGTATAGCACAGGGCAATCTGCGCATGAGCCTTCTCTTTATTGGCGGCCGTAACGGCAGTCTGCAGGTTGCGCAGGTCGTTTAAGCAGTCGAATATACGGATGATATCAATGCCGTTGGCCACGGACTTCTGGACAAAGTACTCCACCACATCGTCCGCGTAATGGTTGTAGCCCAAAATGTTCTGGCCGCGGAACAACATCTGCAGCTTGGTGTTCTTAAAGCCTGCTTTCAGCTTCCGAAGACGCTCCCACGGATCTTCCTTCAGGAAACGGAGGGATGCGTCAAAAGTGGCGCCGCCCCAGCACTCCACGGCATAATAACCGATCTTGTCCATCTTATCGATAATGGGCAACATCTGCTCGGTACTCATTCTTGTAGCGATCAAGGACTGGTGGGCGTCACGGAGGACGGTTTCCACGATCTTAACCGGCTTTTTCTCTATTGCCATTTTATTTACCTCCTAATCATTTTAAGCCTGTTTCTGTCTATACCCCAAAGATTGCCATAAAGGTTCCCGCGGCCACTGCAGTGCCGATTACGCCGGCCACATTGGGACCCATGGCATGCATCAGCAGGAAATTGGTCGGGTCGGCCTCAGCCCCCACCTTCTGGGATACACGGGCTGCCATAGGCACCGCCGACACGCCGGCAGAACCAATCAGCGGATTCACCTTGCCGCCGGTCATCTTGCACATAATCTTTCCGAAAAACACGCCTGCAGCCGTGCCGAAAGCAAACGCAATCAGGCCCAGGGCCACGATCTGCAGAGTAGTCACCTTCAAAAAGGCCTCCGCGCTGGTGCTTGCCCCCACGGACGTGCCAAGCAGGATTACCACGATATACATCAGGGCATTGCTTGCTGTTTCCTGGAGCTGCTTCACCACGCCGGACTCCCGGAACAGGTTGCCAAGCATCAGCATGCCTACCAGAGGAGCCGTGGTCGGCAGGATCAGGCAGACTACGATGGTAACGATGATCGGGAACAAAATCTTCTCCAGCTTGGAAACCGGGCGAAGCTGTTCCATCTTGATCTTTCTCTCCTCCTCCGAGGTCATGAGCTTCATAATCGGCGGCTGGATGATCGGCACCAGGGCCATATAGGAATAAGCGGCAACCGCAATCGGACCCATAAACTCAGCCTGGCCCAGCTTTCCTGCCAGGAAGATGGAGGTAGGGCCGTCCGCTCCGCCGATGATGGAGATGGCGGCGGCGGCCTTGTCGTTGAATCCCATAAAGATCGCCATAAAATAAGCAGCATAAATACCGAACTGGGCGGCCGCCCCTAAAAGAAAGCTCTTGGGATTGGCAATCAGGGGGCCAAAGTCTGTCATGGCTCCCACGCCCATGAAGATCAGGGACGGTAAAATACTCCACTCATCTAACAGAAAGAAATAATGGAGCAGTCCGCCCACACCGTTTGACATATCTTCAGGCCTTGCCATAATATCCGGATAGATATTGACAAGCAGCATACCGAATGCAATCGGAACCAAAAGAAGCGGTTCAAACCCGAATTTGATGGCAAGCAGCAAAAACACCAGCGCCACGCCGATCATCAGGAAATTTCCAAAGGTAAGGTTGCAAAATGCTGTCTGCTGAAGAAGATTAGACATTGTCGTTGCAATATAATCCATTTTAATCCCTCCATGTGGAATGATAGTATCGTAACAGCCAAAAAATCACGGCTGCCACCTGTAATCGATCAGCAGACTAATTCATAGTGGCAAGAGCAGTTCCCGGTTCTACGGAATCGCCCACTCCGACATTGATGGTGGCAATGGTCCCGTCCTGGGGAGCCACAATATCGTTCTCCATCTTCATGGCCTCTAAAACCATGATCACATCGCCCTTCTTCACGGCCTGCCCGGCGCTTGCCTTCACGGCAAGGATCTTGCCAGGCATGGGGGCGCTCACGGCCACCGCGCCCTGTGCCCCTGCCGGAGCCGCTGCCTTGGGAGCCGCTTTCGGCGCTGCCTTGGGAGCCGCCTTCGGCGCCGCTGCTGCCGGAGCCCCGGTGGATGCCCCTTCTTCCACAGTTACATCGTAAACATTACCATTGACT
Organism: uncultured Lachnospiraceae bacterium; assembly: GCA_949840805.1. GTDB lineage: Bacteria > Bacillota > Clostridia > Lachnospirales > Lachnospiraceae > Brotaphodocola. The sequence continues at coordinate 121,879 of CATKXR010000002.1, read as the reverse complement.
GTAATTGTATAATTCTTCATGATAGAAATCCTCCTGTTTTCCTGTTTACTTATAGATTGCGTATGCTTTTATGCTCTTTTCCACTTGGCGCCGGATGCCCTCTTGATGGAACGGACCACCAGGCCGTCGGCGGACGTATTGTCATATGCTGCGATGGCGGCGGTGATCACGGCCACCAGCTCCAGATCGTCTGAAAGCTCCTCTTCCTCCACGGCCGCCACGGGAGCCGGTGCAGGCGCGGGCGCCGCCGGGGCCGCTTTCCTTGCCCGGTTCTCAAACGTGTTGATAAATTTAAAACAACTGATAATCAGGCTGATGAAAATCAGCACCAAAAATACGGTTCCCATACCCATCACGGTATTCATGCCGGCCTTTGCCAGTTTCTCCCCGGTGCTGTACTCCGGAGTGAAGGAAAAAGATGTGGGAACGGGCATCCCCATTGAACCGTCCTCATAAAATGCCTTAAACTCCACTTTGCGCTCGGCAAAGTTGGCGGACACAATACACTCATAACCATCATCCGTTGCAAAAGCCCTGCTGGAAAGAACTTCCACAAAAGCGCCCGTATCCTCCCTGACGCCCTTCCATGCCGCAAATAAGCCTGCAGACACGTTATCCTTCTGTTTGAGGGCAATCGCTTCCTGTTCGTCGATCTCCTCCGCGGAAAGCCCCGTATAACTCTTCAGGATTTCTTCCGTGGCCGTACACAATACATCGGAAAGGACTTCATCCAGGTTCTCGGATGAATCTTCCGCCGCCGTACATGCCGACAGGGCAAACAGGCTGAATGCCACGCATACCATTAACCATAATCGTCTTATATTCTGTTTCATATACACGTCACCTCATCCTAGACCGTTCCGTGTTTTCTGTCCGGACGGTCCTCTCTCTTGGTAAACAGCATCTCAAACGCAGCAATCACGCGCTTTCTGGTATCGCATGCCTCAATAATATCATCTACATAACCTCTCTTCGCCGCAGCCACCGCGCTGGACTGAAGCTCCCTGTACTGGCCGGCCTTTTCGTTGATCATGCTTAAGCTGTCATCCGCCCCGGAAAGCTCGTCCGCATACATGATCTTCACTGCCGCAGACGGGTCCATCATGCCGATGACGGCGGACGGCCACGCATAGACGATATCCGCCCCGATGGACTTGCTGTTCATGGTCAGATATGCCGTGCCGTAAGCCTCTCCCACGATCACGGACACCTTGGGAACCGTGGCGCTTGCAAAAGCGTAGGTAAGGCGGCCTGCCGTCTTGGCAATCTTGCGCTCCGTACATTTGCTGGCCTTGTATCCTTTTACATTGACCAGGGTCAGGATCGGGATATTGAAAGCGTCACAGAATGAGACAAATTTCTCCGCCTTCTCACAGCCGTGGGAAGTCAGGACCGGCTCGTACTCTTTATCCTTCACGCCGTTCTCCCCATATACTTCCGTCCGGTTGGCCACACAGCCGACCGTAGTCCCGTTCAAACGGATAAAGCCTGTCACCATGGACGGGTCATAGGCTTTTTTCACCTCCATGAAAAATCCGTTGTCAGAGATCTGGGCCAGGGCGATATCGGTTGCCCCCACGCAGTTCTCCAGGCTGGCACAAACTCTGTTTAAATCATCCTCACACTCGCTGTAGGACATATCATCCTCGTTATTAGCAGGAAGAATCGCAATCAGGCTGCGGATCTGGCTGAGAATGCTCTCCTCGTCTCCCGTGAAATCCACAAGGCCCGTTTCCCCGCTCTGGAAGGCCGCGCTTGAAGTATCACATTTCTCAATACGGTTGCCTTCAAGGACATTGGGAGAATTGACAAAAAGCTTCCCTTTCTTCTCCTCCATAAAGATGAAGTCCGCCATGGCAGAAGACACTGCCATCCCGCCGCCGCAGGTGCCGAACACCGCCGCGATCTGCGGGATCACCCCGGACGCCATAGCCTGGCTCAAATACAGCTCGCCAAAACCATTGAGCGCATCAGTCGCCTCCTGCAGACGCAGCCCGGCGCAGTCAATAAGCCCGATCACCGGCGCGCCCATCTTCATTGCCATTGAATAAATGTGGGAAATCTTTTTTGCGTGCATCTCGCCCACTGACCCGCCCAAAACGGCGGCATCCTGGCTGTACACGTACACAAGGCTTCCATCAATGGTCCCGTAGCCGGTAATCACACCATCTGCTGGAGTTTCCTTGTCAGCCATGTTAAAGTCTGTGGCTCTTGCAGTAATGTAAGAACCCACTTCAACAAAACTGTTTTCATCAAGCAAAGCGCTGATTCTGCTGCCCGCTGACGTTTGTGCTGAATTACTCATTTTGCAATCCTCCATTTTAAAATATTCACGGCTTTGCCTAAAATCGTTAAATTTTTGACAGCCAGCCGCATAGTAACTCCAATTTCTGCCGATTTTAATTGTATAATGATATGGTGGAAATTTCAAGCTGTTTTTGCATTTTTTACGTTATCTGAATAATACTCCTGTCCTTTTTTGGTGTCCTGTTTTCGTCAGGCCTGTGCCGCTCCACCCTGAATGATCCGAGACTGCTTGCGGCAAACCGGTTTTTCTATAAATATACCATAATATGCTATAAAAGTCATCCGGAACACCTGTCGGATATTTGACAGATAATTGTAAATATTTTATAATACAATTACGATTCAATCAACGGATTATCATGAACATACAAAGGAGAAGAATCATGGGGCAGTTCCAAATAATTTTTTTATCTGCCGTCCTGATTGTCACGGTTCTTGCCAATATCTTTTATCTCGGAAATCTCTGGCAGTTTATGTTGATTACCGCATTTGCGTTTGTGATCTGGCTATACCGCCGCTCCTCCGGTATCCCGGAACATAAAAATAAATTCTCAAAATACGGATTTGCCGTAATCCTGATTGCCTGCATAGCAAGCTTTGATTTAAAACAATTTATACAATATTTACAGCATATCGAAGATTTATTTTTTGATATCCGGAATTATCATATCTATATAGAATCCGGGCAGAACAGGGCGATTCCGCCAAAGGCCATATCTTTTCAAGAGCTTGCCATATGTCTAGTCCAGATATTTTGTACGGTTTGCCTCCTCGAAAAATTCATGGGGCCTTATGATGATGACATTTATTGTTTCTATTATAAGATTGCCTTAAATATTAAAAAAATCTACCGATACGGCAATCTGAATAACAATGAGATAAAGCAAAAACGGCGATACCGGCTGGCGAAAGTCCTTGCAAAAGAATATGACAGGCATCACGTCACAAAAAGTCCCGAAAATCCAGTCTTATTAGTAAAAACCATACATAATCTGGCCAAAAGTTTACATCGTCCTGCCAAAACAAGAAATTATGACGACAATCTCATATTGGTAACAGGCAAATCAGGAATGGGAAAAAGCCTGGCTCTCCTTACCCTTGCCCTGCGTTTTATCCCCTTTCCCTTAAAATATACGGACTCCTTTAAAGGATGGAAATTTTTCACCCGGACTATGCCAAAAATTCCCGTCTATGCCAGGCTGTCTGAAATAAAGACGCTGAAGGACGTATTGTCCGATGACGCTGCCTTCAGTGAAGGGTCCGAAAAAGATATATGGCTCTCAAAATTCTGGCATGAATTTTTCTTATATGCATTAGGCGCAGAAAGTATTGACAAAAACCTGGAAAAAAAGCTGACAGACCTGCGCAGCAGCGGAAAACTGTTTTTTTTGCTGGATGGGATAAATGAAGTAAGTTTTTTATCCACAGGCGATGAGATACGAAGATTTCTCCGTATCCTCCACATGGCGGTAGAAAACAATCTGTGTGTCCTGACGACAACACCTGTGGATACGGATTTTGGCACACATACAGGGATATTGAAAAGTTATCAAATAAGCAGTTTAGACAAATACAGCCTAAAAAAACTGCTGAAAGTTTTTCATATCGAAGAAAAAGAAATATACAAAAAACCGATTGTGGAATATCCTTTCTTTTTAGGAATCATTATCCGATTGAAAGAAACTTATTCTCCTTCCGACAATGTTTGTGAAAAGCATCCCTACGAATTAATGGAAAAGTATATATCTTCAAATCTGCAGAAAGCAGATTGCGATATGGAACAGGAAGCCATAAAAAAATTGTCAAGGGCCGTATATCATTCTTATAAAGAAAACCACATGGTAAATGACCGGTTATCCGGCCAGGATGAAATATTTAAAACAGAGGCAGGCCAGGATCTTAAGAGACTGCTCCTTTCTCTGAAGATTCTGAAAATAAAGGCCGGAGAAGAAATCAGCTTTTATCACGACTGGTACTGGCGCTTTTTTATGGCATTGGGATGTAAAAATTCAGGCCACATGGAAAAAGGGGGCTATTGGACCCATTTTGTCACGTTATCCTCTGAGCGCGGCCTGCGGGCGGACCGCCCGGATCCCATAAAAATTGCGAAAAATACCGATCTCGCGCCGATTCTCGCCATGTACTTATCCGGTGTGCCGGGACAGCTTCAATGTTTTCTGCAGGATTGTTATCAATGTTACCATGACGCGGACTATAACGACCAGCTAACCCTGTTTGAATACATTGCGGACCATCTTCTCTCTTTTTTGCCGGAACACAAATGCTTTACGGAACATGGCCAGGCTTTTTCCAGCCAATCTATGCTGGACGACTTTTTCAGGAAACACAGAGACAAAAACGACTTCCGGATCAAAATTTTGTGGGTAAAAGTTATATGCTATTGTAATCCGGAGACCCAAAGGCAAATCATGGAAAAAATTTTTCATGGCGAATCAGAGTGGTTAAAAAAGAACCTGCTAAGCAGCTACGCGCTGAAAAATGACGGCGTTTGCCTCTTCCAGAAAGCCCTGGAATATTCCTTTGATTCTTGTGAAAAAAATTCGGAATTCTCACGTCAGTCTTCGATGGAACTGCAGGTAAAAAAATATTTCTTAACCCAGTATATATCTGACATGTATGAGAATAAAACCTTTTATAAAAAACTGTTTAAAGGTATGAAGGGAAACGCCGGAAGGCGATTATACGGTTTCATAAAATGCAGATATTTTGACATCGCGATGACATGGGTATTATATATTTTTTTCCTTTTTCTCTTTGGATTAAATATTATTTCCTTGTGCATGAACAGCAATTTCTCGAAGGCAATGCTTGTATTTTCCGCTGTGAAAGTTATAGGCTTCCTTATTTTTGCGGGTTCTTTCAAAGCATGGATTGAACAATGCAGATATTCCGGGGACGTGTATCTTGAGATATTTGGCAGGGCATCCCGGTGGATGACCATAAAAGAACTGATTGACATGCTGGCTGAAAACAGGAATGTCTGTCTGTTCAAAAGCTTTTTTAAAGCGGCAGGAAACGGAAGCCTCGGTGAATTTTTGCCGATTTTATCAGACTGGGTAAGGGTAAGGCCGTCTGTTATTATTTTGCTTTCCATGATGCTGCTCTTAATATGGCCGAATTTGGTTTTCCCGTCCGTACAGTGGTTCCATTGTATTTTTGCCGCCGCCGCGATCCTTGTTATGTGGATACCAATTACAGATTACAGATATCTCTCGATTGCCCAAAAACACCAGACAGACCGTAACAGGCAGAAAGAAGCGAACGGCCGGAATGAAACGCGCCGGATTTCAGAAGATCGTGCATGTCTGGCCCTGATGCTCAAATCCCTGTGCCTGATTTTTTCGCTCCTGGCAGCCGGGGCAATCTTTACCTTGTCTTGTGAGTACCTGAAAATTAAGATATTTATTACTTTGTCGTTTGCTTTTACGGTGACGGTTACGGTATTTTCCATAGGAAACAATGCAAAAACAAAAATGACGGCAGACCGCAGAATCCTGAAAGAAATTGAAAAAAAAGAACAGCAGGAAAATATCGCCGACTTAAACCTGTTTATGAAATTTAAGACAAGCGAAGGCCAGAAGCAGTATTTAAGGATGGTATGCAAGGATTTTTATATTAACGGACAATGGCTGAACGCCTGCAGAAGCGAAAGCGTAAAAGAATTATTTTATGAATCGGGCGTATTATACCGTGAAGAACCGTAACGTCTATATCTATGCCACCGCAGATTTTTCTGCGGTGGCATTTGTATGGAGGATCCGTTATCTCCTGCGGGTAATCCGTAAATGTTTTAATTTTTTCCGATTCGCAATGACAAAGAAGACAAATAAGATCAGGAAGAGGCCTGCCGTCACGGAAGTAATCTGCATTCCTATCCGCTCCAGATACCATGGAATATTCCGTTCTGACACATCGCTGAAACAGACCATTCTTGTCTTGAAATGAAGCAGGTCATTTTCGTCCAGCTCGACTATCCGTACACCATGCCCTCCCCTTTTGCCGTAAGAATAAAATCCCGCCCCGGGAGTATAGATCAGATGGATGCCGTCATAAACGCCATTAAAGTCATTTACGTGGTCATGGCCGAAAAAGGCAGCCAATATGTCTCCCTGTTTTTTCCAGCTTTCAAATTGCCCGTTATTGATGTCGGGAGGACACGGCGCTTCTTCCATGGTTCCCTCTGTCACGAGCTCACGGCTCATTACATAATACTTGTCCTTGTACGTGCGATGCCCGCGCACAGCCCCTGCCGTTTCTTTTGTGACAGGAGACAATACCTCGTATATTTCCGGTACGGGTATATGCTGGAAAAGCAGGGACGGCACAGGATTTCCCTCGTTCTGTTCTCTGAGTTCTCCGGCTTTCTCTTCATACCAGGAGATCTGTTCGTCCGTCACCCAGGCATAGCCGTCGGAAACCCTGTCGTTGGCATACTGGCCGGAATCCACAAACCAAAGGTTGAAGATATCCTTTTCGTTATGGCTGTCTTTTAGCAGCAGGTTATAATTGCCCACCCTGTCTGAAATAGTCCCATATTGCGCAAAGCAGTTGTCAAAACTTAAATAATATTCCAGTTGTTCCGTCTTTGACATGGCCCGGTTTGCATCATGATTTCCAAACACGACACAAAAAGGAATTTTTCGGTCTGTAACAGGTTTTAAAAAGGTCGAAATGCTCTTTTTGACATTTTGGGAGCTGTAATTCAGAGACGGGGCAAAGCCGCATATATTATCTCCTCCGAAAATGACCAGATCCGGTTTTTCACGCTCCAAAGACTTTGTGATCAGCTCTATCGTATAGGGAGACACATGGACACTGTCTTGTATATCCGTAATAATCATGATTTTAAAAGTTCCGTCAGAATTAAATGAAAGGCCTGGATGTTCTGTCATAGTAATCTCCTCTTAAATATAGATTGCAAAACCATCGGACTTCAGCGCCTGCCTCTCATCCGACTGCCCTCACCCAGATCAGCCGCGCCGTGTCGTCGCCCTGTACAGCCTCTGCCTTTAAGACACCGCTGGCCCGGTCGGACAGAATCAGCCCCACGTTCATCAGTTCATCGCCGAAACATCTGTAATCCCTGTCGCTGATTTCATATTCCCGATCCGGAGAGAGCCCGGCAAGCTTCAGCCGGTCATAGCCCCGGTTCACCGGCTGGCGGAAGCGGAATACGGCCAGCAGCGCCTCGTTTCTATCCGGGGATACTACCATCCAGGCCGCCTCGTTTTCCTCAAAGGGGCTTCTCAGACGATAGAAAGTCCCTGTATGAAGGAATTTCCGGTGTTTCTTCACAAAACGCACCTGTTCCTTTACCTCCTTTTGTTCTTCCTCCGTCAGAAGGCCCAGATCCAGTTCATACCCAAAAGCCCCGAAACAGGCGCAGGCCGCCCTGGTGGCCAGCGGCACTTTCCGGAAGGTCTGGTGGTTGGGTACGGCGGATACATGGTTTCCCATACTGCTGACCGGGTATACATAGGAGGTCCCATATTGAATCTTCACCCGCTCCATGCCGTCCGTGTCGTCCGAAAGCCATCCCTGAGGCGCATAGTAGAGGATCCCCGGATCAAAACGGCCGCCGCCGCTGGCGCAGGACTCAAAAAGCACCTGGGGAAATGTCTTTGTGAGACGGTCATACAGCCGGTAGATCCCCAAAATCTGGCGATGGTACACGGTCCCCTGATACTCCTTGCCCTTTCCCACGGAAAACAGGTCTGAGATGCTCCGGTTCATGTCCCACTTTATATAGGTAATGGGGCTTGTCTTTAAGATCTCCTCCATTCTGTCTCCGATATAATCCACCACCTCATCCTTGGAAAAATCAAGGACATACTGGTGCCTTCCCAGGCAGTTTTCCCTGTCGTCATTTCCTAAGATCCAGTCCGGATGGGCCTCATAAAGATCGCTTTTCGGGCTGACCATCTCCGGCTCGAACCAGAGCCCAAACTGCATTCCCAACTCGGTGACAGACCTGGCTATCCCCTCGATCCCTCCGGGAAGCTTATCCAGATCAGGCGTCCAGTCCCCCAGGGATGAGGTGTCGTCGTCCCGTTTCCCAAACCATCCGTCGTCCAGGACAAACAGCTCGATCCCCAGCTCCTTCGCCTTCTTTGCAATGGCGTAAATGCTTTCCTCATTAAACTTCATATAAGTGGCTTCCCAGTTGTTGACGAGAATCGGTCGCTCCCGGTCTCTCCAGTATCCCCTTGCCAGCCTTTTTCGGTACAGCCTGTGATATACCTGGCTCATGCCGTTTAAACCCTCATCGGAATACACCAGGACCGCCTCCGGCGTCTGGAACTCTTCCCCTTTCTGAAGAGGCCAGCAAAAACCCTCCGGATGGATACCTGCCATGACTCGGACCGTTCCCATGGTATCCACCTCCGCCTGGGCCAGAAAATTTCCGCTGTAAACCAGGCTGACACCAATCACCTCCCCGGAATGTTCGTCGGCATTCTCCCTTTTCAGGGCCAGAAACGGATTAAACTGGTGGCTGCTGTGGCCCCTCATGCTGTGGATGCTCTGGACTCCGGGATGAAGGCGGTGAAAATCCACATATCGCTCCCGCAGGGAAGCTCCGGCCAGGTCGAGCATTTCATACTTACAGTCCGGCAGGTCCAGGCTGACGCTCATAGCCCGCTCCAGCTTCCAGGGGATTTCCCCGCCATTCTGGAAACGGGCGCTGCGGATAATCACCGGCAGTTCCTCAAAAATCGTGTACAGGAGTGTCAGCTCCCCGCAAATCACCGGATCTTCCAGCCGGATCTCCAGCGTGACCGCTTCCCTGTCTTCCTCCACATACACGGCCGGAAGGCCGGGAAGCGCCGGCTTCCCGGGAATGACGCGAAATCCCCGATAACAGAAGCTTGTGATGCGGCTTCCGTTTTCCCTGCTGATCTCATAGGCAGGATAACGCATGTCGCCGGTGCCGAAGGCCGGATACTCCTGTTTTAGATGTTCCAGCGAAAAAGTCGTGTCTCCCGGAAACACACAGGGCGCCATATCCCGATGTGCCAGCTCCAGAAGATGGGGAAAATCCTCCCGGTCCCGGACGCGGCTCCCGTAATAAAGCTGTCCCATATGTCCATCCGGCATTTTTTTGATAATATAACTGATTTTATCATTGCATAGATGAAATACTCCCGTCTCTTCATGTATGATAATTCCCATATATCAGCCCCCATTTCTCATTTCCGGCCTTCTCTCAAGCTTCCCACGCCGCTCCTTCGTAGGGACGCAGGCCAGACGGGTTTGGATCATCCCCATAATTCCCCATCCATAACTTTGCTTCTTTCCACGGCCATTCCTGCAGGTTCAATTCCTGCTGTTTATCCGTAAAATTGCATGCCACCAGCATCCGTTTTCCCTCCAAGCGCCTTTCGTACACAAACAGCCCTGGATGATCGGGAAGAAGAAGCCGGTAGGTTCCTTCCGTAATCAGCCGTGATTGTTTCCGCATCCCGAACAGCTTCTTATAAAATGCAAAAACAGAATCTTCACGGCCCATCTGTTCTCTGGCATTGACGGCACGGTAATTTTCATTTACTTTGATCCAGGGGGTTCCGTCTGTAAATCCCCCGTTGGCAGAATCATCCCACTGCATAGGCGTGCGGGCATTATCCCGGCCGGTGTGATGAATGTAGGCCATCATTTCTTCGTGGCCGATCCTGCCCTGCCCGACCATTTCCTGATACACCTGATGGATCTCAATATCACGGAAATCCTCCAGCTTTTCAAAATCACAGTTGGTCATGGCAAGTTCCTGCCCCTGATAGAGATAGGGCGTCCCTTTCATGAGATAAAGGCACATGGCCAGCATTTTCGCCGACAATTCCCGATACAAAGGAGTGTCGTCTCCAAACCGGGATACGGCTCTCGGATAGTCGTGGTTTTCCCAGAACAGGCTGTTCCAGGCTTTTCCCGCCAACTCCTGCTGCCATCGGCTTAACACCTCTTTTAGCTGCACCAGCTCCACCCGGTTCTGGTTCCATTTTCCGTAAGGCCCCGGACATAACTCCATATGCTCAAAATGAAACATCATATTCAGTTCCCCGGAATCATATCCGGCATAATCCAGCGCTTCTTTCGTTCCCACGCCCACGCCTTCTCCCACGGTCATCCAGTCAAAACGGGACAGGACCTCCCGGTTCATCTCCTTTAAAAACTCATGGATCCGGGGGCCGTTGGTATAATAGGGCTGGCCGTCCCCAAAAGGATTTCCGTCTTTTTTTTCTCCGTCCGGATAGGACGGGTCTTTCGAAAGCATGGAAATCACGTCCATACGGAAGCCGTCAATCCCCTTCTTTCCCCACCATGTCATCATATCATAAATCTTTTGCCTCACCGCCGGGTTTTCCCAGTTCAGATCCGGTTGCTTTTTTGAAAAAATATGAAGGTAATACATGCCGGTCCCTTCATCCAGGGTCCATGCCGATCCTCTGAACCGGGACGCCCAGTTGTTGGGAGCCTGTCCGTCTTCCGGTTCCTTCCATATATAAAAATCCCTGTATGCATTCTCCCGGTTCTTTCTGCTTTCCAAAAACCAGGGGTGCTCATCCGATGTGTGGTTTACCACCAGATCCATCACCAGCTTCATTCCCAGCCCATGAATTTCATCCAGCATTGCGTCAAAATCCTCCATAGTGCCGAATTCTTCCATAATCGCCTGGTAATCGCTGATATCATAGCCATTGTCGTCATTGGGAGAACGATACACCGGAGACAGCCAGATCACATCCACCCCCAGTTCTTTCAGATACGGAAGCCTTTGGCGTATCCCGCCCAGATCTCCGATTCCGTCCCCGTTGCTGTCCTGAAAGCTCCGGGGATAAATCTGGTACACCAGGCTGTCTTTCCACCATTCTCGTTTCTTTTCCATACGAATTCCCTTTCTTTCCTGTGTTTTGCCGGATTTTTGCTGATATTTCCGTATTTTTGTTTCTCTTCCCTATTCCGTCCGGATTCGGTACGTCTTAATCTCATAAGGCTTTATGAAATCCTTAAACCCGTCCTTCTTAAATTCCACCTTCCTCAAAGGCTGTTCCAGAAGGTCGCATTCCTCTACCGTTACGGCCGGAAAGCCGAGATGGACTTCCATCCACGTTCTGATATTGCGGTTCTCGTAGATTCTCACTATATAACCGTCCCCGTCTTCCGCCTTCTTGATCGTCTCGAAAAAACAGTTGGGCCGGTCAATGGAAAGCAGGCTCCAGGTATCCTTAAATTTTTCGTCTTTTTCGGCCTTCCATGTCTCCCCGGCCTCTTCTCCTGCCGTCACCGCCGTCACCAGCGGCACATTCAGGCCGTAGGCCAGTTCCACTGTCTTTGCCTCCTGCCAGCGGCCCCGGTGGGGATAAATAGAATAAGTAAATTCATGGTTCCCCATATCTGCTTTTGTATTGGGATAAGTACCGGCCTTGATCAGGGTCAGCCCCATCTCGCCGTTTTTGATGCTGTGGCCGTATTTACAGTCATTGAGCAGGCTGACGCCCAGGCCGTTTTCTGAAAGATCCGCCCATTTATGGGCGCAGACCTCAAATTTTGCCGTATCCCAGCTATGGTTGCTGGTGGTCTCACGCTCTACGTTTCCGAACTGAATTTCATAAGAAGCCTTGGTGGCATTGATATTTACCGGAAAGTTCACCCGCAGAAGCACATGGGGGTTCTTCCAGACGGCACGGCTGACAAAATCAATCCGGGGCAGCGACGGATACAGCACAATGTCCTGTTCCACCACCGAATCCGCAAATTCCAGGCTGACGGAAACCACCGTGCGCACCGGCCCGGATTCCTTTAAAACTGGCGCCGTCACCCGGTCCGGCCCGTAAGGCTTGCGCTGATAAAACAGATCCACATCCCAGTTATCCCAATTCATGGGACGGTCCTCATAAGTCAGGAGCTGATTCCCCACACGCCCCTCTTTTAAAAGCTGGCATCCGCTCTCTTTTTCCGTCAGGGAGACAAGTTCCATCTTCTCGTTGAACTCTGCCCTGTACCAGGCGTTTTCAAAGACTCCCGCCCATTCTGCCGGGAAAGGATTCCCGTCCTGCCGCCCATCGCATACCGGCTGTCCGTTTTCTTTCTCTTTTCCCTTCTCCAGACTGTATACACGGTATCCTGCCGAGGGAAGCCGGCTGGCAAAGAACAGAAGGCTGCCGTCACTTGCTATCTGCATGGGACATGTGTTTCCCTCTCCGTCCAGAATCCTGCAGATATCCGGGTCCGCCCCGGGAAGGCACGCCACATCGTCCCTTACAAATCCCAGAGTATTGATCACAATTGCAGAGGCACGTTCCTTCTGATTATCCTGTCCGGACGCCCCCTCTGCTGCCCGCCCGGCACAAATCTGCCGGGACATGCCTGCCAGATTCTCTGCCAGCGCCTTTGCCTGCTTCGCGCCTTCTGCCAGAATCTCCTCATATTCCCGGTCCGTCTGCTCATACACCGGCCCGATGGCGCTGCCCGGGATAATATCGTGGAACTGGTTTTGCAGGATCACGTCCCATCCGCGGCCGATCACGTCCCGGGGATAAGCATACCCTCCCAATTCCGCCATAACCCCAAGGATCTCCAGTTGTCCGTACAGGATCTCGCTTTTCCGGTTATACCGTTTGTTCTTCCCCATGGAAGTCAGAGTACCCCTGTGATATTCAAAATACAGTTCCCCGTCCCACATGGGCATTCCCGGCATATTCCCTATCTTTTCATAAGTCCGGTCAAAGAACTCCCGTTCCGGCTCCTGCACCAGCCGCGGAATCCCTGGCATGCCGTACTCAAGGCGCCTGGCCTCTTCCAGCATCTCTTTCGTCGGGCCGCCGCCTCCGTCTCCGAATCCAAACAGCATCAGGGTGTCTTCCGTCAAATCCCGGTTCTGAAAACGTTTAAAAGTCCCAAGGACCATGTTAGGATTCACGATTCCCGTATAGGTTGTGGTATTCCGGGTGTCGGTAAAAGACACATTTAACCCGAGCGTCTTGTCAAAGTCACATGCCGTAGGCATGAACACGAAAACCTGGCTTCCGTCAATCCCCTTCCAAAGAAAAGTATCGTTGGGAAGCTGGTTAAACTGGTTCCAGGCGATCTTCGTAGTAAGGAAATAGGGGATCCCGCATTTTTTCAATATCTGGGGAATGGCAGCCGAATATCCGAACACATCCGGAAGCCACAGGCACCGGCTGCTTATGCCAAACTCTTCCTGGAAAAACTGCTCTCCTTTCAAAATCTGCCGCACCAGGGACTCACCGGAAGGAAGATTGCAGTCCGCCTCCAGCCACATGGCCCCGTCCACTTCCCAGCGTCCCTCTTTCACCTTCTCTTTGATCTTCTCATAAAGTTCCGGCTCCTGCTCCTTCACAAACTGATAAAGAACAGGCTGGCTGGACATAAAACGATAGTCCGGATAGCGGTCCATCAGCTCCAGCACCGTTGAAAAACTGCGCACTGCCTTCTCCCTGGTCTGCTCCACGGTCCAAAGCCACGCAATGTCAATATGGGTATGCCCCACCCCGCTGACCTTTGGCCCTTCCTCCCGCACCCGGGTATAGAATTCCCTCTTAAGGATCTCCCCCATCTTCTCCAGGGAAGCGTAAAATCTTTCCGAATAAGGCTGCCGCAGGTCCAGAACGTCCGCTGCCGGACCCAGCTTCTCCAGAATACGACGGTAATTCTCCGGATCCGGTTTTTTCAACAGGCGGGCTGTCTTGACCGGCACCAAAAAATCATAGTATGCCCTCTCGACCCGGTCGTCCACTGTCACCAGGTCCGTATGGATGATCAGATCTCCGGGCACGCTTCCGCTGAAGGCAAAAATAGCGATCTCATATACATCGCCTGCCGCAGCGGACGGGCTGATGCGGATCTCCCGATGGTTTACGTCCACCCCCTGGACGATTTTGCCGTTCAGATAAAACAACATCTGAGGATTGGTGGCATCCCACTGGCCTTCCCTTCCGGTGGTAATCCGAAATTCCACATGGCAACCGTCATATTCCCTTGGAATCGTAACAGTCGTCCGATACCAGCGATGGCTCTCCAATGTCTTCCAGGGTTCCTCTATATTACATTTCTCCCATCCTTCCAGGGAACCGACAGCGTCCGCTTCCTTCCCCTCCCGCCGGAAATATTCTGTCACCGGAAGCTTTCCCGGCCTCCGAAGTTCATCCAAATCCGCGACCAGACGTTCCATCCGTTCCAATTCAAATAAGATACTCATCCCATTCTCCTTCTTCGATTTTTCCAACATACAGCCCTTAAGCGCGCGAGTATTAGGCAAGAAACTCCCGAAGGGTCCGCAGTTACAAAGAAGGAGGCAGCGCTGAACATGGCAATTTTTTTCCCAGCCAGTCCGGCAATACCTCCTCTTCCTTTAAAAGCTAAAGCAACATACAACCTATATTACAACCATTCGGCCATGCGTCTTCCACATATTAACCTTTAACGGCTCCTGCAGTCAGTCCCTCAATCATATATTTCTGCGCGAAAGCAAACAGACACATGGTAGGAATCAGGGACATAATGGTCCCCGCCGCCATCTCTCCCCATTTGATATCGTATTTTAAGATCAGGCCATTAAGCCCTACCGGTATGGTCTTATATTTGTCCACGTCAATAAACATAACCGCCATAAACAGTTCGTTCCAGGAATTGATAAAGGAGAAAATAATGCTTGCCGCAATCCCTGGCTTAATCACCGGAACCGCCACCTTGAACAAGGCGGACAGATATCCGCAGCCGTCAATCCATGCCGCCTCTTCCAGGGACTTCGGCACATTGTCGAAAAATCCGCACAAGGTAACAACGGAAAACGGAATCATCATATTGGTATACAAAAATGCCAGGCTCCACAGGTTATTAAGCATCTTTGCCTTTGCCAGCATCTGGTAAAGAGGCGCAAGCATGATAAACATGGGAATCATCTGTGTAATCAGGAAAAAAAGCAGCAAAGCCCCTTTAAACCGGAAACGGAACCGACTGATCACGTAGCTGGCCAGAATCGCAATGAATACCGAACAACATGCCGCCACCGAAGAGCAGAGCAGGGAATTGAGCATATATCTGGCAAAACTTCCCTTCCACAGCATCTCCACATAGTTCACAAAGGACACGGGATTCGGCAGATATTTCACCGGAAAGGCGTAGATCTCTCCCTGAGACCCCTTCAGGGAAGTCAGCAGCATCCACACGAAAGGAAACATAACCACAATCAGGAAGATTCCCAACAGGACAACTTTCGTTACGATAACTAAATTTTTCTTACTTTTTGCTGTCATATTACGCCTCCTCCTGTGCATATTTCGTTATGGACATATAAATCACTACAAAGGATACCAAAAATACGATACACAGCACGCCTACCGCGGAAGCCAGCCCGTAATCCAGGCTTTGGACCAGCTGCATCATATACGATGTGACAATGTTGGAGGAACCGGCCGGACCTCCCTGTGTCATGGAATAGATCAAATCCGGGAAGTTGAAAATCCAGATCACCCGCAAGAGCACCGTCAGAAGCAATACGGAACGGATGCAGGGTACCGTAATATTGGTAAACTTCTGGAACGCGCTTGCCCCGTCCACGTCCGCAGCCTCATACAGATCCTCTGACACGCCTCTTAAAGCCGCCGTAATCATGATCGTAAAATAAGGAATCCCATACCAGATATTGGCAGCAATACAGGCGTACAGCGCTATCCCTTTTTCTGCCAGCCATCCTACCGGCTGGCTGATCAGATGCGCCTTGATCAGAATATCATTGATCACGCCCGAGGTGCCGTTGAACATCCAGCGCCACATAATACCGATAATAAATCCTGACACCGCCCAGGGGAAGAAGATCAGGGCCTGGTAAATGCTGGCTCCCTTAAACTTCTTTTTCAGCATCAAAGCAATGCCAAATCCCATAGTAAACTGGAAAAACAGAGACAGCCCCACCCATTTTACCGTGTTAAACATGGTGGTGTAGAAAGAATTGCTGGCGCTGTGGGAAAACAGTTTTTGGAAATTCTCCAGCCCGACCCATTTGATGTTCTTTACATTCATCAGGTTATAGCTCTGGAATGCCATCATAGAACCCTTCAGCATGGGATAATAGGTAAATATCATCGGAATAATGACGGCAGGAAGAACCATTAAAAATATGAACCGTATCCGTCTTATCCGCAGTTTTGATTTTTGTTTCACTCCATACCCTCCTCTTCCCAAACGGGCGCCCGGATGGGCGCCCGGTCATGTGTCATAATACTTCAGTTCATCTTACCACTTCTGTCCTTCATCCTCATAAGCCTTGGTCCAGAACTCATCCAGCCAGGTTAAAAGTTCGTCGTCTGAAATCTCATCGGTAAGATATTTCTGGTACATCACGTCCACTTCTGTCTTGTAAGTGGCAAACGCCTCATACATCTGAGGATATGCCGCATGGCGGTACACATCCGGCTCCGCCGCCATATCCATGTACATGGCAAAACGTCCCTCCGAGAAATAAGTATCCTTCTCCGCGGCATTGCTGTGAATCGGGATGGTGGAATAATTCTTGGCAAAGTACGTGTTGTTCTCGGAGTTGGATAAGAACAGCAGGAAATCAGCCGCTTCCGCCGGATGCTCCGTAAAGGAAGTCATGCCCCATCCCGCAAATCCGTTGGGGAACACAGCCTGTCCGGACGGTCCCTTGGGGAACGGAACCAAAGCCCACTCGTCGTCTCCCATGTCTGCAGAACAGGTCGCGATTACTTCCGGATCCTGGATCAGCATGGCTGTGGTGCCTCCCACAAAGCCCTGCACCATCTCGGAGAATCCCCAGGCGATGGAGTCTGTGGGGCAGGTGTTCTTAAAGAGGTCCTTATAAAAATGAAGGGCTTCCTTAACCTCGGGAAGAGTAAAGATGGTAGCGCCGTTTCCGTCTTTCAGGAAATATCCTGCCGTGGGATCCGCAATCTTATCCGTCCCCAGCCAGCTCCAGTAAATCGTGTCCGCATACTGGTATCCGCTTGTGCCTCCCCGGAAGGAATAGCCAAACCGGCTGTTTGCCGGGTCGGTAATAGCCACGCCGGCATCGTAGAGATCCTGCCATGTCTCCGGCTTATCCAGGCCCTTCTCCTCAAACCAGTCGGCGCGGTAGAAAAGTCCTCTCTGATAGAAGCCGTATGGCATCATATAGGCTGTATTCTGGAAATAGTGGATGACCTCGTCAGCCGACTCCGTCAAGGTATCCTTCTCGTCCCAGGCATCAATATACTGCTGCAGATCCGCAATCCAGCCGTTGGTGGCATACTGGGTGATGGTGGAATCACGAACCTCCACGATATCGGCCCCGCTCCCGTTCATCAGCATCTGGGTGATCTTGGAATCTGCATTCTCCAGAGGCGGGGAAATGATCTCAATGGTGACATTGGGATGGTCTGCCTGGTATTTGTCCGCAATCTCCCGCAGCACTGCTGTGCGCTCCGGGCTGGTCAGGGATTCCACCAGGGTGATGGTGACTGCCTCCCCGGAAGCCGCCGCAGTCCCGGCCGGAGCTGCATTGTCCCCGCCGCCTGCGGGAGCCTGGCTGGCCGCCTGCCCTCCGCCACCGCCGCATCCTGTCAGCATCACTGCCGCCAGCGCCATTGCCGCAATTCTTTTCTTCTTCATGTGTTCTCCTCCTTGTTTTTATTATGTGATCACTCTCGGAAACCTTAATATTCCGATTTGTGAGAGTATCCTTATTTCAGGCCTCCGTTTCATGATTCAGGCCGCTGCCGTTTTACGGGAACAAACGGGCAAAAGCGGATTCCAGATCAGAGATCAGGGCGTCTGTTCCCTCCAGCCCGCAATGGATCCGAATGATATTCTGGTCTCCCCGCAAGACCCGGCAGTTCTCGGGAGTCTGTCTGGCATGAGGCAGGAATACCAGGCTTTCAAAACCGCCCCAGGAAACTCCGATCTTGAATATTTTCAGGCTTTCCGCCAGCTCTGCCGCCTGTTTTGCCGTGCCGTCTATCTCAAAGCTTAAAAGACCTGTATTGCCGCTCTGCTGCCGTTTCATCAGCTCATACTGGGGATGGGAAGGCAGGCCCGGATAATTCACTTTTCTCACTTTGGGATGGCCTTCCAAAAACCTGGCCACTTCCATGGCTGTCTCCTGGTGCTTTGCAATCCGCACCTCCATGGTGCGCAGCCCCCGTATCATCAGCCATGCTTCCATGGGACCCACAATCCCGCCGAACAGCTCCCGGTAGGCCAGAAACTTTTCCATCAGCTCCGGATCCTTTACCGCCAGCATGCCGCCGATCACATCGCTGTGGCCTCCGATATATTTGGAGGTGGTGTGCATGACGATGTCCGCCCCCAGATCCAAAGGCTGCTGATAGATGGGCGTACAAAAAGTGTTGTCAATATAAATTTTAGCATTGCACTCTTCTGCGATTTTCTTCACTCCGCGGATATCCTGAAGGGAAAAGATAACCGAAGAAGGGCTCTCCAGAATAATCAGGCTCGTATTGTCCGTGACCGCGTTTTCAAACTCCTCCAGCCGGTCGCCCTCCACATATGTAGTGGAAATATCCATGTGTTCCCTGCAATATCCGTCAAGAAAAGCTTTCAGGGGGCCATAGGCATTGTGGACACAGACCACATGGCATCCTGCCCTGCAGACCGACAGGACCGCCGTGGTAGCCGCCGCCATGCCGGACGCAAAAGCCAGGGCCCCGATCCCATGTTCCAGCGCGCCGATCTTATCCTCCAGGATTCGGACCGTAGGGTTCTGCACCCTTCCATAACAGTATTTGTGCTTATCCCTCCTGTCAAATTCATAGTAATCATCCAAACTCTCGAACACATTTAACGAATTCATAAAGACCGGCGGTACAACGGCATTATAATAATGCTCGTACTCCTCACCGTAATGGGCTGTAATCAGCCGGCTGCTTTTTAAATACTGGCTCTGATCAGACATGGCCTGCTCCTTTCTGTACGGATATGCTTTCTCTCCTGTCTTTTCCCTATACTCTATATGCTGTATGCTGTATGATAGGTCACTTAAATTATCCCGTCTAATCAGGATATCTCTTTATCTCTGATTCCGGATATCCTGATAGATCGCATTCAAAAGCTTTTCATTGATCGCCTGGGCTTTTTTTACGTTTTTCTCACAAATGGCCTGATAAAGCTTTTCATGGAGAGGCAGGCTCTTCAAAAAAGGGTCCTCCATATCCAGCGGAAACTCCCAGAACCGGTCCATAACGTTGCTGATGGACAAGATCATCTCGTACATTACCTGATTGTGGGAAAGACGGTAGATGGTATAGTGGAATTTTTTATCCTCCATAGTCTGCTGCTCTCCCCTGTGATACTTCTCCATCAAAACGGCGGTGATCTCCCCTAACTCCTGAATCTCCTCCGGTTCCGCCCTGTGGATAACCATCCGGAGAATCTCTTTCTCCAGCACCTTCCGGACTTCCAGTATATCCAAAAGCCGTTCCTTCTCCCTGGTAAAATCAAGAAGAATCGGTATGGCGCTGCCTTCCCCCTCGCTCACATAGATGCCCTTGCCGTTTCGCACCTTGATAATTCCCCTGGCTTCCAGAGTCTTCATGGCCTCTCGCAGAGAGGTCCTGCTCACTCCCATCATCTGGATCAGCTGACCCTGGGAAGGAAGCCGGTCTCCTGCCTTCAGATGGTTCTCTTCGATATATTCCTGTATGTATCGGATAATCTCCGACTGAAGCGGTATTCTTTTGATTTTGTCAGCCATATTATGTTCCCGCTTTCCGTCACGTATTATATATTTTAACCATACCACAGTTATAGGGTTCTGTCAATCTACATTATTTCTTTTTTAAAATTAACAGTGTTATTATATATTCTGCACAATTCTTTGTTTTCTGTGCAGGCTTCTGGTAACTTCCTTTTTACTGCCGTCATTGCCGGCCATGCATTCTTTTTTGCAGACGGAGCGCCCGGCCGTGCATTCTTTTTTACAGACAGCACATCCAGCCGTGCAAAAACAGGCTGCGGCAGCCTGTCTGCCAGGATTGCCGCAGCCTATGTTGTTTATTCTTTTTATTCATGAAGCCGTCTGATAATCTTAAATATCACGGTCCCTTCCATCACAAGAGGCGCCTTATGGGCAAAAAAGATGATCCCGTCCGTAGGCGACAAAATCTTCCCCAAAACTTCCCCTTCCATGGGATCCATCACAAAAGCCAGAACCTGCCCTCTATGTACCTCTTCTCCCGGACTTGCAATTCTCCGGTAGATCCCGGCATATTCCGTCTTTACATTAGTGAGATCTTCTTCCCGGATGACGCTGGCTAAGTATCCGCTGTGGCTGGTATACCGTAAGATTCCCATCCGTGTCAGAAACCGCAGCACGGAAGCTACCGCCTGCCTGGCCGAAGCCTCGTCCATATAGTCTGTGGCGCTGGTATACAAAGAAAAAGCGTTTGTATTCCAGATCTGCCAGTTATAATTCAAAGTAGTGGTGTCGATAGGCTTTGGTTTGCGGATCACCACATAAGGCATCCCGAACAGATTGGCCAGGCTGGGGCTTTGGAACCCGGTCTCCATCATCCGCACATGGGGCACAAAATCTCCCGGGAGATAGAAGCTGGGGAACTGGATCCCGTAGCTGTAGCCCTGAATGGCGTCAAACAGCCCTGCCGCGATCCGCTGGGTGGTCTCCCCGGCGTTATATCCGGGAAACATCCGGTTGATATCCGTATTATCCGTAGCCCAGAAACGTTTGCTGATGTTCATGGAGCTGTGGTTGACCGACGGGATTACCAGGATCTCATTCTGCCCTATTATAGCTCCCTTCTCCTCTAGCCGTTTTAAAGATTTTACCAGTTGGGAGCAGATATAGAGCTGCTGCACTTCATTCCCCCGTATGGCCCCTACGATACACGCCGCTTTCTCCCCTCTGCCGAACCGGTATCCATAGATATTCAGATCATCCCGGTACTGGTTTTTCAATGTGTATATGCACTCTTTTTTCATTCGTAATCACCTCCCAGCACCCGGGCGATCAGGGAACCGCAGGACACCACCGGATATTCCCGCAATGTGAAAACCATGCCGTGGATCGGCGCGCGGACATCCTGCGCCACTTCTCCCTCCAGGGAATTGAGGATTCTCCCGATCCTCTCCCCCTTGGCCACGTTCCTCCAGTGCTCCACACAAGGCACAAAAATCCCCGGGGCCTCGGCGTTGACAAAGCCTACCTCCCCGTCCTGGGAAATGATCGGTTCCTTGGGAGCGACCACCTCCCCGTCCCAGATTCCCATATCCTTCATGACGCAGAAAATCCCGTCTGTCAGTTGATGGCAGAACTCCTCCGTGATCCGCATCCCCACCCCCATCTCTACCACCACGGTGGGAACGCCGATGCTGTTTAAGCTGTGGGCAAGGGTTGACTCCAATACCGTAGCCGCCGCGTGGACCCACACGAAATCCAGGTTCAGCCGGCGGGCAAAAGGCACAAGCTGCCTGGCCATATTCACATTCACCCTGGCCTGGGGAATCTCCCGCAGGAAAATATTGCTGGCATGGATGTCAATGCACAGATCCGCCCCCGCGATATCCTGGATGATCCTCGCCGCCACGTGTTCTGCCACGGCCCCGTTCTCATCTCCCGGAAATATCCGGTTCATATCCAGGTCAAACATGGGGATCCCCCGGGAAATGGAATCCACTCCCAGCGGGTTTAAAGCCGGATAAATCTCCACGATTCCTTTTAAGCAATCGGGATTTTCCTTGATTATCCAGTTGATCTCATAGCACACATACTGCCCTTCCAGCTCGTCGCCGTGGGTTCCCGTCACAATACAGATTCTTTTTTCCTCTCCTGTCAGGACCCGGGGCTGCAGCACGTTTTTTCTGACACGAAGGCGCTCGTCCACTGCCAGGCCGACAGAAACTACCTCTTTTATCATAAAATCTCCTCCACCTTTACCGATATTTCCTGGCTCTGGCCGGCAAATCCCAGAAATCTTCCCCGGTCAATGGCGCCATCCCCGAAATCCCGCCCGTGGGTCAGCTTAATGTAAGTCTCGTCCACCAGGCGGTTGTTGGTGGGATCCATGCCGACCCACTCCCCGTCAAGCCAGACCTCCGCCCAGGCATGGCTGGCTCCTTCCCCCAGCATCATCCCCGCCGTATAACGTGCCGGAACCCCGGCCAGGCGGCACAGGCTGATAAACACATGGGCGTAATCCTGGCAGACCCCCCTGCCCATCGCCAGCGCCTCCGCCGCCGTGGTCCGCACGGTAGTCGCCCCCGGCGAATAAACGAACCGTCCATACAGACGGTTCATCATATATTCCAGATCTTTTCTGTCAAATCTTCTCTCACATTTCCGGGCAGGGCCGCCAGGACAGACAGTTAGGGAGCCGGATTTTCCGGACAGGCAGGCTCCCCCGTCCAGTTCCTCTATCGTCTCCTTAAGAAACTGCCGGATCCCATCGTCCGGCAAGGTATAAGCAGAAAAAAAACGGTACATGGGATGAAACGGCTCTGTCTCTCCGGACAGATCTACCTGCACGATCCCCTCTGCTTCCACACACAGCCTGTCATGCCGGTCACGGATTGCCCCGGCATACCCGTCATTTCCAAAGCCGTCCCGGACCTTATCCAGGGTGTCTGCCGGTTCTACCCGGACCTGCATTTTTTCTTTGTGCTGCCTCCCGCCCTCCATGGGACAGCAGCGGATCAGAAAATGATGGTCCCACACCATCTGGTCAAATTTCACCTGCAGCCCATATCGGAAACCCAGTCTTTTCAAATCCAGTCACCTCAAAAAATATTCCACAGAGCATTCAGGGCATCCTGACGCCTTGTTGTCCATTCTTCTTTCTGATTGATGATTTCTGTGAGCCGTTCCACCTCCGCCGCGTTATAGCTGATATGGATCCTGTCAAGCCGGTTTGAAAATTTACGGAACTCCTTCTCCACATATGGATAGGGAATATGGAGCCGTATATACAGATCCAGCCGCTCCAGGTACTTGCCGCATTTGATGATATTACGCCCTTCTTCATCCTCCATATTATCATCCAGGCAGCCCCAGAAGGCAAAAAGATAGTCCTTCACCGGCTGCAAATCATAGGCCAGCGCGTTGCCGTGAGCCTTCACATGCTCGATGCAGTCAAGGGTAAGCTGGATGTAGGACAATGCATCGCTGCTCAGCTCGTCCCGCAAAATCACTCCGTTGTCAAGAGCCCGCATCATATTGCTGTAGATGGAGTTGGGATCCTCCC
The DNA here is from genome assembly GCA_949840805.1 of uncultured Lachnospiraceae bacterium. Lineage (GTDB taxonomy): Bacteria > Bacillota > Clostridia > Lachnospirales > Lachnospiraceae > Brotaphodocola. The sequence goes on along the minus strand of CATKXR010000002.1, from coordinate 98,327 downwards.
CGGAAAACAGATATTTGTCAATAAAATCATCCATATCCTTATAAATCACGGGGATTGCCAGCTCTTCGCAAAAATTCACATACGCCTTGTCATCCATATCCAGCATCCGGTCAAAATATTTAAAAAACATCCGCATGGTGGTAAATACCCGCTCCGTGTACCTTCCCAGCCAAAAAAGATGGTCCGCCTTTTCTATCGAGATAATACCCATGTATCCTTAAATCCTCCTCCCTGCGATGAGTTGACGACAAATGAATCCGGGTTCCTGGAAAATCTTGTCAGGCCGCTGGCCCATACCCGGGTGGTTTTTCCGCTCAGGACGAAAGCCCGCAGATCCGCCTTTCTGGGAACGCCCCCGTCTCCCTCCACAATATTCAGGTCAATAAAATCGATAACTTCCTGGGCGATAAATCTCCTGGGCTCCCCTTCTATAACATGCCTTAGCTTCTCCAGCTCTTCTTTCGTCAGACCGCTGCCGAAGACCACTCCGTAGCCCCCTGCCTCCGACACGTCTTTCACCACCAGACGTTCAAGGTTCTCTAAGATATACTTGCGGTCCTTCTCATAAAATGCCAGATAAGTAGGCGCGTTCTTTAAGATTGCTTCCTCTCCCAGATAATATTTCACCATATGGGGGACAAAATAATAAATTCCCTTATCGTCCGCCACCCCGTTGCCCGGGGCATTGACCAGCGCCACATTGCCGCTGCGGTACACATCCATAAGCCCCGGCACTCCGATCAGGGACTCCGGTTCAAAGCACAGCGGATCCAGGTACTCGTCCGAAATCCTCCTGTAGACGGTTCCCACCTGCTGCTGCCTGCCCTGGTACTGACGGTAATACAGCCGGTTCCCCTCCACATAGAGGTCCTGCGGCATGGCAAGAACCGCTCCGGAACGTTCCGCCAGGTAGGAATGTTCAAAAAACGCCGCATTGTAACGTCCCGGCGTCAGCACCACATGAATGCCGCCTGTGTTGACATTTTCCATGACCTCTTTTAACATTCCCGCATAGTTCCGGTTATCCGTCACATGGTTCCGCATAAAGGTCCGGGGCGACGCCTGCCTGGTCAGCTCCCTGGCAATCATGGGATAGGACGCTCCGGAAGGGATCCTGAGGTTATCCTCTAAAATGTACCATGTCCCATCCTTTGCCTGCACCAGGTCGATGCCGGAAATATGGCTGTAAATCCCCTTGGGCGGCTTCATTCCCTCGCATTGGGGCAGATACCCTTTGGAAGAAAAAATAAAATCTTCCGGAATCACCCCGTCTTTTATGATCTTTTTGTCACCATACACATCCCCGAGAAAACAGTTCAGCGCATCCACCCGCTGGGAAAGCCCCTTTTCCAGATATTCAAATTCTTCCGCGGAAATGACCCTGGGCAGCGGGTCAAAAGGGAAAATCTGTTCGTGAAATTCCCCGTTCTTATATATTCCGAACTTGACCCCGTATCTGGCCATCAGCCGGTTAATGCCCTCCATATGTTCTACCATATCCCTCATCAGCAGTACCTCTCTCTCCGTTCCATTGCAGCAGCTAAAACCCACAAACCGTTCTATTCCATTCCCAACTCACGCTGCAGCAAATGTTGTTCCGAACCAAATGAAGGGAAACAATCCCGGTTACAATATGGGCGTTTATAAAAAAGAGCGCCCAAAATAAATCAGAGCGCCTTCACTTCTTTTAATAATATACAACAAGTTCCGGAATTTTTCAAGATATTATATCGGGTTCTTTTCGATGAATGTTATTTCGGGGTGACAGTTCAGGGAAGTGGATTATTTTCATTTGACCAGAAGTAAATGATATATGAACTAATCCTAAAAATTTGAGGCATTTAAGATACCACCCTCTCTGGAAAACTCAATCATGAAATGAGCATTATTACGGACAAATTTTTTTAAATAATTCATCTCAGCATCAGAATATCCATTCACATCTTCCCAAGAATATTCTGGTAAATAGCATGTTGCATTATGAAATCCATCTTTTAAATCAGGAGTTTCTATATATACCTTTACTCTTCCGTCTGGTAACATTTCCGAATGAGTAATTTCTGTATCATTATTAGCTGTCAGCCCTTTAAGATCAGCTCCACCGGGCAATGGTCGCTTCCCGTCCGATCTGCCAGAATCCTGCTGTCCTCAATCTGCCCCTCATACCCTTTTGACACCAGAAAATAGTCGATCCGCCATCCGGCATTTCTCTCACGCGCCTTAAACCGGTATGACCACCAACTGTAGGCATCCTCCCGGTCCGGATACAGATACCGGAAAGAATCCACGAAGCCGGAAGCCAGAAGCTCTCTCATCTTCTCCCGCTCCTCATCGGAAAAGCCGGCATTTCCCCGGTTGCTCTTAGGATTCTTTAAATCGATCTCTTCCTTGGCCACATTAAAATCACCGGTCACGATCACCGGTTTTTTCGCCTTTAAGCCTCCCAGGTAGCTCCTGAAATCATCTTCCCACTGCATCCGGTAATCCAGACGTGCCAGCTCATTCTGAGCATTCGGCACATAGACATTGACCAGGTAATATTCCGGGTATTCCAGCGTGATCGCCCGCCCCTCCGTATTGTGCCGGTCCAGGCCAAGATCATTGAATGCTGACAGCGGCTTCTCCTTTGTCAGCACCAGCGTCCCGGAATATCCTTTTTTTGCCGCGCTGTTCCAGTACAGGTGATACCCCGGAAACTCAAAATCCGCCTGCTCCGGCTGCATCTTTGTCTCCTGCAGGCACAGCACGTCCGGGTCCTCTTCTTTCATAAAATCCAAAAATCCTTTATTTATACAGGCCCGCAGGCCGTTGACGTTCCATGAATACAATCGTTTCATCTGCTTTTACTCCTTCTTTCTCCCGGCTTTTGCGGATGCCGGGATACTATGTGCGCTATAAAATCCGCTATTTCCGTATCCATTAACCATAACCTCAATTCCATTATATCCTGAAACCCCTGTTAAATCAATCGGGAATTGGGAAGGATATTCATGCGTTTGTCGTGCCACTGGAAAATAATCTGGTGGCTTATGCAGTAGAAAAGTGATATAATATGGAGAAAATAAGTATTGTTTCTTAAAATCAGAACATTGGAAGTATAATCAGACTTGAATTTTTGCTTCATGATAAAATTCGTTATACTATACTGACATCTCACAATTTGATGAACACAAAATTTTAACGGCCCAGATACCTGCATAGATAAAACAGTACTATTATTATGGAGCAATCTGAGTGCAACACAATTACAGCTTGTGTTGCACTCAGTACTTTATTTTTTAATCTTCCTCCATAACATCCTGCCTATCCTTCCGCCTCACCACATGGCATCTCACAAAAGAATATGTTAACATCCCCGCGCATCCTGCCATGATCACAGCCGTCACCGGTTTTGCCAGCACCCCGGCCAGGCTTCCGCCGCACAGCACATAGGCATGGCGAAGATTCATCTCACTGGCCTGGCCCATGACCATCCCCAGTACCAGGGCAGCCGAATTATAACCCAGCCGGATAAACCAATATCCCGCCACTCCGGCCCCGGCCATCAAAAGCACGTCCCAAAATCTCTGGTTCAGCCCGTAAGCCCCGACTGCCGCCAGCATCATGATCCCAGGCCCTAAGACGCTGTATGGTATCCGCAAAAGCTTTACAGACATCCGTACCAATAGGATGGCCACAATGACCATGAGAATATTCGTCAAAAACATGGATCCGAACACACTGGCCAGATACTCCGGCCATACCTGGATGAGCTCCGGCCCCGGCCGGACATCTTTTACCAGCAGGATGGTCATCATGATAGCTGCCGCGTTGCCTCCCGGAATGCCAAGAGATAAAAGAGGCACCATGGAACCGCCCGTGGCGGCATTGTTGGCAGCTTCCGAGGCCACGATTCCCTCCGCAATCCCTGTCCCCATAAGCTCAGGATGTTTTGACACTCTCTTTTCAACCGCGTAAGACAAAAACGAGGCGACCGTTGCCCCGGCTCCGGGCAGAATTCCCACCACCAGCCCTATGACGGAAGAACGCAGCATGGTAATCCTTGTCTGCCACACCTCCCCAGGTCTGGGAAGCAAGGTTTTCATTCCCTTATCTTCCCCGGATTTTCCGGCAAGGCCGGATTTCCCCCGTTTCTCGGTCTGTTTCAGCACCTCCGCCACCACGAACAGGCCGATCATAACCGGAATCATCTCAATCTCCGAAAAAAACACGGAATCACTCCAGCCAAACCGTGGCAGCTTTAAAACGGGATCCATCCCCATACATGCAAGAAGCAGCCCTAAAAGAACGGAAATCAGAGTCTTTACAATATTTCCTCTGTCTAAGCAGGGCAGCAGGCACAGCCCCAGGACACATATGGCAAACAGTTCGGAATATCCGAACCTTCCGGCTACCGCCGAGAAGTGGGGGCAGAGAAGCACCATGGCAAACGCCCCGGCCATCCCTCCTATGGCAGAAGCAATCAGGGAAAATCCCAGCGCTTTTCCCGCCTCTCCCCGCCTGGCCATGGGATAGCCGTCAAAGATGGTCGGGGCGCTGGAAGGCGTGCCGGGAACCCGGTACAAAACAGCGGTAATCCCGCCGCCCGTTACTGATGCCGAATACACGGCCGCCAAAAATCCGATTGCCGTCTCAGGAGCCATCTCGTAGGCAAAAGGCAGGGCCAGGGCCACTGCCATGGAAGCGCCCACTCCCGGCATTGCCCCGAAAATCACTCCCAATATGGTTCCGGCCGTGACCAGCGCAAAGACGGACGGCACAAAAATCATTTTTAAGCCGGCAAACAATATGGAAAACACTTTTCCACCTCCCGAAACATCATCCTATTTTTTCGGCCCTGGTTTATCCCGGCCCGCAATCTCCCTTTTCAACCGTAACGATCAGGTTATTCAGCCCGATACTCCTGCTGTACTGCACGTCCTTTGCCATCTTTAAGACCAGTTTAATCCCCATATGTTCCGTATCTTTATCATCCGCGTTTTCATGAAAATATTTCAGAGGGTCAAACATTTTCCCGTTATCCCGCATCCTGACAATAAACTCATGCTCTTTTTCCAGGATCAATACATCAAACCACTTCTTTTCCCCGGGCTTAAAGGCATGTCGGACGACGTTTCCTGCCATTTCCTCCACACACAAGGCAATGGTATTGGCGAAACCGGGCCGGAGGTTCTCTTCCCTGGCCCGCTCCGTGATTTTGGAGGACAGCGCCATTACCTCTCCCATGTCATTTCCAATGGACATCTCCCATCTTTTCAAGACGTTCTGTCCGAACTTCTCCGGCAGAAGCATATAATCAGGAATTTTCAGGCAAAACTTTCCCTGCTTCCTGCCCGCATAGAAAGCCAGGTAGGCAAAGGTCAGGATCTCCCCAACCAAAAACGATGCAAAAATACCATCTACCCCAAAGGGTTTCACTAATATGACGGCGGCGGCAACCGTAAAGGCAAACGCCTGAAAAACGCTGGCCGTCATGGCGTGGGTATTGCGCTCCGTGCTCTGGTAAAAGGAAATACATAAAACGTTCATCAGCCGCACCGGCATACTGACGGCAAAAAAACGGATCCCCACATCTGCCATCATCCGGATGGAATCCTCTTTGACGCCTAAAATATCAGAAAAAAACGATGGATTCAAAAGCAGCACCGCCATAGCCGCCGCGCACAAGGCCATGCCGATCCGGATGCTCTCTTTCACGCTTCCCGTCAGGGCGCCGGCATCCTCCTCCCCGTAAAACAACGCAGTAACCGGCATAAGCGCCTGGCCCGCCCCCATAATGAGGGAGCCGACCAGGTTGTAAACCTGGGTCCGCACATTCAAAGCGGCCACAGCCCCGGTCCCGGCGATGACGATCATCATATTGTTGAAGACAATGGTTTTTATCGTGTCGCATATCCGGTTCACCGCCGTGGGCGCGCCGGTCGCCACCATTTCGCCAAGCTCCTTCCAAAGCTCCCCCGGCGCAACAAATCTAAGAGAATTGTAGCTTCGCGTAAAATGGATAAATCCCACTGCAACCGCCGCAAAATAACTGAGCGTTGTCGCGAGAGCCATGCCGAACATTCCCTTTTTAAAGACAAGGGCCATCATCAGGTCAAGCACTACATCTAAAGCAGACATAACGCCCATGGACAAAAGCGGCAGGCTGGGAGAACCGTCCATTTTTACAAATCCCATCACCGCAGGCATCATGATCGTCGGTATGGCTCCCAGGAAAAATCCCCTCAGATAATCGATGGTGGGCCGGACTACATCTCCCTTTGCCCCCAGCCACACCGCAATCTGCGGCGCGAATATCCATCCCCCGATCGTCAGGATCCCTCCTGTCACGAGGGTATACAACATGGTAACGGAAAAAATGCTGCACACTTTTTCCTTATTGCCCCGCCCCAATTCTCTGGCCGCCATGGTGGCTCCCCCGCTGGAGCTGATATTGCCCACCGCGGAAAAGACAAGGCTCACCGGGCTTACCAGACCCATGGCGCTTAAGCACTCTGTCCCTAAAAACTGCCCTACCACCACATTGTCGATCATCATGCCGGCCGTGGCCACAATGGCCGTCATGATGGAAACAAAGACAAAGGAACGGTATACGGATTTTACGATATAATCATTTTTCCTGTTCATATTATCCAAGATCCCATCTAAAAGCTCAGAGCTTTTCTGCCATCATTCCCTGCCGCCTCCATCAGGATTTTCCTGCAGGCATCCAGCATTTTTTCTGGGAACACATTCACGGTCAGGGCCGCCTGAAGCACCCGGAAAGCTGAATAGGGCCGGATCTCCTCCTCTATGGCCTTCCTTCCCGCCTCGTCACGGATGTCAAAATATTCCCTGCAGAACGCCTCCCACATCCTGTCATTTTCTTCTTTGCCAAACCCCGTCATTTGGACGCATCCCTCCGGAGGCATAAGCTCCGGAAACAGCTTGAAGCCAAGATACACCCCCAGCAGGTCATAAATCGGATGCCCCGTGCTGGCGTCACCCATATCGATCAGGATCCCTTTTCCATTCTGGCACATCAGGTTTCCGATGTTATAATCCCCGTGGATAAAGGTATCCCTGTCCGGAATATCCTCAAACATCTTCTTAACCAGAGCCTTCTCAGAATCGTCAAAAAAACGCCCCATGGAATCGATACACGGGATCCACCTGTTTTTCACTTCCGGCAGCGCGTCCTTCCCGAAATGCGTATGATGCATATTCTTCATAAAGCCTGCATAGATCCCGATATAATATTCCAGCTTATCCGGCTCCTTCTTCATACAGCTCCGGATCGTGTCCGCTTCCAGCATTTCATATACAATCCCGAAGCAATCCCCTGCCTTCACCACATCATAGGAAATGGCCGTATCAATCCCGTTGACGAAAGCCGTCCTGGCGCTGTTCTGTTCCTTTGTGATCTTGTCAAGATCAAAGCCCGGGTTAAACACTTTGATGATCGTTTCTTCATCCAGGCGGTACACCTTGCCGCAGGTTCCCCATCCGATCATGGAAAGCCCCTCCACCGAATACTGCCTGTAAGCCTTTGTGATATTCAAAAGGCTTGTAAAACCTGTCATCTCAAAAATATCATACACATCCCGGCAGACATTAATAACCTGCATGTCTTTGTTCTGCTTCTGCAGCGTCAGCATCATCCTCAATCCCGCACTGGATATGTACTTTAACTGTTCTGCATCGAGAACCAGCGCCGCGCCGAAAGCCCCGGCAACAGCCTCCTCAATCTCGCTCCTCACCTGGGTACTGTTCACCGTGTCGATCCGCTCCCCTAACCGAATCCTTAACTGATTGTTCTCTATATTTTTTGCCAGCAGTTTCTCACCCATAAAAAACACCTCCTCTTAATTGTTATCGTCTTCTGCCGCCAAAACCCAGGCCGCAACTACAGTATAATCATTATTTATACAGAAAGCAAGACAAAAACTGCAGAAGCCCCGTAACAGTTCAAGAACCATCTGAATTGTCACCACAAATTTGCCATCTTCCAAAAAAACGCTTGCCAAATTCTCCATCTTATGCTATGATATACCCGTTGCGAAAGAAAGCCGGCGTGGCGGAATGGCAGACGCATCAGACTCAAAATCTGACGGGGGCAACCTCGTGCCGGTTCGAGTCCGGCTGCCGGCATCCTTGGCAGGGGCAAAAAGACCCTGGAATTCCTTGAAGAAGGAGGTTCCAGGGTCTTGCTTTTTTCTTAAGATCTTATTTTTCACTATCCTTTTTCCCACAAATCCGCTATAATAAATAACAGTTCCGATACTGGCCGGGCTTCTCTTTACCCTTCCGGCCCACAAAACCCCAAAAAGGAGGAAACACTGATGATAAAACACATGAAAAGTCCGCGTCTTTGCAGAAATATTTCCCTGTGCGTCCTCGTGCTCTCCGCCGCGGTCCTGGTTTCCGGCTGTAAAAAATCACCGGAAAAAATCGATTTAACCAGCACCCACACCACCGAGGCCGAGACTATGGCGCCTAAGGCTGAAACTACCGCCGCCCCCCGGCCGGAGGCTACCACGCCGGAGACTTCTTCCGATTCCGGCGCCAAGGCGAAAAACATTTCCACGGAGACCAGCACCTACTCTTCCGGTCAGGTCTCTGTCACCTACCCGGGCATCGTTAATATGGAAGACACCCAAAAAGCTTCCGCCATTGATGAGCTTCTGAAAAAGAACGCCTTGTCCGTATTGGAAGCATGGGATATCCAGGAAAACGACGATTCACTTGACGTAAGCTGCAAAGTGCTGTCCGCCGACCGGAACCGGGTCACGGTCCTTTATACCGGTACCGTGAAAAAAAAGGACGCCGCCTACCCGACCAATATCATGTACAGCAATACCATTGACGTAGCCAACGTCTCGGATATCGGCTTCGACCATTTTGCCGATCCTTACACCATGGCAGGCTATGTCCTGTCCGGCGACTGCACCTTTTATAATGCCGACGAAGAATTAAAAGCTCAGCTCATGGATGTTAAAAACGAGACAAGCCTGGAAGCCTATACAGATATGTTTACAAAAGCTGACTTTCCCTTTGAGGGAACCTTCCCCCAGTCCTTCAGCTATGAGCATCAGGGTGTCATCTACTTTTCCATCCCTGTGCCTCATGCCCTTGGGGACTATGCCATTGTTATGTACGCCCCTGATTCCAAATAGGGATTCTCATAAAACTACCACATAAGAAAGGATTACCATCATGGAAAATGTAACCATTATCAGCCATCCTCTCATCCAGCACAAGATCTCTATCCTTCGGGACAAAAAGACAGGCACCAACGAATTCCGTTCCCTGATCGAGGAGATCGCCATGCTTATGGGCTATGAGGCCCTCCGGGACCTTCCTGTTGAAGATGTCCAAGTCGAAACACCGATTGAGACCTGTATGACTCCCATGATCGCCGGCAAAAAACTGGCAGTGGTTCCGATCCTCAGGGCAGGCCTTGGCATGGTGAACGGCATCCTCGCCCTGGTTCCCAGCGCAAAAGTAGGCCACATCGGTCTGTACCGGGACGAAAAAACACATGAACCCCACGAATACTACTGTAAGCTTCCCACTCCCATTGAGCTGAGGACCATTGTAGTCACCGACCCGATGCTCGCCACCGGCGGCTCCGCCGTGGCAGCCGTGGACTTCATCAAACAACACGGAGGCCGGAACATCAAATTTATGTCCATCATCGCCGCCCCGGAAGGCGTAAAACGCCTCCAGGAAGCCCACCCCGACATCCAGCTCTACATCGGCCACCTGGACCGCTGCCTCAACGAGAACGCCTACATCTGCCCCGGACTGGGCGATGCCGGCGACCGGATCTTCGGCACCCGCTGATTTCTTTTGTCCTTCATACTGTGGCAGGGCATCCGCCCCTGCCACAGGAATTGCCCATAACACAGCCCGGCCTGTTACCCATCCCCCGGGAAACCCTCGAAGAACGTCGGCGCTTAATGAGCCGGGATGGTTTTCCCGGTGAATTTAGCGTCCGCTACGTTCTTCACGGAGCGGGAGCGCATTTTCCGGGGGATGGGTAACAGGCCGGGCGGACCTTCCGGAACAACTATAAACGCCCTTCCTGCCGCATCCCATCTTCTCAGGACTCTCTCTTTAAAGCCACCTCACCCTGATTCTTATAAATAGAATTCTTATCCACGCACCCGCGCACACTGGAAAGAGGATAAATATTAGTATTCTTCCCAATCACCGTTCCGGGATTCAGCACAGAACCGCACCCCACCTCTACACCGTCACCGATCATGGCCCCGAACTTCTTCATTCCGGTCTCAATATCCCCGTCTTCCCCATGGACCATTACCAATTGCTTATCCGACTTCACATTGGAAGTGATAGAACCAGCTCCCATATGAGCCTTAAATCCCAAAATCGAATCTCCCACATAATTATAATGAGGCACCTGCACCTGGTCAAACAAGATCACGTTTTTAAGCTCCGTAGAGTTGCCCACCACGGCTCCGGCCCCGACAATCACCTTCCCACGGATATAGGCACAATGCCGGATCTCCGCCGCCGGGCCGATGATAACCGGGCCGATAATCCCCGCCGTAGGCGCGATTTTGGCGGTCTTGTGGATCCACATCCCATTCGCCGGACAATCATACTCCTTTTTCGGAAGCTTTGCCCCCAGCTCCTTTATAAATTCTCCGATATGGGGCAGAACCTCCCACGGATACTCATACTCTTCCAGTAGAGGCTTTGCCATGGTATTCTCCAAACTGTACAGCTCCGTGATTTTCATCTCATTCTTTTTCATAATCTTCTTCCTTTCCTGTTACTTTCCCTTATAGTTTTTCCCCGCCTTCTCAAAACATTCCTGAAGCTGGCTCTGATTATTCAGCCTTAACACCCCATAGGTGCGCCCCGCCACAAAATGTTCCAGCTTCTGCATATATTCCTCCGGCGTGATGGTTCCCTCCGCCACATAGGCCAGCCCTTTTTCCCAGCTTGCCGTCAGTTCCGGATTCAAAAGCTGACGGATCGACCCGTTTACCACTTCAAAAATCAGCTCTCCCAGCAAAGTCGGCGTAATGATCTGGGTCTTGCCATTTAAAGACAGGTATCCGATGTTTACCAGTTTTTTCAGGATCTCCGCCCGGGTGGCGCTGGTTCCGATCCCGCTTCCCTTGATCTGCGCCCGCAGTTCCTCGTCTTCAATAAGCTGCCCTGCATTTTCCATGGCCAGAATCATGGAACCGGAAGAATAACGTTTAGGCGGCGAAGTTTCCCCTTCTTTGATGGTCAGGCTCTTCAGGGGCAGAATACTTCCCTTTCTCAAGGTATTTAACATGGCGATAAATGCCGGATTTTCCTGGTTCTTCCGGTTCAGCTCCGATTCCTCCCTTTCCTGGCCGGTCTTTTTCGGATCGTCTTTCCCTTTGTCCTCCCTGCCCTTTTCCGCCAAAGCCGCATTCTGCTTCCCAGCCTGGGATACGTCTGCCACCTTCAGGTATCCCTGCTCCGCCAGGACCTTGAAACCGGCAAAAAAATGCTCCCGGTCCGCCTCCAGTTCCAGCATGTATCGCTGATACACGGCAGCAGGATAAAAAACAGAGAGAAAACGCCTCGCAATCCGCTCATACACTTTTACGGCCAGAGGCGCCAGGCTCCTCAAGGCTCCGAATCCCTGTCCCGTAGGGATAATGGCATAATGGTCCGTAATCTGTTTATCATTGACATAACGGCTCTTTCCGATATTTTGAAAAGCTTTCCGGGCCATAATCTCCTCTGCATATGGCTGAACCGGCCCAAAATTCCGGAGCCCTCCGATATTTTTATAAATCTCCTTCGCCACGGCCGTAGATAGAACCCTGGCATCTGTACGAGGATACGTGACCAGCTTTTTTTCATACAATTCCTGGGCGATCCGCAGGGTCTCATCCGGGCTGATTTTAAAAAGCCTGGAGCAGTCGTTCTGCAGCTCCGCCAGATTGTAGAGAAGAGGCGGATTCTTTGTTTCTTTCTTCTTCTCCATCTTTTTAAGGACTGCCGTCAAAGGAACGTTTTTCTGCAGGGCCGTAATCAATTCTTCCGCGTATTTTTTCTCCTTAAATCCGTTATCCTTGTACAGATAAGGCGACTGAAAATACCGGGAGCCCTCCGCGCTGCGCCATTCTCCGTCAAAATCCATACCCGCGGACTGAAATCCTCCGATCACCCGGTAAAAGGGCGTCTTGACAAAATCACGGTTCTCCCTCTCCCGGCGCACCACCATCCCGAGCACACAGGTCATCACCCGGCCCACGGACAGGACGGTCCGCTCTGTCTTCATGTAACGGGAAACAGACGGCCCGTACTTTAAAGTCAGAAGACGGGAAAAATTAATTCCCATCAGATAATCCTCTTTTGCCCGGAGGTAGGCGGACGCCGCCAGGTTGTCATAATCCTTCCAATCTCTGGCATTTTTGATTCCCCGCAGGATTTCCTCCTCTGTCTGAGAATCAATCCAGACCCGCTTGTGCTTTTTCCCGTCCACTCCCGCCATCTGGGCGACAAGCCGGTATATATATTCCCCTTCCCTTCCCGAGTCCGTACAGATATAGATGGTGTCCACATCCTTCCGGTTCAGAAGCCCTTTAACAATGCCAAACTGCTTTGACACATTCTCTATGACCTGATACTTAAATTCTTTGGGAAGAAACGGCAGCGTCTCCAGGCTCCATCTCTTATAGGCCGGATTATAACTTTCCGGATAGCTCATGGTGATCAGATGCCCCACGCACCAGGTAACAATTGCCGTGTCTGATTCTATGTAACCGTCCGCCCTTCTGCCCGCAATCTTAAGAGCCGCCGCAAACTGCTGGGCCACGCTGGGCTTCTCCGCTATGTATAATGATTTTCCCATGTATTATTCCTCTGAACGCGCCCCGGAATACGCCGCACGCAATGCTTCCTTTTTCATACATTCCATATACATCTGGGCAGTGGCAAAATCCGCATGCCCCAGCATGGAACTGACCGTATGCAGGTCAGCCCCGCCGCTGATCAGATGCACGGCAAAAGAATGGCGGAGGCTGTGGGGAGTAATATCCGTCACGATTCCCGCTTTCCTGCCATAGTCCTTTACGATCTTCCAAAAACCCTGACGCGACATAGGCTCCCCGTTGCAGTTGGTAAACAGCCAGGAAGATTCCCTGCCCTTTAGCAGCGCCTCCCTCGCATGCTCCAGGTAATGACGCAGGGCGAGGCCGGCATTTTTCCCGAAGGGAACCGTCCGCTCCCTCTGCCCGTCCCTGCAGGTAAGAAAGCCGATGGGTACATTCACATCCTCCAGCTTAAGGCCTACAAGCTCTGACACCCGGATTCCCGTAGCATACAAAAGTTCCAGCATTGCCTTATCCCGGATCTCCTTTGGCGTGTCCCCGTCTGGCTGGCTCAGAAAACGCCCTACCTCTTCCACTGTCAAAATGACCGGCGCCTTTTTCTCCGCCTTTGGGGCCTTTAACCCGCCGGAAGGGTCCGTCTTCACCTTCCCCTTTCCGGCCTCATAAGAAAAAAATCCCTTTACAGACGCGATCATACGGGAAATCGTAGACGCCGCCTTTTTGCTGCCCTCTAAGGCCAGCACATAAGAATTCAGGCTGGTCTGCGTGACTCTGGAAAGGTCCCGGATCCCCTGTTTTTCCAGATAATCCGCAAGCTGCAGCAAATCCCTGCGATAAGAAACCACCGTATTTTTCGATGCTCCTTTAACCGTTTCCAAATATTCTATAAAAGCCTCAATCTCCTCCGTCATACCCTGTCCCTTCAGCAATAATACCCGAAATGCCAAGTGTTGTTTATTATATCTTTATTTTCCCGAAAAATCAAACATAAATTTCCGCCGCTGCCACGCCTGCCAGGAAAGCAGCCTGGCTCCCATACATAACCTGCCCGCGCTCCCCCTCTTCACCCGCAAAAAGAAAAAAACGAAAGCATCTTTGCATTCACATGGACTTCCAGCAAAATTCCAAAAAGCAGCAGGGCCGTCACCGCACCCCAGAACCGGCGCCTGCGGGCCTCATACCCTGACAGGCATTTAATCAGCAGGATTCCCCATGCCGTACCGTAAAAAAGCTGATGAGGAAAAATCGATGCCAGGAACACAAACAGTCCCCAAAAACCCTGATGCCATGTCATAAGCACCAAAGACATCCCTATGCCGCATCCTGCCCATATCAAAAGCAGAGGGACTGACAGCCGGTGAAAACGGCTTCTGCACAGCAGCTCAATGACAGCCGTCTCGGCCACCCGGACCAGTAAAATCCGGCACACGCTTTTCCAGTCTCCTGCCGCCGTGTTCCGCCATCCTTCCTGCAGATACTCATACAGCAGGCGGTAATCCACCAGGCCGGAAGCAAACATCCTGTTGGCCCCTATGGTCGCCGCCGCCATCCCCAGGCCGATCCAAAAAAGCAGATACACCCCCTGGTTTCTTTTTCTCATGCCTGCCACCGCTTTTCTATACGCTTTCTTCAGTTTACGCGCTGACAGACAATCCTATGACTTTTTGCGGATATAAGAAGAGCCTTACTTCAGGTATTTCCTGTCATAAGCAAGTATTGCCGCGGCTGTCTTCGCGTCCGTCATCTTTCCCGAATAAATCAGCTCCTCCAAATCCTCTATGGCCCATTCCTCCACATAGATCACTTCATCCTCATCCAGATGCTGATGGGAGGGAATCAGGTTTCTTGCCACATAAATATCAATGAACTCATCGCAGAATGCCACGGTGGTGTTCATGCTCATCAGATACTCCAATTTCTCACAGCGGTAGCCGGTCTCCTCCTCAAGCTCCCGATAAGCGCAGTTAATGGTCGGTTCTTCCGGGTCATCCCTTTTTCCTGCCGGAATCTCCAGTGTCTCCCTGTTCAGCGCATTGCGGTACTGACGTACCATCAGGATCTTTCCATCGTCCGTCACCGGAATCACGGCCGCCGCCCCGTCATGATGGATAAAATCCCAGCGGGCTTCATGGCCGTTGGCAATCACCGTATCCTCGTATAATTTCAGGATCGTGCCTGTATACTTTAACTGACGGTCAAGACGGATTACAGGTTCAATAACCGCCTTCTTTTCCTGATCCCTGTTTTCTTCTTTTCCCATAGCTTTATTCCTTCCTTTCCCGGCCTTCTGCTGTCTCTGCCCGCGGCCGTGCCTCTCTTATCTGATATTTTCACACTTTCCGTAACATGCGTCACAGCCCTTCATCACCGCGTTGCGCAGCCCGTGTTCCTCCAGAGCCGCCACTGCCGCAATCGTAGTACCCCCGGGAGAGCACACCTGGTCTTTCAGCCTGCCGGGATGCTCCTTAGTCTCCAGCATCATCTTTGCACTTCCAAGCACGGCCTGGGCCGCCATCTCATAGGCCAGGTCCCTGGAAAGCCCGTATTTCACCCCGCTGTCCGCCAATGCCTCCAAAAACATATACACATAGGCAGGGGAACTGCCGCTGACACAGACTACTGCGTTGATCAGCTTTTCTTCCACCAGAGCCATCTTCCCGAAAGATTCAAAGAAACGCCGGATTGTCTCCCTTTCCTCCTCCGAAAACAACGTCTCCTCATAGCAGACCCCGCTCATCCCTTCCCCTACCAGGGCGGGAGTATTCGGCATGGCACGGACCACCCTGCAGTCCTGTCCAAAAATTCCCTTCAAATCATGGATCGTGACTCCCGGGACAATAGAAATCAAGATCTGCCTGCCGGAGATCCCGTTCCTTATCTCCTCTGCCGCCGCCCTTAGCTGCTGGGGCTTCACTGCCAGGATCACGTATTCCGAGGAAGCCGCCAGGATGGCCCCGCTTTTTGCCGCCTTCGCCCCTGTGGCAGCCGCAACGTCTTCTGCCCTTTTTTGATTTTTTTCATAAAAAGCAACCTGTCCCGGCTCAAACGTCCTCACAAGCCCTTTCATGATGGCGAATCCCATATTTCCCGCTCCGATAAATCCAAACTTATAGGTATATTCCACCTTACATCCCTCCCTTGGCTTTTCTCGTCTTCCGCAAAATTCTAGAACTCCACATCCGGACTGACGCTCATGGCATCCAGAGTCACCTTCATAATATCCTTGATCTCCTCCCGGGTCATCTTCATCTTTTCGGCAAGTTCCTCCACCGTGGCCTCCCTGCCCAGCTCCTCTGCCATCATCTTGGAAATATCTTTCAGGACGTTGACTCTGGCCGCCACTTCTTCTTCCGCCTGCTTTTCCCGTTTTTGTGCCTCAATGGCCGCTTCCAGCCGTTCGGATGCCAGTGCTTTTATCTGCTCCCTGAAATCTCCGCCTTCATATCCTTCCAGGGCCAGAAGCAGCGCCATATTGGCCTCCTGGACCAGATCCCCGGCCGCAAGCCCCCGCCCCCGGTACTTTCCTGCCAGCTCCAGCACATAGCGGAGCGTTCCTTCCAAAAGCCTTTCCCGCGCCGCCTTATTGCCTGCCCGGACACGCGCAAGCAGCTCCCTCTCCTCTTCACAGGTGCAGACGGGGATCCTCTTTACCTCCTCCAGATACATCTGATAAATATCATCATGCATTACGGTATTTCCTCCTGCAAAAAATCTCAGTCCTCCGGATAATTGAGCCTCGCATCGTCAATCTGAAGCAGCGTGCCCTCCAGGAAACGCCCTGCCAGATATTTCGTCATGGGCAGGTTCATGTCCAGATAATTGCCGCAGTCCCGTGCTGCCGCCCCCGGCACATCCCCTTCAAAATCACGGATGAAGGTAAACATATCCACCATCAGAGGCACAATGTCCTTTGACTCATAGTCCCCTGCCAGCAGCAGATAAAAGCCTGTCCGGCAGCCCATGGGGCCGAAATACAATACCTGGCCGGAATAATCTTCCCGGTTCCGCAGATAAGTCGCGCCTAAATGCTCTAAGGTATGGACTTCCGCCGTATTCATGACCGGCTCAAAATTGGGCCGTGTCATCCGGATATCAAAGGTGGTGACAACATGGTCTCCGGCCTTATCTTTCCGGGATACATAGACTCCCGGAAGAAGTTTTAAATGGTTGATGGTAAAGCTTGTTATTTTTTCCATAAGGCATTCCTTTCCCTGTTTTGTTTGAAGTTGTGAATGGGATTAAATTTGCACTTTTAAAATCCTATGGTACATTATATGGCATTTGCCTTATAAATACAAGAAGCAGATTTTCATGCCGCCGTCCATCGGCAGACGCAGGTTACTGTTCACGGCTGCACTGTGAATAGTAACAGAGGCAGCCTCCGTGAAACAAAAAACAGGACAGCCTCCTGCCTCTCTTACGAAAAGCCGCAAAGCTGCCCCATTCCTATATTTACAGACGTTGTCATCCCCCAAAACTGCCAAACACCCCTGGCAGGACGAGCCGTCAAGCCGTACCCAACAGATAATTCTCAATCCCCTCCATAGCAGCCGTTTCATCGGCGCCATCCGCTGAAATCGTTAGCTGCTCACCAGTCCCCATGCCGAGAGTCATCATGCCCATGATACTTTTTGCGTTGACACGGGCGTTCTGGCTCTCCACATAGATCACGCTCTCATACTGGCTGGCAATCTGCACCAGCATTGCTATCGGTCTGGCTTCAAGCCCGGATGAAAGTCCGATGGTGATGGTCTTTTTTAACATAATAATCCTCCTCATTTCTTTAGGCGTATCCTCACGCCTCTGTACCTGGTCTGCCGTCCCGAAGTTTCTCCGCCATGCTGCTAAGCCTGCGCAGACGGTGATTCACCCCGGACTTTCCCACTGGCGGGTCAAGGGCTTCCCCAAGCTCTTTCAATGTTGCCTCTGGTCTTGCCAGGCGAAGCCGCGCGATCTGACGCAGATTTTCCGGCAATCCCTCAAAACCTGTCCTGTCCCTGATCAAGGTGATATCTTCCACCTGCCTGACTGCCGCGGATACCGTCTTGTTGATATTCGCCGTCTCACAGTTCACCTGCCGGTTGACGCTCCCCCGCATTTCCTTGAGAATCCGGATATTCTCCAGTTCCATCAGGGAGACCGGCGCCTCCATCACGTTCAGGATATCTACAATCTGGCTGCCCTCCTTGATATACACCACATGATACTTTTTTCTCTGTATGATGCGTGCATCCAGACCAAAGGAACGGATCAGCCCTTGCAGCTGCACCGCCTTGCCTTCTGTGGCACAGGCAATTTCAAAATGATAAAATCTCTCCGGGTCACTGATCGAACCTGCTGCCAAAAACGCTCCCCGGATAAAGGCGCGCCTGCAGCAGTTCTGCTGAATGACCACATTACTCGCCGGAAATAAATCCTCCGGAGCCTCCCCATGCTGGTCCAAAAGCTTGGAAGCACGCAGAACCCGAAGCGCGTCCTCATGCCTTCGGATCCCCACGGTGTAGGTTCGGCTCGTCCGGACTCTCATTCCCTGACGGATTGAAACATCCGTATTTATATTAAATGTTTTTTTCAATAATGTAAAGTACTTTCTTGCAACAGCCGAATTTTCCGTATGGATTTTTATGCAGAACCTGTCATGCTCCGAAATCTGAATCCGCCCGCAAAGGCTGATAATAGCGGCAATCTCCGCGATCTGACAGTGCCTTGCCGGACTAAGCTGCCTGGAAAGCTCCTCTTTTACACTTGAAGAAAATGACATTTTTCATCCCTGTCCTTGTCTATATCCCTGTGCTCAAGCTTCAGCCCGAACTCCTCATGGTGGCTCAGATATTGGTAAAGCGCCCCTGCCACAGTCACGGACCGGTGTTTGCCTCCCGTGCAGCCCACCCCGATCACAAGCTGGTTCTTGCCCTCTAACACGTAATTGGGAATGAGAAATTCCAGCATGTCATAAAGCTTCTTCATAAAGGTATCGGCTGTCCCTCCCTGACGGACGTATGCCTGGACCTCCTCTTCCTGCCCCGTGTGCTGCCTCAGGTTCTCCACATAGTAGGGATTGGGAAGAAAACGCACGTCAAACACCAGATCCGCGTCCGACGGGATCCCATACTTAAAACCGAAAGACAGGACGGTTATGAAAAGATTGCCGTAATCCTTGTCTCCCATGAAGATCTTTTCCAACTCCTGCCTCAGCTCCCTTGTCAAAAGCTTGCTGGTATCAATGATAAAATCCGCCTCCTGCTTTAAAAATCCCAGCCTTTCCCGCTCCTGGCGGATCCCCACATCCACCCGTCCCCGGCCTGACAGGGGATGGGAACGTCTTGTTTCCTTGTAGCGCTTAACCAACGTCTCGTCTTTTGCGTCCAAAAACAGGATCTGGTACGGCATGTCATTCTGTTTCCAGTCTTCCAGCACATGGAGAAGCTGAGGCAGTTCTTTCCCGCTGCGGATATCAATCCCCAAGGCCACCCGTTCATGGTTTACCGGCTTCTGCACGGCAAGCTGGGCAAACGGCTCCATAAGCGGAATAGGCAGATTATCCACACAATAAAATCCCAAGTCCTCCAACATCTTCAGGGCAATGGTTTTCCCTGCCCCTGACATCCCTGTCACAATCACCAGCTTCACGTATCTTTCCTCCCGTTTAAAACTCTCCCAGTACTTTCACCTCCAGCTCCAGTTCTACCCCTGAATGCTCAAGGACCCTCTTTTGCACCTCCCGGCAGAGCTTCAGTATATCCGCCGCGTCTGCCTCCCCCCGGTTGATCACAAACCCGCAATGCTTTTGGGACACCTGGGCGCCGCCTACGGAAAATCCACGAAGCCCTGCCTCCTGGATCAGCTTCCCGGCAAAATGTCCCGGAGGACGCTTAAAAGTGCTTCCGGCGCTGGGATACTCCAAAGGCTGTTTTTCCTTTCTCCTGGCCGCAAGCTCCTCCATGCGCTCCCGGATCTGCCCTGCGTCCCCGGGGGCCAGGGCAAACTCGGCTTCCAGCACCACCAGCCCTCTGCGGCCGATGCAACTGGCCCGATACCCAAGCTCCAGCTCCTTTGCCTTGAGCCTATGTACCTGCCCTTCCGGGGTCATGACGGCCACAGAGGCCAGAATATCGGCCAGCTCAGAACCATACGCGCCGGCATTCATCACCACGGCCCCGCCTACGGTGCCGGGAATCCCTGAGGCAAATTCCATCCCTGTCAGGGATTCTTTAAGGGCAAGCTTTGCCGCCGACGCCAAAAGAGCGCCCGCGCCGGCATGAATCCGGCATCCCTCTGCCCTTACCTGCGCCCACGCCTTAGGGAGGGCCACCATGGCTCCCCTGTAGCCCTTATCGCCTACTAAAAGGTTGCTGCCGTTTCCCAGCATATAATAAGGTATCTTCTGCCGCCGGCACAATGCCAGCACGGCCGCAAGCTCCTCCTTTGTCTCCGGCTCCACATAATAATCGGCCGGCCCGCCAACCCGAAAGGTAGTATGGCGGCTCATAGGCTCATGGACGCGGATCTGCTCCGCCCTCAGAACCTGACCTAACATCTGAAGAAAATCACTCATCCGATCCTCCGTTACTCAGAAGCCCGCCCCAGATTTGCCTGCACCCGGTTGTACAGTTCCCGCGCCGCGTTGTATCCCATCTTTTTCTGGCGGAAATTTACTGCTGCCGATTCCACGATAATGGCAAGGTTCCGTCCCGGGCGGATGGGGATATTGTGGCAAACCACCCGGTTCCCCAAAAACTCCGTATACTGGTCTTCCATGCCCAGCCGGTCATACTCCTTATCCCGGTTCCAGTCTTCCAGCTTGATCACCATATTGATCGACTGGGTCTCCTTCACGCTTTCCACCCCGAACAGGGCTTTCACATCAATGATCCCGATACCTCTCAGTTCAATGAAATGCTTGGTAATATCCGGTGCGCTGCCGATGAGGGTATCATCGCTGACCCGGCGGATCTCCACCACATCGTCCGTCACCAGACGGTGTCCCCGCTTGATAAGCTCCAGGGCCGCTTCGCTTTTGCCGATCCCGCTCTCCCCCATGATCAGAACGCCTTCGCCGAACACGTCCACCAAAACTCCATGGATACTGATGCAGGGAGCCAGCTTTACGTTCAGCCAGCGGATTATCTCGGCCATCAGATCGGATGTGGTCTTGTCGGAAACCATACAGGGTACCTGATAATGACGGCACAGATCCTGCATATCCTCATCCGGCATCTGGCTGCGGCTGTACACCAGGCAGGGAATCTCACAGGACAGAAGCTTCTCATACACCTGCACCTTCCGGTCTCTGCTCAAGGTCTTAATATACTCATGTTCCACAAACCCGATGATCTGAACCCGCTCTTTATCAAAATGGTCGAAAAAACCTGCGAGCTGCAGCGCCGGGCGGTTCACATCCGGATGGGACAACACTACCTTGTCCGTATCGATCTCCGGGATAATATTGCGCAGCTCCATTTTCTGAATCAGTTCCGTTATCGTAACTCCATACATAATCCGGCTCCTTTATTCTTTTTCCTCTGCTGTTCTTCCTGCAGTATATTATTCATTGTTCCCCGTTGTTTATTCGTAATTGTCCTTATGCCGTTCCGCCTGCATCCGCCTTTTTTGCCATGTCCCGGCTAACGGATGTCTTCGTATCCGTTTTGCCTGCCTTCTCTCTATCATACTAACACATTCGGCAATAATTGTCATTATGATTCATTACCAAACTTTGTTTTCTGGTGACAGGGCGGTTCTTCAAACATGCCCCGAAAGATCCGCGGCAAAAAAGCAGGGCCTTCCCGGTCTGCCATCAGGGCCCTGCTTCTTTCCTGAAAAATCCGTACACGCTCTCCGCCGCCGCCCGGTTCATCCCCGGCGCCTTTAAAAGCTCTTCCACCTCTGCGTCCCTTATGGCCTCCAGGGATTTAAAATGTCTCATCAGAGCCTTTCTCCTGGTATCGCCGATACCCGGAATGTCATCCAGGACCGACTTGACCTGGTCCTTTCCCCGCAGGCTCCGGTGGTACTCTATGGCAAACCGGTGGGCTTCATCCTGGATCCTGGTGATCAGCCGGAACCCTTCCGAGTGCCGGTCAACGGGAATCTCCACATTCTGATAGTAGAGGCCGCGGGTCCGGTGGTTATCGTCCTTTACCATCCCGCAGACCGGAATGGAAAGCCCCAGCTCCTTCATCACGTCCAGGGCGATATTTACCTGTCCCTTCCCCCCGTCCATCATTAAAAGGTCAGGAAACCGGGTAAAACTTCCAAATTCCTCCTCCACCCCTGTCTCCCTCAGCCTGCTTTTCTCCTCCAGGCCATGGGAAAACCGCCGCGTCAGCACTTCCCTCATAGACGCATAGTCGTTTGCGCCGGTGACGGTCCGTATCTTAAACTTCCGGTAATCATTCCTCTTGGGCTTCCCGTCCTCGTACACTACCATGGAGCCCACGGATTCGTACCCGGAGATATTGGAAATATCAAAAGCTTCCACCCGGCGCACCCTGTCCATGCCCAGCCATCCGGCCACCTGGTTCATGGCCCCGATCGTCCGAAGCTCCTCCCTCTTAATCTTTTCCTTATCCTGGGAAAGCACCAGGGCAGCGTTCTTTTCCGCCAGTTCCACCAGACGCTCCTTCTCCCCCTTCTTCGGCACAATCACGTGAACCTTCTGGCCTTTTCTGGCACTGAGCCAGCGGCAGATAATCTCCGAATCCTCCGGCTCTGTCTGGACCCACAATTCCTTGGGCAGGAAAGGAGTTCCCGCGTAAAACTGCTTTATAAAACCGGAGAGAATCTGTCCCGTATCTTCCGCCGTGGCCGCTGCCATATGAAAATGCTCCCGCCCGATAAGCTTGCCCTCCCGCACAAAAAACACCTGTACTACCGCATCCTCCTCGTCTCTTGCCAAAGCGATAATATCCCGGTCCTGTGTGCTGCTGCTGGTGATTTTCTGCTTCTGCGCCACCTTTTTCACACTGGAAAGCAGTTCCCGGTACTCAATAGCCTTTTCAAAATCCATCTCCCGGGAAGCCGCCGTCATCTTCTCTTCCAAAAGGGAAAGCACCTTATCATAATGCCCGTTTAAAAAATCAAGCACCTGGTCAATATTCTCCCGGTAGGCGTCCCGCCCCACATACCCCTGGCAGGGGGCCCCGCACTGTTTAATGTGATAATTGAGGCAGGGCCTCTCCTTTCCCACATCCCGGGGCAGGACCCGGCTGCACGTCCGGATCTTGTATATCTTATGGATCAGGTCGATGGTATCCTTCACTGCCCCCGCGCTGGTATATGGGCCAAAATACTTATTTTTATCCTTCTTCATGGTACGCGCAACCAGAACCCTCGGAAAATCCTCCGCCACCGTCACCTTAATGTACGGATATGCCTTATCGTCCTTCAGCATGGTATTGTACCGGGGACGATGTTCCTTAATCAGGTTGCACTCAAGCACCAGGGCTTCCAGTTCCGAGTCCGTGACGATATACTCAAATCTGGCTATGCGGGAAACCATCTGCTCAATCTTTGCCGTCTTATTACGGCTGCTCTGGAAATACTGTCTCACCCGGTTTTTCAGGCTGATGGCCTTTCCCACATAAATAATCTCGTCCCTCTTGTCATGCATAAGATAGACCCCTGGCTGGGCAGGCAGCTTTTTTAATTCCTCCTCAATATCAAACACAGCCTCTTCCCCTTTCCGGTATCCCTCATATCCTTTGTCCCTTCCCAAACCGCTCTCATCGCGGCCCTGCCTTATCTGTCTCTTATCCGTCCCGCAATGGGGCCTTCAGCGCAGCCTCGCCCCTTCATAGTGCTTCTGCATCCCCAGAAAGCTCTGCACTCCGTCAATCTGTTCCGCAATCGTCCCCCTTTGAGGTTTCATATCCAGAACCACGTAAATGCTTTCCAGATCCGCCTGTGTCAAAACGCCCTTGTTCTTGCGCAGGCACTCCATCCGCTCCTGCGCGCCTCTGGCCTCCAAAAATTCCATCAACGCCGGGTTTGGCTCTTCCTCCCCCTCCTCCCGTATCTCCACGCTGCCGACAAAACCGTCCTGTGCCTTCTCTCCTTCTGTTACCGCCCTCTCAAACCGGTACTGCTGCGTGGCATCCGGATATTTTTCCCGGTCCACCGGGCCGACAAACATGTCAAAAGGCCTGACATACACTCCGAAATCCCCGTAAAGCGCCTGGTACACCACCATAGCCTCTCCTGTCTCCGAATGCCTGGCCACCGCCACAATCTGGTACAGCTTTCCCTTAAAATGCCGGTATATCTCTCCCGGACAGACCTTTCTCTCCATCGGCGCCTTCCTTTCATCCGTCTTCCCGTATTCTTCCATAAACCTCATCCATCTCCCACATAAGCGCCCACCGTAGGCCCTGCCGAACCGGTAGGCACCGCTCCTCCCTTGGTCTCAGGGATCCTCACTCCGTCCGACGGCACCGCCGTCTGGGTAGGCGCAGCGGCGGCCGGCTCCGGCGTGAATTCACTTTCCGGCAAGGCCGCCCGTGACTGGGCGATCCAGTCTGCCTCCGCCCTCGCATCCTCCGGCGACAAAAGCCCGCTCCAGTCATACCGGCAGGAGGCGTCCCACAAAAGCCACTCGTCATACCCTGCGTCATAAGTGGCCTGAATCTGTTCCCTGACCTGATCCGGGCCATAGGGAATATAATGCTTCAGCCAGGAAGCCGTAAAATCCTGAAGCCAGGGCCTGACCACAGCCATGTGTTCCTGCCCCTCCCTGGCAAAGTACAGCTCCCGGCGGGAATCCTGAAGCGCCGCGGTAATCACCTTGTAAGGATGGGTATCCGGATAATCAATCCCGTAATACCCGTCCCCGTAATGAGAAGGATAAATCATGGGGCTGATATAGTCCACATGCTTTGCCAGTTCCCCATAGATCTGCCCTACCGCGTTGGCATTCACACTGCTGTTAATGATAGACCCGTATACGTCCGCGGACACAAACAGCCCCTTGGCCTTCAGCTTCCTGTAAGCATACTCCATAAACTCACAGATTACGTCTGTCCGGGAACGTCCCCTGGTGTCCGCCTCGTCAAATACCACATCCTTCATGGATGTCTCCGTGCAAAACCGGAGATAGTCAAACTGCACTTCCTGGAACCCCAGCTTCTTTGCCTGGATCCCGATCTCCACCAGATAGTCCCACGCCTCTTCCTTATAAGGATTCACCCAGGTATTTCCGTCCCTGTCCGTAAATAAGGAGCCGTCCGGGTACTTGACGCACCATTCCGGGCGCGCCCTTCCAAGATGGGAGTCCCGAAAAGCCGGAATCCGGGCGATGGTATAGATATTCCTCTCCCGGAGCTTCTCCATCAGCCCCTCCATATCCCGGATATGAACCTTCACGGAACCGATCTCCTTTACCAGCGGGGAATCCATCTCACAGGCCACCCGCCCGAAATCATCCTTCAGGTCGATCACCAGGGTATTGATCTCTGTCTGCTCGATCTGCTCCAGCAGGCTGTCCACCATGTTAGGCGTGCCTGCCACGTAGGCAGAAATATAAATTCCTTTTACTTTTACCGGCATCCGCTCCTGCTCCGTATCAATGACGATCTCCCCGATCTGCAGCTCCGGCTCTGTCTCGCTGTCTCCCTGCCCTGTCTCTTCCTCCACGGTCTCCCCCTGTTCGACTACCACAGGCGCCGGAGTGGTGGAAAGCCGGTTCATCTCATCCAGCCTCCCGCACCCGGCAAGGATGACGGCCAGAAGCGTCAGGCACAGAAGAAACAGTCTCCCTATCCTTTTCATGATTTTCTGTCCTCGGTCTTGTCTTCGATATTTGTCTGTTCTTAAGTTCCTTATAGGTGTAGTATACCACATATTCCCAAAAATAGCAAAATTTTAACCGCATTTCTCCCACTTTCCTGTAAAAAATATGTTTTTTTAATCTTTAAGAACCGAAATTCCAAAATTTTTTTCCACTTTTCGACAAAACTCCCCATAAATTTGCCGCTGTCTGTAAGACAAACCGGTAACGGCCCGGGCAAAGTCCTGTGGACCCCTCCCGTAAACAATAACATAAAACCCGCAAAAAAGCACGTCCGGACGCCTTCCCCGAACCGGCTTTTTATAGTATAATGGATACCAAAAAAATGCAAAAAAGGATAAAACAGGACATGGCAGCAACAGATATGACAGAAGGCAGTATCACCAGGCATTTGCTACAATATTCGGTTCCCCTGGTGCTGGGCAATGTATTCCAGCTTACTTATCATGCCGTAGACTCCATGATAGCCGGCCGCTTTATCGGAAGGGAGGCGCTGGCTGCGGAAGGAATGGCGGGGCCGGTGATGAATCTGGTGATTTTGGGAATATCCGGCATCTGTATGGGAGCCGGCGTATTGATGAGCGGATTCTATGGAGCTAAAGAATATGATAATTTGAAAAAAGAAATGTCCACGGCCGTTTTATTTGGATTCTTCTTTTCCCTGGCCGTGATTATTGTGGGAATTGCGGCAACGCCGATGCTGCTTCAGGCTTTATGCGTGCCGGAGGAATTGCTGGAAATGACGTCCCGGTATCTGCGGATTATCTTTCTGGGGGCGCCTTTTACATATTTTTACAACGCGCTGGCATCTGCCCTGAAAAGCGTGGGAGACTCCAAAACTCCTTTAAAATTTTTAATGTTCTCCTCTCTTCTGAACGGGCTGCTGGATCTGGTTTTTATCGGCCTGTTAGGCTTCGGCATCGTCTGCTCCGCCGTAACCACCGTCGTGGCCGAAGCCGTGTCCGCTGGCCTTTCCGTCTGGTATGTATACCATCGCGTTCCTCTGCTGCAGTTGCGGCGGGGAGAGTTTAAGGTCGACAAAGGCCTGCTGAAAACCACCCTGCAGTACGGCTCCGTGACCGCGTTGCAGCAATCCTGCCAGCCGGTAGGGAAACTGCTGATCCAGGGAGCCGTCAACGGGCTTGGCCTGGATGTGATTGCCGCCTTCAACGCAGTCGGCCGGGTAGACGATTTTGCCTGCATGCCGGAACAGAGCATCTCCCATGGGATCACCACCTTTGTCGCCCAGAACCGGGGCGCTGGGAAAGAAGACCGGACGCGCAGAGGCTTTGGCCGGGGCCTGATTCTGGAATTCGGGTACTGGGCGTGTATCTGCATCGTGGTGCTGTTCCTCAGAAAGCACATCGTCGGATGGTTTGTAACCGGGGAAGGAGCCGAAAAAATCGTGGCTCAGGGAAGCCGGTATCTGGCCCTGATGGCGCTGTTCTACCTTTATCCGGCCTTTACCAACGGTTTTCAGGGCTTCTTCCGGGGCATGGGCATGATGAAAACGACCCTTCTGTGTACCTTTATCCAGACCAGCCTGCGGGTGGCCGCTTCCTGGATACTGGCGCCCCGGCTGGGTATCGCAGGAATTGCCATAGCCTGTGCCATCGGCTGGAGCGCCATGCTTCTGGTGGAAGTACCCTTCTATTTTTATAAAACCAGGAAAAAATAATGCACAGCGGAAGAAAACAGGTTCACCCTATGCCTCTCGAAAGGTTTTTCACCTCCCCGAACAGCTCCCGGCCGGCCTCGATCTTGTCCTCGTTTCCCACCACGCAGAAGCTCCCCGTATCTAAGACGGCCCGGACCAGCCTGGAGAGCGCCCGGATGTCTTCCTTGCCCGCGCTTAAGATCTGGTCCCGCTCTTCCTGAAGCATCTCCTCCGTCACCTCCAACAGATATGCGGAAAGGGCCCGGCTTCCCTTAACGGACGGGGTAAGCGGCGTGTCTAAGTTGCTGACAGCGCCAATCACATATTTTGTCATATCCCGCTCATCCGGGTCAAAGTCTTCCAGATACTTTACGATCCCTTCGTATACCTGGTCGGTCTCCCTTATATTCGGGTCACGGTAGGATACCAGATACCCTTCTCCGGACCGTCCAAACCCGCTCATACATCCGTAAGCGCCGCCCTTCACCCGAATATTCAGCCACAGATAATCATAGCTTAAAATCACCTGGAGGATTTTCAGCGCCCCCGTGTATTCAAAGCCCTTGCTGCGGAAATTGCCGCACCTGGCCACGTAATTGACCTGGGAGGAGGTTTTAAGCCCCTCGTTTTTATTCTCCTTCGGATGGACAAAACCATACCGCTCCCCGCTTCCCTCCGGCAGGCTGCCTGTCAGCTTTTTCATGGCATCCGGCAGCTTTTTGTACCCTTCCTCATCTGCCGTATAGCTGACCAGCATATTGGAGCGGGTAAACAGCTTTCTGCCCACTTCCTCCAGCTTGCCGATCAGGTTGTCCTTCTCCTGTTCAAAATTCCGGCACGCATCCTCCAGGAACCGGAAATAGGACGTTCCTCCCACCATCTCGTTAAAATAAGCCGTGGGAGAGAAATAGGAGGTGGCCCGGGAAACCGCCGTGCTGTGGCCTGCATTCTCCAGCTTCATCTTCGCCCGGGAACAAGTTTCCCAGAGAACCTCCCGGAGACGCTTTTCATTCCCAAAAACCGACCGGCACAGTATTTCTTCCAGGATCCCGAACCCAAAATCCAGCCGGTCATACAATACCCTTGCAGACGCCACGAAAGCCCCCGTAAAATGCTCCGGCTCCTTTAAGTTTCCGTAAGATGCCACGGAAAAGTCCACGCCGCCGCTGTTTAAATGAATCTCGCTTGTCAGGTCGGCATAGCTGTAATGTTCCGTATCCATCCCCCCCAGCACCGACTTTAACAGACCCACATAATAGAGGTCTTCCTGGGGAATCACATCCGTCTTAAAGAGCACCTTCAGATAACCGATGCCCGAAGTAAAGAGATTGTGGTGAAGCACCAGGATTCCGTTCTCGTTCTTCTCGGTCCAATGAAGCTTCTCTGCCTCCTTCCCGATATCCTCCCTTGTAAGCAGCGGTATTTTTGCCAGTTCTTCCGGCGATGAAGGCGTATCCTGATACAATTCCAGCTCCTTATTGGCCCTCACAAGCTCCCGGACCTGCTCTTTGCTTAGAGAAGCCTTGTAGTCGGCAAGAATCCCGGCCGTCTTCTCCTCCTGTATTGCCGTAAGGTTCGTCTTCGGGCTTAAGACCACCACGGCCTCAAAGGGATTATCGAGCAGATAGTCCCGGATCAGATTCTCGAAATATCCTTCATCAACCAGTTTTTTCAGTTCGTCAAACGTATGCTGGTATTCCAGATGCATCATCGGGTCCCCGTCATAGAGCCAGCTGTCCAGGCTTTGTATGCCCCACATAAGTCCTTTGGGCGTAGAACCGTAGTCCGCCTCCCGGTATTTAAACTCATAATAATTCATCCCAGCCTTCAGGCTCTTTTTATTGATCCCCTGATCAGCCAGCTTGCGGAGCGTGCCTTTCACCACCGCCAGAAATTCCCCTCTCTGCTCCCGGTTGGCATCCTTGGCTATCACGGTAAAATAAGGCTGTAAAATCCCGCTCTCATATCCGCCCAGCACGTCTTTCCCGATCCCGGCATCAATCAGCGCCTGCTTGAGAGGCGCCCCCGGGGTCCCGAGAAGCGTGTACTCAAGAATCTGAAAAGCCACATACAGCATTGGGTCCAGATCCGTCCCCACAACAGTACTGAGAGAAAGATATGTTTTATTTTCCTTTGGCTCCTCTTCTGTGATGGAATAGAAAATCTCCCTCTCCTCCGGCTTTTTAAAAGGCTGCTGTTTTGGGATCCGCGAATCCACCTGCCGCCTGTCGTAACGGCTTAAATATTCCGCGTCCAGCCAGGCAAGCTTCTCTGCCATATCCATGTCGCCGTAGAGATAGATATAGCTGTTGGACGGATGGTAATAAGTCCTGTGGAAATCAAGGAATTTTTCATAGGTCAGCTCAGGGATCGCTTCCGGGTCTCCCCCCGAATCCTTCCCGTAGCAATTATCGGGAAACAGGGCGCCCTGGATATGCCGGTCCAGCATCCCCTCCGGCGATGAATAAGCCCCCTTCATCTCGTTGTATACCACCCCGTTATAGATCAGCGGGGAATCCTCATCTTCCAGTTCATAATGCCAGCCCTCCTGCCGGAAGATCTTCTCTTCCTTATAAATATTGGGATGAAGCACCGCGTCCATATACACGTCCATAAGGTTCTGGAAATCCTTATCGTTGCAGCTTGCCACCGGATAAATCGTCTTGTCCGGGTAAGTCATGGCGTTTAAAAACGTGTTTAACGATCCCTTCACCAGCTCCACAAACGGGTCCTTTAAGGGGAATTTTTCCGACCCGCAAAGCACGCTGTGCTCCAGAATATGGGGCAGACCCGTGTTATCCTCCGGCGGGGTGCGAAAACCGATGCAGAACACCTTGTTCTCATCGTCATTGGAAATCAAAAACACCCTTGCCCCTGTCTTCTTATGCTCCAGCACGATTCCCTGCGACTGTATTTCCTCAATCTCCCGGTGATCGGTTATCCGGTAGGCCTCAAGCTTTTCCAACCGCTCCAACTGACTGCTCTGTCCATGCTCCATGTATGGTTCTCCTTTTTCTCTTTTTTCTTTCCTCTGATAAAAAATCCCTGCCTGTAGGCAACAGCCTGTTCTTCTTCCTACAGATTCCCTGCCAGCCTCTCTTTTAAGACTGCCAGGCCGTCCCGGAAGCACAGATGCACGAATAAAATCCTGTCCGATGGAGACGCAATCCCGCAGATATCCTCCATCCCCTGCCTCTTTGCAATTTCCATGGCTCGGAAAAGATGGAAATTACTGGTAAGGATCCCGATCTGATGGGTCCTTTTATGCTCCGGCCCCATAACGGACGGGAGATAAACCGGAAGAGCCCTCTCGTCCTGAAGATTCTCCTCCTTTTTCCGATTCCGCATGTCCTCAATCAAAAGGCGGCTGTAAGCAATGTTCTCCACCGTGCTTAAGGACCGGGTCTCCAGGAGCATCCTGTCATCCGGCACCCCTTTTTCCAGCAAATACTGCTGCATGGCCACAGCCTCCACCGTCTGTCCGTCCCCCGGCCGGCCTCCTGAAAGGATCAGGGTAGTCTCCGGATTCTGCAGAACATACTCTGCCGCCTTGTCAAGCCGCAGCCTCAGGGTCTTTCCCGGCGCTTCCCCCTTTACCGCCGCTCCCAGCACGATCACATATTCCAGCCCTGCTTCCGCCACCTGAGGCACTTTGCCTATGATCAGCACCTGGAGCAGGACCATGACCACCACTCCCAGCCCGCACAGGGTCACAAGGGAAACCGGCAGGCGGAGGGGCAGCCTTTTGGGATATTTCTGATAATACCTGACACACCATGCCGTGGCCCCCAGCCCTCCTGCAAACAAAAGCCAGATAAACGCATAGGCTGTCCCCACGCCCGAATACACCAGAAGCACAATAAAATAAACAAGGCAGATCACTGCCCCTGCCGCGAGAATCCAGGCCAGCATCCTCATCCCTCCTGTTCTTTTTTCATTTCCGTTTTTCCTTTGTCACTCTCTTTCCGGCATCGTCCCCGTCTCCGCCCTCCGCAGAATATCGTATTCCTCAAGCTCAACCCCCAGATCCACATACAACGTCTGGCGGGCGTGGGGAGCGCTGTCCATAGGCGCCCCTTCTTCATCGGTAATGCCAAGGACACGGACCGGAAGGTTCCTGCCGTCCGGCTTCATCACCTCAATCTCTTCCCCGGCCCAGAACTTATTTTTCTGCTCAATCCTGCCTTTTCCGTCTGGCAGAACCTGCTCGATCGTGCCTAAATAGGTATAGTTTTTCCGGTATGTGCTGCTTCCGTAAATCTGAGCGCTTTCATCCGGCTTCCCGAAATAAAACCCTGTAGTAAACTGCCGGTTCGTGCACTTGTCAATCTCCTCCCGGTACCACCCCAGGTTCTCTTTATATTTCCCGGGATCCTCCAGGTAGTCGTCCAAAGCCTTCCGATAGGCCCGCGTCACCACCGCCACATAGAGGGCCGTCTTCATCCTTCCCTCCACTTTAAAGCTGTTGATCCCTGCTGATATCATCTCCGGGATATGTTCAATCATACACAGATCCTTTGAATTAAAGATAAAAGTTCCTCTTTCGTTTTCAAACACCGGCATATATTCTCCCGGGCGGGTCTCCTCCATCAGGCTGTAGCTCCACCTGCAGGGGTGGGTACAGGCTCCCCGGTTGGCGTCCCGGCCTGCCAGAAAGCTGCTGAGCAGACATCTCCCGGAATAAGAGATGCACATGGCCCCGTGGACAAAACTCTCAATCTCCATATCCTCCGGAATCTTTTCGCGGATCCGGCGGATCTCCTCCAGGGACAGCTCCCGCGCCGATACCACCCGCTTCGCCCCCAGCCCGTACCAGAACCGATAGGTTCCGTAATTTGTATTGTTGGCCTGGGTGCTGATATGGATATCGATCTCCGGCACTGTCTCCCTCGCGATGGAAAAGATTCCCGGATCGGAGATAATAAGCCCGTCCGGCCCGTATTTCTTCAGCTCCAGAAAATATTCCCTGGCCCCTTCCAGATCCTCGTTATGGGCCAGGATGTTGGCTGTAATATATACCCGGACTCCACGGCTGTGGGCAAAAGCAATTCCCTGGCGTATCTCCTCGCCGGTAAAATTCTTTGCCTTGGCACGCAGCCCGAAAGCCTCTCCCCCTAAGTATACCGCGTCCGCGCCGTAAACCACGGCCGTCTTTAGGATATCCAGGCTCCCCGCCGGAATCAAAAGTTCAACCTTTTTCACGCCTCTGTCTCTCCTCATCTGTCCTGTTTGTCGTCCCCCACGCCCGGAAAAGGCAAAAAGCCCTCCGCCGGCCGGCAAAAGGCTTCTAACCTTCACATCCGCGCTTTACGCTGAGCGCCACCCCGTCCCCGATGGGTACGATGGAAGTCTCCAGCTCCGGCCTGTGTTTCAGCTCATAGAGATACTCCCTCATTCTCCCATGGATAGTCCGGTCTCTCCTCTCCACCGCAAAACGTGATTCGAAAATATCTCCGTCCTGAAACACATTGTCCGAAAACAACACCGCCCCCGGCTCCATCCGATTCAATATTCCGGGAAGCCAGGAAAGGTACTGTCCTTTGGCGGCATCCATGAACACAAACCCGAAGGTATCGGAAAGCTCCAAAATCACCTTCCCCGCGTCTCCTTCTATCAGAGTAATCCTGTCTTCCATATTCGCCCGGCAAAAATGCTCCCGTGCCAGCATAATCCGCGGCCCATAATTCTCAATCGTCGTGATCCTGCCGTCCTTTGGCATAACCTGTGCCATTAAAAGAGCAGAGTAGCCCACCGCGGTTCCCACCTCCAGAATCTTCCCGGGACGGACCGCAGCCACCATGGTCTTTAAAAAAGCCGCTGTCTCCGGGCGGATCACCGGCACATGGCCTTCCCTGGCTTTTCGCCCGATCTCATCACACAGCTTTCCGTGTCCCTGCTCCAAAGAAAGAATATAATCCACGATCCGCCCTGTATCTGCCATAAAATATCCTGCCTTCCCGCCGTCTTTTTAAGGAAGGCTCTAGTACATCGCTGCACTAGCCCTCTCCCTCGTCTCCCAGCCAAAGCTCCTCCTCAGGCTCTCCGGAGCCGTCGTCCTGAGGGATATCCCGACTCTCCGGCGTTTCTTCCTCTAAAGCGCCGGACGCCGGGGACTCGTCCTTTTCTTCTTTTTCCGGCTTCGTATTCAAAACCTGCAGGATCTCCTTGGACGTCATGGAAGTATTCAGCTCATAAGTACCCGGGTAGATCTTATAATCATAAAACCGCATCTGGATCCGGACCGCATACTCGTTACGGATCAGTCCCGTATCCTTTAAAAGCTTTGCCACATCCGCCGGCTTCTGGTCCTCGGGAATCGTCAGCGAATACCGGGTTCCCGGCTCCGGCTCCATGGCCGTGGCATAAAACACCTCATGGCCGAAGGCATACCCCCTGCTCATTCCCTCCACCAGCAAAAGGATCACCAGCGCGTATACGATAAGCTTTCCCGAAATCCCGATAATCGTCCCGGTTATGGCATTAATCTCCTTTGTAATCTGGCTCATGTCACCTCTACCGCCTTTCCTCCTGCTTATGCTGCCGCCCGCAGCGGTATCCATAACCCGTAAGCGGCTGCTATTCAACCTCCATAATGATTGGCAGGATCATAGGATTGCGCTTCATGCGCTTCCACAAAAAATCGCTTAGACTGTCCCGGATAATATTCTTCATCTTGCCCCAGTCCGTAAGATGGCGGTCCAGGCAGTCCGTCACCGCCTCGTCTACCACCCGCTTCGCCTCATCCAGAAGATCCTCCGACTCCCGCACATAGACAAATCCCCGTGATACGATGTCCGGGCCTGACAAAAGCTGGTTGCTGTATTTTTCCAGGGTCAGTACCACGATGATAATACCGTTCTGGGCTAGGTTCTGCCGGTCCCGAAGCACAATATTGCCCACATCGCCCACACCGAGCCCGTCCACAAGAATGCCGCCGGACTGGACATGGCCTGTAACCCGGCAGACATCCGCCCCGATCTCCACCACGTCTCCGGAAGACATCAAGAGGATATTTTCCTTGGGAACTCCCATCGTGAGGGCGATCCCCCTGTTTGCCACCAGATGGCGATATTCGCCATGAACCGGAAGGGCATATCTGGGATGGAGCAGAGCGTACATAAGCTTGATCTCTTCCTGGCAGGCATGCCCCGACACATGGGTATCCTGGAAGATCACCTCCGCCCCCTTCTGGGACAGCTCGTTAATCACCTTGGAAACCGCCTTCTCATTGCCGGGAATCGGCGTGGAACTGAAAATCACCACATCATTGGGCTTAATGGACACTTTCCGGTGCAGGTTGGAAGCCATCCGGGATAAGGCTGCCATGGATTCTCCCTGGCTTCCGGTGGTGATTAACACAGTCTGTTCATCCGTGTAGTTTTTGAGTTCCTCTATATCGATCAGGGTACCGTCAGGAATGTTGATATACCCCAGCTCGCTGGCCGTGCCGATCACGTTGACCATGCTGCGGCCTTCCACCACTACTTTCCTTCCGTATTTGTAAGCGGAATTAATGATCTGCTGGACCCGGTCCACATTGGAGGCAAAGGTGGCCACTATGATCCGGTTGGCTTTATGCTCTGCAAAAATCGCGTCAAAAGTCTTTCCCACCGTCCGCTCCGAGGCAGTGAACCCCGTCCGGATGGCGTTGGTGGAATCGCTCATCAGGGCCAGGACGCCCTTTTTCCCCAGTTCCGCAAACCGCTGAAGATCCGCCGCGTCCCCGAACACCGGCGTGTAATCAATCTTAAAATCTCCCGTGTGGACGATCACCCCCGCCGGAGTAAAGATTGCCAGGGCCGCCGCATCGGCAATACTGTGGTTCATCTTGATAAATTCCACCCGGAAACAGCCCAGATTGATGGACTGCCCGTGACGTACCACCTTTCTCTTGGTGGATTTCATCAAATTATGTTCTTTTAATTTGTTCTCAATCAGGCCGATAGTCAGCTTTGTGCCGTATACCGGCACGTTGATCTTCTGCAGGATATAAGGCAGGGCCCCGATATGGTCTTCATGTCCGTGGGTGATCACAAACCCCTTCACTTTATCTATATTTTGCTCCAGATAAGTCACATCCGGGATCACCAGGTCGATTCCCAACATATCATCCGTGGGGAATGAAAGCCCGCAGTCCACCACCATAATACTGTCTTCGTATTCAAAGGCGGTGATATTCATGCCAATCTGTTCTAACCCGCCCAGGGGAATAATCTTTATTCTGGGTTCTTCGCCGCCTGCCTGGACTTTTTCTCCTTTTTTCTGCTCCTTCACGTTCCTGTTGTCCCGCGGCTCCGTGCTTTCCCGCATATTCCTGTGTTCTTTTGTATCCTTAATCTCCTTGTGCTCCCTGAAATCCCGCGTGTCTTTCTGGCTTTTTCCGTTCTTCTGATTTTTCCCGTTCTGGTTTCCATTCTGGTTTCCGTTCTGATTCTTCCCGTCTCTATGATTTTCTGTTCTCAATTCATTTCCTCCATGCTTTCCTTTCCTGTCGCTTTCTCGCTCAGACAGCTATCCGGATACGTCTCAGGCCGCTGCCGTCACAGGCTCCTTCCGTCCTCCTGTTTTTCTTTTGCGCAATCCCTGCAGTAGCCGGTCAGCTTCACCTCATGATCCGTCACGATAAACCCTTCCGTATCGTAAAGGGCCTCCTCCAGAGTCTCCAGAAGATCCCCTTCAAAGGAAATCACCTTGCCGCACTTTCTGCAGATGGCATGATGATGGTGATGGCGCTTCTCTTTTTTGGCGTCCCCCAGCTCATAACGCACGAATCCATCGTCAAAACTCACTTTATCGATCACATCCAGTTCCACCAATACCTGCAGGGTACGGTAGATTGTAGCCAGTCCGATCTCCGGATACCTGTCCCTTGCCAATCCATGGATCTCTTCCGCCGTCAGATGCTCCCCCGGATGGCCTGCAATGGTTTCTAACACTAACAAACGCTGGTTGGTTACTTTCAGCCCGCGTTCCCGCAATACTTTTTTAAAACAATCCTGTTCCATGCTTCTCCCTTATTCATTTCCGGACCGCCGCGCCACGGACAGCTTTTTTCCTCCGGCCTACCTTCGGAACTCTACCTCCGCATCCTCCAAAAGCTCCGTAAAGATCCGGTACAGATAATCCAGCTCATCGTCATTTTCCACGAACTCATAGACAGCCTCCCCGTCTTCAGGGCCGGACATATCTTTCAGGATGTAACACTCCCCGTCTTCATCCTCCTTAGAATCTGTCACCATGAGATAGTTCATCCCATTGATCTTCGTCTCTTCCAGCACGTAAAAATCCACTGCCTCCCCGTTATCCGCCAGCAGCGTAATCTTCTCTTCCTGCGTCACGTTTGCTTCTCCTGTATGGAATCCAGATAGGAACGCAGAATCAGGACCGCCGCGATCTTATCAATCACGCTCTTTCTGTCTTCCCTTGGAACTCCGCTTTCTATTAAAATATCATTGGCTTCTATAGTTGTCAGACGTTCATCCCACAGGATCACAGGCAAACCTGTCCTGCGTACCAGCATATCCCGGAACTCTTCCGTCTTTCTTGCACGTTCTCCGGCCGAACCGTCCATATTGATAGGATAACCCAAAATAATCGTTTCAACCTCATATTCCCTGGACAGCTCTTCAATCCGCGCCAGGGTCCTGCGCAGCTTATTCTCTTCCCTGCGGGTAATGGTCTCCACACCCTGGGCGGTGATCCCCAAAGGATCGCTCATTGCCACTCCCACGGTCTTTGACCCGAAATCCAGCCCCAGAATCCTCATAAACGGCCCTTCCTTCCCGCGCCCGAAAAGACTGTCAGCCCGGTAAGCTCCGGGCTGACAGCCTGTCCTTTTCTTTTGCAGACAAAAATCAATGCCGCCCCTCCAGCTTGGCATCGATGTAGACGTACATCAATTCCTCCAAAATCTCGTCCCGTTCTACCTTCATGATAAGGCTTCTTGCGCTTTTGTGGCTGGTAATGTAGGTCGGATCCCCTGATATAAGATATCCTACGATTTGATTCACCGGATTGTATCCTTTTTCTGTCAGAGCGATATATACCTGCTCCAAAACCTGGCTGACATCCATTTTATTCTCCTGTACTGCCTGAAAAAACTGTGTGTTATGAATTTCGCCCATGTTTTTCACGTCCTTTAACTATTCTTTTCTATTCTATACCACTTTGTGCGATTCGGCAAGGGAAATATTTCTTAAGATGGAAAAATGACATTTCCTTTAGGAGCCGCACAGGCATTTACAGCAGAATGTCCCCTGCTGATATTTCTTTTGGCACCATCTTTACTATGGTATTGGGACGGTGGTTTTCTGCCGGGACCGCCGCGCGGATATATTCTTTTGTATGGCCCGTCAGGTATAATTTTTTATTGATTTCGGTTTCCTCCTCTAACAGGACATACAGTTCCTTTCCCAAAAAGCCGCGCCGGTATTTGGCGGACATTTCTTTTTCCAGGCGCAGGAGTTCTTCGCTTCGCCTGTTCTTTATCTCTTCCGGTATCTGATCCGGCATCCTGGCCGCGCGGGTGCCGGAACGGACGGAATATTTAAACACATGCATCTCGTAAAAATGGATCTGTTCCACAAATGACCTTGTTTTTTCAAATTCCTCTTTTGTCTCCCCGGGAAAGCCTGCTATCACGTCTGTGGTAATGGCAGGATTCTGATAGGCGTTCCTCAGGATCCGACATTTTTCGGCATATTCTTCTGCGGTGTAATGGCGGTTCATCCGCTTTAACGTCTCATCGCACCCGCTCTGGAGGGATAAGTGAAAATGGGGGCAGACCTTGGGAAGGCCTGTTAGCCCCGAGACGAACCGCTCCGTAATGATCCCTGGCTCCAAAGACCCGAGACGGATCCTTTCGATTCCCGGGATCTGGTGGACGCGCCGGATAAGTTCCAAAAGATCCGCTTCTTTTCCCGGCCCGAAATCCATGCCGTAGGAGCTTAAATGGATTCCCGTAAGCACCAACTCCTGGCAGCCGGAGGATGCCAGCCTTTCTGCCTCCTGCTCCACCTCTTTTAAATCTCTGCTCCGCACCCGTCCTCTGGTATAAGGGATGATGCAGTAACTGCAGAACTGGCTGCACCCGTCCTGAACCTTGATAAATGCCCGTGTATGGCCTGCGGTCCTGTCTATGTGCAGTTTTTCATATTCCTTTGTGGCGCCGATCTCGATCCTGTGGTCTTTTATCGGTCCCCGGTTTTCCTGAAAATATTCCTCAAGGATCCTCACCAGGTCTTTTTTCTTGTTATTCCCGATCAGCACGTCCACTGCCAGGTCTTTTTTCAATTCTTCTGCCGCCGCCTGGACATAACACCCTGCCGCCACCACCACTGCCTCCGGATTCTGCTTTCTGGCCCTGTGGAGCATCTGCCTGGATTTCCGGTCCGCAATGTTCGTCACGGAACAGGTATTGATAATATAGACGTCCGCCTTTTCCCTGAAAGGCACGATCTCATACCCTGCCTCCTCCAAAAGCTGCCCCATAGCCTCCCCTTCATAAGCATTAACCTTACACCCCAGGTTATGCAACGCCGCTTTTCTCATAATACGCCTCCTGAAATCCTTGCTGTTCACGTGGGCATCTTCTTGTCCGTTTTGCCATGCCCCGTGGACCGTAACCTGAAATCCCGCTGTTTCATGAAAACTTCCTCTTGACTTTTCTCCCGTATCTGGGTAGTATTGATATAAGGCGTGGAATGCCCATGCCGCCAACGAAAAAGAAAATAACCATTAAGGAGGCTTCATACATGAAAACCGTTCGTATTTCTTTAAATTCTATTGATAAAGTAAAGTCTTTTGTCAATGACCTGACCAAATATGACGTGGATTTTGACTTAGTTTCCGGCAGATACGTGATCGATGCCAAGTCCATCATGGGTATCTTCAGCCTGGATCTGTCCAAGCCCATTGACCTTAACATCCATGCAGAAGCAGGCATTGACGAGATTCTGGAAACCCTGGCGCCTTATATCATCCAGTAAGCGGAAGACGGGCCGTACATATACCCGTGAGCCAAATGATTTGCCAACACAGTTCCCATCTTTCCATAAATACGCCGAATCATTTGGCAAATAAGTATACTCGCGAGTATAAGGCCGCAATGGTTCCCGAGTGAACTGACGAAGACGCCTCCTTTTATGGAAGCGTCTTTTCCTACCGTTTCTTAATCACACCAGATCATCTCCGCCGTGTCGATGGCGGTTCTGACCATCTCCCGGATCTTCTCTTCCAGATGCTCCTCCGACTTGCGGATTCTTTCTAGATTCGGCTTGATTACCGGATGCTTTGCCACAAATATGGTGCAGCAGTCCTCGTAAGGCTGGATGGAAGTCTCAAAAGTCCCGATTTTGTGGGAAATATCCACGATCTCCTGTTTGTCAAACCCGATCAGAGGACGGAATACCGGCATCTGGCACACCTCGTTGGTGGAAGCCAAAGACTGTACGGTCTGGGACGCCACCTGCCCGATGCTCTCCCCCGTAATCAGGGCCAGGCCGTCATTGGCCCTTGCTATCTCTTCCGCAATCCGCATCATATACCGGCGCATGATGATGGTCAGTTCCTCATGTGGGCATTTATCATAGATGTAGAGCTGGATATCTGTAAAATTCACCACATGGAGAGGAATCGGCCCCGAATACCGGGCCACCTGCCTTGCAAGGTCCACCACTTTCTGTTTCGCCCGGTCGCTGGTGTAGGGAGGGGCATGAAAATAGACCGCATCGATCTTGACGCCCCGCTTGGCGATCATGTATCCGGCCACCGGGCTGTCAATGCCGCCTGATAAAAGAAGCATGGCCTTTCCGTTGGTTCCCACCGGCATCCCTCCCGGTCCCGGGATCATCAGGGAATAGATATTAACCACCTTGCGGACCTCCACCCGCAAGAGCACATCCGGATTGTGGACATCTACCCTTGTCTCCGGAAAGGCCTTCAAAACAGCCTCGCCCAAGTCGCGGTTCATCTGCTCGGAATGGACAGGATACTGCTTGTCCGCCCGCCGGCTTTCCACCTTAAAGGTAAAATGCCTGTCCGGGTACACCTCATCCACGTAAGCCACCACAGTCTTCTTAATCTTTTCAAAATCTTTCTCTTCAAGCTGGAGTACAGGGCAGATCCAGGCAATCCCGAATACCCGCTGCAATGCCTCGATCACCTCGTCATAATCATAGCTGCCCATGGCCTGTACATAAATCCGGCCGGACTCCTTTGATGCCAGAAAAGACCCCTCCACCTTTTTCAGCGCATTTTTAATCTGATGGATCAGGGCGTCTTCAAACAGATAACGATTCTTTCCCTTCGTCCCAATCTCCGCATATTTTATCAAAAACGACTGATATACCATTTTGTATCCTCCCGGTCCTGATTCTGTCCTGCCGCCTGCGGCTTTTGCCTCCTATCTGCGGGAATACCGCCTTAAAACCGGCAGAAGCTCCCTCAGCGTCTCCATACAATAATCAATCTCATCCTTTGTGTTAAATATCCCAAAGCTGAACCGCACCGTAGAATCCAGATATTTCTCCGGTATCCCGATCCCTCTTAAAGTCCCGCTTACGCCTGGATGGTGGGCGGAACAGGCGGACCCGGATGACACATAGATCCCTCTGTCCTCAAGGGCATGGAGCAGCACCTCGCTCCGCACTCCTTCAAAGCTGGCGCTCACGATCTGAGGCGCGCTTTTGTCCCCCTTTTTGCTGTTTACCACAACGCCTTCCAACTCCGCCAGACCATCGGTCATATAATCCTTCAGGGCCGTAAGCCCGGCGGCCTTAGCCTCATGGTCCCGGTACATTTCCTCCGCGGCCACTCCAAGCCCTGCCACTCCCGGTACGTTTTCCGTGCCGGAGCGCATGTTATTCTGCTGGCCTCCGCCGTAAACCATTGGCTTTAACTTCACGCCGTCCCTGATATACAAAAATCCCACTCCCTTGGGCCCGTGGATCTTATGTCCGCTGACCGACAAGAGGTCAATGCCCTGCTTTTTGGGACGGATCGCATATTTGCCGTAGGCCTGAATCCCGTCCACATGGAAAAGGGCCTGGGGGTTTTTCTCCTTCACCACCCGGGATATCTCCTCCACCGGCTCCACGGCCCCTACCTCGTTGTTCACATACATCACTGACACCAGGATGGTATCATCCCGGACCGCCTGTCTCAGTTCGCTTAAGGAAATATGCCCGTCCCTGTCCACCGGCAGAAAAGTCACCTCAAACCCCTGCTTCTCCAGGGCCAGAAGGGGATTATAGACAGACGGATGCTCGATACTTGTGCTGATAATATGTTTCCCGGCCCTCTGATTGGCCATGGCCCCGCCGATCAGGGCCAGATTGTTGGACTCGGAACCGCCGGAGGTAAAAAGGATCTCCTTTTCCAGGACTTTCATGGTCTTTGCGACCCTCTCCCTCGCCTGCCGGATATACTGCTCCGCCTCCATCCCCCGCCGATGCCTGGCCGCCGGGTTGGCATAATCTTCCGTCATGGTTTTGACCACAATATCCCTGACGCTGTCCAATACTTTTGTGGTCGCGGAATTATCAAAATATGCTTCCATAAATGCCGTGTCTTCCTCCTTGCCATGCATCTTCCGCTATACTTCTTCCAGATGAAACATCAAAATCGAAAGCGCCGCCATCCCTGCCGTCTCCGTGCGCAGGATCCTCCGCCCCAGGGTGACGGGAATGATCCCCGCCTGTCTGGCTTCTTCCACTTCCTCCACGTCAAATCCGCCTTCCGGCCCGATCATGATTCCCACCTGCATTCCCGGACGGACTTTCTGAAGAACCGCTTTCGTCTCCCCCATTCCCCGGGCCAGTTCATATGGGATCAGCCCCATGTCCAGCTTCCCTGCCACCTTGCATGCCTCGGAAAAGCTGACCACCTCTGATACCTCCGGCACGATCATCCGCCCTGACTGCTTCGCCGCGCTCTCACAAACCGCATGGAACCGGCGGACTTTTGCCTCCGCCTTCTTTTTATCCAGCTTTACCACGGACCTCCTGGTCGCCATAGGGACGATCCGGTAAACGCCCAGCTCCACTGCCTTCTGGATGATCCAGTCCATCTTGTCGCCTTTGGGAAGCCCCTGGAACAGCCAGAGCCGGGCGGGAAGCTCACGGTCTTCCTCTTCCTCTGACAAGATGCGGGCGCAGATCTCTTCCTTCCCGATCTTCTCAAGCCTGCAGACGTAATTCCTGGAAATCCCGTCCCGGATCCCCACTTCTTCCCCCGGATTCATCCGCAGAACGTTTTTTATATGGTTTACATCCTGGCCGGTAATGAAGCAACATCCGTCCCTCACCTGTCCCGGCGTCACGAAAAAATAATGCACAATTGCCGCTCCTTCCCGATATAGCCGCCTCACTTTTTTCTGGCGGTTATGGACACCCAGTCTCCCTGGTATGTGGTTTCTACTACCTCCAGCCAGGCATTTTTCTCCATGGCGGCGCGGACCTCTTCTTCTTTTGTGTTAAGAATACCGGAAGTGATAAAAATGCCTCCCTGCTTTAAGTGCCTGGCGATCTCCGCCTG
The DNA here is from genome assembly GCA_949840805.1 of uncultured Lachnospiraceae bacterium. GTDB lineage: Bacteria > Bacillota > Clostridia > Lachnospirales > Lachnospiraceae > Brotaphodocola. The sequence continues at coordinate 55,522 of CATKXR010000002.1, read as the reverse complement.
CAGAAGGATAATAACCGGTGCCAGGATATTTGCCACCGCAATATCATAACAGCCGTCCCCTGCCTGCTCTTTCACTGTCTCTTCCTCTATAATATTTCCCCGGACCACCTGAAACTTCTCCCGGGAGATCTCATTGGCCTCAAGATTCTCCCAGACCGCGCTGACGGCATTTTCATCCAGGTCTGTTCCAAAAACCCGCCTGGCTCCCAGTTTCAGCGCTGTGATCCCCAGAATCCCGCTGCCCGTCCCCACATCCAGCACGATGCAGCCATCGGCCACGTATCTTCGGAGCTGACGGATGCAAAGCTGCGTGGTCTCGTGCATCCCTGTGCCGAAAGCCGTCCCGGGATCGATCTGGACCAGCAGCTTGTCCTCATGCTCCTCTGGCACCGTCTCCCACGTAGGTTTGATGAGAATGTCGTCTACCGTAAAAGGCTTAAAATACTGCTTCCAGTTATTGATCCAGTCTTTGTCTTCCGTCTCGGACATAGTGATGGTCCCCTTGCCCACATCCGTAAACTGCCTTAAATCCTCCAGCCCTTCCTCCACCTGGCGCAGGATTCTCTCTGTCCCGGCCGGATCCTCCAGATAAAAGTTCACTTTTGCCGTGCCGTCGTCCGGTGGCAGCTCCGGCAGGATATCTATAAACATCCCCTTCGTGTCTTCCTCCGAAAGGGGGATATTATCCTCAATCTCAATTCCTTCAATTCCTATGTCGCTTAGCATACTGCTGATCAGATCGACTGCTTCGGTGGTGGTCTGCAGGGTAAATTTCGTCCATTTCATTGAGAAGCCTCCTCAAAATATACTTTTTCGTGCGGAGCCTGACGGAGCACGCCCGCCCGAAAGGCATGTATTATGGGATGCCCGGAAGGGTATAGATTCCCGGTTACGGCATCAATAGAAGCTATCATATCACAGAATCCGCGGCTTTACAACAATTTCCTTTTTCTGCAAATTTTGCACGTTTGGCACAAAATAATAAGGCGTTTCCCCTGTTTATAGGAGGTAAGCACCTTATCCATAACCCAAATGGATCATACTGTCCTGATACAATCCTCATCATAATCTTTCAGCAAATGGTCGTGTGTCAGAAAAACCATACCTTCCGTCTTCGCCTGGGCAATAAGTATCCTGTCGAATGGATCGTTGTGAGGCGGTGTGTTTTCCGCACGGCTAAGACTCGTCACTGCTATAGCATGTTCCTTTGTAATTGGCAGAGAGAGCATATCTGCCGTTTCACAGCTCTCAGCCAACAACTGACTGGAAATCGGCATTTTTTTCGGGGATTTGCTATGTTTAATTCCGATTTCCCATATAGAAGCAGCGCTATAATAAATTTCATTTTTCAAATCGTTGATAGCGGTATAGGCCTCATAGGGCAGTTTCTCATCAGCAAATAACGCCCAAATCAAGATATGGGAATCTAATAAATATTTCATAACGCCTCTCCATAGAACAATTCTTCAATATCCTTATCAAGCGCGTCGAATGCTTCATCAAAATCAGCCGGCAGATTCACCGCCTTTTTCGCAAGACCTGTCCGTTTGAAAACCTCAGATGACATCTTAGCTGTACCATCCCCCCTTGGAGACATCGTCTGGAGAAGTTCTACAATCAGTTGGATATTTTTCTCTGGCTGTCCCTGCATAAGCGAATATGCTTCCTGCAATAGCGTCATTATTTCTCGCCTCCCATTCTTATACCCGTGAGCCAAATGACTTGCCAGCACAGTTCCCATCTTTCCATAATTGCACCAAATTATCTGGCAAATAAGTATGCCCGCAAGTATAACATCTGTCTAAAGAATAGCATAATTTAAAGCAAAAATCAACAACACGATAAAACCATAAATCCCTGTTTCCTATAAATTCAGCTCATGGCTTAAACTGTTCGGCACTCCTCTCGGCCCGCGCACGGCATAAATTCCATAATCCGATTTCAGCCTTTCAAAGGTAAACTGTTTCGGGTCATACCTTTTCAAAAGCTTTATCTTCATTGCGGAAGTGATCGTCAGGTTCTTGTCCTTATAATCATAAGGAATATTCACTTCCTCTGCCCTGCATTTGTAAAGGATTGCAGACACCGGGGCTGCCACATATATGAAAACCGTGTCCCCTGCCCTGATACCGCTGCCCTGCTTCCATTCAATGATATCCTCTTTCTCAAAAGCACGCTCAATATCATAAAACTTTGGGTTCGCCGGGATGATCCATTCTCTGGGAGGACGGTTCTTCTCCCTCTTTTTCTTCGATGCAGTAGCCGCAAAACTGGCGTCAATCAAATCAAAAATCAACTCTTGTTTCACCGTATTGTCTAAAGCCACAGTGACCCAATGCTCTTTATTCATATGATAAGCGGGAAATATGCCTTTCTCCTTAAGCAGCATGTCCTTGAACATCCGGTCTTCTATCTTCAGGTTCACCACATCCACATATCCGTCCCCCAAAAGCCCCAGCTTGTTCCTGCCAACGCACATTACCAGGGCAAACCACTTCTTATTGTCGCCGTGCCGGAAGACTGCGTTGCTGTCGTACTTTTTCCAGGGATATTCCGGAGAAACTTTGTATTTCTTTTTGATGTATGCAAAAACCGCTTCACACATGGCAAAACCTCCGTTCGATTTCTCATTTGTGCCGTTTGGCTCATCCAAAACAGCCGCCCTTTCTTTTATCCCCTTTGTGACAGCAGCCATGCCATAATGTGGACTGCCTGCTGGAAATTGCCTTCCTCTATCAATTTCCCGATCTCCGGGGCGGAATATTTTCTGACATTGAGAAATTCCGTCTCGTCCAGCTTTTGTTCCCCGGATTTGCGGCAATTCCTCGCCACAAAAATATGCGCGTAATTGTCCGCCAGCGTTGCGTTGGAAGGTACCGTAAGGAGATGTTTCCACTGGCTGGATTCATAGCCGGTCTCCTCAAGGAGTTCCCTTTTCGCTGCCTTCAGGGCATCCTCTGACGCCGCCCTGTCCCGGTCCTTCCCATATTCCCTGCCGTCCGCCCGCTCTATGCCTCCTGCCGGAAATTCCGTGGTCACTTTCTTTATCCCCTGGCGGAACTGCCTGACACAAAGATATTTCCCCTGCTCGTCCAAAGGGACAATGACCACATAATCTTTGCGGCTGTAGCTGTAAAAAGGCTCAAATACCCTTCCGTCCGGAAAACGGTAAGCGGACCGCCTGAAATCGATCCACGGATCCTGCACAATATGCTCCGTGCGGATTTCCTCCCACACCAGATCCTCCTGTCTTCCCGTGTCCGCCTCCTCTTTCTCCCTGTCTTTTGGAAGGCCGCCGCTGTATCCAAAACCGTTTTCTTCACACCATTCCATGGCGATCTCCTGATATTTTTCCGCCTGGAAATCATACCATTGCTGTTCCATATCAAATCTGTAAAGCGTATCTTTAAATCTTCGGAAAGCCCCCTTTCCTCTGACTGATCTCTCCAATGTATCCTGCACCTTTCCCTCCGGCAGGCTCCAGATAAACTCCTCCATAATGCCGTATTCATGGATGTCAAACTTTGACGGCAGCCCGAAAAACCGGATCCCCCAGCCTTCCTCAATCCGGTCAGCCAGTTCCTGTTTCTCTTCATCGTATTCTCCTGCAAATGAACACTCCGGGAGGGCAACCACCTCCATCTCCTCTATGTCAAGATACTGGTTCCACCCATCATCCGCACTCTCTATGGCATCACAGATGATCTTTAACGGCACAATAATTTCGCTTCGCTTATTTTTCTTATCAGAATTCATGACCTGCTCCTGTACGGCTGCTCTTTTCTGTTATTATTTTTGTGACCAAAATACCTCCACGGTCTTTATATTCACAAAATCGCCCTATGTCCACCATTATATGAAATCTTTCACAAAAAAGCAATCCTGCCTTCAAAATCCCTTCATTTCCTTTCCCGGATTATTACTATTCACGGGGCAGTTGAAACGACCAGGCGGACCTCCCACGATCCCCCGTAAACAGTAACCCCGGATTTCAATTCAAGAGATAGCAGATAACGCAGCCCAGGCGTTTACCCGTACCCCGGGAAACCCTCGAAGAACGTCGGCGCTTAATGAGCCGGGATGGTTTCCCCGGCGAATTTAGCGTCCGCTACGTTCTTCACCGGAGCGAGAGCGCGTTTTCCGGGGTACGGGTAAACGCCTGGGCGGACCTTCGCGATATCCCCCATAAAAACAAGCCCGCCATCCATTATATCTCTATAACCGACAGCAGGCTTTCCCTTCCATTTCCATACCTACAAATACTATTTCCCGTCTTTTACATCACTCACCGGCATCCCCGCCTTCCGAACCTTATACCTGACCTAATACTGTCTTGCGGAAATTCCAGTGAATAAAGCCCCCGCATCCTCACACTGCCGCGCCATAAATCAGATTCGGCAAAAACAGCACCATCTGGGGGAAGAATACACACAATGCCACCGTAATCATTATCGCGACAAACAACGGAATAGAATACCTGGTGCTCTCCTCCACCGAACAGCCCATAATATTCGAACATGTATAAAGCGCCACCCCCACAGGAGGAGTAGAACATCCCATAGTAACGATCGTCATCATAATAATGCCGAAATGTACCGGATCAATCCCGTACTGGGTAATAATAGGAATCAAAATCGGCGTGACGATCAGCGTTATTACCGTAGTCTCCATAAACATCCCAAACACCGTAAGCATAATCAGGATCAGCAGAAGCAGAATATACTTATTGCTGGTCAGCCCCACAAGCACCGTGGTCAGGGTCTTGGGAAGCTGGTCAAATACAACGCCATAGCTGAAGATTCCGGAAAATGCCAGGATCATGGTAATCACGGACAAGTCTTTTACACTGTCAACCACACATTTCTTAAACTTCTCCAAAGTCAGTTCCTTATAGATAAACACTCCTACCACCAATGCATAAAAAACCGCAAACGCGCCGGATTCGGAGGGAGTCATCACGCCAAACCGTATCAGCACAATCAGAAGAACCGGGAACAGCAGCGCCCATATACTCTCGATACATGCCTTTAAGATCACTCCCGGAGGCGACGGCTTGTCATGGTCCGGCTTGTACCCGTGATGGCGGGCCGACCATGACGTTGCGGCCATCATCAGGATACACATAATAATACCAGGGGCAAATCCGGCAACAAACAGGCGGCCGATGGACACTTCGCCGACCGTTCCGTAAAGGATCAGTCCCATGGAAGGCGGAATCGTCGCCACAATAAGGCCTGACAGGCAGTTTACCGCAGCCGCCCACCCGGGTGCATAACCGCGTTTTGTCATCTCCGGCCCCAGAATCCGGCATTCCATGGCCGCGTCCGCCACGGCAGAACCGGACACGCCGCCCATCAAAGTAGAAAGCACCACGGATACCTGGCCGATGGAACCGTACATATGGCCGGTCATCACATTGGCCAGCTTCACCAGCCGAGAAGTGATTCCCGTATTGTTCATCAGATTACCGGCAAAGATGAACAGCGGGATCGCCAGCATGGTAAAGGACTGGGTGGTAGATAAAGACTTCTGTACCAGTATGGTCCAGGGAATCTCCGGACGCATCAGGAAGAATGCAAATCCTGAAACCGCGATGGCAAAGGCCACCGGCATGCCCAGAAAAAGAAGCACCAGAAAGAATCCTACTGCACTTAACATTACACGGCCCCCCATTCTTTTACAGGCTTTTTCACATCACCTATCGCCTTCCCGATGGCGCTGAAGAACATAAGCAGCGACCCTACCGGCACCGCCAATGTACACCAGGCATAACTCATTTTCATCGTGTTGAAGGTCCGGTTCCAGCTCTGGGAAACCAACAGGAATCCATAGACGATAAGGATCAGCAAAAACAGAAGCATCATGGCGTCAAAAACTATGGTTAATAGCTTCTGGATCCCTTTCGGAAATTTATTCACCAGCATATCAATCCGAATCAGGCTTCCGCTTTTTATAATGATATCAGAACCGATAAATGTCAGCCACGCAAATGCCAGAAGCGAAACATCCTGCGCCCAGTTCACCGGCATCCCGATGGTTCTGGCCACCGCGGACCAGAACACCAGGACAGCGATCATGCACAACATAATACCGGCAAGGAACTCTTCAACCTTTAATATCATATCTGAAATTTTTTTCATATGAAAGCTTCCTTTCCGTGTGGTATGCCCGCGGGCATACTTATTTGCCAAATGATTCCGCCTTTAATTGGTTTTGCCGATCTCCTCATACAACTGCGCCCTCAGCTCGGCGTAGCCCAGCTTCTCATAGACCGGATCTACCAATGCTTTAAAGGGGGCCACATCCGGCTCGACAATCGTCATGCCTGCCTCCACCATCTTCTTCTCAGCCTCCTCAGCCTCGCTCATAACGTCTGCGGCAGTGGTCTTTCCCATCTCCACAGAGGTTTCAACCAGCAGCGTCTGCAGATCCTCCGGCAGGCTGTCAAACCAGCTCTGGCCGCAGACCAGGCCCTGCATCAGTTGGAAATGGTTGGTCTTGGACTGGTATTCACATACCTCGTAGATCCGGGAAGGATAGCTGGAGGTATTCTGCACTTCACACCCCTCTAAGGCCTTGGACTGGATACCGTTGTAAACTTCGCCCCATGACATGGAGATAGGTGTCCCTCCCATGGCCTGGATGGTCTCGGTACATACCTCCTGGCCGATGGTACGGATCCGCAGGCCCTTTAAATCGTCCGGAGTATTGATCGGCTTGTTGGTCATAAACTGGCGGGGGCCGTCATAAAAAGTAAAGGACAAAATCTTGATCCCATGATCCTTTGACAGGGTGTCACACCACCCTTTAAAGGTATCGGTCTCTGTCACCTTATAACACTCGTCATAATCATCTGCAAAATATCCCATCATCAGGATGGAAAAATCCTTCACATACTGTCCCATACGGGAAGCGTCCGTATTCACCGCCACATTTGCCCCCTGGATGGCCTGCTCCAGCACATCCTCATCGCTTCCCAACTGGCCTGCCGGAAATACGGATACCTTCAGCCTTCCGTTGGACTTCTCGTTCAGGGTATCTGCCAGCTTCTGATAATTCCTGGTAATCAGCGCCTGCTCTGTCTGTGAGGTGGAGATCTTTAACTCATACACTTTCTCTGTGTCTGCCGCGCCTCCCTCGGCCTTTTTTTCCGGGGCCGCCGGCTGGGCGTTCCCCATGCCAGGCATGCCGCTGCACGCGCTGGTGATCGCCATTACTGCTGCCAATACACTTGCTGCCAACATTCTTTTTTTCATATCCATTCCTCTTTTCTTGGTAATTGTGCCTAACGATTTGCTATCGCTAAACGTTTACATGTTGCATATTAATAAATATAAACGATTACGCAGAAGAAATCAAGATGTTTTTCATATTTTTCATGGTTACATTTCACGATGCTTTTTGTCCGGCAAAACCGGACAGGAAGATGTGTCCGCAGACCGTGGTTTTTTACACTGGCAAGCCAAATGATCTGCCAAAATTCAGATCCTGACAAAAAACTCGAATTCACTTTGACATCCGCCTTCCTAACTGTTAAAATAATTTGGTATATGTCAATTTTCCATCATTTCAAAGTTCTGAAAATATCCGGAAGCTGTAAGTGGGCAAACCGACATTACAGCTCCATAATATACAGAAGGAGTATCTGGTCATGGCGACGATCAAGGATGTTGCAAAAAAAAGCGGCTTTTCCGTCTGCACCGTTTCCCGTGCCCTCTCCGGGAAAGGATACTTAAAAGAGGAAACCAGAAAAAAAATCATGGAGGCAGTGAAGGAACTGAATTACCGCCCCAATGTCCTGGCTGTCAACTTAAAGACCGGAAGACGCCAGACCTTAGCCCTCGTCCTGCCCTCCCTGACCAATATCTTTTACTCCAGGCTGGAACAGTACATGGAAGCTTACGCCACACAGAAAGGCTACCTGCTTTACTTAAGCAACACGGAATACGATCTGGACAAGGAAAAGCAGGTCATCGAGAATCTGACAGGCATGGATATCGCCGGAGCCATCATCTTTACCGCTTCCGGGGAACACGGACACATCAAAAAACTCTCTGAATTTGGAATTCCCTATGTTTATATGAATCGCTTCTTTGAAGATGACATGGAACACTGTCTGCGGGTGGACAATAAAAAAGCCGCCTATGAGGCGGTAGATTATATGATCTGTCTCGGTCATCATAATATCGGCGGAATCTTCCAGAGTTTTGCCGTAAGTTCTTATCAGGAACGCTACCATGGCATGATGGAAGCATTAACAGACCATGGCCTGGCCTGCCGCCCCGGCAATATACTTTTTGATGTCAACCCGGAAGACATGGGCGCTACCCCCGGCCGAATCCTGCACATGCTTCAGCAGCCGGACCGGCCGGAGGCGATTTTTGCCTGCAATGATATGACGGCTTTTACCATATACCGGGCCGCCTATATTCTGGGAATCCGCATTCCGGACCATCTGTCTGTGTTTGGCTATGACGACTGTATCATGGCAAATTTTGTGACGCCGCCCCTGTCCACGGTCTCAATACCCGCAAAACAGATGTCCGCCCAGGCCATAGATTTTATCGACCACCACATCCGGACCGGAGAACTGAAAAGACTTCCGCTGCTCCATGGCTCCCTGGTAATCCGGAACTCGGTAAAAAACATGAAAAATTACGAACAAAACCAATGATCCGGCACGGTTCCTTAACTCTCCATATCCTTTCCCGGATAGACAAGGGCTAACTCTGCCCCGCCTTTCGGAACGATCCGATAAGTTTCCACGGCGGCTGCGATCACAAAACTGTCCCCTGCCTTAAGCTTTAGGACCTCCGTCTTCCCTTCTGCTGCCTGTTCCTTCTCCTTTTCCTTTGCCTCCCTTTCCGGGAAGGAACAGACTCCTTCCGGCTCCATCTCGCAGGCGCCGCTGCACACTACCCCCAGGGTAAACCGGTTGTTATGTGTGATCACGGCTTCCTCCCACACATTCAATGTCTCCACAAAGAAACAAGGGGTCAGGCTTTCACCCACCAGACGCCTCCTCTCCCACGCTGCAGTCCTCTCCAGTACCCGGGGAGTAACACGGCATTTTCTGATAATATCTTCCCTGGAATACTCCGTATAATCGAAAACGTCCAGACAGAATTCCAATCCTCTTCCCATATAACGCGCTTCCTCCGGGACCACCACGCCTTCCCTCTCGAACTCGCAGCGCACCACTAAGTCCGACGGTTCCATGATCTCCAGCATGGTGATACCTTCCCCGATCGCATGGGGCATTCCTCCCGGTATGTACCACACCTCCCCCGGCTTTACAGGTATCTTCTCAAAACATCCGTCCATCTTCTCCCTGTCCTGGGTCTCCACAATACGCTTCCATTCTTCCCGCCCCGGCGTATGCTGAAAGCCCAGCCGGATGTATGGATCGATTCCTTCCCGTGCGCTTAAGATATAATAGCATTCCAGTTTTCCGTAAGGCCTGCCCATCTCCCGGACGGCAAATTGGGTGGACGGATGGGCCTGCACGTGGAGGCGCATGGCCGAATCCAGTATTTTTAAGAGAAAACTAAGCTGCCAGGTCCCGTCCCTGTGGATACTTTCTCCCAGATAGAACTTTTGTTCCTCATCCACCACGTCCCGAAGGCAGCGGACTCCCTCCTCTGTCTCCACCATGGCCAGCCCCTCCTGTTTTACCGGCTCCATCCCAAGATTCACGGCTTCCACCATAGAACCGATCCACTCTTCCGGCTGGTCATTGTCCCTGCACACCGTCTCCCCGTGAAGCCGGTCAATCCCGGCGCCTCCCCGATAATTGCGGCGGACACGGTTTCTCGGCAGTTTCATCAATCCCTTTTTCATACTCCTTCTCCTTCACATTTTAATAATGGTTTTAAACCGTTCAACGCATCTGCCTGATTTCTTCAATCAGGTCCAAAAACGGGGCGCCGTACTTTTGGTATACCGGCTCCATGGCCTTGCCCCAGGCATCTTTATCCTCCGGTTCCAGGATCTGCACCCCGGCCCTCTCCAGAGCCTCATAGGCCTTGTTGTCCGCCCGGTCGATCTCCTCCCGGTTATATGCCTGGGTACGGCGGGCAGCCTCCAGGATCACCTGCCGTTCTTCCTCGGTCAATGTATTCCAGGTGATCTCACTGATCAGTATCACCCCCGGCGCATAAGTATGGCCGTCCTTCACATAATAGGGCGCCACCTCATAAAATTTGTTGTAATAATAGCTTACCGGCGGGTTCTCCGCGCCGTCCACGCTTCCCGACTGAAGAGCCGTATAAAGCTCTACATAAGCGATGGGAACCGCCCTGGCCCCAAGCGCCGCAACCGTGTCCTCCATAAGCCCGGAAAGCTGCATCCGGATGTTCAGGCCCTTCATGTCCTCGACCCTAGTAACCGGCTTCTCCCTGGTGAAAAAATTCCGCGCCCCTTCATCCAGATAGGCAATTCCCTTCATCCCCCTGGCCGTCACCTGGATATCATCCAGAATCTCCTGTCCCAAAGGGCTGTCGCACACCTTCCAGAAATGCTCCCGGTCCCGGAATATATAAGGCAGGGCCAATGCCGAGACCATGGGATTCCCGCATTCGGCAAGAGAGGCGCTGTTGCCCCTGTACAGATCCAACGCCCCCATCTGCATGGCGCGGTAGCACCGGGCGTCATCTCCCATCTGGCCTGACGGATAGATCTCCACGGCGATTTTTCCTTCACTGAGCCTTTCCACTTCCTCTGCAAAATATTTTGCGGCCTTTGTCATAATATGCGCCTCTGAATTGACCTCCCCGTAGCAAAGCACCAGATCCGGTTCCACTGCCTTGTCTTCCTTTCCTGACATTTCCGCCCCGCCCCATCCGGCCAGAATTCCGCCTGCCAGCAGAAACGCCGCTCCCGGCAGCAATGCCTGACGCAGTATTCTGCTTCTCTTTTCTCCCTGTCCGCCTGCAGCGCCTTTTTTTCCTTTTATCATTCTTTCACAACCTCAATCTGGGAAAAATACTCCATATGGTATTTCAGGTTATCTCCGTTAAAATTCAACTGGCCTAACTTCTCAAAAAAGCCTGCTGCCCCGGCAGCCTGAATATGGATGCCCGGCGTCTGGTCCACTCCCCGCAGAATCGTCATCAGGCTCCGCCCGAAATTCAGCTTCACGGCCACATCCTGATACATCAGACGCCGCTCCAACTCTTCCACAAGGCTGTTCAGGCGATGATAGCAGCCTTCCCTGTCCTGCATCGCCATCCTGTGGCTGATCTCTTCCTCCAGGCTGCAAATCCGCGCCATGCTTTCTCTCATCCTCGCAAACTCCAGGACATCCTCCTCCTTGCCATACCCGCTGATATAAGAAGCCGCCTCTTCGTAGGCTTCCGGAAGCCCCTCTATGCCATGGCAGGTCCCGCTCACCCCGCACGCGACAGGGACCTGGCTTTCGCCTGCCAGGTAATCTCTGGCCCGGCGGATACAGCCGGTCAGCTCCGTAAAGGCGTCCTCCTGGTCCCCGTACAGGCAGACTGCCATCTGATCCATCCAAATGCTGTTCACCGCCTTTCCCTCTGCCAGACGGAAATAATTCTTGAGGACTTCCTGGGAAAAGGCTCCCATGGAAACCAAGGCCGGGCTGGAGATCAATACCACCTTCATCCAGCCCTCCCCGATTCCCTGCCGGGCAAGCCGGCCTTTCAGCTCCTTTGCCGTTTTTTTCCTGAAAAACAGGTTCCAGAGCAGATCCTTTTCCTGTCCCTGATTAAAATCAAAAGGCATTTCCTGATTAACGGGACCGGAAGAAGACAAGAGCGCCAGGGAATCCTCCCGCTCCCTTGCCCGTGCAATCACCTTATCCAGAGTCTCCCGAAGATCCGAATCCAGATACGGCTTCAGAAGATAATCTGTCACTCCCAGCTTTAGGGCCTGCTTGGCATAGGCGAAATCACTGTAAGCCGATATGATAATCATCTGTATGTCAGGATATCTTTTTCGGATCTCCTCCGCCGCGGCCAGCCCGTCCATTCTCGGCATCTTAATATCCAGCAGCACAATATGAGGCTTGTGTTCTTTCAGCTTTTCCACCAGCTCCTCTCCGTCCGCCGCCTTATAGACCACCTCCAAAAGATTGGGATAGCTTTCTTTGACAATTCTTTCCAGATACTCCCGCTCGTACTGCTCATCATCCGCTACCATCAGCCGCAGCATAATCATGTCCTCCCGCTATTTAAGTCTTGTAAAGCTTCAAGATGATTTTCGTGATCCCATCCGTCCGTTCTATTTTCAGGACATCCTTTTTTCCGTAATAAAACTCCAGCCGCTCTCTCACGTTGTTCAGCCCGATGGAGGTCCGGGAAACCGGCATCCCTTTTGTGTCCTCATCTTTCCCTTTCTCCTTTTCTGAGAGGAAACCCACGCCGTTGTCCGCCACCACCACCTCCATACAATCCGGCTTCTCCGTGATCCGAATGTCCACCTTTCCCCCGCTGACCCTGTCCTTCAGGCCATGCTGGATGCTGTTCTCCACCAAAGGCTGAATCGTCAGGGGCGGTATCATAAATACCTCATCCCGGAAAGATTTCCTCACATCCAGGCAGAACCGGACCCTTCCCTTTAAATGCAGCTTTTGAATATACAGATATGCCTGGAGAAGCTCGATCTCATCATCTAAAGGAATCGCCGTAGTCCGGATCTCGATGCTGCTGCGGAGAATCCTGGAGATGGATTTCACGAGCTGGACAGCCGTCTCCCCGTCTCCAAGCTGTATGCTGCGGATCACAAGGCTTAAGGTATTAAACAGAAAATGCGGGTTCATCTGCATCTGCAGTTCCCGGATTTTGGCCTCCGCTAAGCGTTCCTTCATCTGGTACGTCTCATTCAGCTCCGTAATCATATTGCAGATTGTGTGTTTCATCTGGTCAAAAGTCTCCGACACCTGGTTTAACTCCTCAAACGCCGTCTCCTCTATATCCTCCGCCTGAAAATTCTTATTGGTGATTTCCCTTGCCGCGCATGTCAGACGGCCTATAGACTTAAGAACATCCCGGTTCATGCGTCCATTGACGGCTAAGGCAAAGAGGCAGCCTGTGATCACCGCCAGGTTCATCAGTAAATTGGCGGCATTCAGGCGCCGGCCATACTCTTCAAAGGTTATGTTCAGATATTCCAGATACCGGCTCACAAGCTGATTTAAGCACCGCTCAATCTCCAGCTCCACCTCGTCTAAGCTGCTCATATCACCCGGATTGTAGGAACCGTCGGGCCGGATATAGGACTGGGCAAGCTGTTGATGATACCTTACTACCTGACAGACAATCCGGTACATCATCTTACACTGCCGGTCATATCTCATCTTCCCGGACAGCTCCGAAAGAGCGCCGTTTAAGCGGCTGGAATCTGCATAATATTTCTCAAGATCTGCGTATTCCCGGCTTTTGCAGTACAGTTTAAAACTGGTCTTCCGTTCATTGTTTATGATGGAAAGTTCATTGAGCTGACGGTAATCCTGCAGAAGCCGGTTATACCTGCCTGAAGAATCTGCACTCACCAGGACATTTGCCACAATAAAAACACAGGCAAATACAATCATGATCAAACGGCTGCGGTTTATCTCACTCCGAATCGATTTCATACGCTTCTTTCTCTCTGGGGACATTTATATGGGTTATCATCTATTTTACACTACTTTCGACAATTTTAAAAGCACATATATATACGTTTACACAAAATTTGTCGCTGCCTGCCAGTCGCTATCGGATCGTAACATCGATCTCTTGCCGTCCACGGAAACGGCCGATAACGCAGCCCGGGAGATTCCCCATGAGCCATAACAAATAGCCGCATGATAAACAATCGATTTCCGGTTGCATCTTTTTCCATTATGATTTATTATGGTAAAGAACTGTCCGGAATATAACCGGTGCAATTTCCCTGTCTTTCTCCAACCTTTATCCGTTATTCCCGGACAGTTCCTTACGTTGGAAATTCGGCGCCCTCCCGAAGGGACAGCCCGTTTCCGACCCGGATACCAACATAAAAAGGAGAGCAACATGAAATCATCCAACGAACTGCGCACCCTGCTGCGCTCCATCGACCATAAAAGCTACCCTGCCTACAAGTCCTTGGCAGGCGCCTACCACTTCGGCAGCTTTATACTCTCGATTGACCATGTGCAGGGAGATCCTTTTGCGTCTCCCTCCAGCCTCCATGTAGAAATCGCCCACAAGGATGCCGGCTTTCCCGGAGCCTGCTATGCCAGGGACTGTTCCCGGATCGCGCTCCAGGACTTTTTGACCAGAAAGCTGTCCTCTCTGTTTGAAGACTTTAACTTTAAAGCAAAAGGCTCCGGAAAGAGCGGCCTTATGTCCGTCACCCGATGCGGACAGGAGGTGCTGGAACGAAGCGCCTGCCAGATCACGGACACCAGGATCATCGCCCGGTTCCACATCGGCTTTCCGGCCTTTGGCCGCACGATCAATGCCGGGGAATTAGAAAAAATCCTCTTTGACTTTCTCCCCCGCTGCGTGGAAAGCTGTTTCTTCTACCGCCGCCTGGATGCAAAAAAAGTAGAAAATGCCGTGTTCCTGGCAGAAGACCAGGCGGCAGTCCGGGAGATCTTAAACCGGGAGGGCCTGGCCGCCTTTGTGGCCAACGGCTCCATCCTGCCCAGGAAAAGCGGCGTGTCCGACCTTCCTTTAAAGGACAGCATCCCCTTTACCTCCCCGGCCTCCATGGAAAGGACCTTTACCCTTCCCCATAAAGGGGAGATCAAAGGCATGGCGGTCCCTAAAGGCATCACCCTGATTGTCGGCGGCGGTTATCACGGGAAATCCACCTTATTGGAAGCCCTGCAGATGGGTGTCTATAACCATATTGCAGGAGACGGCAGGGAATTCGTCATCACCGACGACACGGCCGTCAAGCTGCGGGCGGAAGACGGAAGATCCATCCGCAATGTAGACATTTCCCTGTTCATCAATGATCTGCCCAACAAGAAAGACACCACCTCCTTTGGCACCCCCGACGCCAGCGGAAGCACCTCCCAGGCAGCCGGTGTCATCGAGGGAGTGGAGGCCGGCGCCCGGCTGTTCCTCATCGATGAGGACACCTCCGCCACCAATTTTATGGTAAGGGACGACTTTATGCAGCAGGTGATCAGCCGCAAAAAAGAGCCGATTACTCCTTTCCTGGAACGGGCAAGGGATCTGTATGAAAAAGCAGGCGTTTCCACCATCCTGGTAGCCGGTAGTTCCGGGGCGTTTTTCTATATCGCCGACAAGATCTTGCAGATGGACTGCTACCGCCCGGTGGACATCACCGACCATGTAAAGTCTTTATGCAAAGACCACGCCGCCCCCCGGATCCAGGCGCCGGATTTTGCCGTTCCGGACTTCGCCCGCCTTCTTCCCCCGGCAAACCGCAGCGCCCGCGGCAGCGACAGAAGAGGCGGCTACGGCGGACGGGGAGGACGAGGCGGTTCTGACGACAGCCGCCGTGAACACATGAAAGTGAAAACTTTTGGCAAGGATTCCTTTTCTTTAGACAAAGAGACTGTGGACATGCGCTATGTGGAACAGCTTGCCGACTCAGAGCAGACCAACGCCCTTGCCCACCTGCTCCGGTATGGCCTGGAACAGGTCATCGACGGCAAAAAGACCGTCCGGCAGACTGTCCAGGTCCTTTTCGATATTCTGAACAAACAGGGCTGGGAGCCGTTCTGCAGCTCCTATGTACCATGCGGTCTGGCAAAACCCCGGAAACAGGAGATTTTTGCCTGCATTAACCGCTTCCGCGGATAAGGGATAAAAACGCCTGGTCATGCAAATTGGAAAATAAAAATATGAGGAGAACGATTATGGGATTCGAATTTATCAATAAACTGCCCACCCCGGCAGAAATCAAAGAACAGTTTCCCCTTCCTATGGAATGCGCCCTCATCAAGGCACAGAGAGACGAAGAAGTCAAAAAGATCATTTCCGGAGAGAGCAGCAGGTTTCTTGTCATCATAGGCCCCTGCTCCGCCGACAACGAAGATTCCGTGTTAGACTATGCCTGCCGCCTGGTAAAAATCCAGGAAGACACCAAGGACAAGCTTCTCATCATCCCGCGGGTGTACACCAACAAGCCCCGGACCACCGGAGAAGGCTACAAAGGCATGCTCCACCAGCCGGATCCGGAAAAACGCCCCAGCATGGCAGACGGGCTCCATGCCATCCGCCATGTCCACATGAAGGTCCTGAAAGAAACCGGTCTGTCCACTGCCGATGAGATGCTCTACCCGGACAATGTCACTTACTTAGACGACATCATGTCCTACATCGCCGTAGGCGCCCGTTCCGTGGAAAATCAGCAGCACCGTCTGGTCTCCAGCGGCTGCCACGTGCCTGTGGGCATGAAAAACCCTACCAGCGGCGACCTTTCCGTTATGCTGAACTCCGTAAAAGCTTCCCAGGGCGGACACGAATTCATCATGAGGGACTGGGAGGTGAGCACCACAGGCAATCCCTGGACCCACACCATCCTGCGGGGCGCGGTCAACAAACACGGCCAATGTCTGCCCAACTACCATTATGAGGACCTGATCCTTCTCCACAAGCTGTATATGGAACGGAATTTAAAAAATCCCGCCTGCATCGTGGACGCCAACCATTCCAATTCCAACAAACAGTATAGGGAACAGATACGGATCGTCAAAGAAGTGCTCCACAGCCGCAGGCACTCTGCCGATATCCATGATTTCGTAAAGGGAGTCATGATCGAGAGCTATATTGAACCCGGAAGCCAGTCCATAGGAGAACACTGCTATGGCAAATCCATCACGGACCCATGCCTGGGCTGGGAAGATTCCGAGCGGCTTCTGTACGATATTGCAGACACCCTTTAACGTATTCTTCCGGACATTGCCGCCTGCGGGCCTGTATTTCCGGAGTACGGGCGGACTCCGTCAGGCTCCGCACGAAAAGGTATCAAATAAAAAAGATTAAGACCTCTTTCTTCATCATTGTTTAAAAAGGTCTTAATCTTTTTTTAGCTAAAAATAAAGCAACTATATATGTCATGAATAGCCTAACCAAACCTAAATTACCGTTTAACTGTATATTCCAACACTATCACTTTACACCGTTTGAAGCCCTGCAAGCCGTTCTACCTCTGCTACGCTGAGTTCGGAACATTCTGCAATCTCCTCAATTGTCAACTTTCCCATTTTAATCATTCTAAGTGCCGTTCTCTTTTTTGTTTCATTTTCAGCTTCATTTTTTAATCTTCTTGCACTTGTTTCAATCAATGCTCCGCTCATTATATCACCTACGCCTTTCTGCACATTCTCATATTTCTGTGCAATTTCCTTAATCACATCACCGGAAAACTGTTCTCATGTGAAAAAATATAAAACGGGATTAGCATCAGCAGACGTTTTTCAAAAATATCGTCAAGTGAATATTTCTGTACTTTCATAATCGGTATGTCATACTTCACTGTTCCGCCCGGTGTAACAATCACATATTTCATTTTGTCCGGTGTTTTTTGGTAAGTACGAAGATACAGAACTGCCGTATTAGGAAATGTCACAGTCAGCGTTTCCTCCGTAACTTCACCCTCGTCAAGCGCTATTTGCGCGTCATATTCAAAAAGCCTTATGGTGATTCTTCCGTCCGGCAGGCTGCTTTCACACTCAACATGGTATTTCCTTGGCATCTTCCCGTAAACCGTAAAATTTGTGTCCGTAATCCGTTCCTTGTCCGCTTCGTCCTGCTGGTCTAAAAAATGCTCATTGGGGAAAAAGCGGATTTCTTCGTTCCCTGTGTATGTTTCCCAAAAATTTCATTGATTACGGGGATTATCAGCTTCCGACAGTCATTCAAGATTGTCTGAAATGCCCCGTCATATATATTTGCCATATCTTATTTCTTTCCTTTTGGTATCTTTATCATATCATTTTTTTACCTCTAATTCAACAGCATATCACTTTAATTCATCTCCCTCAATATGCCCGCAGCATTCTCCATGTTCTTCCTGCCTTTGTCTGTCCGGTAATTTTTCCCTGACTTTCTAAATGAAGACGACCCATTTGAAGACGATTTTGGAGAAGAAGGCTTTTACATCTTCTAAAACCTTTACCGTCTGTTTGCTGTTCGCAAAACACACATTGAATAGACATGTGTTTTGTGAACATCTATTTCCCTTTGTCCCTCAAAAAATCGGAATTTCCTAATATATAAAAACAGAGTGGAAAATCTGACTTTTCCACTCTGCATATCTGAAACATTTCTTTATATCGTTTGTAGCCCCTTGTACACTGATATTTGCCTTTAATGATATCCTGCCAATTATTTCTGTAATCCTTCGGTGAAAATCATTCGTCGGCATTCCCCTCATACTGTGACTGGCCAAATCCGAGAATCAATGCAAACACAGGCTCCAGAAAGAACAGCCCCACCGTAAATCCCGCTCCATGCCCGAAAGACAGAGACAATTTGTGGAACGCTTTCACGGTGATAACCAAAGATCCGACGGAAAGGACCATGCGTACAAGGGAAAACACCAAATTTTCCGATTCCGGGATAAAGGAATTGGCTATTATCAGCAAAGCAGAAATCCAAAACATTTTTACATTCCAGGTCAGCTTATACCGGACATAAGTGCTGTAAAAGGGAATGAGAGCCTTCCAGCCGGCTTCCCCCGCCTTTGTGAAAATATTCCAATAACCGACTGCCTGGAGGATATCCCAGATAAACACAAACAGGACGGCCCCGATAATAACAGCCAGACTAAGCCCCAGCAGGCCTCCGGCCAAAACCCCGTCAACAACCACTTCTTCCGCGCTGTTTAACATTTCTCTCACAATCAATACCTCTTTTCTCTTTTTTCTCATTGTAATGGGCAGCTCGTAACAGGCAATTTCTCAGCGTCTGCTCTTACCAAACGTTCACCCTGTCCTCAGGCGCCAGATACATCCCGTCGCCTGGCCGGATCTCATAAGTTTCCATAAATTCTTCACTGTTCTGCAGAGGAATATTGACCCGCAGGTTATTCAGAGGATGGGGATCCGTCTGCTGCTGGTTCACAACACTGTTCTTTGTGTTGACAACCGCCCACCCTTTGGCCGCCCCGCGAAAAAATGCGTCATAATCAAAATTCTCCCTGTCCCCTGCCATCATCAGGGCTGCTTTCATGCCTCCCAAATCGGCGATCATCTCCGTCTTCTGCTGGTCTCCCCTGACCGGGGAAGCGCCCTCGTATGGGATGATCTGGTCCATATAGGCCACAAGGCGGTCGGCACGCTGGTTGAAAGCATCATAATCCTCATCCTCCCACCAGTTCTCATAATTGCCATCTTTGTCAAACTGCGCGCCGGTTGTATCGAACGCATGGGAAATCTCATGGCCGATGGTCTGCGCCCCCACTGTCGCAAGCACTGCCTCATAAGGCTGGTCCATGCTGAAAGCCCCGACTAAAGTCCCGCAGAGAATATTAATGGAATTGTCGGATGGGGAATAATAGGCATTTACCTCCCTGGTTGACATCTCCCAGATGTCAGGGCTGACCTTTTGGTTGATTTTTTCCTGCTGGACCACCAGATGGTATCTGGCAATTGCCTGCAGCGCCTCCAAATAAGTCCCGCCTTCAGCCTTTGATGAAAAATCCAGCCGGGAATAATCCTCCCGCGTATCGGAATAGCAGGCACGGATTGTAAGGTTATCCAGCTTTTCGACTGCGCGCTGTTTTGTATTCTCCGAAAGCCAGTCCTCCTGCTCTAACATGGCGCGGTAATACGCCGTAAAGTCATGGATCATATCGACAACTCTCTGCCGCTCCTCTTGTGTGCAGTATGCGTCAATATACACATAGTCCATTGCCTGGGAGAGATAACTGTTCACAATATCCAGTCCCGTTTCCTCTTCCGGCCTGGTTCCTGTTATGCCGTACCGTTCATTGACATACGCCTGCACGGTGTCATAGGCCTCCCGGTCCAGGCTTCCGGCCATATTAGAAACATAATGGGCAAGAAGATAATCCTTGATGTTTTCCAAATTTTCCTGTGAATACAGCCCGCTGAGCGCAGGCAGCCACTCTGTTTCAAACAGATTGTAGGTATCGGAGCCTTCCATCCCATAAGCCTTTAAGATCTGCACAAGCGGATAATTGCCCTGCATCCGGCCCAGCTCCTCCAGGGTATACACGTTAATAATTTTATCGTAGATATCATCCGAAAAATAATCATCCCGGGGCAGCATATGGCCTGCAATGGCAGTTTCAAAAGTTCTGCAGCCTTCCCATACCCTGCCGGCCTCCTCTTCCGAAAAGCCCAGCCGTTCCAGCATATAGGAAACCTTTTTCTTATGGAACTCCTCTGTAAGCTTTCCGTCCTCACTTTGTTTTGAATACTCCTTCGGATCATCCAGGAAAAGCGGTGTCCCATAGATTCCCACAGTATAGTTCCCCGGATCCGCGAGTGAATTTTCAACAGTGAAACCTGACAGGATAGTTCGGAACACGTCTTCACGTCCCGTCTCGTACCTAATTAAATCATCCACTGTGCGGATCGCCTTAATCTGCTCCACACTTTCCAAAACAGGCTTGAAGCCAGCCTCATCTCTTCCTTCCCAGTCCAGCGCCAGTTCATAAAGACGGCTGACCAGCTTCCCTTCCCAAGTCTCAGGGTCTTCCTCATTTAACAGCGCCAGTGTACGGTCTCTCATAATGTTATTCGCGTCCTGGAACACCCCGGCGGATGAATAGCCGTCTTCAATGACAAGGCCCGCAAGATAATCCTTATTGACAGCCGTAAAAAAATCGTCCTTTAGCGAAACTTCCGTATCCCCGGATACCGCGCCGGCAATCGATGACGCATACCACCGATCACCGACCGTACCCTTGCCAAGGTAGTCCTCCTGCTTCTTGTTCCCGGAAACCGTCTCCGGCGCCGTTTCTTTTGTTTCCTGTGCGGATTCCGCCACGGTCCCGGCTGCTTTCTCTCCCTCCGGCGCCGTCCTTCCCCCACAGCCGCCTGCCATCGATACCGCCATGGCGGCAGCCAATAAAAACGGCAGGTATCTTTTCTTAACCATTTTCACAGACCCCCTTCATCTGACCTGCAATTCCTTTCCCGCTCCCCGCTGTTACCAGACAGATATTCTGTCTTCCTTTGCCATATACATTCCATCTCCCTCTTCAATACCGTAGGTCTCATAGAATTCCGGCTGCTGCTTCAAAGTCACATTCACCCTCAGATAATTCATCGGATGCACATCCTGATATACAATATATTCGCCATATTCCCTGGTACACACGCTTCTCCAGCTTATGGTATAAGCCCTGAAAAACAAATCATAATCAAAATCCGCCCGCTCTTTTGCCAGGATCAGCATACACTTTACACCTGCGATATCCGCGATGGCTTCTCCCTGTACGTTTTCTCCCGGATAATTCTCCCCGTCCTCAAAAGGAACAATGGTATTGTAATATCCAATCAATTTCTGCGCCCGGGCCTCAAAGGCAGCATAATCTTCGTCTGTCCACCATTTTGAGAAGTTTCCATCCTTATCAAACTGGGCTCCGTTTGGATCAAAAGCATGGGATATTTCATGGCCGATTACGGAACCGATACCGGCAAGCTTTTCCTCATATGTCATATCCGGCCTGTAAAAAGCGCCTCCAAGAATACCTGCTATGATATTGATGGAATTATCCAGCGGATTATAATACGCATTTGCGGTCGTAAGCGCCATATCGTTTGCCCAGGCTTCCCTGTCTATCTTTGTATTCACCTTCTTTTTATCCAGCTCCCTGTTGCATTTATTAAGTTCAATGCAGGCGGTAAAGTAGCTGCCCCCGTCTTTTCTTGGGGTGAACTGCAGCCCCTTTGTATCCTGCCATTTATCAGGGTAGGCCGCGTTGACGGTAATATTGTCAAGTTTTTCCACTGCTTTTTTTCTTGTTTCCTCTGACAGCCAGTCTTCTGAAGAAAGCATGGTCCTGTAAGCGCCGATACACTCTTTTATGATATTTGTGACATCCTCCCGCACCTCCGGCCCCACATATTTCTGGGAATAAACCTTGGAAACGCTGATGGTCAGGGCTTTGCTTACCGTATCGAGGGCCAGCTTTTCATCCGGCTCGGACCCGGTTATCCCGCTGACCTCATTTTCGATCTTTTTGAGTTTGCGGAAAGTCTCTTCGTCAAGGTTTTTGCCATATCGGGTCAAAGTATGCACGAGAAGATAACTTTTCAGCTTTTCAAAATTTTCTTCTTTATAAAGCTCGTTCATCTTTAAAAGCCATTCCGGCTCCTGCAGGATAATCCTATCGCTCCCGATCAGCCCTAAGGCTTCCGTGATCTTCACCACAGGGTAATTCGGAGACATCTCCTCCAGTTGTTCCACAGTCACCCGGTTCAGAATGCGCTGCATGGCATCCGGCGCCTGCTGTTCGGCAGTCGACATGATCACAGACGCTATCTCCTTCTCAAAAGCATATTCCTGCTCCAGCAGCTTCTCTATCTCTTTCTCCCCATACCCGGCCATTTTCAATAAAAGACCGGCCGTTTCCCTGTGGGCTTTTAGATTTCTCTCTCCCAAGGACGTCCTTTTTTCATACTCATCCGAATCCCCAAGCGAAAGGGGCGTTCCTTCAATATAAAGGCAATACCACTGGGCGTCCTCCAAATCCGGCATTAAGATGGCTCCCGAAAGACCGGCTCCATAGCTGATACCTTCCTCAGAGCTCAGATATTCCGTCAGGTCGGCAAGATTCTCCAACTTCTGGATCACCTCGATATGAGGCATCAGCTCAGACATTCCCACGCTGTTTCTTTTATCCCAATCCAGCCACATTGCATACAATTCCTGAATCAGTTCCGCATCATGGCCTTTAATGGTATCATCCGTCATCATTTTCAGAAGCTGTTCATTGGTAATATCCTGCAGCTCTGAAGTACACGTCTCACGCTTCCTGCCCTCCCCTATTTTCTTATCCTTCAGATAATCATAGTTCACTGCAAGATTAAAATCATCCTTAAGGTCCGCCTTGGTACTTTCCGTCACAGTCCCCGCCACATTACTGTTGATCCAGGGAGTCATTTCCTTTTTCGCACTTTTTCCTTTATCGGAAGCTTTTGCCTCCCCGTTCCCGGACGCCTGTGTGCCGGCTTCCATGCGCCCGTTTTCCGATGTCTGCGCGCCCTGCGCTGTCTGGCTGCATCCGGCCGCTGACAGCGCCAGGACAGAAGCCAAAAACAGTGAAACTGCTCTTTTCTTTTTTGATCTCATATCTTTCCCTTTCTTCTGTGAATCGTGAATATTGGCTTTATGAATCACTCTTCTTATTTTACTGTATTATTTTTGCATAATGCAATACCTCTCATGTTGTTTTTATGACCGTTTATGTAAACTTGTAGAAATTTCTTGTTAAAAACAAGGATTTTTTGTCGTTTTTACTAATTTTTACATTGTATCCACAAACATCTTTCTTTCCCATATGATTGGAATTCCTTTACAAAAGCAAGAAAACCGCAGGCAGGCCGTTTGTTTTGCAGACATAAAAAAAGCGCCCGGTTCCTCGACGCTTTCTTTGTACAGCCTTGATTTTCCTGTTCTTTCATTTCTTCCGCAATTTGCCTATCACTACATTTGCTATGATTGCAAACTGCTTTCTCTTAATAGAATTGTCTGGCGATGCTGCCTCTAAGTATCCTCTCTCATCGTAGTTAAACAGCATGTCTGTTATGAGCATACGCCAAATCCTCTCATTGGACGTGGGAATCTCCTTGGCAAGATCGTGGAAATCTTCACAAAATGAATCAAAGATCTCGGCTTTGATTTTCGGATTGTATACTTCAAATATCTTTGCAAAAATCCTCCTGACCTTGTCAATGTCAATTCCGTCCAGTACCACATTACTCTGGTTGACTTCTTTGCTGTAGGAATAATAGTTCATATTTTTATCTCCTGAATGTAATCTGATAATATATCAATTATACACCAAAATCCATGAATAAATCAATAGATAAAGATAAATTTTTAGAACTGTCAGCGCAGCCGTTCAATATGTATCCCTAAATGTCCCACCGCCTCCCGCGGCACCGGCCTGTGAAGCTCTTCTCCCAACCAAGTGCAAATCCTCTCCGCAAGCTCATAGGACTGAGGAAAGTTTGTCCGTGCATACTCATCCATATCCAGCGTGATTGGCTCCCCGTCCCGGATCCGGGCCACCAGATAACGCAAATGGGCCATAAACCTCTCAAACATAAAAGAGTGAGGATCCAGCTTCATCCCCATACCTTCTTCTACCATCCGCGCCACTTTCCGCATCACGGAAACCATCTGCAGGGAATCCTCCAGCCTTTCATCCATCCGGCCTGCCCGGATATGCAGAGCAATATACCCCACCTCGTCCTCGCAAAGCAGGCAGCCGGAAGCCTCCTGTATCATATCCCGGCTTTTCAGCGCAATCCGGTACTCATCCGGATAGAGAACGCGGATGTCCCCGTGAAAAGGATTTTTCAACAAGATCCCGTTCTGCATCCGTTCCACGGCAACCGCAATATGGTCTGCTAAAGGAATCAGTATGTTGGGGTTCAATTCCCCCAGCTCTTCCTTAGCCAGTTCCACGATCCTGCCCGCCAGTTCAAGAAATTCCGGATCCATGCCGCTTAAGACCTGTCTTCCGGTCCTCTTTTTTTCCTCCCGGTCAACGATGGTATAGCGTTTTGTATTCTCATCCCGTTCAAACCGCTCATTCACCCGTTTTCCGAAGCCAATGCCGCTCCCCAGCAAAATGGCCTCTTCCTGACGTTTCATGTCATAGACCAGCACTCCGTTGTTGTTTAAAACCTTTATCACACGATACATCCGCAATCCCCCATGGTTTCTTTGTTCGTAACTGCCCGGAACCTGCCTTTTCCCGGAAAAGCAGCCATCCGAGCCACCTGGATGGCTGCTTTATCTCAACACAACTCCCCTTGTCTGTCTTGTTGCTTTTCCTGGTTACGACCGTCCGGCTGCCCTGGCCGGATTCTCTACATTCCGGTCAGATCCGCCACATGATCCAGAGCCTTGATATCCTTCTCCTCCGGCACCTCCACGGCCGCTCCCTGCGGCAGGGCGGTGTAAATGACCATACATGCCTCCGAGACGGCATTTTCCCTCACATAATCCAGGTCAAACCGCATCAGGCTTTCTCCCCGCTTCACATGGTCTCCGTCTTTTACCAGCGGTTCAAAACCTTTCCCCTCCAGCTTCACCGTATCCACGCCGATATGCAGCATAAACTCTATGCCGTCCGCCGTCTTCAGCCCGACTGCATGGCCTGTGGGGAATACAAAGGCCACATCCACATCACAAGGCGCAAGCACCTCTCCGTTCACCGGCATTACCATAAACCCGTCCCCGATCATCTTCTGGGCAAAGGTCACATCCGGCGCGTGCTCAATGGACTCTACTTTTCCGTTAAAGGGGCTGTAAAGAGGCACTTTCTTGCCGGAAGCCGCTTTTTTCTCACTGCTGCCTGTATTTGCGCTTTGGCCTGCATCTGTCTCTTTGTTTGCTTCCACCTTGTCTTTTGCGCCGCTTTCCTCCTCATGGTACTCCACATCCGGGGCCGACGGCATATAAGCCACCAGGTCGGCCTTGATATTCGGCACCGTAGGCCCATAGATCACCTGGACTCCCTGGCCTTTTTTAATCACGCCTGCCGCGCCGGTCTTTTTCAGAATCCCCTCGTTTACCAGCTCCGGCTTGTTTACCGTACATCTCAGACGGGTAATGCAGCAGTCTACATCCACCACGTTTTTCCTTCCGCCCAGTCCGTTTAAAATCATCTGGGAGCGCTCGTCTGTTTCACTCTGTCCATCGGCAGCTCCCTGCTTCTTTGCATTTACGTCGCTTCTCCTGTACAGTTTCACTTCTTCACTGTCATCCCGGCCCGGAGTCTTTAAGTCGAACTTTAAGATCAAAAACCGGAACAGGAAGAAATACACCGCAAAATACGCCACACCCACCACAGGGATCCAGTACCAGCTTGTCTTGGCTGCCCCGGGCAGAATACCGAACATTACCAGGTCAATTATACCGCCGGAAAAAGTCATGCCCACACCTACATTCAGTATGTGCATCAGCATATATGCCGCTCCGGCCAGAACACTGTGGACTCCATACAAAAACGGCGCCACAAAAATAAAGGTAAATTCCAGAGGTTCCGTAATTCCCGTAAGCATAGCCGTCAGGGCCGCAGAAGCTAAAAGGCTTCCGGCCGCCTGTTTTTTCTCAGGCTTGGACACCTGATACATGGCAAGAGCCGCCCCCGGCAGTCCGAAAATCATAAACGGGAATTTGCCCGTCATAAACCGGGTGCCTGGATTTACGCTGAAATGGGCGATCTCTCCCATATGGCCCAACTGGGCGAAGAAAATGTTCTGGGCGCCGTAAACCATCTGCCCCGCCACCTCAAGCTGTCCGCCCACAGCGGTCTGCCAGAAAGGCATATAGAACACATGATGAAGCCCAAAGGGAATCAGCGCCCTCTCAATAATTCCGTAGATCCAGGTTCCCACATAGCCGGAACTGTTGACCAGCGCCCCCAGGCCGTAGATACCGTTCTGGATCACAGGCCATACAAAGTACATCAGGATTCCCACAAAAATGTACACCACACTGCAGACAATGGGTACAAAGCGGGTCCCGCCAAAGAAGGAAAGCACCTGCGGAAGCTGGATCTTATAATATTTATTGTGCAGCGCCGCCACGCCAAGTCCCACAATCACGCCTCCGAATACACCCATCTGAAGGGAGGAAATCCCCAGGACCTTGGTCACGGAACCGTCCAACATCCCCACGGTCTGTTCCACGGAGCCGACCACGCCTGCCAGGGCATTTCCCGCAGCGTCCATCATCTCAGGAGCCGTCACCAGCTTGCCGGAAAGCACCAGAAGAGCATGGATGGCCGTATGCATGATAAAAAACGCAATCACGCTGGCAAGCGCCGCCACTTCCTTCTCCTGCTTTGCCATGCCTACTGCCACGCCGATGGCAAATAAAAGAGGAAGGTTCTCAAATACTACATTACCGCAGCTGTTCAAAATGTTCAGAAACCCGTTCAACAGTGTTCCCGGCCCAAGCACCGATTCCAGATGATACGCGCTGATCATGGTGGCATTGGTAAAGGAACCGCCGATTCCCAGCAGAAGGCCTGCCACGGGAAGAATTGCAATCGGAAGCATGAAGGAACGCCCGACCCGCTGCAATACGCCAAAAATCTTGTCTTTCATCACTTTTCCCTGCTTTCTTTTTAATTTGTTTGTGCGGGCATAAAACTGTCCGTCCACGGCAAAAAGGCATAAACTCCCCCTCCTTTCCGATGCAGATCCTGCCGTGTCATGGGTAGTTTATGCCTGATACGTTCTTCCTATCAGTAACACACTAAATTAAGTATAGGGGATATTGGAAATTTTGTCAATACGTGAATTCCTTTCTGAACGGTATCCTGACTTTTCTCACATAACCGCATAACATTTCGGATACCCCATTGTCTAAGATATCCGCTTTGTTCATAGTCTGTATTTGGCCAGCTTTCCATATTAAATGAGCCACGGACACCAACAGTCCATGGCTCTCATTTTATCAATAAAATAATCCTCCCAGATTAAATACCCCCAACGCTGACAGCAAAACATTCAGAAGCACATTGGCCACAGAAAGAAGGAACAAAGTACGGAACATCCGGTTCAACTCTTCTGTTGAAGTCTCCCTCGCAGCAGAATAAGAGGACATAATGATGGCGCCGCCGGTGGAAAGGGGGCTGATTGCAGCAGCAAAGGAGGTAGCCGTAATGGCGGAGATCAGCTCCACATAGTTGACGCCCTCGCCGAAGGTCTCACACACCTGGGCCGCAATCGGATAAAGAGCCGGCATAACCACGCCTGTGGTGGAGCTTACCCAGGAAAGGATACCGGAGGTAGCCGCCATGATCGGAGCAGCCGTTTTCGCACTCATAAGAGTGGTCAGGAAATCCGACACCAAACTGATGCCTCCAAGGGTATCAATCACATTGACCAAGGCTCCCACGCCGCAGATAAACACCAGCGTTCCCCAGGGAATCCCCTTGATGGCCTTCTTCTCATCCACAACGCCCAACAGGATCAGCACACCGGCAGCGGCAAATGCAAACAGCCCCGTATCCAGCTTAAATCCGATACAGCACACCACCATGACCACAATGGCGCCGATGGTAAACTTCTGATCCCGGTTAAACTTCGGAATATCCGAAAGCTTCAGCGGATTGTCCGCCTTTACCTTGTAGCCCTTGTAGAGCACATATACCACCAGGGTGAACAAAAATCCCGAAAGCAGCGTAGCCAGAAACAGATGCAGCCCGAATCCGCTGTAGCCCAGAGGCTCTGACAGGTTCCTGGCCAGAATACCTGTGATGGAAAGTACAGAGGCACAGCCTGCGTTGGCTCCCAGTTTTGCATAAAGAGCCGTGGACATAGGATTGATGTCCATCTCAAATGCCAGGTACATGGCAAAGGTTGTCATAAGAATCCCCGCGGCGATATGGCCCGGGCCGATAGCGGAGATGAAGGCTGAGAGAAAAAACATCAAAACCGGTATCAGGATAGTGTGTTTTCCCACCAATGCCACAATTTTTTTGGAAAAAAGATCCAGCGTTCCGTTGTTGGACGCCATTCCGAACAAAAAGGTGACGCCTACCAAGGTGACAAACATAGAGCTGCTGAACCCGGCCGTGATCTCCTTTGCCGTCATTCCCCCTGCAGTTCCCAAAAGAAAAGCAACCCCAAGTGACAGAAAACCCAGATTAACCTTTTTGATAAAGCCGATGGCAACCACAACGGCCAGTACAACCAATGATAGGATAGAAAGGCTCATAATTGTATCCTCCTGTATGATGTGATATTCATGAGCAGACATATTTGCCATATGATCAGGCTTCTTATGGGAAAACAAGAAAATTTATTGGCAAATAATGGGGCTCATGGGTATATAAAGGGTATATAAATAAGAAATCCTTGTTCCTGTTTCCGGCGGAGCAAACCACCTGCGAAATCCTGCGCCTGCTGTTTCGCTCTATCGCTGTCACACTGCCTGCCGATGGCAGCGGATTTTCACCTTGCCCTCCATCAAAAGATTGGCCGTGCGGAAACCAAAGGTATCCTGGATGGACAAACTCTCACCGTTCTTCTGATAATCCACCCCACACTCCAAAACACCGCCAGGATGCCCGATCCGGATAAACCGGGTGTCCACATTCTCTGACAAGACCTGATTCACAATGCTTCCGGGAACCACAGCCGCGGCTGCCGTACACATAGCCCCTGTCATGGCATAGCTGGGATGGGCCTTCTGCATGGACATCATTCTTGACAGCAGATCAATCTCTCCTTTCTTCACACTTTTCCCGTCTGCAGTAAGGTAATCCTCTGCCTCTGACACAAAAGTCATCTTGGGGATCCCCGGAGTCTCCCAGGCCGATTTGGCAAAATCGTCAATCAGTCCCAGTTTAACGGCCGCCATTCCTCTCACCTTCTCCAGAAGAGCCAGCTTTTCCTCATCACGGTTCAGTTCCCCCGGAAGCTCCCTGCCGGTCAGCCCCAAATCCTTTGCCCGCACAAAAACCAGAGGATTGGCCGCATCAATGATCGATACTTCCACCGGACCGAAATCGGGAATTTCCAGGACATCCACCGCCTTCTTTGTGGGCAGGAGTCCTTGTCCCAAAGTTCCCGCAGGATCAACGAATTTCAAACGGATGGGCGCCGCCGTGCCAGGCACGCCGGCAATGGCAAAATCTCCGTCATACACTACCTCTCCGTCCGCGGTATGTACATCCGAGGCAATCACCTTATCCGTATTGGTATTATATATCCTGACCGTGGTCTCGCCTTCTTTTGCCTCAACCAGCCCTTTCTCAATGGCAAAAGGCCCCACGCCCGACGAAATATTTCCGCAGTTTCCCTTGTAGCTGACTAACGGCTTATCCACGGACACCTGGGCAAAGGTGTAATCCACATCCGCATCCGGCCGCAAGGAACGTCCCACAATGGCCACCTTGCTGGTCACGGACTGAGCTCCTCCCAGACCGTCAATCTGCTTCTCGTCCGGGCTTCCCATCATCCGCAACAGCAGGGCGTCCCATTTACCGCGGTCTTTTGGAAGGTCCTCCTTCAAAATATAGATTCCCTTGCTGGTTCCTCCTCTCATGATGGTAACAGGAAGTTCCCATGTTTCATGATCTTTGCTTTTCATAAAAAATACACCTCCGAATTTGATCTTTTAAAAAGTACCGGGTTTCTTTGATAAATCTATCCTATCACATTTTTAATTATAAATGAAATTCATTATTTTCATATAAATCATGGTTTATAAGAATGATTCAAAAATAATCGGAACCATATCTGAAATTTATTGCCTGGCAGTTCCCTGCCCGGGATTTTTGTGGTATTCTTAAACCGGAGGTAACATCATGTCAGACAGCCGTTTATTTAAAATTCTCTATTGCCTTTTAGCCAAAGGCCACGCCACTGCCCCGGAACTGGCAGACCAGTTTGAAGTTTCTCCCAGAACCATTTACCGTGATATAGAAGCCTTAAGCGGCGCCGGTATTCCGATCTATACAGAACCAGGGAGAAAGGGGGGAATCTGTTTATTACATGATTTCACTTTAGACCGGACAGTCTTATCGGAAAAGGAAAGACAAGAAGTCTTAACCGCCATGCAAAGCATATCTGCCACCGGTTATGCTCCTGGAAAAGAACTGCTGACCAAATTATCTGCTCTTTTTCATGTGAATACGGATGACTGGCTTGAAGTGGACTTTTCACGCTGGGGAAATTCTGCCTTTGACAACTCAAAATTTGAAATGCTCAAAACAGCAGTCATTCAGCATCGAGAAGTGAGCATTGTTTATGTAAATATTCGTGGTGAAAGAAGAAATCGTACCATTCAGCCATTAAAATTATCTTACAAATCAAAAGAATGGTATCTGAAAGCATTTTGCCTTGTAAAGCAGGACTTTCGTATTTTCAAATTAAACCGCATTGTAAAGCTGGAATTATTGGAACAGGTTTTTGCGCCAAAGCCATACCCGGAGCAGAACGGAGATTTCCAGCAGGCATTCCCACAGATCGTCCTTTTGTTTTCAAAAAACATTGCCTGCCGCGTCTATGACGAATTCGATAAAACGCAAATTGAATATCAGGAAAACGGTGATTTGATCGCCTATGCCGAAATGCCTGTGGACACATGGCTGATCGGTTATCTGCTTTCCTTCGGGACACAGGTGGAGGTAATCCGGCCAAAATATCTGAAAGAAATGTTGGCCGCCCAGGCAAAGGAAATTTATACCCATTGGAGCGCCCCTTAACCCACGCCTTCCGGACAGACATTCATCCTGCTGCCAACGTCAAGATAAAAAAATAAAACATGACACAGGATGTCAGGATATGTGTGTTATACTCTTGTCACAGCAATACAAACCAAGCAAACTTTTAACATTTTGGAAAAATGGAGGTATGGAAAATGAACGAGATGAATCAGAAATTTTGTCAGTGCTGCGGTATGCCTATGGGAAATACGGATGAATTGTATGGAACTAACGGCGACGGCAGCAAAAATGAGGAATATTGCCGGTATTGTTATGAAAACGGAAAGTTTACCTTTCAGGGCAGCATGGAAGAAATGATTGAGATCTGTATCCCTCCCATGGTTGCCGCCAATCCGGATATGACGGAGGAACATGCAAGAAAAATCATGCTGGAATGGTTTCCCACATTAAAACGTTGGAAAAATATAGGATAATTTCATGTTTTGTGGTACACTGAGCTTATTCCATTCTGTGAGGTGATACCATGGATTTCAAGGATCTATCGTATGTTCTGGCCATTGCCAAACACCAGAACATCACCAGAGCCGCCGACTCCTTATATGTGACCCAGCCTACCCTGACCAAGTTCCTTCAGAATCTGGAAAAAGAACTTGGTCAGAAATTATTCCGTAAGCTGGGCCACCGCTTTATCCTGACCTACGCCGGGGAGCGGTATGTGGCCAGGGCGGCGGAAATTTTAAATCTGAAAAAAGAGCTGGACCAGGAAATGAGCGACATTATCCGGGACAACCACGGTTCCTTAAAGATCGCCTTTCCCACCATGCGGGGGACTTACATGCTTCCCTGCACCCTTCCTGTGTTTCACAGCCGCTACCCCAATGTGAACCTGGACATTTTCGAAGAACATTCCAGCCTGTTGGAAGGCCTGCTTCTGAGCGGAGAGGCCGACCTGGCATTTTTCAATCTTCCGGTCAGAAGCCCTGACATTGACTACGAGATCATCAGCCATGAGGAAGTGCTCCTGATCCTGTCTGACCGTCATCCCCTAGCCTGCCGCGGCATTTACAAAGAAGGGTGCAAATATCCCTGGATGGATCTGAAGCTTTTTGCCGAGGAACCTTTTATCATGCAGATTCCCGGGCAGCGGACCCGGCAGACCGTAGACCGGCTCTTAAAAGAGTGCGGCCTTGTTCCCCATATCAAGCTGCAGACCAGCAATATCCCTGCAGAGGTCATGCTGGCCGCAAAAGGCTATGGATGCTGCTTTGTGACGGAGACCCACTTAAAACACATCCTTCTTCAGGAAAATATTGCCCGCTTTTCCGTCGGCAACCCCTGTACCACGGTTGATTTTGTGGCGGCGTTCCGCCGGGGTAGCTATCTTCCCTATCACGCCAAAGAATATATCTCGATTGTGAGGGAATTTACCTGATATATGCCTCTCTTTTCCTCTATCCCCAGTCCTCTCTGTCAAACAGGCTCAGCTGCCGAACCTGTTCCCAGCTCTTGGACTTCTGCCCGGTCTGTTCCCGGACGAGGATATCTTCCGGCAGCCCCTTTATGAACACCGAGGCTTCCCCGGAGCTTGTGAGGACCAGCTCCTCCTTCGCCCGGGTCATGGCCACATAAAGAAGCCTCCTCTCCTCCTCCCAATCCGTCTCCGTTCCCTTGTATTCCAGGGGAACCATGCCTGCGCGAAGGCCGTGGACAAACACGGCCGGAAATTCCAGCCCCTTAGAGCCATGCATGGTCATCAGCGTCACGGCATCCGAAGTATAATGCTTCCCGCCCCACCGTTTTATATCACTCTCCCTGCCAAAGGTAAGGGCCGTCATCATTTCCTCCATGGTTTTATAAAACACGGTCATGGCGGCAAGCTTTTCCATGGCCGGATTCTCCTGAAATCCCATATCTTCCCGCCATAAATCCAAGAGTTTCTGAGGTTTTCCCCGTTTCCATAAGTTTTTATATTTTTCTGCCAGAACCGGATAGGCACAGTCAGACGCCCCGTCCTTACCGGTCTTCCACAATAGCTTCAGGCACAGTTCCCTTGACAGCAGGTCGTGTGGATTGAGAAGGCTTCTGAAAAATCCCAGGCTTGCGCGCACCGCATCTTCTTCCAGAAAATCCTCCCGCCCAATCACCACATAAGGGATCCCTTCTCTCTTCAGGCATGTTTCCAAAAGCTCTGCCTGACGGTGAGTCCGGTACAGCACTGCGATATCGCCAAAACTTCTGACCACACGCTCATCCGGGCAGAAAAATCCTTCCTGGGCATCCAGCATGTCAATCCCCCCAACCAGGCGGTTGATCTCCTTTGCCACAAAGATTGCCTCCTTCCTTGGATCCGGCGCCTGCACCAGCCGGACAGGCAGACCGGATTTTTGTACCGGCTCCAGCAGGCTATTCCCCTCCTCCTTCTTTTCCCTTGATGAGCCGCTGTCTTTTAATATCATGGCAGACACCGCCAGGATCTCCGGAGTGGAGCGGTAATTTTTTCTCAAACAGATCCTTTCGGCACATTTGTCCTGGCAAAAACGCGAAAAGCTTTTTTCATCCGCTCCCCGAAACCCATAAATTGCCTGATCCGGATCCCCAATGATAAAGACCTCTTTTCCTCCCCGGCTCCATGCCTGAATCAATCTGTACTGTAAAGGGCTGATATCCTGAAATTCGTCTACCAGAAGATACGGGACAGGTTTAAGCCCCGACTCTGCCGTCTCCAGCGCTTTTATGAGAAGGTCGTCAAAGTCTACCGCGCCAAGAGCCGACAAACGGTTCTCATAAGCTTCTGCCGCCCGCTCAAGTTCTGAGGCGGCCTGATCTTCCCGCTTCCCCCCGCATCCGCTGTTTTCCCAAATATTTCCGGCTCTCTGCTCTGCCGCCTCCAATTTTCTTTGGGATATTCTCTGCCTCAGTTTCTTGACGCTTCCCTGAATCCCCAGCTCCCCGGCCACCTCTCTCACAAGTTCCAGAGCCATACTTTCTTCTGCCAGTATATATTCCTCCCCCAATGACCTCAACTGCTCGTGGCAAAGCCCGTGGAATGTGCCAATCCGAAGCTTTTTTACGGCGCTCTTCCTGCCAAGCTGCCTCTCGAGACGTGTTTTCATCTCCTGGGCAGCCTTGTTGGTAAACGTGACAGCCATAATCTCCGACGGCTTTACCCTGCGGCTCTGCAGCAGGTAAAGTATACGGGAAACCAGAGTCTTGGTCTTGCCGGTTCCCGGCCCTGCCACCACTGCGATTCCAGGCGAGACAAGCCTCACAGCCAAAAGCTGCTCTTCGTTGAGAACAACATCATCCCCCGCCGTCTCCTTTTCTTTCCTCTTTCCTTCTTCCTGCCCGGACAGGCCAGACTGGGAAAACGGCGGCCGGTCTCCCTGCGGCGCGCCAAAAGTTCTGTCTTCCTGCGGCCCTGCAAAAGTTTCCCCATCTCCCGGTTCTTCCCATGCTTCCGTTTTCCTTTGTCGCAGGCTCTCCGGCTGCCCGCTGCCTCCCTTTACCTCAAACAGGCTCATCTGCCCTTCCATGGAATTAAGCTCCGACGGCTCAAAAAGCCGGATGATGCCATATTCCCCGTCAAATCCCGGAAAACGCCGCACCCTGCCCAGGCGAAGCCGCCGGATCCCCTCTCCGATATGATAACCAGCCAGGCTTTGGATCGCCTCTACAGGCTGTTCCCGCAAAATAGAAAACTCGTTTCCCAGCCCGGCCAGCATTTCCCCGTACAGCCTCTGAACCTTTGAGTTGGTGGCAGAATGGCCTGTAGAGGCAGCAATCACCTCCGGCAGCGGCACCAGGCTCTCAAAAGGCACCCCGTCCGGACGTACATACCCTTCCTCCCGGTCGGCAAGCTGTTCAATCCGGTGAGAGACTCCAAGCGTCAGCTTTTTTCCGCATACCGGACATTTCCCCTGATATTTTTCTGCCTCCCGGGGGCTTAAGCACAGATGGCATTTGCGATGCCCGTCATAGTGATATTTCCCCTCTTCCGGAAAAAATTCAATGGTCCCTGCAAGCCCTCTCCCCTCCTGTATAGCGCCGAACAATCCCTCATAAGACAGGGAAATGTCTAAAAGATTGGCTTCCCGCCCCAGCTTGGCAGGCGAATGGGCGTCCGAATTGGATATCATCTGGAACCGGTCCAAAGCAGACAGCCGCCAGTTCATAGGCGGGTCGGAAGAAAGCCCGGTCTCAATCGCATGGATATAAGGACTCAGATCCTCAAAACATTCCTCCACCGTGTCAAATCCTGAAAATGCCCCGAACATGGAAAAATGGGGCGTCCAGATATGGGCCGGCACAAAAACAGCCCTGGGACACACCTCCAGGGTGATCTCCAGCAGATCCCGGCTGTCCAGCCCCAGAATCGGCCTGCCGTCAGAATGAATATTTCCGATCGCTTCCAGCCGTCTCGCCAACTGTTCCGCCTGGGAAAGGCCAGGCAGCAAAATAAGATTATGGACCTTCCGCACCCGCCCGTTTTTTTTATAGATGGAGCTGATCTCCCCGGAAATGACAAATCGGGGAAAACTCTCCTGCCCCAAAACCGAATCCTTCAACTGCAGCTCCGTTTTCAGCCGGTACAGCCCCTCCTCTGCTGGAATCAGCTTCTCCTCCAATTCCTGCCGCCACGCCGGATGGGTAAAATCCCCTGTACCCAGCAGGTCAATTCCCTTTCTCCTGGCCCAGAGATCCAGGTACTCCGGGGTACATTCTTTGCTTGTAGCCCGGGAATAGCGAGAATGAATATGTAAATCCGCAATATACATGTCTTGTCTCCTCTTAACAAACGCTTGAAAAATCCCTGCCGTAGCATGTGTCTTTGTGTCTTCCAATTTTTCGGATGCCGCAGACTCTTCTTTTTGAGAGAATTTGGGTCCCCGAAGGAATCCATCCCCTGAAAAAAGGATCACAAAAAGCCTGAGCAATTAAGCTCAGGCACACTATCCCTTTTATATGAATTATGTCTTCGAAAGCAAATCTTCCCTTTATCCATAGGCCGAAAACCTAAAAGCGCTGATTCATGGTCCCCGCAGTGAACCTGCTGACCTGTCGAAACGGTTGCCACTAAGTACAATCTACCATGCATCTATTAAATTGTCAATCATTTTTGGCAACTGCCCCAGGATTACAAAATAACTATAATAAACAACACTATTGTAAAAAACTTCATGAAACAACCCTGAAATTTAATAATCTGTTATTGCATACATGTTTATACGGTGCTATAATAAACCAAATCTTTAGTTCAGCCAAAGAAAAAGCCGGATTAAGGAATAGCCAACAAAATAAAATCAAACCAATATTCAGAAAGCATGAAAAGGATTTCCATTTATGGTAAGGATACACTTTAATGGGTTAAAAACAGAAGATTATATCCACCCGGACGAACAGCTTGCAAAAGAAAAGGTAGAACAAAGTGATTTTTTTAAGAAAAGCCTTCAATATATCAGTGATGTGCAAATTAAATGGAACGCTTCCGTAATCCAGGGAAGTTATGTACAACTGACCGCAAAAACGGCTCCCAAGGTCATTGATATTTTGGAAGAAACTTGCAAAATTCTGGATTGTGCAACCGTTCCCGATCTCTATCTGTACCATTCCTTTTCACAAGCAGTTCAGCCATATGGCAGCGAGCATCCGTATCTGCTCGTTGCTGACTATGTTGTGGACAACTTTGATGATGGAATGCTTTTCTATTTATTTGGTAACGCCATTTCTATGATTCTTGCAGGCCATGTTCCTATGACTACAATTGCTGCATATATGGGTTTTAACATGTTAACTGCCATTCCACAAATGGAGTTTAAGCGTTTTCTCCACTTAGCGGACATGACCTCAGATCGAGGCGGGCTTCTGGCCTGCCAGTCAATTGCTTCAGCAGCTAAATGCCATTTCCTGGAGCTTGGATTCCCTTTGAAAGAAACAAACCTGCTGTTTTACAATGATATAGCGGCCGAACGTTATATAGAAAAATATCTGAAAGAAGTCCATTTGGATGAATCAGGCCTTAATTTAATGAATCGCGTAGCACAGAAGGTGATTGATGCCAATTACATGGAAGGTGCGGCAAATGTTATGCTAAATGATTTGTACTGGTGGTATCAAAGCGGCTATCAAACCCTCTTACGCCGGTTTGGAGGGAGAGGAAGGACATAGTACAATGATAATGAAAAAAGAACTGTCAATAGAACTCTCTCAAGTACAACATCCCAGCGATTCCAAAATGCTGTCCAATGTATTTCAGCATCCCGCTGCAGGAATGGTATATGAATGGATCGCGAAAAGCCACATGGAAGAAGACTACAGGACCTTTTTTGAGGCGTCCTGCCTAAAGTTGACTGAAACAAACGCACCATATGTCCTTAATATCTGGAAAACTGTATGCAGGCAGTTTGGCATTCAGGACATTCCCGATATCTATATGCTGCATGATTATGAGGAAAGGATTTCCCTGGGAGGAATCAATACTCCTTTTTGTATAATCTCATCTACATATCTGCAGGCAATTGCCAACGAACCAAAGGATATGCTGTATGGATTGCTTGCCGGTCAAGCCGCAGGCATTGTTGCGGGACACCATAAGGGGGCCATGCTTTCCTTTGCATTAAGCACGGGGATGCAGATGCTTCCCATCCCCCACATCTTGGCAATGGGGCTGGAAGCTGTTTTAAACAATTGGGAGCGGTGCCGTTATTTCACATATGACAGAACCTGCTATGTTGTAACAGGAGACTGCGGGCTGGCATGCCGGAGTATTTTTGTCGGGCGGATTGCGGCAGGGTTTTTAGACCGATTCTCTTTTGAATCTGAAGAAAGCCTCTATATGCCGCAGGCAAAACGATTTTGGGAAATGTCGGCCCTGGATGAGTCTTTACAGACTGCAAACGCAATGCTGAGTGACATAACATGGTTACCGAAACGGTACAAAGAGCTGCTTGTATTTAGCGGCAGGATGGGGGAAAGCCTGTGATAAAAGAATTCCAGTGTAGGGACGAGCTGTCGGCACTTAACCGGTTGACACATGCGGACGGGTTTCAGTTAATATTGGACACGTTACACAGTGCCTGCGCAGAACTGTCTACGGTTGCAGAATTGCAAGGCAGAAATTTCCTGATAACCAATACTACATATCCCCGGCTTTTCGATCTGTACCAGACCGCCGCAGAGCGCCTTAAAGTCAAGAAGCCTGTCAAATTATACCTATCCTTTGAGGACCATCTGACAGTTGATATTAGAGGAACGGACGAGGATGCCTTCCTTGTCCTGGGCAATCAATGTGTGGAACAGTTCACGGACGAAGAACTTACCGCACAGTTCGGATATTCTCTGGCACACATCCGGTACGGGCATGTCCGGTATTTAAATATTGACAAACTGCTTGACCTGATTCTGGCACGAATCCCTATGTTCGGCCAGGCCGCTGCCCTATCCATAAAGTCCCTGATGCTGCAGTGGAAGCTGGCGGCGGACTATACGGCAGATCGTGGGGCGGCAATCGCGGCAGGCCGGATTGAGCCGGCAATGCAGATATTGATTAAGGGAATGGGTGGTGGCGTAAATGCATTTGATACAGGCTTTGATTACCGCCGGATAGCACAAGAAGCTCCCAAGGAACGCAAATGCAGCTTAGTCGGGATGGGCATAGGTCCTTCTATGATAAAAAGATTCCAGCTTCCTTTTGGGACATGGAGGATTGCAGAGCTTTATGAGTGGTATCAGGGAGGGGAATGCCGGAAATACTTTTCCGACGTATATTTTAACAGCATATCTGAATTTGGATTGAAGGACGTACAAAACGGAAACCAGCTCTACGAAAAGGCGTGCAGCCTGGCCTCCAAAGATGCTGAACGCAGCCTGGCCCTTATGCATGCGGCAGGAGCCTGCGGGCAAAGTGACGCATTGTATATGCTGGGTGTAAACTATGTCAATGGAAAAAGCACGCTGACACCCAATGTATGTTATGGGTTCTCCTGCCTGCGCAAGGCGGCGCTGCAGTTGCACCCGAAAGCGTTACGGGTTTTGTCCTCCTGCTTCCAAAAAGGTTATGGAGGTTATATATCTCCCAATCAGGATATGGCAAATTGGCTGTACACGCTTTTGGAAGAGAGCGGGAAGGAGGTTGTGCAAAGCAATCCGTACACAAAAGCGGAGGAAGATCTTCGAAAGATTTTCAAAGCCTACGAGAAGATTTCAGGGGAGTCAGACTGCCGCATCCAGTCAGACGCGCGGTTTTATGACAAAGAGGCAGAAGAGATCCGACGTTTGTTATGGATTCCAAGATCTAATCGAATTTATGCGTTTGAACGCATAAAAGATGATTGGGGCAATGACCAATGGTTGGCGCTGACAGATTTCGGACTATATTTTTACGCGGGAAAAGGCTTTCCGCACAAGTTTTCTTGGAAAGAAATCGCTATATCCGCGATAACATATCAGGAAAACCATGGGGTGATAGAAATATATCATAGAAACAGAATGCTGGTTTCTTTCCAGAAAGGAAAGTCAAAACGTTCGATTCCTTATATAATCGTATCATACAGAAAAATGTGCGGCAAGAAATAACTTGTTGTTGCCTGCGCAGTGGCAAATTCGGCTGATATATTAAAATATAATAAGCGTATAAACAGAAAGGAGATTTGCTATGGAAAATGACAAAAGTTGGACCTTGGGAAAAACATTAGGGGTTGCGGCAACCATAGGCGTTGCTTTGGGGATCGGAAAAAGCCTGATGGATGACCAGCGCGATGCAGCCAAAGAATATCGTCAGTGGGAGAAGGAGAAACGTGTTCTATTGACAGAGCAGTTGATTACGGAAAACCTGACAGGGGCTTTTGCAAAAAAATGGTTTCAGGAGCAGTGCAATGGCAAGACAGCCGGCCATAAGTTCTCTATTATCCGCCTGACCCCGAATCTTGCCAAACAGTTGAGCTCAACCGGGAAACCCCTGGATGCCAAAAGCTATGTGCTGTTTTCGCTCTTGGATGAAACGGGAGATGTGTCCGTCACACAGTTGGTTAATTACAGCAAGATAAGCGAGAAATTGTCGCAGCTTCTCGATGGCAACAATGGCACTTTAGTAATGGAGGGATAAGGATGATGGCCTTTAAGATCTCAACGATTTTGTTGGTTGCTTTAGTCGTCGGCGTGGCCGGCGGAACCGGGTATTTCTTCTGGAGGGACAGCCACAGGAAAAAGCCCCTCTCAATGCTGACAAAAAACAGCTTTTGTACAGAAACGTTATACGGAAAAGAATGCAAAGACTGGTTTATGGACCAGAAGAAGCAGCATCCAAAAGTAAAACAGGGAATTTTGTTAAAGCCAACCGAGGAATGGATTGACCGCTTGGGTTATAAGAAGGATTCTGAAATTGACCTGCAGTTCTACCTGCTTCAGGTCGTGTTAGACAGCCAGGATAATTGTATGGCGCACAGAATGATTAACTATGGGCAGCTTTCTTCTAAATTATCGGATTCTCTGCAGAAAGACGGGATTTTGGTTTTCGAACTGTAACTTTTATATTTAGTGGGAGAATGTAATCATGTGGTTGACTTACTTAATTTTGGGCGGACTGTTTGCCTGCGCTGTGTTTGCGATTACCGTCACCGTTCTGAACCGATCCAATCTCTGGGAGACAATCCGCAATGCGATAGGAAATCGAACCGGAGTAAAGAAAGCTGTTATCAAAGAAATCATCGAGCAGAGCGGCGGAAAAACTGTAAAGCTGGATATTTTGAATGATGATGACGAAAAAGACTGCGAGGTCGAAATTTCCGCAAGTACGGTAAGCGGCTTATATGTGCAGGATGTGGCTTATGAATAAATATGTAAAGGAGAAAAAAGATGAGTTTTAATCAGGACTTTAATGAGGACATGCAGCAGGCCCGGGAGCCGCGGAGAGAAACGCTGCTGGATACTATCGAGCGGGCGCTGTATCTGAAAATGACGACCAAAGAGCGCCATCTGGAGATACTGAAAAAAAGCGATCTGTTGACGTATTTTGTCCATTTGGCAGAGAAATATCCTGAAGGGAAAAAATGCCTGGTAAAAATTGAAAAAAAAGACTATCGCTGGGAAGTCATGCAGATTCTGCTGGATGAGCAGGAAAATCCGGTCATGGTAACAACTAAGGCTTACGTCGGACGGGTTATCATTGCGGATT
Source organism: uncultured Lachnospiraceae bacterium (assembly GCA_949840805.1). Taxonomy (GTDB): domain Bacteria; phylum Bacillota; class Clostridia; order Lachnospirales; family Lachnospiraceae; genus Brotaphodocola. The sequence continues at coordinate 14,049 of CATKXR010000002.1, read as the reverse complement.
CCCTTGATATTACTATGAGCGATATCATGAACGATCCGACGAAGGACAGTGTCTGCAAAATTCTTTCACTGAAGGAAATGAGATAAGGAGGATAATAGGATGGGGATTATAACGTGGCTTGCAGGCTTGGGCGCTGCCAAACTGATCGCCTTGTTTGCTGCTATAGCAGCAACTCTGGTTATTGGATTCATCACCGGTAAGAAAATTAAACAACTTATTTTGAAATATCTGGAAAAACATAAGCATACTGTCGTCCTCCCAGGCAGTGTTATCAAAACTGCAATTGAATCGGCCAACCATGGCATAAATAATATAGATATTTTAGATGATGATGTCATTATTGCCAATTACGACAATCTTGATACGGACGATGACATTCTTGATATTGAAAAACTGCGCAGCAACGATGGCATTGCCAGCACTTTGCAGAATGCGTTTGATACGAATAACAATGTCTTAATCTTTGATAAGACTTCCATCTGACGAGGAGATACGAAATGAAAATTTACGTATTGTGTACAGGTTTTTCGGCGAGAAGCATCGATCATCTGACACTGCAGAATATTCAAAACATAGTATACAGCGAGTTTAACAGTGCGTTTCCCAACCAGCCTGTGCCGGAAATCGAAGTATGTGATGCCAACGCGCCAAAGTATGACATGGTCATCGTATTAGAGAAGTATCCGACAGAGGGAGTGAACAACCCCATTCAGCGGGGACAAGAGATGGCAAAAGGGATCGCAAGGAGATTGTCCTCTGTTCTCCCCAAAGAAATATGTTATTCCGGCCGGGTGGCCTGCAAGCAGCAAAAGGATGTTCCGGGAGTTGGTACCGACATCGGAAGCAAAGCGCCGGCACCTGAATCCGACAATCTGGAGGATGAGTACAAACGGCTTGCGGCACAGTTTCAGGCAGAGCCGCCCAGGTACACTTTCAGCCGCCTGGTAATATCAGAGGAAGTGAAAAAAAGCCTGCTTTCTGCCATTGCAATTCTTGAAAACCGGCAGGTTTTGTTTGAGGACTGGGGACTGGGTTCCATTATGAGCCCATCTGTACTTCTGAATTTGTACGGCAGCTCCGGAACGGGAAAAACAATGGCCGCAGAAGCCATTGCAGACCGTTTAAAGAAAAAAATCATTCGGGCCTCTTATGCGGATATTGAAAGCAAATATCACGGAGAGGGTCCCAAGCGCCTGAAAGGGATTTTCAGGGCTGCAAAGGAACAAGACGCGGTACTGTTTATCGATGAAGCGGATTCCATGCTTTCCGCCAGATTGACTGACACCAGCGAATCTTCCTCCCAGACCATTAACTCCATGCGCAGCCAGCTTTTGATGAGCCTTGAAGAGCATGATGGCATCGTTATTTTTGCTACCAACCTGATTGAAAATTATGATAAGGCCTTTTTGACCAGATTGGTTTGCGTAGAAATGGAACGACCGGATTTTCAGGCACGAAAGGAAATCTGGAAGAGGCACCTATATCCCGTAGGGGAAGGCGCAAAACTGAATATTCCATTGAGTGAGGATGTGGATCTGGACAAGCTTGCAGAATACGATTTCTGCGGACGGGATATCCGCAATGCGGTTAAGCAGGGATGTATTAATGCGGTTATCAAGAATCCTGGGACTGTGACCCAGGAAAATCTTCTGGAGGCTTGTGCCACAACGCAGGCAGAGCTTGACCGCCTGCATAATATTTCGAATCCTGATGTTTTGCGTGGACGTAAAACCACTGATGAGGATAAGGCAAAAATAGTCGCTAAAATCGCAGATAAATTCTCGGCTGCCGCAAAGGAGATGGTTGATGAAGATCCATAATGACGTCTATTACCGGCTGATCGATCATCAGGTCTATCTGCGGCATGTCGTTCAAAGAAAAGACTATCTGTTCAATGAGATTGTATTCGACATTTTGGAGATTATATCAGACAACCCTGGATGTACGGTCGAATTCTTGTGCAGGCAATTGATTACACAGTACCATGTTACAGATGCCAGAGCCTTTTGGGAGGATATCAGCTCTTTTGTCGATGGGCTCATTCAGAATCAAATCGTTTTGGATGATGCACAGGAAAAGGAGGATTGTTTTGAGAACCGGATCGGCAGATCTGTGCAGGAGACTTGTTCAGAAAACAGAATTTTGCTGAATGCCACGCTGGAGTTAACTTACCGATGTAATGAACGCTGCATCCACTGTTATATAGACGATCCGCCGGATGTAAAGACGGAACTGGAGGCGGAAGATTACTTCGGGATTTTAGACCAGTTGGAAGAATTGGGGTGCATGAGTATCCTTTTGACAGGAGGAGAGCCGACGCTTCACCCGGATTTTCTCGAAATCGCAAAATATGTCAAAAGCAAGAAAATGCTTCTGAATATTTATACCAACGGATATTCGATCAGCGACAGCCTTCTGGATCAAATACTTGCACTTCGGCCGAACAGCATCTCCTTCAGCTTCTACGGAGGCGATGCCAAAACACACGATGCTGTCACGCAAGTAGCCGGTTCCTTTGAACGAAGCCTGAAAACGATGCTTATCTGCAAATGCGCAGGTATCGATACCTACATCAAATCGGTTGCCATGAAACAGAATTTTGATGCCTTTGAGGATCTCATAAAATTAGCCCGACGGCTGAATATTGACATCACAACCAGCCTGGTGATTGCGCCGACCCACGGCGGAAAAAGCGCGGATCCCTACCGCTTACTGGATCCTGACAAGTATGGCAAGATAATCCGTATGCAGGTTCAATATGGACTTCTGCCGGACAAGGTATCCGGACACAGGGCAGATCACTTCTGTAATGCCGGACGGAATATGTTGTCCTTCGATCCATATGGGAATATCCATCCCTGCAATGGAATCGATTTTAAGATTGGTAATGTAAAAGAGAGCAGGATTGCCGATGTGTGGAGCAAATCTTCTGTTCTAAACGAATTCCTTTCATTGCAGTTCAACCAGATGAACCCAGAATGCGGAAAATGCAAAAAAAGGGATTTTTGTTCTGTCTGTATTGGATGTGTGTATAAAGAAAATGGCGGGAAGCTGGACAGAGGGTCCGATACATGCATGATTACAGAAGCAAAACAATCTATATATTCTTTAGAAGGGAGGTGCGCAAATGAAAAAGTATATTCCCCCGAAATTGATCGCCAGTGAGAAAGCGAAAAGTTGTAATGCTTCCATATGCGGTTATTTCCATTCCTGTGGCGAGCAAGTTAAAAGTAACCGCTGATTTTATTATTTGAATATCGATCTGGAGGGGACAAGGCCTGCACGATTATCGGATAATCATGCAGGCCTTGTCCCTACCTGTCATGTCCATTGCCGTGATGTCCATGCCCTCTGTGACGGTTACAGGATGCTTCCGCCTCGTCACTTCCTCCCGCGCTTCCGTTTTCATCCCCCGGCGCCTGTTCCATCAAATCCCGGATCTCCCTCATGGTCATACTCTGGATTTGATCCGGGGTAATATCCGGCCGCAGCTTCTGCACTTCCAAAAAAGCCCGGTATTTTCCGCAGGACATCCCGTGTTCATGTGCCGCTGCAACTGATCCGGAATCGGCAGAATAGCAATAGGTGTTTTGATGTCTGGCTGCACAGGATTCCATGTCAGAAAGGATTCGCACCGACTGAGGCCCCTTGGATTCCATAACCGTGATGGTGATCACCTCATCCTGGGACAACATAACTGCCACCTGCTCATTTTCCAGGATCTGGCTCACCGCGTCCTGATAATTTTTAAAACGGATATTCAGGGAAGCGGCCAATTCCCGCCCGTCCTCATTATAAGCTTCCACCACAATCACCCGGTCCAGCCGGTTAATCCCCAATTCAATGGATGGGTTGACATCAATGCTGATTTTTGCCGTGGGGGTAAAATAGAACCAATGGCCGCCAAACAACAGAAACAACAGGCACACAGCAGCAGAGACAAGGGGCTGAACACTCATTCTCCATGTTTTTTTTGTTCTTCCCGTCTTTTGCAGGAGAAATAACCTGGTCCTGTCCTTTAAATCCTCCCCGGCTTGTATCTGGTCAAAGGCTTCCTTTATTCTGTCATTCATATCCGTCACCTCCCAGCTTCTCCCGGAGCATCTGCTTTGAGCGCGTCAGGAGCGTATAAATCGTATTGACATTTTTGCCCAGAATCCGGCTGATCTGCGGAGCAGTATAATCTTCATAGAAATGGAGATAAACCACTTCCCGATATTTGGCCGGAAGAGAAACCACCGCCTCCAGGACCTCCCTGTTGTCCGGCGGCAAAAGCGCCGGCTGTTCCAATATCTCATCAAGCGGAACCGTATGGCTGCGGAAAAAGCTTTTGAGCAAGTCTTTACAGGCATTGATTGTAACCCGGATAAACCAGGCCCTCTCATGCTCCTCATTTTCAAAAGAAACAGAACTAAGGACATACTTCAAAAAAACCGTTTGAAATATGTCCTCCGTATCTGCATAATTCTTTAAATGTATCATGCAGAGCCGCCGAATCGTATCAGAATACCGCTCAATGGCTCTGTCTACCTCCTGCTCATTCCGCATTCTGAAACTCCATTCATCCTATCGGCAGTACCTTCCATGTCTCACATACCCGTCATGATGGCCATACCCGGAACCATTATGAGGACAAGTGCCGTCTGCATAATAATCACAAATTCCATCGTTATTGGCATCAACAAAATGAACGCCATGCCAATTTTCATCACTGCTGCTCATCCCGCAGTAGTCGCAGATCCCATCTCCGTCCTCATCCGCATACAGGCAGGAGGAATAAGCATAATCACAGGCTCCCCCGTGGTGTCCTCCATGAGAATGGCACCCTCTTCCTGCCGCGAATGCGCTGGTGACTCCCAACCCCAATACGAATGCTGCTGTCAAAATTCCTGCAAATGTTTTTTTCATATCTTTAATCTCCATTCATGATTGATAGCTTTTTCCGGCTTCAATAGGAATACGATTGAGGCAGGCAAATCCATTCAGAATTTTTTAAAAATTTTATCTTTTTTGACTTTTTAGGAAAAATCGCCTATAATCGTTAGAGTAACCGCACTCTCCAAACAACAAATATCATAAAAATAACGGAGGCATCCAATAAATGGCAATCATCGGAATTGATTTGGGAACCACAAACAGTCTGGCCTGCGTCTGTAAAAACGGCAAACCGCTCCTGATCCCCAATCCTCTGGGACAGGTTCTGACTCCCAGTGTGGTCAGCATAGACCAGGACGGCAAAATCCTTGTTGGATCTGTGGCAAGGGAACGGCTTATCTCCCATCCGGAAGCCTCCGCCTCCTCCTTCAAGCGTTTTATGGGAACAAGCAAAGTGTTTTTGCTGGCCGGGCAGGAATTTACTCCCCAGGAGCTTTCCTCCTTTGTCCTGCGGCAGTTAAAAGAGGATGCGGAGCGTTTTCTGGGAGAAAAAGTAACAGAAGCCGTCATCAGCGTCCCGGCATATTTTAATGACCATCAGCGGTATGCCACTAAGGAAGCCGGCAGCCTGGCCGGCCTTCATGTGGAACGGCTGGTCAATGAGCCATCCGCCGCTGCCCTGGCCGCCAGCCGTATAAGCGGAAAGGAGGAGGGAAGCTATCTGGTGTTTGACTTTGGCGGCGGGACGCTGGATGTGTCCATTGTAGACTATTTTGACAATGTGATTGAGATTATCGCCGTCAGCGGCGACAACCGCTTAGGCGGCGATGACTTTGACGAAATCATTGCCCGCAGATTCTGCTCCCTGCATCAGATGGATTATGACAATCTGGACCCGGCCTGCCAGTTCTCTCTCCTTCGTCTGGCAGAAGACTGCAAACGGCAGCTAACCGGCAAAAACAAGGCCGATCTTGTCTGGGAGGCCGAAAACAAAAAAATGACCATCACCCATGTAGAGCTGGCAGAACTTTGTCAGGGGATTTTCGACCGCGTCAGCCAGGTGGTCGAAAGTGCCTTAAGGGACAGCGACCGGGCGTCCGGGGATATTGACCAGGTGGTCCTGGTGGGCGGTTCCTCCAAAATGCCGGTCATTTCTTTCTACCTGCAGACCTTACTAAAAAAGAAGCCCTGCATCATCGGTTCACCGGATGAGGTGGTTGCCATGGGCGCAGGAATCTATGCCGGAATCAAGACGCGGCAGCAAGATATCCACGATCTTGTTCTGACCGATATCTGTCCCTTTACCTTGGGAACCGATGTGGTGAACCATTCGGATACGGACAATCCTATTCTGTCACCGATTATTGAGCGAAACAGTATCCTTCCCTGCTCCAAGACCAGGTGTTATACTAACAGCTATGACAACCAATCTCACATCTGCATCGGCATCTTCCAGGGAGAAGCCTATTATTGCCGTGACAACATTAAGCTGGGGGCCATTGAGATGGACATCCTGCCGGTTCCCGCCGGACAGGCCCATATTGAGGTCTGCTTTTCCTATGATATCAACGGAATCCTGGAGGTTGAAGTGACCGACCACCAGAAAAAACAGGTGAGAAAAAAGATGCTCGCCAGCGACCATCTGCGGATGTCCCAGGAAGAACTCGATGAGCGGCTGGAGGCATTACAGTCCTACAAGCTGATGCCGCCCGGCGGGATCCGTACCCGTCTGGTCTTAGCCCGGGGGGAGCGGCTGTTTGCCCAGCTCCTTGGGCCGAGACGGCAGCAGGCTGCAGATGCCATCCAAATGATCCATAATGCCCTCCTCACCCAAAACGACCAGCAGATCATCAACTGTCTCAAGGCCGCCCAGGAGATTTTTGACCGTCTGGAAGGGCTGTAGAACTGCCATTGCCGCCTGTATCTAAAATGAGACGAAAGGAATCTCCGTCACCATGAATATATGGGAAAGACTGGACATAGCTCCTACCACGGACAAAAAAGCTATCCAAAAAGCATATGCCGCCCAAAGCAGGCGATTCCACCCGGAAGAAAAACCAGAGGAATTTAAACAGCTTTATGAGGCTTATCAGGCGGCGCTGAACTATGCGAAAAAGGCCCCTGGCAGCGGCTCCGAATCCACCGGGGCGGATTTTGGGCCGCAGAATACTCAGAAGCAAAATAACACCTCGGATCACGGCAGCTCCCGGCAAGAGAGAGGTTTCATCCAGGGGAATACAGGACGGAAGCCGCGATTGTCCCTGCAGCAGGATACCTCCCCGGAACTCCTCACCTACTTTGCCACCCGTCAGGAAAAGCAGCAGGAGCTCCTTGCTGCCTTTTTCAAGCACTGGGAGGAGGAAAGGAGCCCCTACAAAAATGCCCAAGTACTGGCCTGGTGGAAGGACTACCTGGCTTCGGAGGATTTTCAGAACATCCGCTGGAATCCACAGCTTCTGAAATTTCTCACGGAAAATATAGACCGCAGGTTCTTCTATGGCGGCAATGAGATGAAGCTGCTTTTTTGGGATGCCTACGGCTTCCGGGAAGAAGATAATGAGGAAAATAAGTACCAGGGCGAACTTCAAAAGCTTTGGAAATGCCTTCACCAGGCGGTGGAACAAGAAAAAAAAGCGCTTGTGGAGTCCCAGAGGCATCAGGCATATGAGAAAAAACGACGTTTCTACCAAAAGCTTCTGGCGGCAGCCATTCTGTTGGTCTGCCTGCTGATTCCGCTGGATCTTTTATACAAGAGAGAGGGGGGACGCCAATACCTGATCCGGTACATGGAACAGCAATATCCGGAAACCGGATTCTCCAAGCCGAAAAAAACAAAAAGGCTGTCATACGGAGAAATCCGCTATACATTCCACCCCCTCTCCCACCCTGACCTTCTGGTCACTGCCGATGTCGCATACATGGAACAGGACCGCTCCTATCAGATAAAGGAAAACTACAGCCCTCTCCTTTTGGCATATTATGCCAGCCAGTACGGCCTGGACTGTGGACAGGCCGAATACGGCGGCGGCCAAACGGAACCACACGGGGTATTATATTACCCGGATATCGATCATGTGGATGCCTTCTGCGAAACCGTGGCCCGGATGTTCCGGGAACACCAGGAGCTGACACACCTTTCTTCCGTAGGCATCTGCGGTAAAAATCTTTTGTTTCCCGATGTCCTCCTTCAGGGCGGGGTATACGGCTTTCCCTTCCCGGCCCCTCAGTTTTACGAGCCCTGGACCATGGACGCCGCGGAGTTAAAGGCTCAGATTCGGGAAGCGTACATGATCTATGCGTTTCACTACGAAGCCTGGAACCTGACCCCGCAGCAATATGAGGAATGGGGGCCGTCTTACGAAAAACTGTGCGAAGATTGGGATGATTATGAAGGCGCCTGGCACACCATGTATCGTGACGGCACCGGGGAGGTCCTCTGCCGCCTCTATCTCCCCGTCTACAGCTATGCAGAGTCCTATACCCGGTTCGGCGACTATTCCCTGCCCAATTATGTACGGAAAATGACGGCAGGCGACGCCTGGCATTATCTGATGAGTCATGGAGCGGATCTGGCAGTCAGCGAAGACGGCCGCGGCTTCTCTGTCCGTATGAACGGAAATATCGGGCTTTGGGGTACAGAGCCAACCGTGTATTTTGATAAACTGGAAAGCTGGTATTGAGGACTGCCCTTTCTTATTTCCCCATCCACTTTTTACATTGCTCTATCCGCTTTCCGTTGTCTCCCTGCTCTTCATCATAAGCAAACTGCTTCAGCAGGCTGCAGGGGAAATCCTCACATCGCCCGCAATGCTCATGTGTTCTTTCCTCACAGCAGGATTTTACAGGACAGCTATCCCCCCAGAAGGGCTTTGTAATCTTCAGGCATCCTTTACAGCCCATTTGATCCTGATAAGGACACGCGCTGCATAAAATACCGCATCTTGATTCAACCATAAACATTTTCTCCTTGTGCTTTCTACTTTCCTACAGTTCCTAATGTCTTTACTCTCAGAATTTTCCGATACCTGCCTTAGGGACAATCCCTTATACAAAATCCGCCGCAAGGCAGGTACCGGAATTACTATGAGAATATCATTATCATAGCACACAAAACACGACAGCTATCTGTCATGTTCTCTGTCCTGAAAATTATTTTCTGTCCGGAAAGATATCTGGAAATCGTTTCTAAGAATATTTTCTGCCTGTTTTTTTCTTTCTTCCTGCAGTTTCTCCGGCGCTAATACCGTAACTTTATCCCCAAAGCTGAATATCCAGTTCTGCATATTTTCATAGCTGGCAAAATCCCGCTCAAACAACAACTTGTTGTCCTCCCCCACAGAATAACTGTCCACCCCGTATTCTTCCATCAGGCGATGCTTTTCACTGGGGGCAAATACTGCCTTTAGATGAATGTTTCCCTCTGCAAGATAATCCCCAAAGGACAATTCTTCTTCCGGAATTTGTCTTTCTTCAAATATTTCCTCTTCTATCTGCAGATCCCAGAGACGATTTAACTTGAACAGGCGGTATGCCTGCCTGTCCAGGCAAAAACCAAACACATACCAGGAGGACCACTTAAAAATCAGTCGGTATGGCTCAATCCGCCGTTTCATTTCACCTTTTTCATAGTAGTATTGAAACCAAACAATGTGTTTAGCGAGAATTGCCGTCTTGATCTTTTCGATTTTCTGCGTGAGAGAAGCCTGGTAATGGGAAGACAGGTCAATGAAGATTATATCCTCTGCGGCCACGCCCTGCCCCTGTCCCCGAAGTTTGTCATAAAGGCCGGCAAATGCGGAACGCCGGGATACGCTGTCCATTCCTCTGACGCCTGCAAAAACGGCCTGCAGCTCATCTTTTGTAAAGAATGAGGAATCGAATTTGTAGCCGGCCGCTATGGAAATGCCACCGCCATGTCCCTGTGTGGCCACAACCGGTATCCCGGCTTTGCAGATATCTTCTATGTCGCGGTTGATCGTCCGCCTTGAGACTTCAAATCGTTTCGCTAGTTCAGGAGCCGTTGTTTTTTCCTTTTGCAGCAGAATCGTTAAGATTCCGATTAAGCGGTCTGTTTTCATTTAGCTATCTCCCTGTTTTCTGCCTTTCTGGCGCAAGCCTCATCTTTGCCTGCCGGTAGATCTGAAGCGTCGAGTATATATGGCGTTCAATCTCTTTTTTCAGCCCTTCCACATCACAAAGAACAAGCTGGTTCACAATAGCCGTATGCTGGGCCTGCACCTCCCGCAGGGTTTCCGGGGTATGGCAGTCATAGCCCATGAACATACCTGCATGGGCGTTCAGGCTGTTATACATGTCCATAATCTGGGCATTCTGGCAACACTTTACCAGTTCTGAATGAAGTACACGGTCATGCTCGTGGACCAGATTAATGTTCTCTTTGGTATAGTCCTGAATGCACCTTTTATACTCTTCATTGGAAATACGCAGTATATCCTGGACGCGGCTGACAAAATCTTCACTGTGGCGGGCCAGTTCTACCGCTGATACGGCACAGAACTGCTCGATCATCATTCGGGCTTCCCAATTATTTTTCATATCCTGGAAATTAAATTCGCGCACCCGCATCCCACACTTGGGAATAGAAACCACGAGGCCGGTAGTGACCAGTTGGTTTAATGCCTGCTTTACCGGCGTTTCACTGGTGCCATATTCTTCACACAAAAGCCTCACCGTCAGTCGCTGCCCTGCCTTATATTGCTGGTTTTGGATTTTGGCCTTTATTTTCTGCGCAATCTCATCCGCCAGCAATTCAGCGCCTGTACGAATTTGTTCTTCCATTATCCTTCCTCTGTTCCATTTTTTCACCTGCTTTTCACCCGCCAGAAAACAAAGGGTTGAAATTAGGTCTAATTTTGTTTACAGACTTATTATAATAATATTTATTTTAAATGTCTATGTGTATTTTCCCGTAAAAATAGCTTCATATTTTGTATGATTTGCATAAAATACTCAAAAAAACCATGGATGTAAATCCCATGGTTTCAAGTTAGCCCTTATATAATTAGATTTATTTTTGGAAAGTTTTTCCAATCCCTGCTAAAATCCCTACTATAAAAATTTCCTGTACCACCTATCTGTAAAAAACGGCGCCGCAAACCGCGGCAAGTAATATTAATGCAATAGGCGGAAACTCTTTCTTTTGAAATCTGCGATATAACATAATAACAGCACCCAAAAAAAGAAAAATCATACATGTTAGTATATCAACAGATACGAAATCTTCGGAAATACACACGGAGGCTGCCATGTATATACCAGTGGCCAGGATAATGCCCATCAAACAAGGCTTGATTCCTTTTAATGCCGCCTGTACGTTCCTCCTCTTCAAAAAATTCCGGAAGAGGGTTGTCACAATCAAAATGATAATAAACGACGGAAAAATCACACCGGCAGTCGAACAAACGGCGCCCGAAAACCCTGCCTGCCGGTTTCCGATATAAGTGGACATATTTACCATAATGGGGCCGGGAGTAGCCTCACTAAGAGCCACGAGGTTGGCAAACATCTCTGCGTCCGCCCAGTTATTTCTTGTAACAACCTCCTGAATCAGAGGAATCGCCCCATAGGCGCCCCCAAAAGAAAACAGTCCGATTTTTAAGAACTCAAAAAACAGCTTAACATATATCACTGTTTATCCCCCCTTGCCTGTCCTTTTCTGACACTTCCGAAAAGTAATAATCCTATGATGCCGCTGCAAAGAATAAAACAGACGGTAGAAATATGTAAACTGCAGATATTCAGCGAAAGAGCCGCAGCAAAGGAAACGATAGTGATTGGCAATTGTTGTTTTCTGCCAGGGGAATTTTTCATCATTTTTCTTATCATTTTTACTGCAGCCTGGATGATTAAGATTGAAACCGCAATCCGTATCCCCCGAAATGCATTTGAGATAAGGGGTACTGCCAATATATTTTCAAAAAAATTCGATATCACAAGGAGAATAAGAAATGACGGGAGCGCTATGCCAACTGTCGCAGAAACAGCGCCGCACATACCTGCTATTTTGTATCCTGTATAGGTCGCACAATTTATGGCAATGGGTCCTGGCGTTGACTCCGCAATCACGATCACTTCCATAAATTCATCTGATGTCAGCCACTTCTTTTTTTCAACACACTCATGGTCAAGAAGAGAAATCATAGCATAGCCGCCGCCAAAAGTAAATGCCCCTATCCGGCTGAATGTTAAAAATAAATCCGCTATTTGATTCATCTGCTTTTATCCTCCTTCCATTCACATTGGCATACCGGACTGTCCCGCTTTAGTTCCCGGGACTGCCTCTGCATAGCTTTAAATGTATCCGCAAGTAAATCTACAGCCTCCCGGCTGGGATAATAATGGGTATGATAACCATACTTTTCACCATAAACAAGGCCGGCTTCTTTCATAACTTTGAGATGCTGAGATATTGCGGACTCCGTTACCCCCATCTTTTTCGAAAGAGAACGAACACAGTGTTTTCTCAGCAACAACTGCTGCAGAATCCTATACCGCATTGGTTCGCCAATCGCCTTTATCAGCTCTTCTGCTTTCATATCAGCCTTCCTATAAAAAAATTAGTATTGGCTTAATTATATCATTTGATTTAATTAAGTCAATACTAAATTAAATACACAGTCAGCAATTAATTACTGAGTTTTTCGGAAATGCCGCAAAAAATATCACGCCCCAAATTCCGATTTTGGCACCCGTCTCACCAATACAAAAATGTAAAAAGCCGATATAATAAGACAGAGCTTTTGCTTGTATATCCCATAAAAGTGAAAGGAGATTATTTCTTAAGGGTTCTTTTAGCACGCTGAACAAATCCCGGCCTTCGGATAATCTCCGGAAGCATGGTTCTTAAAGTGATTAAGAAACGATACACTGTAAAAGCTGTCCTCCTCATCGGCCTTATATGCCCGGTTGTAGATATCGATGGCCATTCTCACGGAAATCTCCACATCATGGTAATAATAAAGGTTCGCGCTTGTATTCGTCACAACCTCCTGGATCAGCAGTCTTGCATCGTGGTTCTCAAAAAGAACCTCATCCAAATTATTCTTTGTAATAATCATAGGGCTCCTCCTTATCTGCACAGAGCGCTTTTGGTAAATATTTTCAAGCAGATATCCTCCGATAGCTGTCAAGATATCTGAAAGATTCTGTTTCCATAACAGTATTTCCGGTTTTCTGTAACAGGAAACGCAGCAAACATTTGTTCTTATATGTTGTATTGTACCATCAGAACATATGTTTGTCAATCAATTTTTGCAAAAAACAAAAAATATAGTTGACAAACTTCAACTGGCATGATAATATATGAAAGGTTCGTTCAGAAAGTCGAGAACGGACGAATAAGGAATGCTGCTGTGGCTCAGTCGGTAGAGCGTCGCATTGGTAGTGCGGAGGTCACGGGTCCGATTCCCGTCAGCAGCTTTTTTGAAAATAGCGGAACCCCTGATAAAATGAGGGTATTGAAAACTCCTGTTTTTTGCAGGAGTTTTTTCTATGTATATACATCATCTATGTACCAAATAAATTTTAAAATTTGTTAATAATTTTCTTTCCCCCAGGAACTTGGAAAAACCTGTTTTCATACAGTAAATTAAAAACCTACTGAGGAATTTTTATGGCTGATAATGATAGTCACTATAATGGAACCCCCAACATAAACCAGATGGAGCCGGAATTTGTGACTCCCCTTTCCACTAACGAAGGAGGAGCCGTTTATTCTAACATCAGTTCTGGCACTGTGGAGCCGGTTCTTCCTCTTTCAAATTCTGAAGACAACAGCCTTGTCACCACAAGCAATATTGATTCCACTGCTTCGGAACCGGTCATTCCCCTTCCCAACCCCGGCGAGGGCGGGCCTGTCTATCCGGGCAATGGTTTCAACGGTCACGAACCGGTCATCCCCCTTCCCAACCCCGGCGAAGGCGGGCCTGTTTATCCAGGTAATGGTTCCAACGGATACGAACCGGTCATTCCCCTTCCCAATCCTGGCGAAGGCGGACCCGTTTATCCGGGCAATGATTCCAATGGTAATGAACCGGTCATCCCTCTTCCCAACCCCGGCGAGGGCGGGCCTGCCTACCCGGGCAATGATTCCAACGGCCATGAACCGGTCATCCCTCTTCCCAACCCCGGCGAAGGCGGGCCTGCCTACCCGGG
>CATKXR010000001.1 GCA_949840805.1 uncultured Lachnospiraceae bacterium | reverse complement strand
GTAGCGAGAGCGGCCGCACATTCTGGAGAATTTGTCAACCCTTTTTTTAAAAAAGATAAAAAATGGTTAGACCTCATAAAAAGAATCTGACCATTTCAGGCAGTTCGTTATTAACTTAATGACATTGATTCACGGGGCCGTAGGAATTTGGGTGCTCGCAGGCGTCTATATTGGAATTTGCAGTTTATGGCGGGCTGGGCTATGGTTTTCCAGGTGCCAGTGGAAAGTAACGAAAATAGTGCTTGATTTTCAAGCTAATTAATTGTAGCATAGAATTGGTTCCGGGAAAATCCCAAACACATAAATGATATCTTGTCGTGCGGACCCTTTGGAAAAATCTTTAATTTAACAATATTAGCCCATGGATAATGTTGCACGATAATGCATGGAAAACCCGGCTTAGCGGCTGCTTTGGAAAGGAAAAAATGAAAAAATTGTCGATTTATAGCACATGATGGTGACATATGTCGTGCGATAATGTTTGATTTTCACGCATTTTGGCGGTAAAATAGAGAAAAGATCGAAAGGGGATATCGAAAAATGGGTGGAGCGGATATCGGCTTCGTACATTTGGGAATTGTAATACAAAATCTGCGCAATGACCTTTACATTTTTGGATTCCGTATTGCATATTACGGGATTATCATCGGCATTGGGATGCTGGCAGGTATCTGGATGGCAAGATCCGATGCAAGGAGGAGAGGGCAGGATCCAGAAGTTTATTTGGATTTCGCTCTTTACGGAATTATTTTTTCTATAATCGGGGCAAGAATTTATTACGTGATTTTTCAGTGGGACAGTTATAAAGATAATCTGCTGCAGGTGTTCAACCTGCGGGCCGGCGGCCTTGCTATCTACGGAGGCGTGATTGCTGCCATTGCAACACTGGTAGTATTCACGCGGATTCGGAAACTCTCTTTTTTTTCCATGGCGGACAGTGGTGTGTTGGGTCTGATCACAGGCCAAATTATCGGCAGGTGGGGAAATTTCTTCAACTGCGAAGCGTTCGGCGGTTATACGGACAGCCTGTTTGCCATGCGGATCCGTCTGGCCCTGGTCAATGAAAATATGCTTTCCGCCGATGTGCTGAATCACCGGATCTTGGAGGACGGGGTGGAGTATATTCAGGTACACCCTACGTTTCTCTATGAATCCGTTTGGAATTTAGGTTTGCTGTTTTTTATGTTGGCATATCGCCGCCACAAGAAGTTTGACGGGGAGATGCTTTGGATTTACCTGTTAGGTTATGGTATGGGGCGTTTCTGGATAGAGGGGCTCCGCACCGATCAATTAATCTTTTTCCACACCGGGATACCGGTATCACAGGCATTATCATTCATATTAATCCTGACGGCCGCGGCTGTTTTGCTCGTCCGCCGCCGTAAGGTTCGGAAAGGAGGAGAAAAAGAAATCTGACATGGAAAACGCGAAAGAAGAATTGATAAGGGACATAGAACAGGCCAGAAAGCGCCTGGATGGCAGTATCGAGAGAAAGGAGGACTATGACGCGGTATACCAGAACAGTGTCGAGCTGGACCGGTTGATTGAACTATATATTGCGTCTGGTTTTTAAAACTAAAGTACATGTTGCGGCGGCTGACGATATGTCGGCCGCCTTTTTTTTCGAAAAAGAACTTGCTATTTTCATGCTTTTGTACTAGAATAAAACTACAAGTGGTGGAAAGTGGTGGGAAGTGGTGGGAAATGGTAAGAGAGTGGATCAATAGGGTGGCAGGTGGATGCTATGTTCATGGGTGAATATAATCATACGGTAGACGCAAAAGGCCGCCTGATTGTACCTTCGAAGTTCAGGGAGCAGTTAGGAGATGAATTTGTGGTGACAAAGGGCTTGGACGGCTGTCTGTTCGTCTATGAGAATACCGAGTGGAAAGCCCTGGAAGAAAAGCTGCACGCACTGCCTCTTACCAATGCCAACGCAAGAAAGTTTTCCCGGTTTTTCCTGGCAGGCGCCACCACCTGCGAGGTAGACAAGCAGGGCCGGATCCTGCTGCCCGCAGTGCTGCGGGAGTTTGCTAAGATCGATAAGGATGCTGTTTTAGTAGGAGTGGGAAGCAGAATCGAAATATGGAGCAAGGACGCCTGGAATGAGTCCAATACATATGACGACATGGAAGAGATCGCAGAAAATATGGAAGGTCTTGGTATATGATGTTTGAACATAAATCGGTTTTGCTGAGGGAGACCATAGAAAGCCTGAAAATCAGGCAGGACGGCATCTATGTGGACGGTACTTTAGGCGGCGGCGGGCATGCCGCGGAAGTTCTGAAGTATCTGAGGGAAGGCAGGCTTGTCGGAATAGACCAGGATGAGGATGCTATTAAAGCCGCCACAAAACGTCTGGAGGCCTTTGGCGACAAGGCATCGATTGTCAGAAGCAATTACGAAAATATGAACACGGTGCTGGATTCCTTAAATATCGGGAAGGTAGACGGAATTTACCTGGATTTGGGAGTATCCTCCTATCAGCTGGACACGCCGGACAGGGGGTTCACCTATCGGGAAAAGGACGCGCCTCTGGATATGCGCATGGACCAAAGAGCTTCCCGGACAGCGGCGGATCTGCTCAATACTTACGAGGAGGATGAGCTGTGCCGGATCCTGCGGGATTACGGGGAGGAACGGTTTGCCCGCCGGATTGCGAAAAACATCGTGCAGGAAAGGGAAAAAAAGCCTTTTGAGACAGCGGGGGAGCTGGTGGAGGTGATCCGAAAGTCCATCCCCATGAAACTCCAGGCGGAGGGAGGCCATCCTGCCAAACGCACCTTCCAGGCCTTACGGATTGAACTGAACCAGGAACTTGCGGTGCTGGAGCATTCCATCGACGCCATGATCACGCGGCTGAAGCCGGGCGGAAGGTTGAGCATCATTACATTCCATTCCCTGGAAGACCGGATTGTGAAAAACCGGTTCCGGGAGAATGAAAGGCCTTGTATATGCCCGCCGGAGTTTCCGGTATGCGTGTGCGGCAGGGTCAGCAAAGGCAGGGTCGTGACACGAAAGCCTGTGGTCCCGTCCGGTGAGGAACTGGAAGAAAACACACGGGCAAAAAGCGCCAAGCTGAGGGTGTTTGAGCGCGCAGGCTGATTGAAAGGAGGAACCAAAATGGCTGCAAGAGGGAAATCACCAGTACGTCAGGAATACATATACGGGAATACGGCAAGAGTGGTGGAACCGGTAAGGGAAGAAAAGAAGCACAGGCAGAAGCCGGTCCGCCGCAGGGTGGTAAGCTACACGGTCTGGCGGAATCAGGAAAAAGCGCTCCATATGAATTTTCCTTATGTGCTTCTGCTGACCGTGGCGTCGTTTTGCGTTCTTGTGATCTGCGTCAATTATCTGCAGATCCAGTCCACGATCTCGGCCAGGCTTGACAATATTGAAAGGCTGGAGAAGAATGTAGAACTGTTAAAAGCAGAAAACGATGCCACAGAGACCAGGATTAACACCAGTATCGACCTGGATTATATTTATAAGGTTGCTACAGAGGAATTAGGTATGGTATATGCCAACCGGGACCAGGTGCTTTTATATGATAAGACGGAAAGTGAGTATGTAAGACAAGATGAGGACATCCCGACACAATAATCCAGGTGGGAAACCCGAAAAGAGACGCATGTTTACCAAAGACATGCAGAAGAAGCTGGCGATTGCGGTTATCGTGATTACGCTGGCTTTGTTTTCATTAATATACGTTCTTTACAGTATTATCCAGGAGAATCAGGACAACTACAACCAGATCGTGCTGTCGCAGCAGAATTATGAGAGCCGTCCGATTCCCTACAGGCGGGGGGATATTGTAGACCGGAACGGGACTTATCTTGCTACTACGGAAAAAGTGTATAATCTGATCCTGGATCCCAGGCAGATCATGTCGGACGAGGAAAATTGCCTGGAGGCCTCTGTGTCAGCCATTGTAAACGTGTTCGGATATGACGCCGGCACGATCCGGGAGCTGATCCGGGGGAATTCTTCCAAACAGTATATCCGGTATGAGAGGCAGCTTTCCTATGAACAGAAAAATACATTTGAAGTATTGAAAAAAGAGACCAACGAAAAAAATGCCGCCGCCGGTTCCAAGGCAAGGGTAAGGGGGGTATGGTTCGAGGAAGAATACAAACGGATCTACCCGTATAATTCCCTGGGGTGCAGTGTGATCGGTTTTGTAAACGGCGACGGCATGGACGGGGCCATTGGCATCGAACGCTCCTATAATGATTCCCTGATCGGCATCAACGGGCGGGAGTACGGATACCTGAATGATGATTCCAATTTAGAGAGGGTGATCAAATCCGCCACCAATGGCAATACGGTGGTATCCACCATCGATTTGAAGATTCAGGATATTGTGGAAAAAAATATCCGGCAGTGGCAGGAAGAGACCGGATCAGACCGGGTGGGCGTCATCGTGATGAATCCCAACAACGGCGAGGTCCTTGCCATGGCAAGCGACCAGACCTTTGACTTAAACGACCCAAGGGATTTAAAAGGACGCTATACCCAGTCGGAAATATGGGATTTTGGTTTGAAAGAGGCCAGAGATACTTACAACCGGAGAAACAAAGAGGAAACGCCGATTACCATAGAACAGGTAACGGAGCATTTTTCCGAAGAGGAGATCCGCTCTTTTGGATACCAGGTGGCCTGGAACCAGATCTGGAGGAATTACTGTGTCAGCGATACTTATGAACCGGGTTCCCCCCAGAAGATTTTCACGGTGGCAGCGGCCATGGAGGAAGGTGTCATTAACGGCACGGAATCCTTTTTCTGCGATGGATACCAGGAAGTGGGAGGATGGAAGATCGCCTGTGTCAAGACGATCGGGCATGGCAATCTGACTGTCACGGAGTCTCTTATGCAGTCGTGCAACGACTGTATGATGCAGATTGCGGCCATGACAGGAAAGGGACGTTTCAGCAAATACCAGAAAATGTTCGGCTTCGGGTCGAGGACCGGCATCGACCTGCCAGGTGAGGCGGATACCAAGACCCTGGTATATGATGAGGAAAATATGAATGCTTCTTCTCTTGCGACCAACTCTTTCGGACAGAATTACAACTGCACGATGATCCAGATGGCGGCGGCTTATTGCTCGGTGATCAACGGCGGTTCTTACTATGAACCCCATGTGGTGCGTCAGATCCTGAACGAACAGGGGGCCGTGGTAAAGCGGGTGGAGCCGAAGCTGGTGCGGGAGACGGTTTCCGAAAACACGGCCAGATTTATAAGGGAAGCTTTGTTCCGCACGGTGTCGGAGGGAACCGGCAAGGCCGCGGCAGTAGAAGGATATGAGATCGGGGGAAAGACAGGAACGGCAGAAAAGTATCCTCGCGACAAAAAAAATTACCTGGTCTCCTTCTGCGGTTTTGCCCCTGCCAGTGACCCGCAGGTATTAGTCTATGTGATCGTCGACACTCCTCACGTGGAAGACCAGCCTCACAGCACTTATGCCAGCGGGATATTCCAGAAGATCATGACAGAGATCCTGCCGTATCTTAACATTTTCCCGGAGACGGATCCGGAGGTTTCTCCGGAGGACGGAGGACAAGGACTGCCGGAGAGGGAAGGGATCACGGATCCCGGCGCGGGTTCCCCGGCTACGGAAGAGACAGAGGCGGAGACAAAGGTGTACGAGACGGACGAGTATGTGGATCCCGGCTCTTCAGAAGGAGTGCCGGCACAGCTTCCCCAGGGAGCTATGGAAAAGGACGGAGAAGATGAGCAGCCCCAGGAAACGGAGAGCGTCCCGGAAAGCAGCGGGGACGGCGCCGGGGGAGAAACGGAAACTTCCGGATAGTTATTGGCCGGCCGGGCAGGGCCAAAAAGATACAGGCTGTAAAACAGGGGAGCCGGGATGCCGGCTCCCCGTTTTTGTTCTAATCCGGGCTTTGTCTCATATATTGTAATAATACGCAGGCTTTGGAGGGTTCCATGGGATCAAACCAGACCCAGCATCGCAAAAAGGTGACGCTTTTGTGCTTTCTGATCCTTGCAGCCATGGCCGGGCTGATAGGACGTCTGGGATATCTGATGCTGTGCTGTTCCGAACATTACAGCCAGATGGCAGAGGACCTGCATGAGAGGGAGAGGGCCATCAAGGCGGCCAGGGGGAGGATATTAGACGCCAACGGGGTGGTGATTGCCACCAACCGGACCGTATGTACCATCTCTGTGATCTATAATCAGGTAGAGGACCGGGAAAAAGTAATCGGCACGTTATGCCGGGAGCTGGGACTGGAGGAAGAAGGGGTCCGCAAAAAGGTGGAAAAGCGCAGCTCCAGGGAGATTATCCGCACCAACGTGGATAAGGAAACCGGGGACAGGATCCGGAATTATCATCTGGAAGGGGTAAAGGTGGATGAGGATTATAAACGGTATTACCCTTTTGACAGCCTGGCATCCAAGGTCTTAGGCTTTACGGGAGGAGATAACCAGGGAATTGTGGGGCTGGAAGTTGTGTATGAAGAATATTTAAAGGGAATAAACGGAATGATCCTGACCATGACGGATGCAAAGGGCGTGGAGATCGAGAATACCTTTGAGGACCGGATTGAACCTGTGGCAGGAAATGACCTGCATATCAGCCTTGATGTGAATATTCAGCAGTACGCAGAACAGGCAGCTTACGAAACCATGGAAAAAAAGGGCGCAAAGCAGGTGTCGGTCATTGTAATGAACCCGAAAAACGGGGAAATTATGGCCATGGCCAATGTGCCGGAATTTAATTTGAACGAGCCTTTCACTTATAACCGGGAAATGCCGGAAGACGTCTCTTCCGCGGAAAAACAGAATCTTCTGAATCAGATGTGGAGGAATTTTAATATTAATGACACCTACGAACCAGGCTCTACGTTTAAGATCATTACGGCTGCCGCCGGGCTTGAGGCGGGGGCGGTGTCTCTGGAGG
Source organism: uncultured Lachnospiraceae bacterium (assembly GCA_949840805.1). Taxonomy (GTDB): domain Bacteria; phylum Bacillota; class Clostridia; order Lachnospirales; family Lachnospiraceae; genus Brotaphodocola. The sequence goes on along the minus strand of CATKXR010000001.1, from coordinate 161,812 downwards.
ACAGATTTTCCTGCCCTGGTTTCAGGATTGTGGAGGACCGGAAAATCCGATGCCATAAAGTGGGAGGCCATGGAGGGGAGACGTTTTTACAGGGTGCCATGAACTCCTGCAACCCTGTCTTTATCGATGTGGGGCAAAGGCTGGGGGTGGACAATTATTACAAGTATTTTGAACAGTTCGGATTAAAGGAAAAGACGGGGATCGACCTTCCAGGCGAGGCCGGGACCATTATGCACAAAAAGGAAAATATGGGGCTGGTGGAGCTGGCCACCGTGTCTTTCGGGCAGTCTTTCCAGATTACGCCGATCCAGTTGATCACAACGGCGGCTTCCATCGTCAATGGAGGAAACCGGGTCACGCCCCATTTCGGGGTGGAGGCCGTAAGCGGGGACGGGACAAAGATACACCGTTTTTCCTATCCGGTAAAGGAACATATCGTATCAGAAGAAACAAGCCGGACCATGCGCTTTATTTTAGAGCAGGTTGTGGCGGAGGGAAGCGGAAAGAAGGCGGCTGTGGCAGGTTTTCGGATCGGAGGCAAGACCGCCACGTCAGAAAAGCTCCCCAGAAGCCTGAAACGCTATATTTCTTCCTTTGTGGGCTTTGCTCCTGCAGATGACCCTCAGGTCATCGCCCTGATCACCATCGACGAGCCTCAGGGGATTTATTACGGAGGAACCATTGCCGCCCCGGTGATCGCCGATATATTTAAGAATATTTTACCGTATTTGGGAATCGAAAGTGATTTGAATCAGTAGTTGATTATTCCATGAAAAAGACGTATACTATTGGGTATGAAAAGAAAAGCCGGCTGATGCCGGGCAGCAACAAAGGATACATAATAAATAGGGGTGCAAAATGATTAATGAGACCATACTAGCGATTATTATTGCTTTTGCCATCAGCGCGATACTCTGCCCGATCGTAATTCCGTTTCTCCATAAGCTGAAATTCGGGCAGCAGGTCCGCTCTGATGGGCCGCAGGCACATTTAAAGAAGCAGGGCACGCCTACGATGGGCGGCCTGGTGATCCTGACCAGCATTATTATCACTTCATTATTCTATATCCGGAGTTATCCAAAGATCATCCCGGTGCTGTTTGTCACTGCCGGTTTCGGGATTATCGGTTTTCTGGATGATTATATCAAGATCGTGATGAAACGGTCGGAAGGCTTAAATCCGAAACAGAAGCTGGCAGGCCAGATCGTGATTACAGGAGTGTTTGTCTACTACCTGATGAATTCCGGGGAGACAGGTCCGCAGGAGCTGATTCCCTTTACGGGCGGTTTCGGGAACGGATTTTTACTGAATATGGGCGTTCTGTATGTACCTTTTGTGTTTTGCGTGGTCCTGGGGACGGACAACGGGGTGAATTTTACCGATGGACTGGATGGGCTTTGTACCAGCGTCACCATACTGGTTGCCACGTTCCTCACCATTGTGGCGATCGGGGAAGACAGCGGCATCAGCCCCATTACCGGCGCGGTGGTGGGAAGCCTTCTGGGATTTCTGCTGTTCAATGTGTATCCGGCCCGGGTATTTATGGGAGATACAGGTTCCCTTGCCTTAGGAGGTTTTGTGGCGTCCGCCGCTCTGATGATGAACATGTCCTTTTTTATTCCGATAATAGGGATGATTTATCTGGTGGAGGTGCTCTCCGTGATTTTACAGGTAGGGTACTTTAAGATGACGGGGGGAAAGAGGATATTTAAGATGGCCCCCATCCACCATCATTTTGAACTCTGCGGATGGTCGGAGACACGGGTGGTGGCGGTATTTTCCATTGTCACGGCGATCCTCTGCCTGGTGGCGTACTTAGGGCTGTAGCATTTTGCAGGCAGGAGGGATAAGGAGAGGATAAACTGAAGCCGTATGGTTTGCGGCATGAGGAGGATAAATGTATGAATGACCAAAAAGTACTGGTAGCGGGAGCAGGCAAAAGCGGCATTGCCGCGGCCAGGCTTCTTCTGACACTGGGCGGAGAGGTAGTTCTCTATGACAGCAATCAAAAACTGTCCCGTGACAAGCTGAGGGCGCTGTTTGATAAGGATGCAAGGATCAATATCCTGCTGGGAGAGCTTTCCCGGCCGGGGCTTGTAGGAGTGGAGCTTGCCATCATCAGCCCGGGGATTTCTCTGGACGCTCCGTTTGTGGCGGTGCTGGATGAAGCCAAAGTCCCCATATGGGGCGAGGTCCAGCTTGCCTACCACGTGTCTAAAGGAAAACTGGCGGCGATTACCGGGACCAACGGCAAGACTACTACCACGGCTCTCACAGGCGCTATTTTAAAGGCCTGGTTTGAGGAAGTCTTTGTGGTAGGCAATATTGGGATTCCCTGTACGGAGACCGCCCTTGCCACTACGGATAAGTCTGTGACCGTGGCGGAGGTTTCCAGCTTCCAGTTGGAGACGATCATGGATTACCATCCCAATATCAGCGCTATCTTAAATATCACCCCGGATCACTTAAACCGTCATGGGACCATGGAAAATTACATAGAAATCAAGGAACGCATCGCCGCCAACCAGACGGAGCAGGATTGTATTGTGCTGAATTATGAAGATATTGTGCTTAGGGAATTCGGTGAGAACGGAGGCATAAAACCCAGGGTGGTCTTTTTCAGCAGCAGGCGTCCCCTGAAAGAAGGGCTGTACCTGGACGGGAACCAGATTATCTATGCCCACGGGGGAGCAAAGGAAGCCGTGGTGGATGTGCGGGATATGCAGCTTTTGGGCAGGCATAATTATGAGAACGTTATGGCGGCGGCGGCGATTGCCATCCGCATGGGAGTCCCTCTGGATGTGATCGGCCGGGTGATCCGGGAGTTCAAGGCAGTGGAACACAGGATTGAGTTTGTCTTAGAGCGCGCGGGCGTGAAATACTATAATGATTCCAAGGGGACCAACCCGGACGCGGCCATCCAGGCCATTCGGGCCATGCCGGGTCCCACCGTGCTGATTGCGGGCGGCTATGACAAGTACAGCGAGTACGACGACTGGATCAACGAGTTTGCCGGGAAGGTCAAGTACCTGGTACTGATCGGTCAGACCAGGGATAAGATCGCGGAGTGTGCCAGGGCCCACGGTTTTAATGAGATCATGTACGCGGAGGATATGGAGGAAGCGGTCCATGTGTGTGCGGCCTATGCGGATTCAGGGGACAATGTGCTGCTTTCCCCTGCCTGCGCAAGCTGGGGAATGTTTGAAAATTATGAGCAGAGAGGACGGATTTTTAAGGAATGCGTGAGAAATCTGTAAGCCGTTGCAGCCTTTACGTCATCAGGAGAGGAGGGGAGGCATCTGGCAAAAGGTAACAAGCCCAAGCGGTTTTATGACTACAGCCTGCTGTTCGCGGTCATATTTTTGATGGCGTTCGGCCTTGTGATGATCTACAGCGCCAGTTCTTATACGGCACAGCTTCAGTATGGCGATGCTTCCTATTACATGATGAGGCAGTTTAAGATCGCCATGGGCGGGCTTTTGATTGCCCTCATGATCTCAAAGCTGGATTATCACTGGTACGCCCGGTTTGCGCTGCTTGCCTACGGGTTTTCCTATGTGCTGATGATCGCGGTGGCATTCATGGGGAAGGATTCCCACGGAAGCCGGCGGTGGCTGAATGTGGGAGGGATCACGTTCCAGCCCACAGAGTTTGTCAAGATCGTGCTGATTGTGCTTCTGGCAGCAGTGATCACCCAGATGGGGAAGAAGATCAACTCCCTCCGCGCCGTGGGCCTGGTGGTACTTCTTACTCTGCCCATAGCAGGGCTTGTGGCGGCAAACAACTTAAGCTCCGGGATTATTATTGTGGGAATCGCTTTTTTCATGCTGTTTGTGGCATGTAAGAAAAAGTGGCCGTTTTTTGCCTGCGGCTTTCTGGCGGCGCTGGCAGTGGCGATAGCAGGACCGTTGGCCAAAGCCCTGGAAGTGATGAAGCTTCTTAAGCCCTATCAGCTTGAGCGAATCTATGTATGGCTGGATCCGGAAGCCTATCCCATGGACGGAGGGTTCCAGGTGCTGCAGGGGCTGTATGCCATCGGTTCCGGAGGCCTGGTGGGAAAGGGCCTTGGAGAGAGTATCCAGAAGATGGGATTTGTGCCTGAGGCGCAGAACGACTATATTTTTGCCATTATTTGCGAGGAACTGGGGCTGTTCGGCGCCGTTTCGGTTATATTGGTTTTTCTGTTTTTGATCTACCGGTTTATGCTGATCGCCTCCAACGCGCCGGATCTGTTCGGTGCCCTTTTGGTGGTTGGGGTCATGGGACACATTGCGATCCAGGTGATCTTAAATATTGCAGTGGTTACGAACACCATCCCCAACACAGGCATTACGCTTCCTTTTATCAGCTATGGGGGTACATCCGTGCTGTTTTTGATGATCGAGATGGGGATGGTCCTCAGCGTGTCCAACCAGATCAAGCTGGAAAAATAGCGGAAACAGAAACATATTCCGTAATTTTACATAGGATAGAATAGAGGCAGATACAACGGGAGGTACGGTATTGTCTGTTATTCGAATCCAGGGACTGCAGAGGCTGTACGGGGAGATACGGATCCAGGGCTCAAAAAACGCGGTGCTGCCGGTTATGGCGGCGGCCCTGCTCCATGCCGGGGTGTCCGTGATAAGAAACGTTCCGGGGATCCGGGATGTGTTTTGCATGATCGCCATATTGGAGGCATTGGGGTGTAAATGCCGCCTGGAAGGCCATGACCTTACCATCGACACAAGAGGGCTTTGTATGTCCAAAATCCCGGAAGATAAAGGAAGGCAGATGCGCTCATCGGTTATGCTGTTTGGGCCTTTATTGGGGCGGCTCCATAAGGTGGATGCCTGTTACCCGGGCGGATGTTCCATCGGCAGGAGGCCCATTGACCTGCATTTATCCGCATTGCAGCAGATGGGAGCCAGGATCCGGGCGGATGAAGAACGGGTGGAAGCTTATGCAGAGGAGCTTCACGGGGAAGAGATCCGGCTGCCTTTTCCCAGTGTGGGTGCCACGGAAAATATTATCATGGCGGCAGTTGCGGCAAAGGGAATCACCCGGATCCACGGGGCGGCGAGAGAGCCGGAGATTGAGGTGCTGTGCCGGTTTTTGGAAGCCGCGGGGGCAAAAATCCACGGAATCGGCAGCGGGCTTCTGGAAATCCATGGGGGAAGGAAGCTGCGGGATACGGAGTTTGCCATGCCGGGGGACCGGATTGTGGCAGGGACTTATCTGGGCGCCGTGATGGCAGCCGGAGGAGAGGTATGCCTTTTGGGCGTGCCGGCCGGCCATATGGAAAAGACCCTGGCCGTGGCAGAACAGGCAGGCTGCATTGTAAAAGCGGAAGACGGCCGGCTTTTTGCCAAAATGAAAGGACGGCCGAAGGCCGTGAACCTTGCCACAGGGCCGTATCCTGATTTTTCCACGGATCTTCAGTCGGTGATGCTTGCAGTGGCTTCTGTGGCAGACGGGGAATCCCGGATCCGGGAGACCGTATTTGAGGAGAGATTTGCCACCGCGGGAGAGCTTAAGAAGATGGGGGCGGACATCAGAATAGAACAGGGAACAGCCCTTATAAGAGGAAGGTATCCGTTGAAGGGAGCCGTTGTCCGGGCGCGGGATTTAAGGGGAGGCGCCGCCCTGGTGGTGGCAGGGCTTGCGGCAGAAGGGGAGAGCCGGGTTCACGGCTGTTTTTATATCTGCCGGGGTTATGAGGACATCTGCCGGGATTTATCGGCAGCAGGAGCAAAGATTTCCCTGAAAGAGGATTGAATGATATGCATAAGACGCAGCGCAGGAAAAAAGGGATCTGGAAAGCAGCGGCGGTGGCGACGGTTTTGCTGGCGGCAGTCCTGCTTTTAACGCTCCGCATTACGGAGGTGAAGGTGACAGGGAATGAGCGGTATACCCGGGAGGAGCTGGTAAATATCCTGTTCCCGGACAATTTAAGCCGGAATTCTCTGGTCTGCCTGTTCAGGAACCGTTTTCAGGAACATGTGCAGATCCCTTTTGTGGAAGATTATGAGATTATGTTTCAGGGACCCGGGCGGGTAGAAGTCATTGTTTACGAAAAGAGTGTGGTAGGTTATGTTTCTTATATGAGCAGTTATATGTATTTTGACAAGGACGGGATCATTGTGGAGAGCGCCAATGAAGCCCTTCCCGGGATCCCTTTGGTCACAGGGCTGAAATTCGGCCAGATCGTCCTTTATCAGAAGCTGCCTTTGGAGAAAGAGGAGACTTTCCAGGAAATTTTAAACCTGACCCAGGTCCTTTCTATTTATGGTCTCCAGGTAGACCGGATCCAGTTCGGGGCTTATGGGGAGATCGTTTTATATTTACAGGATATCGAGGTGCTTTTGGGAAGCGGAGGAAACTTAAATGACAAGGTGTCCGAGCTTAACGACATGCTGCCCCAGCTAAGGGGCCGCAGGGGGATTCTCCATCTGGAGGATTACGATGAGACGAATATCCGCGCAGGCTATACCTTTGAGCCGAAGGAACCGTAAGGCATAAGGTTAAGGAAGGTTGTGAAGCTGATTTTCAAAAAACTACGAAAACATACAAAGTTTTTACAAAATAACAGTTGATATTTTTTTGAAAATCACATATAGTATTAGGTAGGCCAGATTAAGAACACATATTAAAGGTGATGTGCAGGGACAATCTGAGAGGGTTGAAGGAGGAAGAAGGTCTTGTTAGAGATTAAGATAAATGAAGCGGAAAACTCCGCAAGGATCGTGGTAATCGGTGTAGGCGGGGCAGGAAACAATGCGGTAAACCGCATGATCGATGAAAATATTGCCGGTGTGGAGTTTATTGGGATCAATACGGACAAGCAGGCGCTGCAGTTCTGCAAGGCGCCCACTGCCATGCAGATCGGCGAGAAGCTGACAAAGGGGCTGGGGGCAGGGGCGAAGCCTGAGGTCGGTCAGAAGGCGGCTGAGGAGAATTCTGAAGAGCTTGCCCAGGTCATGAAGGGGGCGGACATGGTGTTCGTCACCTGCGGTATGGGCGGCGGCACCGGCACGGGCGCCGCGCCGGTTATCGCGCGCCTGGCAAAGGATATGGGGATTCTGACCGTAGGGGTAGTCACCAAGCCTTTCCGTTTTGAGGCAAAGACCCGTATGACCAATGCTTTAAGCGGCATTGAGCGCCTGAAGGAGAGCGTGGACACCCTGATCGTGATTCCCAATGACAAGCTTCTGGAGATTGTGGACCGCAGGACTACCATGCCGGATGCCTTAAGAAAAGCGGATGAGGTGCTGCAGCAGGCCGTCCAGGGGATCACGGATCTGATCAATGTCCCCGGCCTGATCAATTTGGACTTTGCTGATGTGCAGACTGTCATGACGGACAAGGGGATCGCCCATATCGGCATCGGACATGCCAAGGGTGACGAGAAGGCGCTGGAGGCCGTGAAGCAGGCCGTGTCCAGCCCTCTGCTGGAGACCACCATCGAAGGGGCTACCCACGTGATCATCAATATTTCCGGAGATATCAGCCTGATCGAAGCCAATGAAGCGGCAAGCTATGTGCAGGAGTTGGCAGGTGACGACGCCAATATTATTTTCGGTGCCATGTATGACGAGGACGCCCAGGATGAGGCCAGCATCACGGTGATAGCCACAGGGCTTGACGGCCACACATCCGCGTCTTCCGTCAATAAAGCCATGGCAGGCTTTAACAATTTCAAACCCAAGATGCCAAGCGGGATGAATTTTAACAACCAGGGGAACAGTCCCGCGGCCGCCGCGGCAGAAGCCAGCGCCACTGCCAGAACCGGTCCCCAGCAGCCCCAGGGAGGCGCCCGTCCCATGCAGCAGCCCGTTTCCCAGCAGCAGCCGGGAGGAAATCAGTCGGCGTATCGTCCCATGAACCGGGACGTACAGATTAATATTCCGGATTTCCTGAAAAATAAGAGATAAGAAGCGCCAAAGTGTCACAGGTGTATTCTTTCGTGAAAGAGATGGATTCATGCCATAGGGTAGGATTCGTCTCTTTTTTGTGTATTTTGTCTGGAAATGTCGTATAAAAAATCAAACAATCTGTCTGTTTTTGACAAATTTTTCCAATGAGAGTGATTATAATAAAAGTGAAGATCGAGCTATGCCGCAAACTTGTTTTGCCTGTACAGACGGTTTTGCATCCGGGCTGTCTGTTTTTGCCGTTTTTATGTGTCTGGCATGGCTGAGAAAAGGGAGGTGGGGCGTACAAAGGGTGACGGTTACGCTGTATCTTGATGTGTTTTTCGCGGTAAATTTCGGAATGGATTATCTGCTTCTTTCTTTGGTGAAGCGTCTGCTCCATCTGCCGGCATCCTGTTTCAGGATGTTAGCGGCGGCCGGGGCGGGGGCCGTGTGGGCATGCCTTGACCTGCTTTTTCCTGTGGGGCCTGCCTGGCTGGAATTTTTTCTGGCCTGGTTTGTGGCGGGGACGGTTATGGTGGCCCTTGCCTTTGGAAGGAAAGCCTGTATCCGGGGGAAAACGGGAAAAACATGGATAAATTTTCCGGATTTGCCTCACATGGGATGCTGCCTGGCTGCATTTTGGATGATCAGCGCTATGGCAGGAGGAATTTTAGGCGTCCTGGGGGAGCAGGCCGGCGCCGGCGTTTATCTGGCCGGCACCCGGGCGGTCCGCCAATGGAAGCTGCTGCCTTTATGTTTCTGGGCGGCAGGGATCTATTTCGGTCTGTGTGCCTGCCTGCAGGCCGTCGGAAGAAAGAGAAAAAGACAGGAGTTTCTTGTGAAGGTCAGGATATCTTATCAGGGAGCGGAACAGACAGTGACAGCCCTGTGGGATACGGGAAATCAGCTTTGTGAGCCTTACGGCGGCCAGCCGGTCCATGTGGTGACAGGAGAGGTATGTAAAATGCTTTGCCGGACCGTGCCCCAGATGATCTATATTCCGTTTCGGGCCGTTGGTTCAGAAGGCGGCGTGCTGCCCGCAATCCGGGCGGACTTTATGGAGGTGGAAAGAGAGGGGAAAGTAATAAAGCGTTATGAACGTCCATGGCTGGCGATCAGCAAAAAGCCGTTGTCAGCCTCCCGCCAATATGAAATGCTTCTCCACGGGGAGGAGCAGTAAAAGGAACGGGCGGGATGGTTACGGATGAAAAAAGGCGGCAGGGAAAATGAAAGGCTGCTGCAAATTATGAAAAAACCTGGAGGAATTGAGAAGTAATGATAGTAAAAGTTTCCATACCAAATCGTTTTCAGTTTAAAGCGGCTCCGTCTTTTACGACCATGCTCTGGCAGAGACAGGGGGAGGTGCATTACATAGGCGGCGCGGATATCCTTCCGCCGCCTCTGGATGCCAAGGAGGAAGCAGAGATGATTGCCAGATTAGGGACGGAACGGGAGAAGGAGGCCCGTTCCCTGCTGATCGAGCACAATCTGCGGCTGGTAGTCTACATTGCGAAGAAATTTGACAATACTTGTGTTGGGGTGGAGGATTTAATTTCCATCGGGACCATCGGGCTTATCAAGGCGATCAATACGTTTAACCCGGAGAAGAATATTAAGCTGGCTACTTATGCTTCCCGCTGTATCGAGAACGAGATCTTAATGTATCTGCGCAGAAATAATAAGACCCGTATGGAGGTATCCATCGATGAGCCGTTAAATGTGGACTGGGATGGAAACGAACTTCTTTTGTCAGATATTTTGGGAACAGACGAGGATGTGATTTATCGGGATATTGAGGATGAAACGGAAAAGAGCCTGTTAAAATATGCCATCAGCCGTCTAAGCCCCAGGGAGCAGAAGATCGTGGAGCTGCGTTACGGGCTGAAGAATGTGGATGGAAACGAGATGACCCAGAAAGAAGTGGCAGACCTTTTGGGGATTTCCCAGTCCTATATTTCCCGTCTGGAAAAAAAGATCATGAAGCGGCTGAAAAAGGAGATCGTCCGGCTTGAGTGACTGGTTTGTATGGCTGGCGAGATGGCTGACAGCGCTGCTGGGAAGCTGTTATCCTGCCATGGCGCCGGAAACGCTGCCGGAACAAAGGCTGGAAAGGGATCCGTCTTATGCTATATATCAGGATTACAGGTATACGTATGACACATACGTATACCTTTTTTGGGATGAAAGCACGGGAGCCGGGCCGGAGGAGGAGAGGGCGGCCAGGGAAAACGCGGGGTGGAACCATATGGAGAAAATGACGGAAGGGCCGGAAGGGACAGGGGAGTCCGTCCCGGAAGGAGAGACGGCGGGAGCTTCGGCCCTGGCCGATGCATCCGGCAGCCACGGAGTCGGGGCAGACGGGATGGCCAGGCTTCAGGACTACGATTATCTGATGAAAAATTTTTACAGTGTCCATGCTTCCACCACGGCTCCCAGGGATCTGATGAGGGCAGACGAGCTTTTGGGAATGGATATGAGGGTGGAGAAAGATCCGTCAGTGCCGCAGATATTGATTTATCACACCCATTCCCAGGAAACTTATGCGGATTACGGGGCTGGCCATCCTGAATCATCGGTGGTGGGAGCCGGCAATTATTTGACACAGCTTTTACAGGCAAAGGGGTGGAACGTGATCCATGATACAAGCAGGTATGACTTGAAAGGGGGAAAACTGGACCGGAGCAAGGCTTATAATTATGCCCTGGAGGGAATTGGCAGGATATTGGAGGAGAATCCGTCAATCCAGGTGGTTTTAGACCTGCACAGGGACGGGGTGAAGGAGACGCTGCATTTGATGTCAGAGGTGGGCGGGAAGCCTACTGCGAATATCATGTTTTTTCAGGGCATGAGCCGGACGCCGGAGGGGGAGATCACGTATCTGCCCAATCCCTACATAAAGGAGAATCTGGCCTTCAGTCTGCAGATGCAGTTGGACGCGGCAAAAAATTTCCCCGGGTACACGAGAAAGATCTACATGAAAGGGCTTCGGTATAATCTTCATTTAAGGCCAAGGTCGGCATTGATTGAGGTGGGGGCCCAGACCAATACAGGGGAGGAGGCGATGAATGCCATGGAGCCGCTTGCAGAGCTGTTAGACAGGGTGCTGCAGGGGTAAGGGGATATGCATTTTTTCAGATTGTTTTGACTTTAAAAACCATCAATGATATAATAGGGACACTTAACAGAAAAGACCAAACCAGGAGCAGGAGAGAAAACTGTATGGAAGGAACAGACCAGAGCAGAATCAGGAATTTTTGCATTATTGCACATATTGACCATGGGAAATCCACGCTGGCGGACCGGATTATCGAGATGACCGGCCTTTTGACCAGCAGAGAGATGCAGTCCCAGGTTTTGGATAATATGGAACTTGAGCGGGAGCGGGGGATCACCATTAAGGCCCAGACCGTGCGCACCGTGTACCGAGCCAAGGACGGGGAGGAGTATATTTTTAATCTGATCGATACTCCCGGCCATGTGGATTTTAATTATGAGGTGAGCCGGAGCCTGGCAGCCTGCGACGGGGCGGTGCTGGTGGTGGATGCCGCCCAGGGAATCGAAGCGCAGACGCTGGCCAATGTGTATCTGGCCCTGGATAATGACCTGGATGTGGTGCCGGTGATCAATAAGATAGACCTGGCCAGCGCGGACCCGGACCGGGTGGCGGCGGAGATCGAGGATGTGATCGGGATCGAGGCCCATGACGCGCCGCGGATTTCAGCAAAGACCGGGCTGAATGTAGAGGAGGTGCTGGAGGCCATTGTCCATAAGGTGCCTGCGCCAAAGGGGGATCCGGGGGCGCCGTTAAAGGCCCTGATTTTTGATTCTGTCTATGATTCTTATAAAGGGGTTATTGTATTCTGCCGGGTAGTGGAAGGAACTATGGAGAAGGGGACCCGGATCCGGATGATGGCTACCGGGGCGGAGGCGGAGATCGTGGAGGTAGGGTATTTTGGCGCAGGACAGTTCATTCCCTGTGAGGCGTTAAGCGCCGGGATGGTGGGATATCTGACCGCCAGCATTAAGAATGTGAAGGACACCATGGTGGGAGACACGGTGACGGATGCCAAAAGACCCTGTACCCAGCCGCTTCCGGGCTATAAGAAGGTGACTTCCATGGTGTACTGCGGGCTGTACCCGGCGGACGGCGCCAGGTATAATGACCTGCGGGACGCCTTGGAGAAGCTGCAGCTAAACGATGCTTCCCTGTTTTTTGAGCCGGAGACTTCGGTGGCGTTAGGCTTTGGGTTCCGCTGCGGTTTTCTGGGGCTTTTGCATCTGGAGATTATCCAGGAGCGCCTGGAGAGGGAATATAACCTGGATCTGGTGACTACCGCTCCCAGTGTGGTGTACCACATCCATAAGAAGAACGGGGAGCTTGTGAAGCTGACCAACCCTACCAACATGCCGGATCCCACGGAGATAGAATATATGGAAGAACCTATCGTTTCCGCGGAGATCATGGTGACGACGGAGTTTGTGGGGGCCATTATGACTTTGTGCCAGGAGCGGAGAGGCGTCTATAAAGGGATGGAGTATATGGAAGAGACCAGGGCACTGTTAAAGTACGACCTTCCTTTAAACGAGATTATCTATGACTTTTTTGACGCCTTGAAATCCCGGTCACGGGGATATGCGTCTTTTGATTATGATTTGAAGGGATATGAGCAGGCGGAGCTTGTGAAGCTGGATATACTGGTGAACCGGGAGGAGGTAGACGCCCTATCCTTCATTGTCCACGGCGCTTCCGCCTATGAGCGGGGCAGGAAGATGTGCGAGAAGCTGAAGGAGGAGATCCCGCGCCATTTGTTCGAGATTCCCATCCAGGCGGCGGTGGGAGGAAAGATTATTGCCCGGGAGACGGTGAAGGCAGTGCGCAAAGATGTGCTGGCCAAATGTTATGGCGGCGATATTACCAGAAAGAAGAAACTGTTGGAAAAACAAAAGGAAGGCAAGAAGCGGATGCGCCAGGTGGGGAACGTGGAGATCCCGCAGAAGGCCTTTATGAGCGTGCTGAAATTAGATGATGAATAAAAGACCATTGGAACTTTACATCCATATTCCCTTTTGCGCCCGGAAATGTGCTTACTGTGATTTCCTCTCTTTCGCGGTTCCGGAGCGGGTCTACCGGGACTATATGGACAAGCTGATCGAGGAGATATACGGGCAGGGCCTGTGTTTTTCGGAGTGGTGCGTTACCAGTATTTTTCTGGGGGGCGGCACTCCGTCTATTTTGCCGCCCAAATTTATCGAGGAGCTGTTTGCCGTGCTTTATGAGTGCTTTGCCATTGCTGAGGACGCGGAGATCACCATCGAGGCCAATCCGGGAACCCTTACCATGGAAAAACTGGAGGTCTACCGGGAAAGCGGGATCAACCGGCTGAGCCTGGGTCTCCAGTCGGCGGACGACCAGGAACTGAGGGTTTTGGGGCGCATCCATACGTTTGACGATTTTTTGAAAAGTTATCAGAGGGCCAGGCAGGCGGGATTTGACAATATTAATGTGGATCTCATGTCAGCCCTTCCGGGGCAGGATGTGCATTCCTGGAAAAACACCTTGCGGAAGGTGGTCATGCTGAAGCCGGAGCACATCTCCGCGTACAGCCTGATCATAGAGGAGGGGACTCCTTTTTATGACTGGTTCGGCGGGGAGGATGCCCTGGAGGGTTCTTCCGGCAAAGGCGGTCTGGAGGGCGGTATTCCCGGCGGAGGAACAAAGGCAGGGAGAAGGGAGGACGCCTTGGTCGGGAATATCCTGCCGGGGGACGGGAGGATGCGCCGGATGGAGCTGCCTCCTTTGCCGGATGAGGATACGGACCGGGAAATCTACCATCTGACCAGGCAGTTTCTTGCCGCCCAGGGATTTGAACGGTATGAGATCTCCAATTACGCCAGGCCGGGATATGAGTGCCGCCATAATATCGGCTATTGGACAGGGGTGGATTACCTTGGGCTGGGGCTGGGGGCGTCTTCTTATATCGGGGGATATCGTTATCATAATACGGCGGATTTTGGGGAGTATTTGTCTTTGAACCTAAAAAAGGGAGGGGCGGCTGCCAGGGATATCATGGAGCTTTCGGTGGAGGAGAAGATGGAAGAGTTTATGTTTCTGGGTCTTCGGATGATGAGAGGGGTGTCAGGAAGTGAGTTTTTGGGGCGTTTTGGGAGGAATATGTGGAATTTGTATGCGGTGGCGCTGAGACGGCTGGAGGGGCAGGGGTTGATTGAGATCCATACTCCATGGGTGCGGCTGACGGATAAGGGGATTGATGTGAGCAACCGGGTTTTGTGTGAGTTTTTGTTGTAGGTGGGGGTGCCTGTACTTGTGAGGTTGCGAGAGGGTTTGTTTGTTGGATGATGAGGGGGTGATGTTGTTTACAGTGATTCTGAAAGGTCCGCCTGGTCTGTTACCCGTACCCCGGAAAACGCGCTCCCGCTCCGTGAAGAACGTAGCGGACGCTAAATTCGCCGGGAAGAGCATCCCGGCTCATTAAGCGCCGACGTTCTTCGAGGGTTTCCCGGGGTACGGGTAACAGACCAGGCTACGTTGTCGGCCATTTTATGGGGGAGTAACGTCTTTCATTAAATAGTGCCGGTAACGTAGCAGGAGAAGAGGGACAGAACGTTTGAAGACCCTCTTTTCACGTCGGCACTTAGGCTGCGTATTTTACAGCCTTAGGAACTGTCTCGAAATCATTTACCATTAGTCCGCAGGATTTTTCTTCGAGAGCACTGCTCAAAAATCAGGCGCATAGCGGGCTATGTAACTGATTTTTGAGCAGTGCTCTCGGAGAAAAAGACAAGGAATATGGTAAGTGATTTCGAGATAGTTCCTTAGTACCGCTACGTGAAAAACGGAGTGAGAACGTGTCTGAAAACGTTCTGTCCCTCTTCTCCTGCGGATCTTTTGGAATAATCTTTCACCTAACAATATTAGCCTATGGATAGTACTGCCCGGAAGGGTATATCTTTTATGGAAATACGGAGACCGTGCTGGCAAATCCTTTGGCTTACGGGTAAAAAAATATTGTCCTGTAAAATATTCAGAAAAAATTAAAATGTGAAAAGTTGTCATTTCCCCGGGCTTTTGATATACTGAGTATAATTGGGTACAGGGGGCGTCTCTATATCCGTGGTTGATCAAAAGAGAGGCAGGGCGAAGGTATCCGGCCTGCAAGGGACAGGGCGGGCCGGTGGTTTAAGCGTCTGCAAAGGAGTCAGGGAGGGTACATGAATTACAGAAGATTTTTTGCAGGGTTTTTGGCGGTGGTTATGTGGTTTTGCAATGTTTTGACGGTTTTTGCGGCGCCTGGGGAGGGCAGCGCTTTTACGGCCGACGGGGGAGGGGATTCACAGGAGCTTCGCGGCGTGTGGATTTCCTATCTGGACTGGAATAAGCTGCCTGCCGACGAGGCAGGTTTTAAAAGAGGGGTGGACCAGATTCTGGAACGGTGTGTGGCCCTTAAGATGAACGCTGTTTTTGTCCATGTGCGTTCGGACTGCGATGCCATGTACCCGTCCCGTTATTTTCCCTGGTCCCGGTTTGTGACAGGCACCCAGGGGCAGGACCCGGGATATGACCCTTTGGCGTATTTTGTGGATACGGCCCACAAAAGAGGGCTTCAGTTCCATGCCTGGATCAATCCCTACCGAGTGACCGGGAATCTGAACCGGTGGAGCCAGGTGGCTGACGAGAGTTTTGTGAAGCAATGGCTGGCAGACGGGGACAGCTTCAATGACCGCTGGGTGCTGAAACAGAACGGGGAGTATTATCTGAACCCGGCGGTGGAAGAAGTGCGTCAGCGGATTATTGACGGGGTGCGGGAGGTCGTGGAAAATTACGATGTGGACGGGATCCATTTTGACGACTATTTTTATCCGGAGGTCAATGACGCGGACGAGAATAAGTGGTTTGACAAGCCGGAGTATGACAAGTCGGGGAGCGCCCTGACGATCACGGCCTGGCGCAGGGACAATGTGAACCGGTTAGTCCGGGGAGTATACCAGGCAGTGAAGGAGATAAGGCCCAAAGTCCAGTTTGGGATCAGCCCGGAGGGAAATGTGGCCAACCTGCGCAGCGAGAACCGGCTTTTTGTGGATATTGACACCTGGCTTTCCGGGGACGGGTATGTGGATTATGTCATGCCTCAGATTTACTGGGGATTTGAGCACAGGCTTTCGGACGGGAGCCCGGCGCCTTTTGCTTTTTCCAATAACCTTAAAACCTGGATTCAGTTAAAGAAAAAGGGGAATGCCCGGCTGTATCTGGGACTTGCCATGTATAAGGCAGGCTCCGGCACAAAGGATAACAACGCGGTGCCGGAATGGCTCAGAAGAAACGATATTATCAAACGTCAGGTGGAAGAGGGGCGTATGAGCGGGCAGGTTTCCGGATATTGTTTTTATGCGTACAGCTCTTTTCAGGAGGCGGCCTGCCAGGCGGAGGCAGCCAATTTGATGAAGGTGCTGCAATAGAGTAAAGGAGGATGGGTAAGCAATGAAAAAATTAGAAGAGTATGTGGTGAGTATTCCGGATTTTCCGGAGCCGGGGATCATATTCCGGGACGTGACTTCAATTTTACAGGATGCGGACGGGCTTCATCTGGCAATAGAAGAGCTTTTGAAGATGGTGGACGGGGTGGATTTTGACGTGGTGTTAGGGCCGGAGTCAAGAGGATTTATCTTCGGGATGCCGGTGGCATACGCCGCCCATAAAAGTTTTGTGCCGGTCAGAAAGAAGGGGAAACTGCCTCGGGAGACGGTTTCGGCCAGGTATGAACTGGAGTACGGGACGGCAGAGATTGAGATCCATAAAGACGCAATCCGGCCGGGACAGAAGGTGGTGATTATCGATGACCTGATCGCTACGGGAGGAACCATTGAGGCCATTACAGGGCTGGTGGAACAGCTTGGCGGAGAGGTGGTAAAGATCTGTTTTGTCATGGAGCTGGCAGGTTTAAAAGGCAGGGAAAAGCTGGGAAAATATCAGGTGGAATCCGCCATTGTCTACGAGGGAAAATAGAGAGGATCCTATGGCTGTATAACAGGCGCTGGGATTCCTGCCGGAGAGGGCGGGGATCGGCGCCTTTTTGCCTTGGGATTCATGCGGTAAAGTACCGGTGAAAGAGGAAGAGAGAAAGCAGGGCTTGGGATGTATGGATACATAAGAGAGATCTGGCTTAGGATTTCATTGAAGAAAAAAATGGGAATTTATCTGTGTCTGGTGGTTCTGATGGTCGGCATGTCTGCCTTGTTCAGCTTTCTTTTAATGGATTTTTCCCTGGGCGATTTTAACAAGATCCTGGATGACAATTCCAGGTGCTACAATTTTCAGGCAGCGATCGAACAGGAATCCTATGCTTTTAAGGATTATATCCGCAGCAGGACACAGGAAAACGGGGAGCGCTATGAAGCGGCCTGCCAAAAGTCCGAGAACAGCTTAAAACAGCTTCCCTTTGACTACAGGGCCATCGGAGCCGTAAGGTATGGACGGACCTGGAATATTCACAATGCTTATGAAAAATATTGTTCTACCAGGGATGATTTTTTGAAAGAAAGCCTGGAACAGGAGGAATATATCGTCAGGCTGTACGGGATTTACTCTATGCAAGAGTACCTGCAGGCTTATGCGCGCCAGCTTTTGCAGCTTACCATGGTAGCCGGGGACGGAAGTTATCAGAGGCAGGTCCCCTTTTTCTATCGGATGCCTTATCTGATCCTGCTGGTTTCGGCGGCGATGATCCTTATTATGTTTATCCTGACCAGGTTTTTGTCCCATGCGGTGGTGGATCCCATGGAACTGCTTGTGGATGCCACCAGGAAGATTGCGGTGAATGACTTTGACGGTGAGGATCTGGCCGTGGAAAACAAGGACGAGATGGGGGAGATGGTACAGGCCTTTAATAAAATGAAGCATGCTACAAAAGGTTATATCCATACGCTGATGAAAAACCATGAGATTTCCGAGCTGCTCCACAAGGAGGCTATGGAAAAAATGGAGACGGAGAAACGCTTAGAGGCGGCGCGGCTTGATCTTTTAAAGAGCCAGATCAATCCTCATTTCCTTTTTAATACGTTAAATACCATTGCCTGTATGGCACGGCTTGAGGATGCCTCCACCACGGAAAAAATGATTACCAGCGTGAGCAGTCTGTTCCGGTATAACTTAAAGACCACAGAGCAGATCGTGCCTTTGGAACAGGAGCTTAAGGTTGTGCAGGATTACATGTATATACAGAAGATGAGATTCGGGAGCAGGATTTGGTATGGCAGCCGTATCCAGGTGGATAAAAGGGCGGTGCAGATTCCGGCCTTTACGCTGCAGCCTTTGGTGGAAAATGCCATTGTCCATGGTATTGCAAAAAAGGAGCAGGGAGGAAGGGTTTTTCTGCGGGTGTGGCAGAAAGGGAATATGCTGGTTGTCTCGGTGGCAGATACGGGAATCGGAATGGAAGATAAGGAAAGGCAGAGGCTTTTGGAGGCGCTAAAGGGCAGCCATACCGCAAAGGTGGGAATCGGGCTTGGCAATATCTACCAGAGGATTCATGCCATATACCGGGACGGGGGCATGGAAATTTACGGAAAAAAGGGGCGGGGGACGGTGGTCCAGCTCAGGATTCCCACAAAAGAGCACAGGAAAGAGGACGCCGCAGCGGCCCGGGGGAGTTTCGGGACGCCGTGAAAAAACAGAGTGGAGGTGATCAGACCATGATTCGTATAATGGTTGCAGACGATGAAATGCTGGAGCGGGCCGTGCTTTGCAAGATTTTGAAAAAGAACCTGGAGAGCAGGTGCGTTGTATTTCAGGCGGAAAACGGCAGGGAAGCCCTGGATGTTTACGAGGAGCAGAAGATCCAGATTGCTGTCCTTGATATTGAAATGCCGGGAATCAACGGGATAGAGGTGGCAGAACAGATCCGCAGGAAGGATAAGGAATGCTGCATTATCTTTTTAACGGCATTTGACGAGTTTGCCTATGCAAAAAAAGCCATTACCGTCCGGGCGCTGGATTATCTTCTAAAGCCCTATGAGGAACAGGAGCTGATGCTGGTGGTGGAGGAGGCCGTAAGGCTGGCCGAGGAACAGGAGAAAGGGCATGAAGCGGCACAGGGGATGAGAAAAGCGGCAGGCACGTCATGGGGAGAAGAGCCGGGCCGGGAGTACCTGGACGGACAGGAAGGCCACGAAGAATCCGGGAACTCCAGGATCCAAAAAGCTGGCAAAGGGAAAGACCTGGACGGACAGGAAGGCCACGAAGAGTCCGGGAACGGCCCCGGGACGGAGGAAATGCCGGAGGGTGATTTTGAGAATTCCCGTCTCTTGGGCGTGAAGGAGATGATCGAACGTTTTATCCGTGAAAATTATATGTATGACATTTCCATGCAGGATCTGGCACACACGATGAATTATTCGGACGCTTATTTTTGTAAATTGTTCAAACAGTGCTTTGGCAGGAATTTTATTTCCTATCTGACCGAATACCGGGTGGACGCGGCAAAAAAACTGCTGGAGGATCCCATGGGGAATATCAAGGAGATCGGCAGGGCGGTAGGTTACGGGGATTCCAATTATTTCACAAAGGTATTCCGGCGCGTTACGGGGGTAAGCCCTACCGAGTACCGGGTGCGGATTTTGCGCGGAAACAAGGAACGGTAGGGCGGGCGCCTGCTGTTTCCTGTCTGGCAAAGCCAGGCAGGAAGACCTTGCAAACTGCAACGAATTTGTTGGAATTATATAAATATTATTCTCAAACAAGTTAAAATTATACTATGATTCACAAAAATTTACCATTCCCTTTTTTATGATTGATGTTTTATAATTAAGATATGTCCGAAAAGTTTCAAGAGGCACGGACATGTTTCATTAAATCATAAGGAGGGAATGTTTTATGAAAAAAAGATGGATCGGTACGGCGCTGTGCGCGGCTATGGTTGTGGCGTCTCTGTCCGGGTGCGGGCTGAAGGAGCCGGATGCTCCTGCTTCCACAGCGGCTCCGGCAGCAACGGATGCTCCTGCCAAGGACGCTCCGGAGGCAGCCAAGGAAGAAGGCGGCGAGGATGCGGCGGCGGCCAATGATCCGGCGGTAACTTTAGTGTATGCAGAGGTGAATCCCTTAGATACGATTGTAGGGCAGACGGACTCTTTCTTCAAAGAGAAGGTGGAGGAGCTTTCCGGCGGTTCCATTACCATTGACCTGCAGGCTTCCGGCGTGTTAGGTTCCGAGAACGATGTGCTGGATACCATGTTAGGCGGCGGCGGAACCATTGATATGTCCCGTATTTCCGCATTTGCCCTGACCAGCTACGGCGGTGAGAAGTCCATGTTGCTTTCCATCCCGTATACCTTTGTGGACCGGAATCATTTCTGGAATTTTGCCACTTCGGACCTGGCTCCGGAATTTCTCCTTGAGCCCCATGAAAACGGCACGGGCGTGAGAGGACTGTTCTACGGCGAGGAGGGCTTCCGCCATTTCTTCACCAAGAATCCGGTGAACAGCCTGGAAGATTTGAAAGGAATGAAGCTGCGTGTGTCCAACGACCCGATTATGAACGGCATGGTAGAGGGCCTGGGGGCTTCTCCGACCGTGGTTGCATTCGGCGAGCTGTATTCTGCACTGCAGACCGGCGTGGTGGACGGCGCGGAGCAGCCGATCGCCAACTATAAGTCCAACGCTTTCCCGGAGGTTGCCAACAACCTGATCTTAGACGGCCATACCTTGGGCGCCATCCAGGTAATCATTACCGACGAGGCGTGGGATAAGCTTACCGAGAATCAGCAGAATGCCGTGATGGAGGCTTCCAAGCTGGCTTCCGAGTACAACCGTAAGATTTCCGAGGAGGCTGAGAACAAGGTTTTGGAGGAGCTGAAGGCAGAGGGATGCAATGTGGTTGAGGTGACAGATAAGGCCCCGTGGCAGGAAGCATGTAAGAAGGTTGTGGAGGATAATACTTCCGCTTATGCAGATCTGTATCAGCAGATCGTGGATATGCAGTAAATCTTCTTGAAGGGGGCAGGGGACTTTTCCAGTAAGGACCTGACTGGCAGGTGTTTTTGCAGGCACAGGAGCCAATAAAGGGTTCTTGTGTCTGTTTTGTTTTTGGGACGGCCGGCAGACAAGGATGGATGAAGATGATGCATAATGGTAACAATGAGTATGCTTTCTGTTGGGGAAAGGAGTAGGTATGCCTGCGATTTTTGAAAAGATCGATAAGATCAAACCTTTATATGACATTGTATACAAAATAACGCTTATTATTTGTAAACTGCTGCTGATTGCAGATATAGCCATTACTTCCATGGCGGTATGTGGAAGGTATATTCCGTTTATTCCGGATCCGGCGTGGTCTGAGCAGGTGGTGCTGACATTAATGTCTTATATGGCCGTGCTCTCGGCGGCATTGGCCATTCGGAACGGCTCCCACATTCGGATGACTGCTTTGGATTCTTATCTTCCCAAGGCGCTGATCCGTTTTCTGGATATTCTGGCAGACCTTGCGGTGCTGGTGCTGGCGCTGATCATGATTGTGGTGGGATGGCAGTACGCGGTCAAGATCGGCGGGCGCGGGGCTTACGAGAGCATGCCCTGGCTGTCCCGGTTCTGGATGTATTTTCCTGTTCCGCTGGCAGGAGTGGCGATGCTGGTCTTTGAGATTGAAGCGATTTACAACCATGTGAAGGTATTATTGTTAAAGGAGGATGAGGCTTAATGGATGCGAATACCATGGCGATTGCCGTATTGCTCGGCAGCTTTTTTGTAATGATATTTCTTCGGTTTCCCATTGCATACGCGGTGGGACTGGCCTCCGTGCTCTGCCTGATGGTGCAGGGGCTTCCTTTTTCCAATATCTGCCAGTACATGGTAAAGGGTATCAGTTCTTTCAGCCTGATGGCGGTTCCCTTTTTTATCACCATGGGCGTGCTCATGGGTTCCGGAGGTATTTCTGAGAAACTGATTGCACTGGCCAATGCCTGTGTGGGATGGATGCGGGGCGGTATGGCTATGGTGAATATTGTGGCGTCTTACTTTTTTGGGGGCATTTCCGGCTCTGCCTCGGCGGATACGGCCTCTCTTGGTTCCATTTTGATTCCCATGATGGTGGACCAGGGATATGACGCGGATTTTTCCACGGCAGTTACCATAACCTCCTCCTGTGAGGGGCTTTTGGTTCCTCCCAGCCATAATATGGTTATCTATGCCACCACGGCAGGAGGTATCTCCGTAGGCTCTTTGTTCCTGGCCGGATATGTGCCGGGGGCTTTGCTGGCAGTGAGCCTGATGATCGGGTCTTACATTATTTCCGTTAAAAGGAATTATCCCAAGGGCGAGCCTTTTTCCATGAAGAATCTGATTCAGCAGCTTTTGGTATCCTTCTGGGCCCTGGCGGCGGTGCTGATTGTGGTGTTCGGCGTGGTGGGCGGATGGTTTACGGCCACGGAATCTGCGGCTATTGCGGTGCTCTACAGCTTGTTTGTGAGCGTGTTTATCTATAAGGGCCTGGACTGGAAAGGCGTGTGGAAGGCTCTGGATGACTGTGTGGCCACCCTTTCCATCGTGCTGATCCTGATCTCCACGTCGGCTGTGTTTGGGTTCTGTCTTACCAGGCTGCATGTGCCGGATCTGGCTGCAAATGCCATTACGGGCCTTACCAGGAATCCCTATATTCTGGCTTTGCTGCTGAACTTAATCCTGCTGGTGCTGGGATGTATCATGGATATGGCGCCGATCATCCTGATCGCCACGCCGATCCTGTTGCCCATTGCTACCTCTATTGGGATTGATCCCATTCAGTTCGGCATTATGGTGGTGCTCAACTGCGGCATCGGCCTGTTGACCCCGCCGGTGGGGGCGGTGCTTTTCATCGGTTCCGCCATTGCCAAGCTGCCCATGGAAAAGGTGGTAAAGGCCACGCTGCCGTTTTATGTGTGTATGGTGGTGTCCCTGCTGCTGATCACCTTTGTCCCGGCCATCAGCATGTGGCTTCCGGGGCTTCTTGGTGGTTGACGGGTATAAAAAGAATCTGAAGGTTCAGGAATAAAATTGGAAGCCTGGACCAAGGTGTCAGAGAGGAAAGGTGAGACTGTTTTCAAAGTCTCACCTTTTTAGAATTCATGGAGGGAAAGAAGGGAGAATGAAAGGACAGGGAACAATTTTTCGGGGAGCGGTTCTGCTGGCGTCGGGAATCATATTGGCGGCATGCAGCGGGATAAGCGGCGGGGCAAAGGGTCAGGATGTCCCGGAGACAGTGCCGGAATTTGTCTTTACTTATGCGGAGAATCAGGCGGAGGACTATCCGACCACAAAGGGGGCCTATAAGTTTGTGGAGCTGGTCCGGGAGAGAACGGGCGGAAGGATTGAAATTCTTGTTTATGCAGAGGGAGAACTGGGGGACGAGCAGGCAGTGGTGGAGCAGCTCCAGTATGGAGGAATTGATTTTGTACGGGCGTCTCTTTCTTCCCTGTCAGAATTTGTGCCTGAGCTGAATGTGCTTCAGATGCCTTATTTGTACAAGAGTTCCGGGCATATGTGGAAAGTCCTGGAGGGTGAGATCGGGGAGGAATTTATGGAGATCCTGGATGGCTCGGGCCTGACGGGATTGTCCTGGTATGACGCGGGAGAAAGAAATTTTTATTGTACGAAAAAGCCTATTGAGAAACTGGAAGACGTAAAAGGGATGCGGATACGGGTCCAGGAGTCGGAATTGATGGCAGCAATGGTAGAGGCGCTGGGAGGGACGGCAGTGCCTATGACCTATGATAAAGTCTATTCGGCCCTGGAGACCGGGGAAATCGATGGGGCGGAGAACAACTGGCCTTCTTATGAATCGGTCCGCCACTATGAGGTAGCGCCGTATTATACGGTGGACGGGCATATGCGGGTGCCGGAGATGCAGCTTATGTCTCAATATACCTGGGAGAAGCTTTCTGCAGAGGACCAGGAGATTATCTTGCAGTGTGCAAGGGAATCGGCTATATATGAGAGGAAACTGTGGGTTCAGAGGTCAGAGGCATCAGAGCGCCGGGTACGAAACGCGGGATGTACGGTGGTGGAGCTTTCGGACAAGGAAAAGGAGAGGTTCCGGGACGCGATGATGCCGGTCTATCAGAAGTATTGTGCCGGTTATATGGACGTGATTGAGCGGATTGTGGCGGCAGGGGAGGGGGAGTGAGAGCCTCTGTGTTTTGAGAAGGGAAAAATTAATGCTTGTCATAGCGCGTTTGTTTCGTTATAATAAAACCCGGACAAGACGAAAGGAATCGGGATATCATGATTAAATTGGAGCATACCAGTGTGATGAATCTGGAAAATGCGATACGGGGAGCCAGGAATCCCATGAATAGCTGGAACCGGATGGACAGCGGCTATGATGAAAAGGGGAATTATATCCTTGGGGCGAACGACCTGGATCTGGCCATACGGCTTCGGAAGGCAGGAAGCGACCACAGGAAATTTATGCGGCAGATTTTCGTGTCCGTGGATATTACGGCGCCTGTTTATTGGTGGAAGGAGTATGATACCTACAAGGTGGGGACAGTGGCCAATTCTACCAGTACCATGCACCGGATTCACAGGGAGCCTTTTTCGATGGAGGATTTCAGCCATGACCGGATGACCCCGGAGACGGCTCTTTTTATGGAGACGGTGGTGGAACGTCTCGAGAGGATCCGTCTGAGATATCTGGAGACAAAAAGCAGGGAGGACTGGTATGACCTGATTCAGCTTTTGCCTTCCAGCTATAACCAGATGAGGACCTGTTCGCTTAACTATGAGACATTGATCAATGTCTATTATGCCAGAAGAGACCATAAGCTGGACGAATGGCATGTATTCTGTGACTGGATTGCAAAGCTGCCTTATGGGAGAGAGCTGATCATTGCCGGGGACTGAATACTGCCGGGGCCGGCGGGCGGCGGCTTTTCGTGTGTAGCTACAGAACGTTTGGCGTCTCTGCAGCCGCAGGCTTTTCGTGTATGGCTGCAGAACGATTCCTTGCAGGGGTCGGGGACGGGACAGGGAAACAGATGCGGGTATCCAAAATTTAGATAAGGGATTTTCCGAAATGCAGGAGGTTGAAAATGTATCAAATTGTAAAAGCCAGGACGCTGGCGGAGAAGATTTTTCTGATGGATGTGAAGGCGCCGCGGGTAGCCAAGGCGTGCCAGCCGGGGGAGTTCGTCATTGTGAGGATGGATGAGAAGGGGGAAAGGATTCCCCTGACGATCTGCGATTTTGACAGGGAAGCCGGTACTGTGACCATCGTGGTCCAGGTTGTGGGGGCTTCTACCAGGCGGATGGCCGGGCTCAAAGAAGGAGACAGCTTTAAGGATTTTGTGGGGCCGTTAGGGCGGCCATCGGATTTTGTGAAGGAAGATCCGGAGATAGTAAAGGAAAGAAAGTATTTGTTTGTGGCCGGGGGCGTAGGCACGGCTCCCGTATATCCCCAGGTTAAATGGATGAAAGAGCATGGAATTCATGCAGATGTGATTGTGGGCGCCAAGACGAAGGATCTGTTGATTTTAGAGAACGAGATGAAGGAAGTGGCAGGAAACCTCTACATAACCACTGACGATGGTTCTTATGGAAGCAAGGGCATGGTGACAGAAGTGATCCGGGAGCTTGTGGAAAATCAGGGAAAGCATTATGACATCTGTGTGGCCATAGGGCCGATGATCATGATGAAGTTTGTCTGCCTGCTGACAAAGGAGCTGGGGCTGCCCACCATTGTCAGCATGAATCCGGTTATGGTGGACGGCACGGGAATGTGCGGCGCGTGCCGTTTAAGCGTTGGCGGGCAGGTGAAGTTTGCCTGTGTGGACGGGCCGGAGTTTGACGGGCATCTGGTTGATTTTGACGAGGCCATGAAACGGCAGCAGATCTATAAGACGGAAGAAGGCCGCGCCATGCTTCGGATGGCAGAGGGAGATACCCACCACGGCGGCTGCGGGAACTGCGGCTGAGAGATTTGCCTGTAACGGTCCGGGGAGTGTCCGGGCCGCTGCATTTGTTTAGGGAGACAGATTGGTAACGGGAGGAAAAGTCATGGATATGTTAAAAAAAGTACCGGTAAGGGAACAGGAGCCAGGGGCCAGGGCAAAGAATTTTGAAGAGGTCTGTTATGGATATAACGAAGAAGAGGCCCGGGCGGAGGCGGCCCGCTGCCTGAATTGTAAAAATGCCAAATGTATGGAGGGCTGCCCGGTTTCCATCAATATTCCCGGATTTATTAAACAGGTGGAATCCGGTGATTTTGAAGCGGCGGCCAATGTGATTGCAGAGGCGTCGGCCCTTCCGGCAGTGTGCGGCAGGGTATGTCCCCAGGAGTCCCAGTGTGAGGGAAAATGCATCCGTGGGATCAAGGGGGAACCGGTGTCCATCGGAAAGCTGGAGCGTTTTGTGGCAGACTGGTCCAGGGAACACGGATTTGTCCCTAAGGCGGCAAAGGAGAAAAACGGGAAAAAGGTGGCCGTGGTAGGGTCCGGCCCCGCAGGGCTTACCTGTGCGGGGGATCTGGCAAAACTGGGATATGACGTGACCATTTTTGAGGCCCTTCACGAGCCGGGGGGCGTGCTTACATACGGGATTCCGGAGTTCCGTCTTCCCAAGGAGACGGTGGTGAGGACGGAGATCGAAAATGTCAAGAAGCTGGGCGTGGCCATTGAGACGGATGTGATTATCGGAAAATCCGTCACCATAGACGAGCTGATGGAAGAAGAAGGCTATGAGGCGGTATTTATCGGTTCCGGAGCCGGGCTTCCCAAGTTCATGGGGATTCCGGGGGAAAATGCCAACGGGGTATTTTCCGCCAATGAATACCTGACCCGCAGCAATCTGATGAAGGCTTTCCGGGAGGATTATGACACCCCCATTGCGGCGGGAAACAAAGTGGCGGTAGTGGGCGGAGGCAATGTGGCCATGGACGCGGCGAGGACAGCCCTGCGCCTGGGGGCTGAGGTCCATGTGGTGTACCGCCGCAGCGAGGCAGAGCTTCCGGCCCGTGTGGAGGAAGTCCATCATGCCAAAGAAGAAGGAGTACAGTTCCATCTGCTGACAAACCCGGTGGAGATTCTGACCGATGATAAGGGATGGGTCACAGGTATGATGGTCCGGAAGATGGAGCTGGGAGAACCGGATGAGTCCGGCAGGCGGCGGCCGGTGGAAATTCCCGGGTCGGATTATACTATTGAGGTGGATACGGTGATTATGTCTTTGGGGACATCGCCTAACCCGTTGATTTCTTCCACCACCAAAGGACTGGAGGTAAACCGCCGCAAATGTATCGTGGCAGAGGCGGAGAACGGGCAGACTTCCCGTCCTGGCGTATTTGCGGGGGGAGACGCGGTGACTGGCGCGGCTACGGTGATTCTTGCCATGGAGGCAGGGAAACATGGGGCGAAAGGGATCCATGAGTATTTGAGCGGCAAGGGGCTGTAGAAATATGGACATGTCAGGATGCCCGGGTTGATTTCCTTATGATTAAAAAAGAGCGGCTTTTATTTTTAGGCAGGGATGTGTACCAGATGCACATTCCTGCTTAAATTTTATACGTTTGTTCGCGGGACAGTTCCTGACAAAATTTCTTGCGCCTCCTTTATTTTCATGTTATAATAAATTCAAAGCAATGATTTCTGCGGCTAGTCCAGCACAGGACAGTAAGGCCGGTTCGGCAGCAAGGCTGCGTCTTTGGGAGTTCTCATCTTTCTATCTGAAATCCTGCTTTTAAATTCACATGGCAAAAAGAAAAGCGGGAGGAGATGGATGGGAAATAACCTGGAAAGTATGGAAATTTCATGGCATCCAGGGTTTTATGGGGCTATGGAGATTGAACTGAGTGGGGATAAAGGATTATTTGAGTTTGAAAAGGAATATAATTTAAGCAAAGAACCTTTGAGAATCGACCTTCTGATTATTAAAAAGCTGTCTAAGAAACCGGTAAAAATGAAATCGGGCAGATCCTTTTTGATACGCAGATTGTTGTGACAAGCCGTCTGCGGGGAAACGTACACAGGAGCCTGCGTATGCTGTCCCGTAAAGTAAAGGAAGAGGACGCTAAGGCATTCATAAAAAACGCGGCGCTTTTAAAAGATCCGGGCGACCGGAATAATGTGGAAGCAGTTTTGCAGGTGAGCATGGCAGCAAATCAGGAATTATATAGTGAGATTAGGAGGCAGCTGGGGATGATTGATGCGTTGAGAGATTTGATGAAAGAAGAGATTGATGAGATAATGAGGAATGCAAAAATAGAAGGGCTGCAGGAAGGCCGTCAGGCAGGATTACAGGAGGGCCGTCAGGAAAATTTATTGGAGAACATTAGAAATCTGATGGCTAATATGAAATGGACGGCTGATCAGGCTATGTCTGCAATGAGCATCCCTGCAGAAAAATGGGGGACATATAAGGCAAAATTGTAAGGATTTACCCGTAAACCAAATACTGTACCGGCATATTTCCGTTTTGCAGGAAACGGCCAGTTATTTGGCAAAAAACATTCACGGATATAGAAAGGTTCATGAGATGGAACGTCAAATTGACTTGCTTCATGGAAGAATCCTCGGTTCCCTGACAGGGCTTGCACTGCCGATCATGGCGACCTCTCTGGTGCAGACAGCCTATAATCTGACGGATATGGCGTGGATTGGCAGGGTGGGAAGTTCTGCAGTGGCGGCTGTGGGGGCTGCCGGGATGTATACATGGTTTTCAACAGGAATCGTGACCCTGGCCAGGATGGGAGGACAGATAAAAGTAGCCCACAGCCTGGGTGAGAATGAAGCGGGAGAGGCGGCAAGATATGGGCAGGGGGCTCTTCAGCTTACAATTTTACTGGCATTGGGATATGCTCTGATGGTTAATTTGTCGGCAGGGAAGCTGATTGGGTTTTTTGGCCTGAAAAGCGAGAAGATTGTGTGGGATGCTCAGATTTATTTGCGGATTACCTGTGGGTTTATTTTGTTTGCTTTTTTGAACCAGACCTTGACGGGGCTGTTTACGGCCATCGGAGACAGCAGGACGCCTTTTTTGGCCAACTGCACCGGATTGGCGGCCAATATGATATTAGATCCGGTTTTGATCTTCGGCGTCGGGCCATTTCCCAGGATGGAGGCGGCAGGCGCGGCGGCCGCCACGGTGACGGCACAGATGATCGTGACAATCGTGCTGGTGAGAAAGGCTTTGGGCGAGAAGGTGTTGTTTGACAAGATTTGTCTGTGGAAAAAGACTCCTCTTAAATATTTTCGGACAATTTTCAGGCTGGGGATTCCGTCTTCTTTGCAGAGCATGCTTTATTCCGGGATTTCCATGGTGCTGACCAGAATGGTGGCATCCTGGGGAGACGCGGCGATCGCGGTTCAGCGGGTGGGCGGCCAGGTAGAGTGTATTTCCTGGATGACGGCGGAAGGCTTTGGCTCTGCTATGAATGCTTTTACAGGACAGAATTTCGGCGCCCGTCTTTATGGACGGGTTAAGAAAAGCTATATGATAGCCTTGGGGATAATCGGTATGTGGGGGATTTTTACTTCCTGCCTGCTTATTTTCGGGGCGGAGTTTATTTTTACTGTTTTTATTCAGGAGCCGGAAGTGCTTCCGTTGGGAATCAGCTATCTGGTGATCTTGGGGATAGGGCAGATGCCGATGTGTGAAGAGCTTCTGACAGTGGGTGCGCTGCAGGGATTGGGAAAGACTATGTCCTGTTCCGTTATCACGATTCTATTGACCGGGGCGCGGATTCCCCTGGCCCTGATTCTAACCGGCACCGGGCTGGGCCTTAACGGGATCTGGTGGGCTCTCACCTTGACCAGCGTTGCTAAAGGATGTGTGTTTGTGATGTATTATTTGTGGGTGCTGAAGGGCTTGCCGGGAGAGGAGAAAAGCATAAAAAGAAGGGTGACGGATTTATAACGTAAAGCGGTAAAAGATGGTATCAGACATGAAAACGCGCCGATAGTACAAAAAGGCTGTACGAACCGGCGCGTTTTTCATACACGTGAGTATAAACGGCGTCCCGGGCTGCTGCTTGCCGTGTTTCGGGACAGTTCCTTAGTGAACCATAACGGTTCCTGTCTGCCGGAAAGGCTTCACGCGACAAAATGTAGAATTGCGGCAGATTATGTGATAGAATAAGAAATATCGAAAATGTTCGAAAAGAAAAGAAAGGAGGAAAGGAACCGTCAACGGTTCCTGACAGAAAATGACAGAAGACAGGATAAAAAAGGCGTTGCGGTTTTCCATGATACTCTTTGAAATTATGTTGTTTATTTCGGCTTATTGGTGGATATGTTCGAATGTTTCTTCCTGGGGGAAAATAGCGGTTCTGCGTTCTCTGGGAGTTTTCACAGGTGTAGTCTTTTTATTTTTATGTCCCATCGCGCCGTTCTGCGGGATAATCTGCGGATGTGCAGGGTATCTGGGACTGAAGAAACTGGCGTCTCAAAAACGGAAGATTAAGGATTACAAGATGTGGAAGATTCTTGCTCTTTTGGAGATCATCCTGGGTGTTGTGAGTGTATTGCCTTGCATGATGTTATTTCTGGGGGCCTGTTCCGGGCAGATTTAATAAAAAATATTTTTTGTTTTTAGCAGTAACAATTAGGACGTCTGATACGTTATAGAAGAGGAGGAGAATATTGTGGCAGGAACAATGACAAAGGAAGAAAAATACAGGCAGATGATTGAAACACCTGTAAACCGACTGATCCCAAGGCTGGCAGTGCCGACCATCATCAGTATGCTGGTGACATCCATCTACAATATGGCGGATACCTTTTTTGTCAGCCAGATCGGAACCAGCGCGTCAGGGGCAGTAGGCGTGATCTTTTCAGCCATGGCGATGATCCAGGCAGTAGGCTTTACCCTGGGGATGGGCAGCGGAAACAATATCTCCCGGGCTTTGGGGAACCGGGAGGAGGAGCGGGCCAGCCTGTTTGCGTCTGTCGCCTTTTTTACTGCAGGAATGATCGGGATTTTGTTCTGGCTGTTTGGAACCATATTTTCCCGGCAGATGGTGTATTTTCTGGGAGCTACGGATACGATCGCGCCTTATGCCCTGGATTATGCCAGATATATTCTGATTGCTGCGCCTTTTATGATGTGCTCCTTCGTGATGAATAATATTCTGCGTGCCCAGGGAAATGCCACGCTGGCAGCAGTGGGGATCACCACAGGAGGCGTCCTGAATATGATCCTGGACCCGATTTTGATTTTTGGTTTTGGGATGGGGATTTCCGGCGCCGCCATTGCCACTATGGCCAGCCAGATGATCAGTTTCAGCATTTTGCTGTATCAGTGTAACGGCCATGGAGATTGTATCAAGATCCGGATTTCCTGTTTCCGTCCTGCATGGAAAATCTATGGAGAGATTCTCCATGCAGGGCTGCCGTCTTTCTGCCGCCAGGGATTGGCGAGCGCGGCGGCGGTGGTGCTGAATTTTGCGGCAGGGCCTTATGGGGACGCCGCCATTGCGGCCATGTCCATTGTAACACGTTTTATGATGTTTATTAATTCCAGCCTGATCGGGTTCGGGCAGGGATTCCAGCCGGTTTGCGGTTTTAATTTTGGGGCAGGCCGGTATGACCGGGTCCTGGAGGCTTATTGGTTCTGTGTGAAGGTGGCAGTGGTCATGCTGACGGCTTTTGGCACGGTGGCATTTATCTTCAGCCGCCCGATCATTACGGCGTTTCGGCGGGAAGATCTGGAGGTAATCCGGATCGGCACCCTGGCCCTGCGGCTGCAGCTTCTGACCATGCCGATCCAGGCGTGGGTGATTATGGTGAATATGCTGACCCAGTCTATCGGGTATGGGTTCCGTGCCTCTGTGGTGGCGATGGGAAGGCAGGGATTGTTTTTGATTCCGTCCCTGCTTGTTTTTCCACGCCTGCTGGGGGTGCTGGGAGTACAGATTGCCCAGCCACTGGCAGACGTGTTTACTTTTTTGCTGGCCACGGCAATTGTGACGGGGGTTCTGAAAGAGTTAAGGCAGCTAAAAAGAGATAACGGCCCGGAAGCCGGCTGAGGGGGGCGGAAAAGGCAAAGCCAGAGGGAGATGGAAACGGCGGCAGGGCCGAATCGTGATTATACACGCGAGCATACTTATTTGCCAAATAATTCAGTGTATTTATGGAAAGATGGAGACTGTGTTGGCAAATCAATTGCTCACGGGTATAGAAAGCGAACGCCGGAATTTTGGCGGCACCGGATCAGAGATTGGCAGAATTGTTTTGGCAGTGGACAAGGCCATACACGAGGAGGGAACAGAGAAATGGAAAGAACGGTGATTACGGAAAATAATATGGGATTTTTGGAGGGGGAGGACAAGACGCCGTCAGAGATTCTGGAGTTTCTCAAAAAGG
This sequence comes from uncultured Lachnospiraceae bacterium, assembly GCA_949840805.1. Classification (GTDB taxonomy): domain Bacteria; phylum Bacillota; class Clostridia; order Lachnospirales; family Lachnospiraceae; genus Brotaphodocola. Next base: position 129,581 of record CATKXR010000001.1, on the reverse strand, counting down.
GAGCCATGATCCGGGACTTTGGCCAGGTGCTCCGGGATGTGTATCCGGGGAAGGATTTGCCAAAACGGCTGAAAGAGGGGATGGCCAGGGTTACGGGGGAGGACCCGGCGGGCGTTTTAAGGAAAGTGGGGAACTGGCTTAAGGGAAAAAATATTCCGAAGAACAGGGAAACCTTGTTTCAGATCTGTTTTGTGCTGGGCCTGGGGGAAAAGGCCGCGTCCAAAGTGCTGGGGGCAGCTTCAGAGACAGGGATCCATTACCGCAATCCCGGGGAGATGGCTTATGCTTTCGGGCTGAGGACAGGGATGGAATATGAGGACGCCCTCAGCCTGAAGCAGCAGGTCGTGAAAATATACGAGGAGGAAGCCGGCAGCAGGAGGCCAAAGGGGGAGGACGGAAAAATATATACCCGACAGATCCGGGACGCCTTTGCGGGAGTGGCGACCAGGGAAGAGTTCATGGATTTCTTTCAGGAACATATGGGAGAAATGGGAGTGCTTCACGAGACGGCATACCGCAAGTTTACGGAACTTCTTGAGATGTTGCTTAAGCCCATAGGGGCCGGGGGAGAAGGCGAAGAGGAAAAGTATACCATGGAGGAGGTAGTCCGGCTTTATATCCGGATGCATGTGCCGGAGACAAAGCGGACAAAGGATTACGATATCTTACAAAAGCTGGTGAAGAAATACTGGCCGAACGAGAGCAGCCTGATCGGAATGCGAAACAGGAAAGAGGACGTGAGCCGTAAGGCATTGCTGATTCTCTACCTGGTCACGGAGTCATTTGATGAGGAGGAAGAAGAAGATTTGTATCTGGAAGAAGACGAGGAAGATCCGGATACTCTTTTGGAAATGCGGCTGAAGCAGATGCGGCTTTTTTTGGAAATGTACGGAATGCCTCCTTTAGACCCGGGGAATCCCTTTGATTATCTGGTGATTTATGCCATGCGGACCCAGGCGGGAGGATTTATCAGTGACCGGATGGAAGCGGTGATGAGGGAGCTGTTTGAAGGGGAGGAAGAAAAGGAAACGGGTGGGTATGGCGCGGGGCCGTCGGGGGTGAAGTGAAGCTGGTGTGGGCGGAAGGAAAAAAGCAAAAAGAGCGGGCATGGCGCGGGAATGTCGGAATCGCAGTAAAGCAGGCGTGGGCGTGAGAAAGAAAGCAAAAAAAGCGGGTATGGCGCAGAGGTGTCGGGGCCGCAGTAAAGCTGGTGCATGCGGAAGGAAAAAAGTTAAATGGAACGGGAATGGTATATGATAAAATGGGGCAGGAATCAGGGAAATAGTACCTGATCTGATTAAGACAAAAGGAAAGAGGGGGAGGAGATGGGGGACAGGCGGTGTTTTTTGGAAGCAGGAAGCATACTGGCGCTTGGAGGGACAGAGTACCGGATTGAGTCCGTGGAAGGGTTTGGGGCCAGTTCGGTGGTCTATCGCGCTTCCTATGAAGACCAGCTTAATCAGGGAAGCCGCCATATGGTACTGGTCAAGGAGCTTTTTCCCAGCCATCCCAAAGGTAAGATATTCCGGGATGAAGAGGGGTGTATCTGCTGCATCGAGGACGGAAAGGACTGGATGGAACAGTGCCGGAGAAGTTTTTATCAGGGCAACCAGGCCAATCTCGACCTGTTGGAGCGGCTTCCGGAGCAGATTTCCGGGAATATCAATTCCTGGGAGGCGAACGGGACGTTTTATTCTGTGCTGGCGCTCCACGGAGGAAAGAGCCTGGAAGACTGCCTGCAGGACGGGGAGGGGCCTGAGGATCTTAAAAGTGCAACAGAGCTTATGCTTAAGATTTTGAAGGCTGTGGAGTGTTTTCATGAAAACGGGCTTCTTCATCTGGATATCAGCCCGGACAATATCCTGCTGCTTCCGGAGCAGGCATTGCTGATCGATTATAACAGTGTATGGTTTTTAGGAGAGAAGGAGAGAACCACCCGGTTTTACAGTGAAAAAGAAGGATACTGCGCCCCTGAGGTACGGCTTCAGGAAGAAGGCCAGATTGGCCCGGCCGCAGACCTGTATTCCGTCTGCGCGGTGTGGTTTCTCCTGCTGACAGGACGGCGGCTTTCCCGGGAGGAGGTTATGGGAAAGGGGCTTCGCCGTTGTTTCCCAAAAGACCTGGAAATCTTTTGCCGGGAGCCGGTTACGGCGGCCTGGAAGATGGTGCAGATCATGGCAAAAGGGCTTCACGTCCTGGCCAGGAAGCGTTATCAGTCGGTGGCTGAACTGAGGGCGGATGCAGAGGAATTGCTGCTGCGGATTGAGGGCAGGGGGATTTCCCACAGCGCCTTGTGGGAGGGAAGCTGCCGCTGCTTTAAAAATTTTAAGAAACAGAAGAATCAGGACAGGGAGTATCTGGAACAGAAGATCCGCCTGGAACAGAAGGGAGACTTAAGTTTCCGGGACTGCCAGGAATTTCTCCGGTCCGGTGAAAGGCTTCTGATGACTGGCCCGGGCGGCATGGGAAAGACAAGTTTTCTGGCTGAACTGTGGGGGCGGTCACTGGAAAGTTATCATCCGGACCAGCCGGTGACGGTGTATGTTCCTCTGGCAGATTATCAAAAGGCCCGGGAGGAATCCGGCTATATCCGAAAATACCTGCTGCGCCATCTGTGTTTTCAGAATGAGGCTCAGGATATGGAAACGGCAGTCCATGAGCTGGACCAGAGGCTTGAAGAACCGGAAGGGTTTGGGCTTCTCCTTCTGTTAGACGGTTTAAATGAGGCAGGAGCCTTTGGAAGCCGTCTTTTAAAAGAGATTGAGGAGTTGGGAGATAAGCCTGGAATCGGAATCCTGGTGACGGACCGGTCAGAAGGGGTCAGAAAATACGGGCTGAGGAAGTTTGCGTGTGCCAGGCTTCTTGGGTTGCCGGAGGCGGTTGTAAAGGAGAAACTGGAAAAAGACAGAATAGAATGTCCCGCGGATCCTGCAGTCCGGGAGCTTTTATGTAATCCTATGATGCTTTTTCTTTATGAAGAGGCAGCCAGGCTGGCGGAGGAGGAAAAACAGGAAAAAATTCGTTTCCGGTCCATGGACGGCCTGATCGGGCTTTATCTGAACGGCCTGGCGGTTCACGAGCAGAGGGTACATAGCGGAAACCAGGCGGAGCAGCTACGATGCCGGTATCTTATGGATCACCTGCTTCCGGAAATTGCCAGGGAGTTGAAACGCCGGAAAAAGACTTTGCTCACCAGGGAGGAGATTTACAGCCTGGCGGAGAAAAGCTATCGTGACCTGACCAGAAAGGATTTTGCCATGGCATTTCCGGAGTATCTGGGAAAATCCCGGCTGATGTTAAAGGATGTAAAGGATGCGGGAGAATGGTTTGACTATGGGATTACGGAGAAGTTATCAGACCATTTGAACCTGATTTGCCAAAGCGGCGAAGGCAACTATGGCTTAATTCATGATAATTTTACCATGTATCTGGCAGGTATCGGGGAGACGAACAGAAAGACCCTGTTTTGTTATTCCAGGAAGAGGGCAGGGCGGAAGGCCTGTCTGGCGTTTGTCCTGGGCCTTGTTTTGGCAGGGGGAGGTATGGTTGCCTGGAAGGTTTTTACTCCTGCCGGGCTTACAAAGGAGGAGCAGGCAAAGCTCCGGGACGTGATTTATCAGATGAATAAGAATCTGGGAAGTCTGGGCGTGCAGCTTTCGGCACAGCAGCAGGTCCTTGCCATGGCGATGAAAAGGGAAGTGCTGGAGGGGGATGAGAAGGCGCTGGAGGAGCTGTCCAAATGGGCAGAACATAAGGAGAAGGAGACGGAAACTTTTTTGTTTGGAAGGACTGACGCCCGCCCGCAGATCGAGGCTTTGGAGAAGGCCGGCGCCGGGGTTCCGGCCCGCCTTATGGAAGATTTGTGCGGCAGGACTTTTGAGATGGAGATTATTATGGAGGAGGGGATGGAACATCTGCAAAAAGAGCTTCATGAGGGTGTTTTGTCTTATTCGGACAAGGAGGAGCTGGCAGGGTTTTATCTGGATTATCTGGAAGCCTATGGGGAAGCGGTTTACAGGGAGCTGAATCTTGTCTTATATGCTTTAGAGCCCGATATGGAAAGGGAAGTCCTGGATTCGGTGGCCGAGATGGCGGTGTTCTCCCAATACATAAAGAAATATCCTTATGCGGGAAAGGATGAGGAAACACTGGAGAGGGAGAGGGAGACGGCGGAAGATGCCGTGAGGATTTGTATGGATAATATGAAAACATGGGGGTATCGGTTCCATGTGGCGGGATGGCAGTAGGAGAGGGGACGGAAGCAGGGTATGGGGATGGAAAAAAGTTCCTGTGTGGGGGGAAGGGGTGTGGTAAGATAGGATTGTGAGGAGGCGGAGGGGGATTGCGGAGGGGCCGCCTGGGCGGTTGCCAGTACCCCGGAAAACGCTCTCCCGCTCCGTGAAGAACGTAGTGGACGCTAAATTCGCCGGGAAAGGCATTCCGGCTCATTAAGCGCCGACGTTCTTCGAGGGTTTCCCGGGGTACTGGCAACCGCCCAGGCTACGTTATCGGCTATTCTGTGGATGGGGGCTAATGCGGGGGAACAAAAAAGAAACCGGAAAAGAAGGAAGAAAGAAGAGAAGGAAAAAAGAAGAGAAGGAGGAAAAGGTGATGAAGGCTGTGGAATGGATGAAAAAAGGGATTTTGTGCGGGGTGGCGGTGTTGTGTCTGGTGACGGGGACTGGTACGATCCGGGCGGAGGCAGGGTGGAAGGTTACTGCTGCCGGACAGGAGACGGCGGCAAAGCCGGAGGAGGTATTGAAGAAAAAGAGAGAGGAACTGAGCCAGCTTCGGAATACTACTTTTGATTATCTTGTGAAGTGTACTTATTGTAATGGAAGCGGAAGGTCACAGGTGGCCTGTAAAAAATGTAACGGAAAAGGGATTGTGAATATTCCGGGGGATTATTATCTGGTGGTGTCTTGCGGGTATTGTATGAGGACCGGACGTGAAGCATGTGACATGTGTATGGGCGGGCAGATGGTGAATCCTGAGTATAATGCCCTGTGCCAGGCGCGAAATGAAAGGATAAAAGGGTTAGAGGCTGAGATCGCCCAGTTAGAGCAGCAGATAAGGCCAAAGGAGACCCAGCCGGCGCAGAATGCGAATCAAAATATCGGACGAATAGATAATGGCGGAATAACGAATAATGGCGGGACATGGAATCCGGGCTATGGCGGATATGATGCTTTTACAGATGACAATAGCTGGGGGACGGGAAGGACAAATACAACGATCGATTGCGCGAAATGCGACAATACAGGCTGGGTTGACTGCAGCCTCTGCCGCGGGACCGGCCGTATTGAAACAACAAAACGGAGTATTGACCTGGTAGGAAACGGAGGAACGGCTTATACAACATCGAAATTGTGTACTTCTTGTACAGGCGGTAAGATCCCATGTTATCTGTGCAGTGGCAGGAGATAAGGCGGGGCGTAATTGAGGAACTGTCTCCGGGTAACGGGGATGTGCCGGAAGGCCGGCCAGGAATATGGTCCGCCGGGGATGACGGCCATCCGGGCGGACCTTGACAGGGCGCGGATTCCGTAAGCAGCTAATATACAGGGAGGAAAAAATGAAAAGGCGGAAAAGGAAAAGGTTTTTGGCTCTCCTGGCCGGAATTTTACTGCTGACCCAAATAAGCGGGTGCAAGGCAGGGGACAAGAAAGACAGAGAAGAACAAAAGGCAGTCATTGATGATTACGGGGAGATTATGCTGCTTCAGGATGAGGACAGCGCCCGGTTTGACCATGCGCTGGAAGCCGTGAAGGTTTATGTGGAAGAACCCGGGCCAAAACATCGGGAGGAAGCCAGGAAGGTGTTGGAAGAGGCCATAGAACAGATGGAAGAGGACAGGGAATCGGGCGTCCCTTATGAGCTTCCGGAAGAGCTGGGACAGCGATTGGAGAACCAGGGAATCAGCGGCGCCGAGTATAAGATCAATGCGGATACGCGGTATCAATACCTGGACGGCTACCTGGAAGACCTCAGGCATTTGCTGTTATATATTGATTACAGCGAGGCCAGTGAAGATTTTATGGAAGATTTGGAATTTTCATATTCCTGTATTGCCGAACATCAGAAGCAGGCCCGGGCGTTCAACTATACCGGCGTCAATTACTGGTTTGCCCCGTGGGATGGACAAGAGGCGTATGTAAAGGAAAAGGTGCTGGACAGATTTGTCTCCTTTAGAGCGGAAGATTTTCATTGGGAAAAGAGCCGGGAAGAGGTGGAGGACAGGATGAATTTGTATTTGGACCGGATTGAACAGATGATGGGAGAGTGGAGCTCTTACATATGGCATTCCAAAGAAAAATTGTATGAAGAAATGCAGCAGCCTGAGGAGGAAATCCTGGACGGCGGAGAGACTGCAGAGGTAAATACATCTGGTTTTGCTTTCCTGCAGGCTGTGAAGGAAAATGAGGACGGCAATAAGATGGTTTCCAAGGCTTCGCTGGACGCGCTGCTGCGCCTGGCGGCCCTGGGGACTTCCGACCGGGACCTGAAAGAAAGGATTTGCGCCTATACCGGTATCAGCGGCGGGGATGACATAGCAGGCCAGATCAAAGCCCTGGAGGCGGCCAACGACCAGGATGTGTTAAAATCCGCATACGGAATCTGGGCGGATAAAAGCTGTGGGCTTCAGGAAGGGTTCCGAAATGAGCTGGAAGGGCTGAATGCCAGGATCGAAGAATTTGATCAGGACAAAAAAGCCGATGCCGTCCGGCAGATCAATCAATATGTAGATGAGAACACGGGACATATGATCCCTTCTGTCATAGACTCGCCTGCCGGTCTGGGAGATTTGTTCCTGGTTAATACCCTCTATTTTGACGGTAAATGGAAGGAACCTTTTGATGCAAACGACACGTTTACCGACAGTTTCACCCGGAAAAACGGGGAAAAAATGGATGCGGAATTCATGTATGAAGAAGGAAGCTTTTATTATGAGGACGACCGGTTTCTTGCTTATGCAAAGGACTATCAGGGAGGCATCTATGATTTTATTGCCATAATGCCGCGGGACGAGGGCGCGCTGGATTATGATGTAAGCGAGATTGACCTTGACAGCCTTTTGAAAAACAGGAAACACAGGGAAAAAGTCGAAATTTTTCTGCCCAAATTTGAGTTTGACTGGATGGATGAAAATCTGAAGAGCGTCTTAGAGAAGGCAGGGCTTGGGGATATGTTTACGGAGGGGAAATTTGACCGGATGCTGAGGGAACCCTGCGTGGCGGTATCTGTTTTGCAGAAGACCCGGGTGGAGGTGGACGAGAGCGGGACAAAAGCGGCGGCAGCCACCGGTATGAATATGATGTGCCTTGCAGCCCCTATGTACGAGGAACCTGTCCGGATCTGGTTCAACCGTCCGTTTGTGTTTGTGATCCGCAACAAGAAAACGAATGAACATATGTTTACCGGGCTGGTAAATCATCCGGAAAAGAAATAAAAAGGACGATAACTTTGGTTTTGTAAGATTATCGTTAGAATTGTCGGAAAATGTTCAGCATTCTCTAAGGTATCATTAAAGTCTTTCGAATATTATTGTGATATACTGGTATCATCAGCGAAAAACAGTGTTGCATCCATAGAAAGGAGCGGTGATACCATGAAGATCAGTAAGATTTTGCGGTTGATGGTTTTGTTTGTTGTAAGTTTGATGCTTCTGGCCGGGTTCACCGTTGCCGGGAAAGGCTACAAGATGTACCAGGATGCCGTAGAAGTGATGAGCCTGGAAGAAAAAGTGGCTTCCATCCGGGAAAAGGAAGGATACACGGTCTTGGAAGAACTGCCGGAGGTTTACCGAAATGCCGTGATATCGGTGGAAGACCATCGGTTTTACCATCATTTCGGAATCGACCCGATTGCCATAGCCCGGGCGGCGATTCACGATATTCAGGCAAGGCGTTATGTGGAAGGCGGGAGCACGATCACCCAGCAGCTTGCCAAGAATTTGTATTTTACCCATGAGAAGGAACTGGAGCGGAAAGTGGCAGAAGTCTTTGTGGCTTTTGAACTGGAGGAAAAGTACAGCAAGGACGAGATCCTGGAGCTGTATGTGAACACCATTTATTTTGGCGATGGGTATTATACGGCAGGGGATGCCAGCCGGGGATATTTCGGCAAGGAACCGGCAGAGATGGATGAGTATGAATGCACGCTGCTCGCAGGGATCCCCAATGCGCCGGCCAGATACGCGCCTACCAAAAGCCAGGAGCTGGCCAGGAAGCGTCAGTGCCAGGTGATTAAAAGGATGAGGGCATGTGGATATTTTTCTCAGGAAGAGGCAGAGACCATAGCGTCCCAGATGGTGGCGTTCCAATAATTTACGGGTGTTGAATGAAGAATACTGCAGGTTTACCGAACAGGGAAGAAAAGGCGTCTGTTAAAAAGACAGATGCCTTTTTTCTGTTTTTATGGTAGAATTGGGTGAAGCAAGGAAAGAAGCAAGTATGCTCGCGAGTATAAAAGGAAGGGAGAGCGGACATGAGTCTGATTACAATAGAACATCTGACAAAATCATATACGGAAAGGCTGTTGTTTGACGATGCTTCATTCAGCATGGAAGAAGGGGAAAAGGCAGGGTTGATCGGGATTAACGGCACGGGAAAATCCACATTGCTTAAGATTGTGGCCGGGCTGGAGGAGCCGGATAAGGGGGAGATAGTCCGCAGGAGGAACCTGTACATCCGCTATCTCCCCCAGAATCCGGAGTTTGCCCCCAAAGATACGGTTTTAGGGAGCATAGTGAGGGATAACCGGAAGGAGCCTCATTTTTCTTCCCGTGAGGAGCTGGAAGCCAGCGCCAAGGCTGTTTTGACAAGGCTTGGAATCCATGAGTATGACGCGGAGGTGGAAACATTGTCCGGGGGGCAGAAAAAGCGGGTGGCCCTGGCAAGCGTTTTGCTGTCCACGGCGGATCTTCTGATCCTGGATGAGCCTACCAACCATCTGGACAGTGAGATGGCAGACTGGCTGGAAGGCTATCTAAGGCGGTTTCGCGGGGCGCTTTTGATGATTACCCATGACCGGTATTTTCTTGACAGTGTGACAGAAAGGATCGTGGAGCTGGATCAGGGGAAGCTTTACAGCTACCAGGCCAATTATCAGGGGTTTGTCAGGCTTAAGGCAGAGCGGATGGATATGGCCCTTGCGTCAGAGCGGAAACGTCAGTCCATCCTCCGGACAGAGCTGGAGTGGATGCAGAGGGGAGCCAGGGCCAGGTCTACCAAGCAGAAGGCCCATATTCAAAGATATGAAGCTCTCCGGGACAGGAAGGCGCCGGAGACTGACCGGGAGGTGGAGCTGGAATCCGTCTCCAGCCGGTTAGGCCGGACTACCGTGGAACTTTCCGGCCTTTGCAAGGCATATGGCAATAAGGTGCTTTTAAAGGATTTTACTTATATATTCCTGAAGAATGACCGGGTGGGGATCATTGGGCCGAACGGAAGCGGAAAGTCCACTCTGCTGAAAATGATCGCCGGGTGGGTTAAGCCGGATGCAGGAGAAGTGCGGATCGGCCAGACCGTGAAACTGGGATATTTTTCCCAGGAAAACGAGGATATGGACGAGAGCTTAAAAGTGATCGATTACATCCGGAATGTGGCTGAGCTTGTGCAGACAAAGGACGGCACTATCAGCGCTTCCCAAATGCTGGAGCGTTTCCTGTTTCCCGGCAGCGTGCAGCATACGGTGGTAGGGAAGCTTTCCGGCGGGGAAAAGCGGCGGCTGTATCTTCTCCGGGTCCTGATGGACGCACCTAACGTGCTGATTTTAGACGAGCCGACCAATGACCTGGATATCCGGACACTGACGATCCTTGAGGATTATCTGGACGGTTTTCCGGGAATCGTGATTACCGTTTCCCATGACCGGTATTTTCTGGACAGGATGGTCCGGCGGATATTTGCCTTTGAAGGAAACGGGGCAGTGGTGCAGTATGAGGGAGGATTTACCGATTATCAGGCGGCGTATGGCAGGAAGCATCCGGAAGAAAGCGGGGGCGGCCGGAAAACGGAAAACAGCCGTCCGTCTGACGCCGCGAAGGTTAAAAGCGGGCGGGAGCATCAGAAGAAACTGAAATTTTCTTATAAGGAGCAGAAAGAGTGGGAGACGATAGAAGAGGATATCGCCGTCCTGGAGGAAAAAATAGGGGAACTGGACCGGCAGATTGAGGAGTCCTCCACTGTGTTTGGCAGGCTGAATGTTTTAATGGAGGAAAAGGCCGGGACAGAGCAGATGCTGGAAGAAAAGATGGAGCGGTGGGTGTATTTGAATGAGCTGGCGGAGAGGATTGCGGAGGAGGAAAAGTAATTCCGTGAACTGTAAATAAAAATATGAAAAAAATGTGAAATTAAGGAAAGCGCTTGATTTTTTAATCAGGTGCTTTTATAATGAGCAATTAGATAACTAGCTAATTATTACAGCCGGTTAGCAGCTTGTATGTAAAAACACTCGGAAGTTATTTCCCGGACAGTTCTTAAAAGTCAGGAAAAAGGGGAAACTGACAGCAGGAGGAATCTATGGGATGAACGGAAAGGAAGAAAAGAAAAAGAAAGAAGCAGGATGCAGGCCGGAATGGGATTCTCCCTACAGGAAGCTGACAGACGTGTATATAAGTGTCGGCCATCTGCACCGGACCGTGCTGGAAAGGCGCCTGAACCGGACAGGCGTATACAGGAGCCAGCATCAGCTTTTAATGTGCATTGCAGATAATCCCGGGGTATCCCAGAAACGGCTGGCGCAGATTCAGCATGTGTCGTCAGCCACAGTGGCGGTGTCTTTAAAGAAGCTGGAAAACGGCGGTTATATCAGCCGGGTGGCAGATGAGAAGGACAACCGGTACAACCAGATCTGCATAACCGGGAAAGGACAGGCGGTGGTGGAAAAGAGCATCTGCTGTTTCAGGGAGGTGGAGCGGCAGATGTACGAGGGATTTTCAGAGGAGGAACTGGAACTGTTTTTCCAATATCTGGAGCGGGTCCGGAGGAATCTGGAAAAATCTTTGGAAAAGACGGAGGAAGAAGAATGAGAGGTTATGGAAAATATGCAAAGCCTTATTTAAGCGCCTTTATTATCGGCCCGTGCCTGATGATCACGGAGGTGATCGGGGAAATCATGCTGCCGAAGATGATGTCCCTCATTATCAACAACGGAGTGGCAGGCCGTGACCATGGCTATATCCTTCAGATGGGTTTTCTGATGGTGTGCGTGGCATTTATTATGGCTGTAAGCGGAATCGGAGGCGCTTACTTTTCGGCAAAGGCATCCATCTGTTTTACCAGTGATTTAAGGAAGGATCTGTTTGCCAGGGTGCAGCAGTTTTCTTTTCAGAATATTGACGATTTCAGCACCGGGTCACTTGTTACCAGGCTGACCAATGACATCCAGCAGGTGCAGCAGGTGATGATGATGATCCTGCGGATCGCCCTGCGGGCGCCCGGGATGCTTGTGGGGGCACTCATCATGGCATTTGTCATGAATTACCGCCTGGCCATGATTATTCTGGTGGTGATCCCGGTTTTAGGCCTTATGATCGGCGCTATTATGATTACGGCTTATCCAAGGTTCGAGATCATGCAGACTAAGCTGGATAAGTTAAATTCCGGCATCCAGGAAGCCCTTGTCAATGTGCGGGTCATCAAGTCCTTTGTGAGGGAGGACCTGGAGAAGGATAAATTCCGGGCTGCCAATGAGGACCTTCAGGAGAACAGCCTGCGCGCCATGAGAATCGTGATTCTGACCATGCCGGTGATGATGCTGGCCATGAATGTGACGACCCTGGCCGTAGTGTGGTACGGAGGGAACCTGATCATTGGCGGCAGTATGCAGGTGGGGGATTTGACAGCGTTTACCACCTATATTGTCCAGATTTTAATGTCCCTCATGATGTTGTCCATGATCTTTCTGCAGAGCGCCAGGGCCATGGCTTCGGTAAAACGTATCAACGAGGTCTTGAAGACAGAGATTGACCTGACGGATGATAATGCCGGGCGGAAAGAGAAAAAGGTGGAAAAGGGAAAGGTGGAGTTTCGCGATGTTTCCTTCCGATACGGGAAGGAAAGCGGGGATCCGGTGTTAAAGAACATCAGTTTTACGGCACAGCCGGGCCAGGTAATCGGAATCATCGGGGCTACCGGAAGCGGGAAGACCTCGCTTGTCCAGTTGATTCCCAGGCTTTATGACGTGGCCGGCGGGCAGGTATTGGTGGATGACGTGGATGTGCGGGAATATTCCCTGAAAAACCTGCGGGACGGAGTGGGCATGGTACTGCAGAAAAACGTGTTGTTTTCCGGCACCATCGAGGAGAATCTCAGGTGGGGGGACGAGCATGCCTCCATGGAGGAACTGCGCGCTTTTGCCGATGCGGCCCAGGCGGACAGTTTTGTGTCCTCTTTTGTAAACGGTTATGATACGGACCTGGGACAGGGAGGAGTCAACGTATCCGGCGGGCAGAAGCAGAGGCTGTGTATTGCCAGGGCTTTGGCCAGGCAGCCGAAGATTCTGATCCTGGACGATTCTACCAGCGCGGTGGACACGGCAACGGAGGCGAAGATCCGGGAATGCTTCCGCACGACGTTAGAGCATACGACAAAGATCATCATTGCCCAGAGAATCGGGTCGGTGGAGGAGGCGGACCAGATTATGGTCCTGGATGAAGGAAGGATCATCGGCATGGGTACTCATGAGGAACTTCTTGATTCCTGCGAGGCCTACCAGGAGATCTATTATTCCCAGAGAGACAGAGAGCGGGAGGTGGGTGCATGAACCGTGAGGAAAAACTGAACAGCCTGAAATACCGGTATGGAAGAAAGAGCATAGGGGAGGCAGTGTCAGGCCGTGGCCCGATGGGGCCGGGGCCGGGCGGCCCGGGGGGACCGGGAAGGGGAAAGCGGTTTAAAAGCGGGCGGCCGAAGAACAGCTTAGGTACAATCCGCCGTCTCCTGCGTTATCTGGAGGGAGACACGCCAAAGCTTTTAGGCGCTTTTGTGTGCATTATCCTGAATACGCTGGGAACTTTGCTGGGGTCTTATATGCTGCGTCCGATTATCAATACTTATATTGTGCCAACGGACGGCAGCCGCGGCGACCCGGCAGGGCTTTTCCGGGCGCTGGCCGTGATGGCGCTGGTGTTTTTGGTCAGCGTGGGGGCCAATTATTTCCAGGCAAGGATCATGCTGACGGTGGCTCAGACGGCCCTCAGAAAAATCCGCAACGACCTGTTTGGAAAAATGCAGAGTTTTCCGGTGCGGTTCTATGACACCAACAGCAACGGCGATCTGATGAGCCGTTTTACCAATGACGTGGATACCATCGGCATGATGCTGAGCAATACGCTGGTGCAGCTTTTTGCCGGGATTTTAAGTATCATCGGCACGTTGTTTTTGATGCTTTATACCAATATCTGGCTGACGCTTGTGACTCTGGCCCTGATCCCGGTGATGATGAAGGCAGGAGGGACGGTGGCCAAACAGAGCCATCGCCATTTTTCCGCCCAGCAGGCTTCTTTGGGGGCGGTGAACGGTTATATTGAAGAGATGATTACCGGCCAGAAAGTGGTGAAGGTTTTCTGCCATGAGGACATGGCCCAGGAAGAGTTTGACCTGCTGAATGAAGACCTTCGGGACAATCAGATCCGCGCCCAGTTTTTTGGCGGCATCATGGGGCCGGTTATGGGAAACTTAAGCCAGGTGAATTATTCCCTCACCGCGTGTATCGGGGGGCTGCTGTGCGTTTTCCGCAATTTTGACGTGGGCGGCCTTACGGTGTTTTTAAACTTCTCCAGACAGTTTTCCCGGCCGATCAACGAGATTTCCATGCAGGTCAGCAATGTGTTTTCCGCGCTGGCAGGAGCGGAGCGGGTATTTGCCGTGATGGACGAGACGCCGGAGCCGGAGGATGTAAAAGACGCGGTGGCGCTGTCGCCCGCGGCAGGGCATGTGGTTTTGGACCATGTGACATTTGGGTATGAACCGGATAAGATGATCTTAAAGGATGTGAGCCTGTATGCCAGGCCGGGGCAGAAGATTGCGTTCGTGGGGTCCACAGGGGCGGGGAAGACCACGGTCACTAACCTGATTAACCGGTTTTATGACATCCAGGACGGCTCGATTACCATTGACGGCGTGGATATCCGCAGAATACGGCGCGATAACCTGCGGAGCAATATTGCCATGGTGCTTCAGGATACCCACTTGTTTACCGGCACGGTGATGGAAAATATCCGTTACGGCAGGCTGGACGCCACGGATGAGGAGGTGGTCCGGGCGGCGAAGACGGCATCTGCCCATTCCTTTATCAGCCGTCTGCCACAGGGATACCAGACTATGCTGGAAGGGGACGGGGCCAATTTGAGCCAGGGGCAGAGGCAGCTTTTAAATATTGCCCGGGCGGCGGTCTCGAAAGCCCCGATTCTGATTTTAGACGAGGCTACCAGTTCGGTGGATACGAGAACAGAGAAACATATTGAACACGGGATGGACCGGCTGATGGCGGACCGCACTACTTTTGTGATTGCCCACAGGCTGTCGACCGTGCGCAATGCGGACGCGATCATGGTGCTGGAGCACGGGGAGATCATCGAGCGGGGAGACCATGAGGAACTGATTGGCCAGAAGGGAAGATATTATGAACTTTATATGGGAGTAAGCGAGCTGGAGTAGGAGAGGCAGGATAGGGCAGCCAGAGGAAAGGAAAAGCGGCGAAATGGCGGATGTGGTGATTTTCGGGGGAACGGCAGAGGGAAGGGAGCTGGCAGATGCCGGGGCCGGGATGGGAATTTCGGTGACGGCCAGCGTCACATCGGAGTACGGGAAGGAGATGCTTAAAGGGCAGGAGGGAGTGTCCGTGCAGTGCGGCGTCCTGGACGAAGAGGGGATGTGCAGGTTCCTTAGGAAGGAAGAGCCTGCGCTGGTGGTCGATGCCACCCACCCTTATGCCACCCTGGCCACCAGGCAGATTTTACGGGCTTGTGAGAGGGAAAATATCCGATGCGTCCGGGTGCTGCGGGAGGAGAGGGAGGAAAAAGAGGAAAAAGACATTTTCTGGGTGGATACGGCCAGGGAGGCCGCAAAACTGCTCGGAATGGACGGGCTTCCGGTACTTCTTGCTACAGGAAGTAAAGAATTGAGGACATTTATGGAATTTCCCTTCCTGAGGGACAGGATTTATGCCAGGGTCCTGCCGGACAGCCGGGTTTTGGCGGAATGTGAGGAGGCCGGGCTTAAGGGGCGGAGGCTGATTGCCATGCAGGGGCCTTTTTCCGAGGAGATGAACCAGGCATTGCTCCGGCAGGTCAAAGCAGGGTGGCTGGTGACAAAGGAGTCGGGAGCTAAGGGGGGATTTGAAGAAAAGCTGGAGGCTGCCCGGAAATGCAAAGTCCGTGTGATTGTGATCCGGCGGCCAAAGGAGAAAGACGGAATATCGGTTTCGGAGGCCAAAGTGGAGCTTATGCAGGTGGCGGCCGAAAGGGGGAAGGGAAAGGGGAAGGGACTGGTCTCTTGGGAAAACCTTGATGCGATGGGGCAGGAGCGGCAGATATGCCTGATTGGAATGGGAATGGGAGAGGGCCGGCAGCTTACATTGGAGGCGCTGGAGGCTCTCCTGCAATGTGATGTGGTCATGGGAGCCCCGCGGATGTTAAAAAGCATCGGGCCATGGATAGAAGGAAAGCACAAGGAAGAGCTGTATGCAGGGAAGGATGTGCGGGAATGGCTTTACGCCCACCCGGAATACGCAAAGGCAGGGGTGGTATATTCGGGGGATACGGGATTTTACAGCGGCTGCGCTTTCGCGCTGGAGGAACTTAAAGAGACGGGAGGGAAGGACAGGGAGGTTTTCCGGATACATATTTTTCCGGGGATTTCCACCCTGTCCTGCCTTTGCGCCCGGCTGGGGCGGCCCTGGCAGGATATTTATCCGGCAACTGCCCATGGCAGGGATTGTGATGTGCTGGGACTTTTACAGGAGCACAAAAGAGTTTTTCTGCTGCTTGGCAGGGCGGAGGATCTTGGGAATATCTGCACGGAGCTAACAGAGGCAGGAATGGAAACGGTACACGTATCGGCCGGAATGCGGCTGGGGTATCCGGACGAACAGGTGGTTACGGGCATTGCAGGGGAATTGAGAGGAATCCGGACCGATTCCCTGGCAGCAGTGATCTTAGAGCGGGACGGGCAGACAGGAGAGAAGAATGAAGGATGAGGCATTTATCCGGGGAAAGGTCCCTATGACGAAAAGTGAGGTGCGGGCGGTAGCATTGTCCAAGCTGGAGCTTCCGGACGGCGGAATCGCCTATGATGTGGGGGCAGGAACCGGCTCAGTGGCGGTGGAGATGGCATTGTCGATGAAGCACGGCCATGTATATGCTGTCGAGGAAAAGGAAGAGGGGTGTGAGCTGATCCGGCAGAATAAGGAGCGTTTCGGCTTACATAACCTGACGGTGGTGCAGGGAAGGGCACCGGAAGCTTTAGAGGGTCTGCCGGCCCCGGACCGGGTCTTTATCGGAGGGAGCAGAGGAGAGCTGGCAGAAATCCTGGATCTGGTGAGGGAGAAAAATCCATCGGCGCGGATTGTGGCCAATGTGATTTCCCTGGAAACCCTGGCCGTGATAACCAGGTATCTTCAGGAGCGGGAGACAGAGGCAGAGGTTGTCAGCATCCAGGTGGCACGGGCCAAAAAACTGGGGGCCTATCATCTGATGGAAGGGCAGAACCCGGTCTGGCTCATTACCATGGAGCCGGGGAAAGGCGGGAAGGGATGCTGCATCTGATCACGGGAGGAAGCGCCAGCGGGAAATCTGTATGGGGAGAGCAGGAGGCGCTAAAGACAGGGGCAAAATACCGGTTTTATCTGGCAACCATGCGGCCATGGGGAGAAGAAGGAAAAGAGAGGGTCCGCAGGCATCAGAAACAGAGGGCCGGGAAAGGGTTTTGCACCATAGAGGCATACGATCACCTGGAAAACGTTTCCCTGGAAGAAGAACCGGGAAGAGAAGAAAAACCAGGAAGAGAGGAAGAAACCCGGAAAGAAGACAGGGTGCTTTTGCTGGAGTGCATGTCCAACCTGGTGGCCAATGAGCAGTTCGGGGAAGGCGGGACAGACGAGGAGATCCTGGGGAGGGTGGAGAGGGGGATCCGCCATCTGCAGGCATGTGCGGGACATGTGATTGTCATCAGCAATGAAGTCTTTTCGGACGGGACGGTTTATGAGGAGCAGACCATGCGGTATCTCGGGCTGATGGGGAAGGCAAACCGGATGCTCGCAGAGATGGCGGACCGGGTTACAGAAGTGGTATATGGGATCGGCGTGGCGGTGAAAGAAGAGCATAAAATTCCATAAGCCCGTTGACTTGTTTTTCCATATGAATTATAATGGGGCATGTGGTTATTTCTATTTTATGGTTTTTACAGCAAAAAAGGAGCACATATTGCAGATGATAAGAAGTATGACCGGTTTTGGCCGTTTTGAGGCTGTCACGCCAGATTACAAGATAACGGCGGAAATGAAGGCAGTAAATCACAGATATCTGGATTTAAGCATCAAGATGCCGAAAAAGTTCAATTATTTTGAGGCAGGAATCCGCACCCTGCTGAAAAAGTACATTCAGCGTGGAAAGGTCGATGTTTTTATCAGCTATGAAGATTATACGGAAGAAAAGCTGTGCCTGAAGTACAACAGGACCTTAGCTTCCGAGTACATGGACTGTTTTGCGGAAATGCAGCGTCAGTTCGGGATTGAGAATGACGTCAAGGTGTCTGACCTGGCAAGGATGCCGGAGGTTTTGTCCATGGAGCAGGCTCCGGAGGATGAAGAGCAGATGTGGAAGCTTTTGTCCGAGGCCGTTGAAAAAGCGGCGGAGAAGCTGGCAGAAGCCCGCAGCCAGGAAGGAGAGCGGCTGAAGGCGGATCTTTTGGGCAAGCTGGACTATATGGAAGGGCTGGTGGATTTTATTGAGGGACGTTCCCCCATTCTTTTGCAGGAATACCGGGCAAAGCTGGAGGATAAGGTAAAGGAGCTTTTGGAAAACAGCCTGATTGACGAAGGAAGGATCGCGGCAGAAGTGATCCTCTATGCGGACAAGATCTGCGTGGACGAGGAACTGGTGCGGCTGCGCAGCCACATCCACGCTACCCGGGCAGAACTGGAACATGGCGGGGGCGTAGGCCGGAAGCTGGATTTTATAGCCCAGGAGATGAACCGGGAGGCCAACACGATCTTAAGCAAATCCGGGGACCTGGAAGTCTCCGACCGGGCTATCGGGTTAAAGACGGAGATCGAGAAGGTGCGGGAGCAGATTCAGAATATAGAGTAGCAGGGACAAAGACTATGACGAAAAAAGGAATTTTGGCAGTAGTGTCCGGATTTTCCGGCGCGGGGAAGGGAACATTGATGAAGGAGCTTTTGCAGGCCCATAAGGATCAGTATGCCCTTTCCGTATCGGCTACCACCAGGCAGCCCCGGGCAGGCGAAGAACATGGCAGGGAGTATTTCTTTGTCACAAAGGAAGAATTCGAGCAGATGATCCGGGAGGACGCCCTGATTGAGTATGCCTGTTATGTGGGCAATTATTACGGCACCCCGAAAAGCTATGTATTAGAGCAGATGGAAGCAGGAAGGGATGTGATCTTAGAGATCGAGATCCAAGGCGCCCTTAAAGTGAAGGAGAGGTTTCCCGATACGCTGCTTTTGTTCGTAACGCCTCCATCGGCCGCAGAGCTGGAGAACCGCCTCAAGGGGAGAGGAACGGAGAGCAGCCAGGTTATACGCAGCCGGTTGAAGAGGGCTGTGGAGGAGTCGGAATTTATGGAGAAATATGACTATATCCTGATCAATGACGATCTGCATGCCTGCGTCAGGGAAATGCATGAGCTGATCCAGGTCCAGCACCTGCGGGCCGGCAGCAACAAAGAGTGGATTGAGAAAATAAAAGAGGAACTGCGCAGTCTGTAGAGAGAAGAACGGCAGGAAGCATAAGGAAGGCCCTGCCCCCTATAGAAAAAGAGAACCGGAAAACAGCGGATTTGGAAAGGAGCTTTTATGTTACATCCATCCTATGCGGATTTGATCAATGTGGTAAACAGTGAAGTGGAGCCGGGAGAACAGCCGGTGGTACAGAGCCGGTACTCGATTGTGCTCGCCTCCGCGAAGCGGGCCAGGCAGCTTATTGAGGAGATGGATCCCATGTCGGGAGACGCGGGGAAGAAGCCTTTGTCGGAAGCCATACAGGAGATCTATGAGGGCAAGGTAAAGATCATCGGGGATGATTCCACGGACGAGGAAAAGGATCTCGAAAAGGAAGAAGATTACGAAGAGGAGTAAGGAGCCGTGAAAAGGAGGCCGTCTCGGGCAGTTGTGACAGAGATGGCTTTTTCTTCATGCTGCCGTATGGAGAAAGACGAAAGACGGCAGCTTCTTTATTGTAAGGCAGGAGAAACTATGAATATATTAATGATATCCTTAGGGTGTGACAAGAACCTGGTGGACACGGAAAATATGCTGGGCCTGCTGCGCCGGGACGGCCACACTTTTACGGATGACGAGCAGGAGGCGGAGGCAGTCATTGTCAATACCTGCTGCTTTATTGGAGATGCAAAGGAAGAAAGCATAAACACAATCCTCGAGATGGCAGAGCTGAAAAAAAACGGGCGATGCCATGTCCTGATTGTCACGGGCTGCTTAGCGCAGCGCTACCGACAGGAAATATTCGAAGAGATTCCTGAGGTGGACGGGATTGTGGGGACGGCCGCCTATGATGAGATCAGCCGGGTATTAAGACAGGCGGACAAAGGAGAGAGGCCTTTGTGCATTCCGGAGCCGGAAGGGATACCGGAGAAAGGGCCGGGACGGATCCTCACAACGGGAGGCCACTATGCTTTTTTGAAGATCGCCGAAGGGTGCGACAAACACTGCACATATTGTATTATTCCCAGCCTGCGGGGAAGATACCGGAGCGTTCCCATGGAACGGCTTCTGGAAGAGGCGCGGGAGCTGGCAGGAAAAGGAGTCAGGGAACTGATCTTAGTGGCTCAGGAAACGACCCTCTACGGAGTGGATCTGTACGGAAAAAAGTCGCTGCCTGAGCTGCTTCACCGGTTAGCTGAGATTTCCGGCATTTACTGGATCCGCCTCCAGTACTGTTATCCGGAGGAGATCACAGACGAACTGATTGAGACAATCAAAAAGGAAGAAAAAGTATGCCATTATCTCGATATACCGATCCAGCATGCCAGTGACAGGATCCTCAGACAGATGGGGCGGCGGACAGACCAGGCGTCGATCAGGAAAATGGTAGGGCGGCTGCGGGAAGAGATTCCGGATATTGCCCTGCGCACCACCCTGATTACCGGTTTCCCCGGCGAGACAGAAGAGGACCATGAGGAACTGATGGCATTTGTAGATGAAATGGAGTTTGAGCGTCTGGGAGTATTTCCCTATTCGGCAGAGGAGGATACGCCGGCGGCTTCTTTTGAAGGCCAGATTCCGGAGGAAGTAAAAGAAGAGCGCCGGGACCAAGTCATGGAGCTGCAGCAGGAGATCGCCTTTGAGAAGTCGGAGGGCATGGTAGGACGTGTGCTGGATGTTATGATCGAGGGCAAAGTGGCTGATGAGCCGGCTTATGTGGCCAGAACCTATATGGATGCCCCAGGAGTGGACGGATATCTGTTTGTAAACAGCGGCGAGTCTTTTCTGTCAGGAGATTTTGTCCGGGTAAAAGTGACAGGGGCTTCGGAATATGACCTGATCGGCGAAGTGTATGAGGAGGGAAGACAGGATGAATTTGCCTAATAAACTTACCGTGCTGCGTGTGATATTGATTCCCTTTTTTGTGGTTTCTCTTTTGTCTGGCCACGGGGAAGTTTCCCTGCTGCGGTATCTTGCCGCATCGATTTTTATCGTGGCCAGCCTGACAGACATGCTGGACGGGAAAATCGCGAGAAAGTATAATCTGGTAACAAATTTCGGGAAATTTATGGACCCTCTGGCAGATAAACTTTTGGTATGTTCTGCTTTGATCTGCCTGGTAGAGTTGGGGCAGCTTCCGGCATGGATGGTGATCCTTATCGTCAGCCGGGAATTTATCATCAGCGGTTTCAGGCTGGTGGCGGCGGAACAGGGGATTGTGATTGCAGCCAGCTATTGGGGAAAGTTCAAGACAACCTTTCAGATGGTAGCGGTTATCCTGCTGATTGTGGATCTGAAGGTCCTTCGCCCCGTGGCCTGGCTCTGTACCTGGATTGCCCTGATTCTGACGGTGGTGTCTCTGGTGGATTACATCATGAAGAACCATAAGGTACTGACAGGAGGACAAATGTAATGATTGTTGAATTGATTTCGGTGGGAACAGAGCTTTTGTTAGGCAATATCGTCAATACCAACACCCAGTTCCTTGCGGAGCAGTGCGCGCTTTTGGGGCTGTCCATGTACCATCAGGTGACGGTGGGGGATAACAGGGAACGGCTTTCAGAAGCGATCCGCACGGCCCTTGGGCGTTCGGACGTGGTGATCCTGACCGGCGGGTTAGGGCCTACGGAAGACGACCTGACAAAAGAAACATGTGCGGAGGTAATGGGATTTGCCATTACGGAAGATCCCCACACAAAAGAGCGGATTAAAGAATATTTTAAGAACAGTATTTTCAAGGTGATTCCGGATAACAACTGGAAGCAGGCGATGGTCCCGGAGGGGGCTGTTGTCCTGGACAATGATAACGGAACGGCGCCGGGGCTTATCCTGGAAAAGGAAGGCAAGGCGGCCATCCTGCTGCCGGGGCCTCCGGGGGAGCTGTATCCGATGTTTAAAAAACAGGTGTTCCCCTATCTCGCAAAGCGGCAGCCGGAGATCCTGCGTTCCCAGATGGTGAAGATCTGCGGCGTGGGAGAGAGCCAGGTGGAGGATAAGCTTTTGGATCTGATTGACAGGCAGACGAATCCTACCATTGCCACTTATGCCAAGACGGGAGAGGTGCATCTGCGGATAACGGCCCGGGCAAAAAGCGAGGAGGAGGCAAAAAAACTTATCAAGCCGGCAGTAAAGGAGATTAAGAACCGTTTTGGGGATAATGTCTATTCTGTGCGGGAGGAAGAGACCCTGGAGATGGCGGTGGTAAGGCTTTTGCAGAAATATGAGCTGACCGTGACGACGGCGGAGTCCTGCACCGGCGGGCTTCTGGCCGGGCGTCTTGTTAATGTACCCGGGGCTTCCGAGGTGTTCCGGGAGGGATTTATCACCTATTCCAATAAAGCAAAGAGAAAATACCTGGATGTGAGCAAAAGCACCCTGAAAAAATACGGGGCGGTCAGCAGTGAAACGGCGCGGGAAATGGCTATCGGCGGCGTGTTCGCGGCGGATTGTGATGTGTGCGTGGCGGTGACGGGGATCGCGGGGCCTGACGGCGGCACGGAGGATAAGCCTGTGGGGCTGGTGTATATCGCCACATACATGAAGGAAAAGGTTACGGTGAAGAAGTTCCGGTTTAAGGGAAACCGGGAAAAAGTGCGGGAGCAGGCAGTGGTGCGGGCTTTAGACCTGCTGCGCCGGTCGATCCTGGAACAGTACAAGTAAGGAGGATTCAGATGGCATACAACTGGAAAAGGCAGGCGTCTGTAGCCTACGGCTGCGCCCAGGCCCGCCTGGCATTGAATTTTTTTCTGTTTTATGAAGAGATGCCTGAGACCTACGAGGAAGAAAACGGCAGCCAGAAGGAGCTGGACGGGTTGTTCATGGAGCTTTTGGGGAGGTTTCTTTCCGGGGAGTCCGAGGAGCTGCTTGAGGCGGCCGGAGAACTGCGGAAACAGGTGCAGCAGGAGATGTTACAGGTCATGGCTTATTCGGACGGCCTGCAGATCTATGAATATGTCTTAAACCGTATGGAACGGCGGTTTCAGAAATGCCTTCCTTTAGAGACAGACGAGACAGGGGTTGCGGCGAATCTGATGCGGTATATAGCGGCGCCAAAGGATGCCGCTGTCCAGAACCAGCGGATCCAGATGATTGTAGGACAGCTTCCCGTGCGTTTTACAAAACAAAAATATTTCGGTATGGTCCACGATGCCCTGACATCTTATATCGGCTCGGACCCGGCCGGGTTAGAGGATATGATGTACCTGCTGAGAAGCGGCAGCATGGTGAGCCTGGCCGGTATGAAGCAGAAGAGCTACAAAAAGCTTGACCGGATTTTTGCGGAGTTTCAAAAGCTGTCTTTTAAGGAAATGGATAAAAGCGCTTATGAAAATGCCAGGAGCCAGGCAGAAGAAGCAGGGAATATGGTAACGGCTCTCATAAGCTACTGCACCAATCTGCAGGAGATGGTGAACGATCTGTATATTCTGTGCCTGACAAGGGAGTCTGCAGTGAGGGACGCGGGAGAAGAAAAAAAGGCCGCAAAGATCATAAAGGGTTTGTGGCAGCTTTATTGTCAGGGAAACCGGGAGATCCCGGAGGAATTAGAGGACTGCCTTCCTAACCTGGAAGGAATCCAGGAAGCGTATTATGAAAAGTATCAGCAGACGGATTTTTCCCGGAAAGACGGCAGGGACGGGACGGAGGAAGAGAGGGAAGACACAAGGCGCGGGGAGATGGTGGACCGGCTGATGTCTTCTAGTACCTTTGCCGTTCTGGAAACAGGGAAAACGTCCGGCAGCGTGAGCCGGGAAGATGTGGAAGCGGCGGCGGACCTCTTTTTTTCAGAGCTTGGCCCGGTGCTTTCCTCCTGCCAGAAACCGGTGGCACGTGCGATTATGGCCACCACCCTGTCGTATCTCCCGGTGTGTTTTAATTCCCCGGAAGAAATCAGGGACTATATTCAGGGCAGCTTAAGCTGCTGTACGGACCAGTTCGAGAAGGAAGCTTGTATGGAACTGCTTGTGCAGATCATGGAGAGCGATGGTTATGGATTATTATGATCACCTGTACGTGGGGGAAAAGGCGAAAAAGAGGCGTTATCCTATCTTGCAGGGGCTTCGGGAAGGAAGGCCGCAGCCGGAGGTTTACGTGATCGTTCCGCCTTTAAGCGGAAATAATATCCTTGAGATTATCCCGTCGGTAATGCTTTGGCAGCCGCCGTATCAGGAGCGGGAGATCCTGGTAATGGGCATCGCGGTTACATACTGGGAGGCCCTGACGGTGGCCGGAAAGATAGTGGATGACCTGTATCGGAAAACGGGGGGCTTTTGTCTGAGCCAAATGACGGATGGAAACCTTTAGAATTGCTTTTGTGTAAAGAAGGCTGCTGTGTGCCGGACAGCAACAAAACAGAATGCTGGCAAATAAAACGGTAAGGAGTGAAAGATGCTGGCTGCCGTATGGATGGTATTGGGAATATTGAGGATCATAGGGCTCGTCCTGTTAGGGATACTGGGGCTTTTGTTTGTGCTGCTTTTATTGGTGCTTCTTGTCCCGATCCGATATCAGATTCAGGGAAGTTTTGACGGAAAGCTTAAAGGACAGGCAGGAGTGAGCTGGCTGTGCCGCCTTTTGTTCGTTAAGGCCGTGTATGAAAAGAAACTGATCCTTACGGCGCGGGTTCTCGGAATCCGGGTGTTCCGTATGGAAAAGGCGTTTGGCAAGGGGACGGAGGAGACAGGGGAACCGGAAAAAGACGGCCCGGATGAGGACAGCCAAAAGAAAGGCCGCCAGAAGGGAGAAACGGGAAAGGCGTCGGAAGAGGGCCCGGGGAAGGCAGAAGAGAAATCTGGAAAGACGGCAAAAGAGGCGTATGGTCCGGGGGAGAAGCCGACATCGGAAAAGGAGGCCGGAATGCCGGGGGAGGAACCGGACAGGCCGGAAGCGGAAGCCGGAGTATCGGGAGAGAAACCGGACAGGCCGGGAAAGGAAGCCGAAATATCGGGAGAGGAACCGGGCAGGCCGGAAGCGGAAGCCGGAACGCAGGGGGAGGAGCCGCACGGCTCGGAAAAGGGCGCCAAAGCATCGGGTCAGGGAACTGCAGGCCCGGAAAAAAAGGCAAAAAAGCAAAAAAAACATAAAAGAAAAGCAAAAAAGAACCTCAAAAAGAAGAAGGAACGGAAAAAAGGAAAAAAGAAACAGAAAAACAGGGGATTTTCATTTAAGAAGATTTATGATAAACTAAAAGAAATTCTGCAGGGCCTTAAGGATCGTCTGGATGAATGGAGAGAAAAGAAGGAGGAACTGGCAGCTTTTGTCAATGACGAGGCTAACCGCGCCACCTTCCGCCTGCTGATGAAGCAGATATGGGCTCTTTGCAGGCATTTTGTCCCGACAAAGGCAGCCGGATGGGTACGCTTCGGTTTTGACGACCCATACAAGACCGGCCAGATATTGACCTATATCAGTCCTTTTTACGGTTTATATGCAAGAAAATTTCAAGTGATGCCGGTATTTGGAGAAAAGGTGCTGGAAGGAGAAGGGAAGCTTAAGGGCAGGATCCGCATTGGGACAGTACTTGTGATCGGGCTTCGGATGCTGCTTGACAAAAACTTCAGAGTTTTGCTTAAAAAGTTTCTGAAACGTTAAGAAATCTGTCCCAAAGACTAGTGAGTAGGAGGAAACATCATGTCAGAAAATCATTTCAGTTCAACGGTGGAAGCCCTGTTTCGGGGCATGGACCAGTTTGTGACCACAAAGACCGTGGTGGGGGAGGCGGTCAAGATCGATGATGCCATCATCCTTCCTCTGGTGGACGTGACCTGCGGTATGGCGGCAGGCTCGTTTGCAGACAACGGAAAGCATAATGGCGGCGGCGGTTTAAGCGCCAAGATGAGCCCGAGCGCGGTGCTGGTGATCCAGAACGGCGTGACGCGGCTGGTCAATGTGAAACAGCAGGACGCGGTGACAAAGGTGCTGGATATGGTGCCGGATATTGTCAGCAGATTTACAGACGGAAAGAAGAAGATTTCTCCGGATGCCATGGCGGCGGCGGAGGAGATGGCGGCGGAGGATTCTTCCCATATGGAATAAAGCGCAAGGTACGCATGGAACAGGGGACAGATGCATATACTGACAGCATAAGCGTTTTGGCCGGAGGTATTTATGAAGCGGGTCATAGGACTTATGCTGTTTTGTTTTGGGATTGGAATGACGCTTCTTTTGTTTATTCCGGAGACGATCTCGACTTTGATTTTTATTATAGGATGCCTGGTGCTGGGGTATCATCTGTTTTGCTGCTGACAGCTTAGAATCTCATGCAATAGAAAATCCGGCAGGATGCCTGGGTCTCTCATGCATCTTGCCGGATTTTACTTCTTTCCTTCATAAAGCACTGCTTCCTTACGCTCTCTCTACTAAGCCGGAGCGCAGGCAGGAAGTACATACGTACATCTTTTTTGCGCCGCCATTGACTTTAACCTTGACAGATTTTACATTGGCTTTCCAGATCGCATTGGATCTTCTATGGGAATGGCTCACATTATTGCCGAAGTGAGCAGCCTTTTGACAAATAGCACATTTAGCCATGATCGCACCTCCTTAACCATACGATTTGTCTCCGATGTGGAAACCACAACATAGGTATCATAACAAATTATTGTGGATTTGGCAAGCGGAATTTACGAAATATTGGGATGGAAATAAAAATAAAATAAAAAATACAGGGTTTTCTTGCCGAAATTCCGCTTTCGTGATATAACATATTAATGTGCATGATTGATCTTACATTTTAGGAGTGAATATCTTGAGAATTGGATTGGACGTAGGTTCCACGACGATAAAGACGATCGTCTTAGATAATAATGACAAGATTGTATATTCTGCCTATGAGCGGCATTTTGCCCAGATTACGGCAAAGACGGTGGAGGCGCTGGTAAAGGTACGGGATGTCTTTTCGGAGAAGACCCCTTTTTCCCTGGTGATCTCCGGCTCAGCAGGCATGGGCATGGCGGAGAGCTGTTCCATCGATTTCGTGCAGGAGGTTTATGCAACAAAGGTTGCGGCGGAGAAAAAAGCGCCGGACACGGATGTGATCATCGAGCTGGGCGGGGAGGACGCCAAGATTATCTTCCTCAAGGGCGCCATGGAGGCCAGGATGAACGGGTCCTGCGCGGGAGGGACAGGGGCCTTCATTGACCAGATGGCCACCCTTCTCGGGATCACCCCGGACGAGATGAATGAATATGCAAAGGACAGCACAAAGTTGTACACGATAGCCTCCCGATGCGGCGTGTTTGCCAAGAGCGATATCCAGCCGCTGATCAACCAGGGAGCGGACAAGCGGGATATATCCGCCAGTATTTTCCATGCGGTGGTGAACCAGACCATCGGCGGTCTGGCCCAGGGGCGGGCTATCGAGGGGAATGTGCTATATCTGGGCGGACCCCTTACCTTTATGCCGGAACTCCAGAAGAGTTTTGACGAGTCGCTGTCCTTAAAGGGGACATGCCCCGAGAATTCTCTTTATTTTGTAGCCCTGGGGGCGGCTCTTTGTGCCAGGAAGCAGGTGGATCTGGAGAATGTGATCGAAAAGCTTTCCCGGTACGAATCCGTGAACGGGTTCCATACCCTTCCGGCGCTTTTTGACAGCCAGGAGGATTACGAAGCCTTTAAGGCCCGCCATGCTAAGGCGGATGTCTCTTACGGCACCCTGGAAGGCTATAAGGGACGGACGTGGATCGGCATCGATGCCGGCTCCACTACGGTGAAGGCGGTGGTGATCGGGGAAGAACGGGAGATCCTCGACAGCACGTATCTGTCCAACAGCGGCAATCCGGTGCCGATTGTCCGGGAGTACCTGTCCAGTGTATATAAGCGATGCCCGGATATCCGGATCGCCGGTTCCTGCGTCACCGGTTACGGGGAGGACATTATCAAAAACGCTTTTTCCATCGACCAGGGATTGGTGGAAACTATGGCGCATCTTAAGGCCGCCCAGGAATTTATGCCGGATGTGGAGTTTATCATCGATATCGGCGGGCAGGATATGAAATGTTTTAAGATCCACAATTCCGCCATTGACAATATTTATCTGAACGAGGCCTGCTCTTCCGGCTGCGGCTCCTTCCTGCAGACCTTTGCCGGAGCGCTGAACTATTCGGCGGAGGAGTTTTCCAGGCTGGGGCTGTTTTCCAAAAACGCGGTGGACTTAGGCTCCAGGTGTACGGTATTCATGAATTCCTCTGTAAAACAGGCCCAGAAGGACGGGGTGAGCACGGAAGATATCTCGGCAGGCCTGTCCATCAGCGTGGTGAAAAACGCCATCTATAAGGTCATCCGCCCGGCCAGCATGGATGAACTCGGAAAGAAAATCGTGGTTCAGGGCGGGACGTTTTTAAATGACGCTGTCCTGCGGGCATTTGAGCGGGAGATGGGTTTTCCGGTGGTGCGCCCGGTGATTGCAGGGCTTATGGGGGCATACGGATGCGCGCTTCACGCCATGGACAGCGGGAAAGAAGAAGAGAAGGCCAGCTCCATTATCACCCGGGAGGGGCTTTCGGGCTTTGTCCATAAAGTGAAGAATGTCCACTGCGGACGATGCAGCAACAATTGCCTTTTAAGCGTCAACACTTTTTCCGAAGGGAGAAGGTACATAGCAGGCAATAAATGTGAGCGGCCTGTGACGAGACGGGTTTCCGACGCAAAGAACAATATTTATAAATATAAGCAGGAGCTGCTTTTAGGGTATCCGTCCGTGGAGGGAAAACGCAGGGAAGTGATCGGCCTGCCTTTGGGGCTCAATTACTATGAGCTGGTTCCTTTCTGGCATAAGTTTTTTACGGCCCTTGGTTTTGGGGTGGAGGTTTCTCCTTTTTCCAGCCGGGAGCTTTATCTGGCCGGGCAGCATTCCATTCCCAGCGATACGGTGTGTTTTCCGGCAAAGATGCTTCACGGGCATGTCCAGTATTTGACGGATAAGAATGTGGATGCCATTTTTTACCCCTGTATGAGTTTTAATTTTGACGAAGGGCTGGGGGATAATAATTACAACTGCCCGGTGGTGGCATACTATCCGGAGGTCATCGCCGCCAACACCAGGTTTGAGGGGAAGACGGTACTGATCAATGACTATGTAGGGCCGCACAAAAAGAAATTTTTCCCCGGCAAGATGACGGAGCTTTTGAGGAAATACTTTGATGGGATTGATGAAAAGGCGGTAAAGAGAGCCAGCGACCTGGCATTTTTGGAACGGCAGAGGTTTTTGATGCGGGTGAGGAAAAGGGCGGCCCAGATCATGTTTGCGGCAAGGGCCCAGGGACGGCGGATCATTGTCCTTGCCGGCCGGCCTTATCATGTGGACCCGGAGATCAACCACGGGATCGATATGCTGATCAACAGTTTCGGCGTGTCGGTGATCTCGGAAGACAGCGTCAGCCATCTTGTCCATAAGTTCCCGGTGCGTGTCCTGAACCAGTGGATGTACCATTCCAGGCTCTATGCGGCGGCCAGATATGTATGCACGCAGAAAGACATGGAGCTGGTCCAACTGGTCAGTTTTGGGTGCGGGCTGGACGCCATCACCACCGACGAGGTCCGCAGCATCATGGAAAAGGGCGGGAAAATATACACGCAGATCAAGATCGATGAGATTACCAATTTAGGGGCGGTCCGGGTAAGGCTGCGGAGCCTTCTGGCAGCCCTGGACAGGAAAAAAACGTGATCAGGGAAAGAGAAACGGTTATGGCAAAGATCAAGCGAGGAAAAAACGGAAGAATTATTTTTACAAAGGAAATGAAAAAGGATTATACGATTCTGGTTCCTGACATGCTTCCGATCCATTTTGAGATCATGAAATATGTGTTCCTCAACGAGGGATACAAGATGGAGCTTCTGAGGACGGAGAACCCGGAGATTAAGCAGCTCGGGCTGCGGTATGTCCACAATGACACCTGCTATCCGGCGCTTTTGGTGATCGGCCAGTTTTTGGACGCGCTGGAAAGCGGAAAGTATGATGTGGACAAGACGGCTCTGATGATTATGCAGACCGGAGGCGGCTGCCGGGCTTCCAACTATATCCATCTTCTCAGAAAAGCGCTGGAAAAAGCAGGCTACAGCCAGGTTCCTGTGATTTCCTTCAACCTTTCCGGCGTGGAGCTCAACAGCGGGTTTTCACTGACATATCCGATCATCCGGAAATGCATTGCCGGGGTCATATACGGCGACCTGCTGATGCTTCTCAGCAACCAGGTCAAGGCATACGAAATCCATAAAGGAGACGCCAACCGGCTGATTGACAAATGGGTGGGCAGAATCACAGAACAGTTTAAGCATTCCAGGGGGTTTGCCTTAAAGGCCATGAAGGCGAATTTTGACCGGATCATCGCTTCCTTCTCCAAGATCCCCATCCGCAGGGTCCCCAAGGTGAAAGTGGGGATCGTGGGGGAGATTTATGTAAAGTACGCCAGTTTTGCCAATAATAACCTGGAAGATTTTTTAGCTGAGCAGGACTGTGAGGTCATGGTGCCGGGGCTTTTAGGTTTTCTGATGTTCAAGGTAGATGCCCGGATCCAGGATGTGCGCCTGTACGGAGGGAGCCGGGTCAAATATGCCATTGCCACGTTCCTTCTGGACTATTTCAAAAAGGTGGAAAAGGCATTTATGGAAGCAGTGGATAAGTATCCGGCCTTCACCCAGCTTTCCTGTTACGAGGACACCAAGCCTTTGGTGGAAGGGCTGATCGGCGTGGGGAACCGGATGGGGGAAGGGTGGTTTTTGCCGGCGGAGATGATCGAGCTTGTAAATCACGGCTATGAAAATATTGTCTGCACCCAGCCCTTTGGCTGCCTGCCTACCCATGTGTGCGGAAAGGGGATGATCCACCGGATCAAGGAGCTTTATCCCCAGGCAAATATTGTACCTATCGACTATGATCCGGGGGCCACCAAGGTAAACCAGGAGAACCGGATCAAGCTGATGCTGTCAGTGGCCAGGGAAGCTATGGAACAGGAATAGAAAGCGGCTGCCGCAAGGCTCTCATAAAAAGAGGGCTTTGCGGCAGTTTTTTATGGTTGGGGGATACGGTATTTCCTACATGGTTTTCATATTTGCCATGCAAAAAAGACGGCATTTATTACATAAAAATTATAATTAAAATAAACTGAAAATGAAAAAATACAAAATATAGTGTCTATAATAGACAAAAACATTGAAAAAACGCCATATATTATTGACATATTAGCGGAAGTATGCTACTGTAAAGGTACAGTAACAAAGAAATATTTCAGTAAATTTAGTTTCGTGTTTGCTTTTCACATGTATTTGTTACATGATTTTTGTAATCGATACAGGAAGGAACACAGAGAAAAGGGGAATGGAATGAAGAGGAGTTAAGGTTTCAGGGGAAAGCAGGACATGAAGAAAACCATGACCTTCATGATATTGACAATACTGATAACTGCGTTTCAGCCATATTTTGCGGCTGATGAAAGGGAACAGCAGTTATTTGAACCATGCGGCGATGGATCTGCACATCGCCTGCAGGATGGTTTCCCGGGCGGTCCGGCAGGATTTGGGAACCTGATTTGATACAGGAGAGTCCCGGGATCAGAAGAATATGTTTTCCTTTTGGCGGCTGCGGCCATCGTCTTCTTTAACGTGTACGGGCAGACCCGCCTGACGGTTCAGGGCGGTCCGGGGAAGGCGGCCGGGCAAAAGACCGAAAAGACTCTGTCCACGATTATGGGTCAGAACGGTCCGGGGCCAGGAAGCACGGCGGCGGTTTTCATGGAGATTGCCATTGTGCTGTGTTCTGCGGCCAGTGTTATCCGACAAAAGAAAAAGATATTCCTATTTTTCACCAGCTTCAAAGGAATTGCGGGAACGGTTACGTCCACAAGTTTGTTTTTCGCGGCGTGGGCGGCAGGGAATTGCCGGAAGCTGTTCATGAATACATTTGCAGAAACATATTGTGATTCATCGGTGAAGCCGATGCTTGGTGGGAACAATATAAATATGGGGCTTAAGATGGCTCCGTCTTTAGCATCGGAGCTTCCGGTCATGCTGATTTTGATACTCGCGGTCATGTTTATTTGCCAATAACCGGGTTTCTATTGCGGAAACAGGGAAATTTTACCGGCAAATCATCCGGCTTGCGGGTATATGTTTGCTAACAAGTATTATTGTACAGGGCTTTACACAATCAGAAACAGAATCGTAACAGGGAAGAACACAGAACTGTTATAGGAATAGGAGGATCGGAAGATGATGAGAGAAGAATATCCACGTCCGGAGTTTGTCCGGGAACAATGGATGAACTTAAACGGCTGCTGGACTTTTCGGTATGGCGGGGAGAGGACGCAGATACAGGTGCCTTTTCCGTGCCAGAGCAGCCTCAGTGGAATCGGAAAGCGGATTGAGGAGAATCATGTGGTATACGAGCGGGAATTTGTGGTTCCCTCAGAATGGAAGAATAAGACAGTTCTGCTTCATTTTGGGGCGGTAGACTATCAGTGCAGAGTGTTTCTCAACGAGAAATGCGTGGGAAGCCATACAGGCGGGCAGACCTCTTTTTCTTTTGATATTACCCGGTATTTAAGCTGGGAGAAAGAGACCATAAGAGTGGAGGTGGACGACCCGCTTGAAGATGAAAGTATCCCGAGAGGGAAGCAGTTCTGGGAAGCGGAATCCAAATTTATCTGGTATACGCCCAGCACCGGGATCTGGCAGACCGTGTGGTTAGAGCCGGTTTCAGAGACCAGTCTTTTGTGGGTGCATTTTACCCCGGATATTGACGAGGGTACGGTGAAGATCGATTACCGGCTTTCAGAAAGCGCGGAGCTCCCCAGCCGGGTACATATGAAGATTTTTCTCGGAAAAGAGGAAATCTTTCATGGAAATATGTTGTGCAACACGTTCAGGAACAGCCTGACTGTGGATGTTTTCAGAAAAAAGGCTTTGGAAGGTTCTTTCCACTTTACAGGGAACTACTGGAGCCCGGAGAATCCTGTTCTTTATGACGTGCAGATTGATGTGGATGACGGGGTTAGCGGCAGGCCGGCGGACCATGTGGAAACATACTTTGGAATGCGCAAGATCCATGTGGAAAACGGGAAGCTGTATCTGAATAACCAGCCTTATTACCAGAAGCTTTTGTTAGATCAGGGTTACTGGAAGGACGGCCTGGTGACGGCCCCGTCAGACCGGGATTACTATGACGATATCTGCAAGTCAAAGGAGATGGGGTTTAACGGCTGCAGGAAACATGAAAAGGTGGAGGACCCCAGGTTTTTATACTGGGCGGACAAGCTGGGATTTCTGGTGTGGGAGGCCATGGCAAGTTTCTGGTCTTACACCCCGCAGGCAGCGGAGGCCTTTACCAAGGAGTGGATGGATGTGATCCACAGGGATTACAATCACCCCAGTATCATTGTGTGGGGAATGCTCAATGAGAGCTGGGGCGTGCCGAGGATTTACAGCAACCGGCAGCAGCAGGATTTTTCCCGCGCCCTCTATTATCTGGCCAAGGGGCTGGATACCACCCGGCTGGTGATATCCAATGACGGCTGGGAGATGACAGAGACGGATATTTGTGCGTTCCACAGCTACAAGCACGGGGAAAAGGATGATTATGCACAGCATGAGATTTTTAAGGATTCATTGAAGAAGGTGGACAGCCTTCATCTGGTGATGGAGAAACTGCTGTTTGCCAGAGGCAGTTCCTATAAAGGGCAGCCGGTGGTGCTTACCGAGTGCGGCGGTGTCACCATAAGGACCGGGCAGATCACGGAAGATTCCATGGAGGAAGCTATCCGGGAACATGACAGGGAGTGGGGGTATACCTCGGCTTCTGAAGCGGATTTTCTGGAAGAATATGGCAGGATCGTGGGCGCTATATATGATTCGGAGATGCTTAGCGGGTTTTGTTACACCCAGCTTACGGATGTGGAGCAGGAGACCAACGGGCTTCTGACTTATGACCATGAGTATAAGTTTGATCCGGAGGAGATCCGGAAGATCAATGACCGCAAGAAATAAATGGAATGGAACAGGCCGTAAGGCGGCCGGAAAGTTTTTAGTGGGAACAGGTATATAGATAAAAGATGGGAAAGCCGTTTGGGGGTCCATAAGGGGAATGGGGTCCGGGCGGCTTTTCCGGCATCGTACTTATGAAGGAGAGGAAACCGGCAGAATGACAAGAAAGCAGCTTCCTCCTCCGGGGTTGTCCTCAACGGTGACGGTTCCTTTATGGAGCGCTGCCAGTTCTCTGGCAATGCTTAAGCCCAGGCCAAAATGGGTTTTGTCGCTGCGGGCTCTGTCGGCCCTGTAAAAACGTTCAAAAACACGGCTTTTCTGATCGTCCGGTATGCCGCGGCCCTGATCCGCGACCTGGAGGACGAGCTGGCCGGAAGCGGATTTGGAACGGGAGAAATAC
This sequence comes from uncultured Lachnospiraceae bacterium, assembly GCA_949840805.1. Taxonomy (GTDB): domain Bacteria; phylum Bacillota; class Clostridia; order Lachnospirales; family Lachnospiraceae; genus Brotaphodocola. Next base: position 95,308 of record CATKXR010000001.1, on the reverse strand, counting down.
CTGTGGCCTTTGCTTTCTTCGCGGGTGAAGGCGCAAATCCGGATCTTTCGTCCTGCCGGGGTGTAGGAGATGGCATTGTCCAGCAGGACGGACAAAATCTGGCGGATACGATGGGGGTCGGCCAGGATGGAGGGCAGGGGATATTCCGGAAGGTCCAGTTCCAGACGTATCTGTTTTTCGGCACAGGCAGGAAGGAAGGCCTCATACGTTTCGATGAGCAGGGTGTCCATGTCTGTCTTTTGGAGACAGACTTCCCAGGTTTTGGCGTCAGCAGACGCTAAGAGAAGCATGTCGTCAATCAGGCGGGACATACGTGCACATTCGGAATCCATGGTTTTTTGGAGGAGTTCCCTCTTGTCAGGCGAGGACAGGATGGCAGCGGCGCCTGAGCGCAGTACGGCCAGGGGAGAACGCAGTTCATGGGAGGCAGCGGCGATAAATTCCGCCTGTTTTCTCTGGCTTTCTTCTACGGGGCGCAGGGACCAGCCCACAAAATGCCAGCTAAAGAAAAGAAGACACAAGATACTTAAGAAGCCGGCTGCCAGAAGGATAAAGAGAGTTTTCTTTAAGGTTTGAAGGACAGGAGGACGATAGGAAATCAGGCACAGGCTTCTTAAGGATTTTTTATAGGGGAGAACCAGGATCATGGCATAGTACTGATCCTGGTTCTCTCCGTTTATGGTGAGGAGGGTAGTGGACGAGGAAGAGGAGGACACGGGAGCCGTGGAGGTGAAGACCCCCTGGGCGCCGGCCTGTTCTTTGGCTTTGGCAATCAGGTTCTGGCGGCTGGTGGCAGGAGACCAGGAACCTTGAAAAAAGAGGGGAACGCCATTTTCTTCTATATGGATGACAGACCGGGCATAAGCTTCGGTCTGGGCCAGGTAGCTCTGGGAAACCATGGAGTCGGAAGCCAGGTGATAAGTCAGGGAATTCCAGGTGGCGTAAAAGCGGTCCAGCCGGTCCTGGCGGGCTTCCTCCATGCTGAGGAGGAGGAAGCAGGACAGGGCCAGGGCAAGAATCGTGCCGGTGGTGATTGTGTACAGGCAGGTAAGGCGGAGGCGAAGGTATTTCATGGGTTTCATGGGAACGGTTCCTTTCAGTCGGTATGGGGAGATATAGTTTCCAGGCGGTAGCCAATGCCGTGGACAGTGGCAAGGCGCACCGGGGCCTTGACGGTTTTTAAGCGGCGGCGCAGAAAGTGGATATAGTTGTCAAGATTGCCGTCCTCCACTTCGCATCCTCCCCACACGTAGGCGATGATCTGGCTGCGGGGGAGGGTCTGATGAGGATGGCGCAGGAAAAATTCCATCAGGGTTCCTTCCCGCCTGGACAGGGTGAGGGAGACGGTGCCGTATTCCAGCAAGTGCTGTTCAGGATCCAGGGAAAGGCCCGACAAGGACAGTTTAGGAGACAGCCGGAGATTGGCAGAGCGGCGGGTGACGGCACGAATCCTTGCCATCAGTTCTTCCACGGCAAAAGGTTTTACCAGGTAATCGTCAGCCCCGGCGTCCAGGCCGTCAATCCGGTCATGGAGCCTGTCAAGGGCAGTTGCCAGAATGACAGGGGTGGTTATGTTTTGGCGGCGCAGGGATTCCAGGACTTTCATGCCGTCTGTCTCCGGAAGCATCCGGTCCAGGATTATGGCGTCGTATGGGTAGATTCTGGCCAGGTACAGACCGTCGTTTCCCGTGTGGCAGCAGTCGGTCTCCCAGCCGGATTGTTTTAGGGCAAGGGAGATGTTCTGGCATAGGTCTTTGTCGTCTTCAATCATTAGGATTCGCATGTGGTTTTCCGCCTTGTAGGATTTGATGTTTTTGTTGTTTGTGGTGATTCCGGAAGGTCCGCCTGTTCTGTTACCCGTACCCCGGAAAACGCGCTCCCGCTCCGTGAAGAACATAGCGGACGCTAAGGAACTGTCCCAAAATAACTTACCATATTCCTTGTCTTTTTCTCCGAGAGCACTGCTCAAAAATCAATTACATAGCCCGCTATGCGCCTGATTTTTGAGCAGTGCTCTCGAAGAAAAATCCTGCGGACCTTTCGGAAAATTTAACTTAACAATATGACTTGCGAACAGCAATTGCTGGAAGGATAACCTTTTATTAGTGTAGCACAGATTTCTCTAAAAAATCTTTAAAATTTTAAAGAGTTTTTCCAGTTTTTTTAGAGATCCTCATGGTAGGATAATTTTGAAAGCAAGGAAAGCGTAAAGGGAAAAAGGCGTCAGTGTGGCTGTTTGCAGAGCGTTGGCGTGATTTTGGAACCGGTACAGATCTGTGTGAGAAAGTAAGGAGGATGGGACTATGAGAAGGAAAACGGGCGTCTGGAGGCGCATGGCGGCAGTACTGGCAGCGGCGGGAGTCGCGGCGGGGATCTTAAGCGGCTGTGGCGGCGCGGGAAAAGAGCCGGGGGAAGGAAAAACGGTCAGCCGGACGGAGGGCGCCGGGGCCGGACAGGAGAATAAGAAGGAGACTGAGGAGGCGGGAGGCGGGACTGCAGCCATGGGGCGCTATGTGGAGACGGAGCTTGCGCTTCCCGGCCTGACAGAGGATGAACGTTTTATTGCCCTGTTTTATGGAAATCAGGGAATCCTGGAGCTGTATACGGCTTCGAGGGAAGAGGGCAAAGAATCGTCCGATGTGCGGCGGTTTTTGCGGGAAGGAGAAGGCTGGCGTCAGGATGAAGGATGGTGGGAAAGGGTAAAGCCCCGGGATTTGGAGGTGGATATCCGGCGGGTTTTCTACGGATTGGATGAAAATTATTATTTTACGGCCATGACGACAGGGGACAGCTATATCTGCCAATTGTATCAGATCCGGGAAGACGGGGCGAGTGTGGAGCTGATTCCGGAGGCATTCCAGGCGGAGGCCGGTAAGAAATATGGGCTGATTCCCACCAAGGTGGAAGTGGGGAAGGACGGAAATATTCTGGTTCATGCTTTTCATGACTGTATCTATTATACTCCTGACGGAAAGCGGCTGTTTTCCATGGAGAAATCCATGAGCGGATCGTCTGAATCCAGTGAAGGGTATCTGACAGAAGAAGAATTTGTCACCAAGGTGGACGGAGGAGTGGCCAGATACGGCTTAGACGATGGGAAGCTGATAGAGACGATCTCCTATGAGAGATTGGACAAAAGCTCCGAGGAAAGCACCGTCTTGTTAGGAGACGGAAACGGCGGAATCTATGTGGCCAATGAAAAGGGGCTTGCCCATGTAAATCAGGGAGGAAGCCTGTGGGAGCTGTTGATTGACGGAAGCTTAAATACCATGGGTATGAAAAGCATGTACCTGGAAGCGTTTCTTATCGGGGATCAGGAAGATTATTACGGGGCTTTTGTGTCCGGGGGAGGAAAAGGGATTATGCTGTGCCGTTATGCCTATGACCCGGATACAGCAGCCGTGCCGCCCGTTACTCTGACGGTCTATGGGCTGGAGGAGAGTCCCACGGTCCGCCAGGCGGCAGCCGTGTTCCAGAAAGGCCATCCGGATGTGCGGGTGGAGGTATTAAATGGGGCAGACCAGGATGGGAATGTATCGGAGGATACCATCCGGGCATTGAATACAGAGCTTTTGGGAGGGCAGGGGGCGGATGTGCTGATTCTGGACGGGCTTCCCGTGAGGGCATACCAGGAAAAAGGGATCTTGATGGATCTCAGGGAAGTTTTTGATACGGTTCAAAAGGAGGACCCTGTTATGGGACAGGTGTTAGCAGAATTTACGGAGAGCGACGGCGCGGTCTATAAGATGCCGGCAAGAATAGCAGTCCCTCTGGTGATTGGGGAAGAGCCTGCTGTCCGTGCTTTTAAAAGCCTGGAGGCCATAAGGGATTATGAGGGGGAAGTTCCGCTTATTTATACGACTACTTATGAAAACCTGCTCCGCATGGTTGCCAGCGTGCGGTATGAAGAGATGTTTGGAAAGGAAGGAAAAAACCTGACAGAAGATATGCTTGTAAAATATCTGGAGGCTGTGAAGGCCCTGGCGGATAAAAATGGCGCCAGACGCATTTTTACAGAGGAAGAGATGGAACGGTATTATGTGAGTAATCATGCGGCGGAGTATGGGATCTGCGGCACGGACACACACTTTGACCAGGGAAATTGTGGGTGCGGCACCCAGAACATGACAGGAATGTTTGCCGCGGTCATTTTTGAGGCGGTGGCAGACAAGCATCCGGAAGCTGTGCAGGGGACGATAAACGGAATCTATTTTCCCCAGGTGTTGGCAGGTGTGAACCAGAATACAAGCCAGCCGGAGCTGGCCCGGGAATTTGTGAGGATGTTATTTTCCGCGGAAGTACAGAAGGAGGAGCTTTTTGACGGGCTTCCCGTGGGGTTAAGGGCGCAGCAGATCAATTGTGAGACGGAAAAGGAGTATTCGGTGGGAACCGGTTATGGGGATTATGGGATTTCAGCAAGCTGGCCTGAACTGGAAAAGAGAAAGGAGATTTACCAGATGATCGGGACGGTTTCCACTCCGGTAATGATAGACGAGACGGTGATGAGCATGATCGTGGACGGAGCCGGAGATTACCTGGACGGGAAGATTACGGCGGAGCAGGCGGCTGGAGGGATTTATCGGCAGATCGTGCTGTACCGGGCGGAACAAGAGTAAGGAGCCATTAAAAAGTATTTTCCGGCATTTTTTAAGGACATTTTAGAAAAGCGGGGAGCAGGAAGGGGTGGTGCAGGATGAAGAAAAAAAGGAAACATATTTTCCTGGCATGGGTGTTTTTGATGCCTGGCCTTTCAGGAATCACGGTCTTTATGGTACTGCCCTTTTTGGACGTGGTCCGCAGATCTTTCCTGGATGCCATGGGAAGGGAATTTGCAGGCCTGGAAAATTATGAGATGGTCTGGAAGAATGGGGCTTTCCGTCTGGCCGCAGGAAATACGATGCTTTTTTTGGCATTTGCCATCCCGGTGCTTTTTGTGATGTCGCTTGTACTTTCCCTGCTTGTCTTTAAGGCCGAAAAAGGGATATTGAAAACCAGCCTGATCCTGCCTATGGTGATTCCGGCGGCGGCAATGGTGCTGGTGTGGAAGATCCTGCTGTGTACGGACGGAGTCCTGAACCAGATCCTTTCAGCGATGACCGGAAAGTCGTGGGAAACGGACTGGGTCAATGAAAATACGTCTTTTGCCGTCCTGGTTGTGACTTATGTGTGGAAGAATACAGGGTATGATATGCTTTTATGGCTGGCCGGCTTAAGCAGTATCCCGGAGAGCCTTTACGATGCGGCGCAGATGGACGGGGCTGGATGGGTGGCACGGCTTTTTTATATCACGATGCCCTGCCTGAAGAACACGGCGGGGCTGGTGGTGATTCTCTCGGTGGTCAATTCTTTCCGGGTATACCGGGAGGCATACCTTTTGGCAGGCAGTTATCCGAATCAGAGGATATATATGGTTCCTCATCTTTTTGGCCATTGGTTTCTGACTATGGATATCCAGAAAATGAGTACGGCGGCGGTGTTTCTGGTGCTGGGGGCGGTGATCGGGGCAGGAGCCTGTAAGGGGATCGGAAGGATCATGAGATAAGGAACGGGGAAGATCAGGGAGAGTGTTATGGCAGAAAATTCATTTATAAGTACCGTGATAATATTTATACTCGCGAGCATACTTATTTGCCAGATGATTCGGTGTATTTATGGAAAGACGGGAACTGTGCTGGCAAATCATCTGGCTCACGGGAATAAGAAGAGAAGAGCAGGGATTCGGATGGTCCTCCTGTATTTTGTTTGTCTCTCGGTCTGGCTCCCTCTCCTTTTGATGATAGCTGCTTCATTTATGCCGGAGGACGAGCTTTTCTGGCGTTATGCGTCGCCTTTGGGGATTGGAAGGGATCCGGTGCGTGCCGCTTTGCTGCCTTCTTATCCTGCCTGGGACGGGTTTGCTGAACTTTTATTCCGGTCGCCCGGGTTTTTTGTAATGTTTTGGAATTCCTGTATCCAGGTGTTTCCCATGGCGGCCGGGCAGATTCTGGTGGGAGCCCCGGCAGCCTGGGCGTTTGCCCGTTTTGATTTTCCGGGAAAAAAGGGGTTATTCGGCCTGTATGTTCTTCTGATGGCGCTCCCTTTTCAAGTGACCCAGGTCTCCAACTACCTGATTCTAAACAGGCTGGGATTGTTAAATTCCCATTTGGCTTTGATATTGCCGGGAATCTGGTCTGCCTTTCCGGTTTTTATCATGACCCGTTCTTTTGAAGCGGTTCCGGGGGCTCTTTTGGAGGCAGCCTATCTGGACGGGGCCGGGGAGGTGCGGGCATTTCTTTTGGTGGGTCTTCCGGCAGGGATGCCCGGAATCGTGACTGCCTTGGTACTGGGCTTTATTGACGGATGGAATGCCCTGGAACAGCCCATGGCATATTTGAAGGAAATGAAGTTGTGGCCGCTGTCTTTGTATCTGCCTGATATCGTACAGGACAAAGCGGCTGTGGCTTTTGCGGCAGGGGTGGTGATGATGATGCCTCCAGTGCTTTTGTACTTAAACGGAGAAGGAGAATTGGAGCAGGGAGTGGCGGCTTTTGGAATAAAGGAATGAGAGGTTTCCGGAGCGAAGGAGCAGGAGGATGGAGGAGAAAAAAAGAAAGAGGGAGAAAATCGGGATATACCGAAGGCTTTTTGCCTGCTTTTTTCTGGCAATGGCCGGCTGCACCATAATATCCCGGGTCTATGACAGCGTTACAGTGCCGAAAGTGAGGACGGCCTGGATGAAAGAGAAGGCGGTGGAATCCGTAATTACGGGAACCGGGACGGTAAAGGAACGGGAGGTTTTTTTCGTCGGTGTGTATCCGGGGCTTCGGGTAGCGTCCGTGTCCGTGGCGCCGGGGAAACAGGTGGAGGAAGGAGACGAGCTGTTTTGTTATGAGCTTGATTCAATGGAGGAGAAAAGGCAGGAATTGGAAGACGAACGAAAAAAGCTCGGGCTGGATCTTCAGAAGGAATCCGTGTCCGGGGAAACCTACGGCCAGGTGACAGAAAGCGAGCTGGCGGCGTGGGAGCTTTCCATGGCGGAGCGAGAGCTTATGGAAGGACAGCAGGAATACGAGGAGAGACTGGCCGCTCACAAAGAAGAGCTGGAACGGCTTTATCAGGATTATGAGCGGAAGAAGGCCATGACAAAGAACGAGCTGTGGGAAGAGCAGAGGCGGCAGGAGGAAGCGGCCAGACAGCAGCTTAACCTGGCGGAGAATTCCAGGGATTCGTCACTTAAGGATGCAAGAAGAAAGGTGCAGGACCTGGAAGAGGAGCTTGAGGAGATGAAGGAGGGGGAGTATGCAGAGACGGAAACTGCCAGGAAGGAGAGGGAGCTGGCCCGCGCCCGGGAAGACCTGGAGGATTTGGAGGACGAGTGGGACGGCCGCCTGGAGGACGTGGAGCTTGAAATGGATTTGATTGACAGCCAAAACGAGAGGATACGTTCCGGGGAGACCACTATGCAGGCAGCGCTTCTTGAGGCTTACGAGGAGTCGGTCCGGCAGGAGGAGAAGGCGATAAAGCAGGAGGAAAAAGGACTCAAAGAGCTGGAGAAAAGTCTGGAGAGAGCCAGGCAGAATATGGAAAACGCGGCCAGAAGGGATGAATATGCCAGGCTTGGCAGGGAACAGAAAGAGAGGCTGTCCCGGCTTGTACGTCAGGGCCTGGAAATGGACATCGAGAAGAAAGAACGGGAGATCGCAAAACTGGAGGCGATTATGGGGAACGGGGGAAAAGTGCATGCAAAACAGAAAGGCGTGGTAGCTGTGGCGGAGCTTGTGGCAGGCAGGACCACAAGCGGAGAGGAGAGAATGGCGGTGGCGGCCGGAAGCTTCTGGTTCGAAGGAGAATTTGATAAGGAAGAACAGAGGATAGGGGTTGGCGACGAAATTGAAATCCGTGTTCCGGGAAGCAGCCGGAAGTCAGAGGTTCGGATTGATGAGATGAATCTGCTGGGGGAGCAAACGGGAGTGTTTCGGGCGGAGCTTACGGGGGAAGAGATTCCTCTGGGGGCAGTGGCAGAATATGAGTGTAAAAAAAGGTCAAAGGTGTACCGGCAGGTGATTCCCCTTACAGGGCTGCGCAAGGATATGAAGGGATATTACTGTCTGATTGCCCGGCCCCAAAAGGCGATACTGGGGGAGGAGTTCGTGGCGGCGCGGATAAACGTGGAGGTGATATGCCAGGGAAACAGTGAGGTGGCGGTGGAAGGAGCGCTGCAGAGTTCTGACAGGATTATTACAGGAGGCAGCCAGGTAATCGGGGAAGGAGACCGGGTCCGGGTCGTGGAAGGGGAAGCGGAAATCTGATTGAGGGTGTAAGAGCAGTTTGCGGAAAGAAAAGGACGGTAATCTTTTAAAGCGGGGGAATGGGAAAGGAAAGGTGCGGTTTTATGGAAAGGCGCGGGAAACACAGGAAGAATAGAAAGATAAAGAATGCGGCAGTTTTTTTAATACTGGCAATAACAGGATTCCAGGCGGCGATGGAGATAAAGGCATATTGGTTTTATATGCCTTTTCGTCTGGAGGCGGATTGCAGGGAACAAAAGCCGGAGGTGGAAACCATAAAAACATGGGAAGAACAGGAGAAGGACGGGGAAGGAGGAATCCTGGATGTGGCAGGATGGCGTGCTGCAGATGAAAAGCTGGTTTTTGGAATGAGCACCGGGCGCAGTGAGAACGCGAAGCTGGCGGAGGTATATGGGAATATGGAGCTGGCGTTTCCGGCGGATATCCTGGCAGGCACTTATGGGATTCCGGGGCAGAAGGACGTCTGTGTGATAAGCAGAGAACTGGCGGATTCTTTGTTTGGGAACGTGGATGTGGAGGGGGAACAGGTGTGCTTTTTGGAGGAGAGAAAGGAAAAGGACAACGATGAGAGAAGGATCCTGACAGTGGCAGGAGTGATTGGGCAGGAAGGGAAGTATCTGCTGGTTTATGTGGAGGAAGGGAAAATGGAACGGATTGCCGTCTTGTTTGATAAACGGTTTCAGGCGAAGGAGAAGATGGAGGCATTGTTAGGAGCCGGCGGTACATGACCCCATGGACCGTCACGGATTGGCGGATGGTTCCGTAGCGGTTTCCATGGGGAAAGGATGCACAGCAGCGCTGTACTAGGCCTCTTTTTTTTCTACCAGTCTTTTTTTCTGCCAATGCCCGGTCCTGTACCAGGCATAGGAGATCATGTAATTAACCGCCCATCCAATCGGCACGGCATACCAGATAAAGGAGATTCCGTAGATGGGAGAAAAGTATCTTGCCACAAATACCCGGATCCCCAGATTGACCAGGTTGGCCGCCATATAGACACCCACGTCTCCGGACCCTCTTAAGACCCCGTCCGTAGTGGCCTTAAAGCCGATCAGACAGAAAAAGCAGCCGATGAAGCGGAGATAGGATACCCCTGTCTCATAAGCGACCGCGGAGGAGCTGATATCCAAAAAGGCGGAAAGGACAGGCTGATAGAAAAACTCGCAAATAAGAAACAGCACAATGGCAAACCCGCCGATGATCCCATAAGAAATCCGGTAGCCCTGCCTGACCCGGTCCGGCTGCCCTGCCCCTAAGTTCTGGGCAGTAAAAGTGGACATGGCATTGCCAGTGCCGATCATCGGCACAATGGCAATGGATTCTAAACGCATGCCGGCCGAATAACCGGCCAGGGCCGAAGAGCCGAACTGGTTGACGGAAGACTGGGTCAGCAGCATGCCAATGCTGACGATAGACTGCTGGACAATGGAAGGAATGGCAATCTTTGTGCCGCGGAGCAGCATGGAGACCCGGAACAGGCCGGGACGTTCCTGGACGGAGTAGCCGCGCAGCAGCATCATTAAAATAAGGAAAGACACCACAGCAGATATGCCCTGGGCGATCACTGTGGCGATGGCTACCCCGGCGACGCCCATGCCGAATCGGATCACCATAAGAAGATCCAGGAAAATATTCAGCAAGGAGGAAAAGATCAACAGGCCAAGAGGAATCCCTGATTTTCCCATGGCGTTAAAGTTGGCGGCCAGCACATTGTACATGAACATAAAAGGAAGGCCCAAAAAGTATAGCTGAAGATATAACACGGCGTCATCATAGATGTTTTCCGGTGTGTTTAAGGCGGAAAGCACATGAGGGTTGGAAGAAAAGCCAAAGAGGGCCAGCAGGGTGCTTAAGGCGGCAAACGTGATCAGGAAGGTGTAGATGGAAGTCTTCATTTCCTGATATTTCCCCGCGCCAAGGTACTGGCTGGTCAGCACGGAGGCTCCGATCCCGCCGCCGATGGCAATCATGATGAATACATTGGTGAAGGAATAGGAAGCGCCGACAGCAGCAAGGGCATTCTCACCCACATAACGCCCGACAATGACGGAGTCCGCCATGTTGTAAAACTGCTGGAACAAATTGCCCAGGATCATGGGGAGGGCAAAGAAGAACAGGGAGCGCCCGGGGGCGCCGTGGATTAATTTCTGTTTGTTGTCTGTCATGGGGAAGCTTCTCCTGTGAATTGGAATAATTTGCCGGGATGGCATCCGGCTTGTCTTTCAGGACCATCTGCCGCGATGGGCCGGATGCCGGCGGCTTATAAACTGCATGAGTTATTTTCCAGCAGTTTCTTCCTGCGGGGCCTTTGCGTCATAAAGCATGACAGCAGAGATCAGCATGTCCTCGCTTCCGGTATTTTCAATGCCATGCCAGTCCCCGGGCTTCATACTGCCGGCTTGTCCGGCATGGATGGGCCGGGCTTCTCCGTTCAGAGTGAAAATCCCCTCTCCTTTTAAAACGTAGTAGATTTCCAGGTTCCCGACATGCTGGTGGCTGCCGATGGAGCTGCCCGGATGGAGAACTACGGAAAGGATGGCTTTCGCGTGGCCGTCTAAGTCTTTTTCATCCATGACCGAGTGGATGACGCCGGTGCCTTTTCCTCCGGCGCGGTTTTCGAAGGGGATCAGTTTTTCTGTGTGGATCATGGTGGTATATGCCTCCTTTTTGATTTTGTATGTTTTTATATGGGTGATTGTATTTTATCATGAAAAGTGTTGGGTTATCAAGGGATTTTCTGTTTGGAATTGCAGTCGGGATATAGCCGGGGATATCGGCAACGGCCCGGGTTACGCTATCAGCCATTCCGCGAATCGCAACATAGCTGAGAGTATTGGCTAAAAAGATAATTGTTAAATAAATATCACGTAATTGTGCTGGAAAAACGCTAATGTTTCTTGAAATTACGACGATAATATGGTAAAGTGAGTATTAATTTACATATATGGTTTTTTGTAGAATATTAGTAAAAAGTTTGTTGGAAAACTTAAAGTATATATATCTTATTATATAAAATCAGGAGGCACTAGCGATGAGTGACAAAACAAATGAGCAAAACCAGAAGAGAGGAAGGAGGGAAAGCCTTGTTATCGTAACAGGCATTTTGATAATTATTGCGCTTCTCTGCACCATAGTTTTTCTGGTTGCTAATAAAAAAGACAATAATACAGATGTGGAAGAGACTACAAGACGGAATATTGTTGTAAATGAAAGTAATGCAGAAAGCGTTGCGGAACAGATGGCAGAGGAAGCCCGGGAATTTGTAGAGCCGGGATATTTTACAGTAAATATGAATACAAGCTGGCATTTCAGTAAGGGCGATGCGATATCTGATAATGCCAGGGTGGATAATCTGGAAGAGAATACGAATGATGTCTATTTTGACGTATTTCTTTCGGAAAATGAAGACGAGGCGATTTATCAGTCACCTGTAATTCCCAGAGGCAGTTTTTTAGAGCAGATTGCATTGGATAAACCTCTGGATAAAGGCAGTTATGATTGTGTGATGGTATATCATCTTATAGACGAGGAACAGGAGACGATCAGCACGCTGCGGGTTGCGTTTACCATTACCGTAGATGCGTAAGGTTATAATGCCGAGAGGCTTAATAACAAATAAAATAAATTATTTAGGAGGTATGGATGACAATGAAAAACAAAATGCTGAAAAGAACGCTGGCTGGCATGCTGGCAACAACTATGGTCCTGAGCATGGCAACGGTCGCCTTTGCCGAAGATCCCACATCAGGAACAGGATCAGGAACCGGTTCATTTGAGGGCCATGTCAAGAAAGATGTTACAAAGGTAACGCTTCCCACGGCATCTACGGACACATTTGCTTACAAGATGGATCCGGAAGGATTGATCGCGGCCACAAATAATGCCAATTATTCAGGTGCAAGTTTTGAAAAGGACGCTAATGTGTATTTCCTTTCATCCGCAAACACCTACACGAAAGACAGTGCCAAATTAAAAGTTGTAAATAAGGGAACTGCAGATGTGGATGTGACGGTTACGGCTAAAATGGATGCCGAAAACGACAAGATAGCAATGGCTGACAGCGGTACATTTGCTGAAGATGATACGGCGGCAAAGCTTTATCTTGGCCTGATCGTAGCCAATAAGCAGGCAGAGGCAGTCACTGCTGCAGACGACAGCACGGCAAGCGTTACCGTAGGACTTCGTGGAAACACTGATAATTATGAAATTAAGGCAAACGGAACATCTTATGAATATACTGCCAAAGAAGGCGTTGCAGATACCGCATGGAACAGCTTTGAGTTCGGCCTGACCGGAGCCTGCAATCCAAAAGGAGATTATTCAGATGAAGCGCTTGCAGCATCTAACGTGACGGTGACATGGAGCTATGCAGCTCATGATGATGCTACCGAGCTGCTTGCAGCCAATGCTGTAAGCAAGGCAGCTCCAAGTATTGCAGTGACTGAATACAAGTTACAGGCCGATACCCCTGTGACCATTAAAGTCAGCCTGGGCGGCGAAGAACTGGCTGCAACAAAAGTAAGTTCCGTTAAGAATGGTTCTACGGCTCTTGCAACAAGCGACTGGAGCTATGCAGACGGAGTGGTGACGATTACGGCATCAAAGGTTAATGCCATAATAACCGGCAAGACCGCTAAAACATACACCGTAGTATTTAACGATACGGCTAAAACATCCGTTAATATCAAACTGGATCCTGCGGAAGCTATTACCGACTAATTTAAGCAAAAGATATCAATATAGAATTTAAGAAAATGTTTGTCAGTTGAATCCGGAATAAGCAAATTCAGGGGGAGCAGAATTGTTTTTGCTCCTCCTTCTGTTTTGTGCGAGATTGTGAGACAGGGAAACTTGTTCTGGAAAGCAGGGAATGTGGTTATTGTTAATCCACCGTTTTCCAGATAAAGTAAAAAGGGAAACAGCTTAAGATTATCTGAGTTTTGACGATATTATATTAGAATGTATTGGGATTCGAAAGGATGGCAGACATGAGAAAAGCGCAAAAACAACAGGCAGAGGATTTTGCGAGACTGCTGAATCGTGCCCATGACGAAATAAGGAAAGCCCTGGAACGCAAAGACCGTAACACAGCCAGGGATTTGCTGGAACAGTGCCAGGATGGGGCTATCGAACTGGGGAATATGATTGAGGCAGAAGAAGGGGAAGGATTTGTGACGGTCACTCTGTTAGAGGCCTATTGTGAAGCGCTCTATCAGATCCATGAGACAATCTGGCGCAATTTTGCTGTAAATGGCAGCAAAGTCTGTAAAAATCTGCACAGGATGTTAGTCCGGATTGAAAACAGTATTCGAAATGACATTAAAGTCCGGCAGGAGGTAGTGTTCCTACCTTACAAAGCTTCCATGTGGGATTCTTTGGAGAGCATATGGAAGGCGGCTGATGAAGATCCGGATTGTGACGCTTATGTTGTGCCGATCCCTTACTATGATAAAAATCCGGATGGCAGTTTTAAAGAGATGCATTATGAAGGAAACCTTTATCCTAAATATGTGCCTGTGATCCGGTATGAGAGTTATGATTTTGCCGGGCGCAGGCCGGATATGATCTATATCCATAATCCATATGATGAATGTAATTATGTTACCAGTGTACATCCGTTTTTTTATGCAAAAAATATAAAACATTTCACGGAATGCTTAGTATATATACCTTATTATATATTGGATGAGGTGGAATCGGATAACGAACAGGCAATAAAAAACATGTCTCATTTTTGTACGGTTCCCGGAGTGATTTATGCAGATAAGGTGATCGTCCAGTCAGAGGAAATGCGCCGGATATTTATTAAGGTAATGACAGAATTTACCGCAGGGAAAAGTGATAAGGGGGCAAAGACGGACGAGACGGCAAACAGAAAATATTGGGAAGAAAAGATCTTAAATCTGGGTTCGCCGAAAACGGACAAGGTGTTGAGTACAAAGAAACAAAATCTGGAAATTCCCGATCAATGGATGCAGGCGATTGTAAAGAAAGACGGCACCTGGAAAAAAATCATTTTTTACAATACAGGAGTCACGGCTCTTTTGGAACACGATGAAAAAATGCTCCAAAAGATGAGGGAAGTGTTCCAGGCATTTAAAGAAAAACGGGACGAGGCAGTTTTGCTGTGGAGGCCTCATCCTTTGATTCAGGCTGCCATTGAGTCTATGAGGCCGCAGCTCTGGAAAGAATATGAAAAGATAACAGAGCAGTATAAGGAGGAAAACTGGGGGATTTATGACGACACGGCCGATATAGACAGAGCGGTGGTGTTGAGTGATGGGTATTATGGAGATCCCAGTTCAGTAGTTACGTTATGCAAAAAAGACGGTGTGTTGGTTTCGATACAAAATTTAAAGGGAAATACTAAAAAAGAAATCGATAAACTGATTGGTTCCATATATGGAAATCAAAAGCCGGAAATTACTTATATGACAAAAAAGGATAATTTTTTATATTTTGTGCCGGCAGATTTAAACGCATTGTTTTCCATAGATCTGTCTACAGGCAGATGTGATTGGAAATGTTTTTTCGAAAACGAAGAATCAAGAGAAGGATTTTTGGGGAATGCTTTTTCCTACGACCGGTATATTGTTATATGCCCCTTTGGTTTTTCACGTTTTCACGTGTGGGATACAAAGGAAAACCAGGAAAAAGAAATCGAAATACCAGAAAAAGATTATAATCACTCGGCATATTTGCCTCGTATGACGGCAGCAGGAGAGAAACTATTATTTTTTCCGTCATTTTCGAAAGATTTATATTCTTTGGATACTACTGCATGGAAGGCGGAAAAGCTTTTTGGCATATATGAACGTTTTTTAAAGATTGATCCGGCAGGCTACAAGGTTTTTTCAAGAGATCCGGGATATATTTACAGCGATAAAGTGTATTTTTCCATGCCGGATTCCCGTTATCTTGCGGAATATAATATTCCTGACAATGATTTTGCGTTTTATGAGCTGCATACGGAGGAGAGAATGGTTCTTTCAGGCGGCTTCAGGGAATGCTTATATATGTTAAGCGAGAAAGGCGTGATCTATGAGTGGAATATTGAAAGCCACAGATTAGTTAAAAAAACGGAAATCGAATGCAATAATTTTGATATGGTAAGGATTCAGACCATTGCAAAACATGAGGAGGATCTATATTACATGTCTCCCAATGACCGGTTTGGAGTTCATTATAATATAAGAAACAATAAGGCGGAAATCGGAGATTACCGTTATTTGTTTGATTTCGGACAGGCAGAGGAACAGGAGTATCATTTTTCATTACAGGATGCAGAAGGCAGGCTTTATTTTATTTCAGAAGAGTATGAATTGCTGATTTTTGATTTGAAAGACAATCGGTATGAAAAGATGAAACTGCATTTTGACGACAGGCAGTTGAAAAAATTATGGAATTTGAAGACCGGAAAAAAACAGGATGAGACTTCTAAAGGGAAAATTATCTACGAAACTCTCTGTAAATTGGAAGGATAGAGACACATGGAAAAAACGGAACCGACGGGGGAGGAGCTATATGATCTGGCAAAAAGAATCTTTCCTATTTACCGCAGCATTACCGGGAAAGGCGTGAGAGAAACATTAGCCGTCCTAAAGAACGTGTGGAATGGATTGCAGATTCATGAAATAGCAAGCGGTGAAAAGGTTTTTGACTGGACAGTCCCCATGGAATGGGATATAGAAGAGGCTTATATTGAGGACGAAAACGGTACAAAAATTGTTGACTTTGAGGAGAATAATCTTCATGTGGTAGGATATTCGGAGCCGGTTGACAGGTGGGTGGAGAGAGAAGAACTTCTTTCTTATGTCCATACGCAGCCGGACCAGCCGGACGCGATTCCTTATGTGACCTCATATTATGCCAAACGGTATGGATTTTGCATGACGGAAAATATGAAGAACCAATTGA
This sequence comes from uncultured Lachnospiraceae bacterium, assembly GCA_949840805.1. GTDB lineage: Bacteria > Bacillota > Clostridia > Lachnospirales > Lachnospiraceae > Brotaphodocola. The sequence continues at coordinate 79,103 of CATKXR010000001.1, read as the reverse complement.
AGCCCGGCAGATATCATATGGTGATCAGGAGCCGTTTTTCCAAAGGCTGCATGAATTGGGGGGAGATACTGATTGAAGGAGACATGCGGGAGGAAATCTGTTTCTCAACCAACATATGTCATCCAGGCCTTGGAAATAATGAAACGTCAGGCCCCGTTGTCCTGATACATCTGGCCAAATGGATATCCTGCATCCGTGACAGAAGATATACATACAGATTTTTGTTCCTGCCGGAGACGATAGGTTCGATTGCCTATCTGTCACAGAATCTGGAACATATGAAGAAGCACATCAGGGCAGGATTCGTAGTGACATGCGTGGGGGATGACAATCATTATTCTTATGTGGAATCACGAAAAGGAGACAGTCTGTCAGACAGGGTATTGAAACATGTTTTGAAGTGGCATTGCCCTGCGTTTCAGTCATATTCCTTTTTAAAACGAGGATCTGATGAAAGGCAGTACTGTGCTCCGGGAGTGGATCTGCCATTTTGTGTATTCTGCAGGAGTAAATTTCACGAGTACAAAGAATATCATACTTCCAAAGATGATTTGAATTTTATTTCGGCAGACGGATTGAAAAATTCGTTGATTGTCTTACAAAAAACAGTGTCCGTACTGGAAAAAAACAGAAAATACAAGACCAGGATACTGTGTGAACCACAGCTTGGGAGGAGAGGGCTTTATCCTACTTTAAGCCAGAAAAATACTTATGCGGATGCAAAAACCATTCAAAATTTTACGGCATATGCAGACGGATGTGATGATCTGATTGCCGTATGCGAAAAGATACGGCAACCTGCGGTTCATATGCTGCCTATAGTCGACCGGTTATTAAAGGAAAAGATTATTGAAGTTGCCGAGAACTGATTTGGAGGGGCCAGATGAAAATCTTGACTGTGATTCCTGCAAGAGGAAAATCAAAAGGAATTCCTAAAAAGAATCTCCGGATAATGAACGGGTATCCATTGATTTATTACAGCATAAAGAACGCATTGCGTTTGAAAGAACAATATGACCTGGACGTGGTTGTAAATACTGATGATATGGAGATAGCAGAGATAGCCAATATGTATGGAGGGGAAGTCGTCATGCGGCCCGAAGAATTGTCTGGTGACAGCATTACGCTTGATCCGGTTGTCTATCATGCTGTGACGGAAACCGAAAAAAGAAAAAATCTGCGTTATGATATTGTCGTGACTATGCAGGCGACCTCGCCGACATTGCGGGCGGAGTCTCTCGTGAAAGCCATAAGCGATTTCATAGAGACGGGAACCGACACACTCATCAGTGTGTATAACGATCCGCATTTATCATGGACAAAAAAGGAAGACAATATAATTCCCCAGTACAAGAAGCGGGAAAACCGGCAGAGCCTTCCGCAGCATTATAAAGAGACCGGCGGTTTTATGATTACAAAGAGAGAATGCCTGACCACAGGCAGGCGGATCGGACGGAAAATCAATATTTTTGAATTATCCGAGGACGAAGCAATTGATATTGACAGCGACATGGACTGGAAATTGTGTGAGATTATCTTAAAAAAGAAAAAAATCATTTTAAGGGCAGACGGAGAAGAAAATTTGGGGATGGGCCATATATACAGATGCCTTTCTCTGGCCTATCGCCTGACAGGCCATGATCTTTTGTTTGTTACCGATGAGCGGTGCAGCCTTGGACTTAAGATGATAAAAGATTCCTTTTTTAAATATAAGACGATTCAGGACTGCAGCTCTATGTATGAAATTGTTAAGGAGTATAAGCCGGATATTGTGATTAATGATATTCTGGATACGAGTGCCGAGTACATATCGAGACTGAAAACAAGCGTGCCGCGGGTAGTCAATTTTGAGGACAAGGGAATGGGGGCGGAATACGCGGACTGTGTAATCAACGCCCTTTATGAAGGAAAAGGAAAACATAATGTGTTCAATGGTTTTGAATATTATTTTATCAGGGACGAATTTTTGCAGACGCCGCCTAAAAAGTTCTCCGAAGAGATAAAAAACATCATGGTTTTATTTGGAGGGACTGACCCAAGCGACCTTACAAGAAAGATTTATCCGATCCTGCAGGAGGTGTCACAAGATCATCCCGAGATAGAGTTTCATATTATTACAGGTTTTGGATATCCCTATAAAAACGAGATAAAAGAAGACCCGTGTCATCGGATCTATGTTCACCACGATGTCAGGAGAGTCAGTTCTTATATGAAACAGGCAGACTTAGCGATTACCGCACAGGGCAGGACGATCTATGAGTTTGCATGTATGGGGGTGCCGTCAATCGTCCTTGCCCAGAATAAGAGGGAAACAGAACATACTTTTGCAAGTATTGGAAACGGATTTATCAATCTGGGCATGGGGATGGAACGGGAGCCGTCTGCCATAAAAAATACGATAGACTGGCTGATACATACTCCTTCTGTAAGAAAAGAAATGTATAAATTGCTGACAAGTAAAGATTTCAAACAGGGCCAGGACAGGGTAATAAAATTAATATTAGGTGAGGACATATGAAAAGAAAGCAAAAAAATGGATTGTATCTGATTGCTGAAATCGGGGTGAATTATTACGATATAGCGAAGCAGAGAGGGATCCGTAATCTGGATGCTGCGCTCTTGATGTGTGACGAAGCAAAAAGGGCCGGGGTGGACGCGGTGAAATTCCAGACCTATAAGGCGAAGAAGATTGCTTCCAGGCAATCCCCGTCTTATTGGGATTTAAACGAAGAAAGCACCCGGTCCCAATATGAATTATTTACAAAATATGATTCTTTTGGAGAACAGGAATATAAGATTATCTCCGAACACTGCAAAAAAAGCGGCATTGAGTTCTTTTCCACTCCCTTTGATTTTGATTCGGCGGATTATCTGGATCAATATATGGCCTGTTACAAAATATCTTCATCAGATATTACCAATATTCCTTTTATCCGGCACATAGCGGGGAAGAATAAGCCGATATTTTTGTCAACAGGCGCGTCTGATCTGAATGAGATTCAAAGGGCAATCGATGTGATCAGAGATGTAAACAGAGAAGAGATTGTCCTGATGCACTGTGTATTGGAATATCCTACGCCTGCCGATCATGCGAATCTATATCGGATTACGGCCCTGAAACAAGAGTTTCCTGGTCTGGAGATCGGGTATTCGGACCATACCAGGCCGGAGTTTGGATATGACGTGTTAAAAAGCGCGTATCTTTTAGGCGCCCATGTGGTGGAAAAGCATTTCACATTGGATAAATCACTTCCCGGCAATGACCATTATCATGCCATGGATGTAGATGATGCATTGCAGATCAGAGAACATATAAGACGGTTAGACCAGATCTGCGGAGACGAGAGGATCGATCATTTAGGGAATGAGGAGCAGGCAAGAAAGAATGCAAGACGCTCGATCGTCCTGACACGCAGCATAGAAGAAGGAGAAACGCTGGAAGAAAAGGACCTGACTTTCAAACGTCCTGGTACAGGAATCCCTCCATACGAACTTGCGTCTGTCCTTGGAAAAAAAGCAAACAGGCCTCTGGAGGAAGATTACGTTTTACAATGGGAGGATCTGGCTTTACAGAATGTGCCGATAAACAAAGGCAATTATTATTTGGAAACTGATAAAAGAATGGAGTTGTTTGAGCGATACCGAAGCGAAGGGTGGGAAAAGGGATATCACGAATACCGAGAGGCATGGGTGGAAAACGCAAAAAATCAATACGTTTCTGAATGGCCTCTTTTAGTGGATATCGAGACTTCTTCCCTCTGTAATCTGAAGTGTCCGATGTGCTATACCATTACGGACGAGTTTAAGGAAAAGGTTTCTGCCAGGTTAATGCCGGAAACGCTTTTTTATAAAATTATTGACGAAATCAGCAAAAAGGTGTGGGCGGTCAGGCTTAGCTTCAGAGGAGAGCCCACATTACATCCCCAATTGACTGCGTTTATAAGATATGCGAAAGAAAAGGGAATAAGAGAAGTATCATTTCTTACCAACGGGAGCCGGCTTACAGACGATTTTATCAGAGAATTGATTCATGCAGGCGTGGATTGGATAACGGTTTCCGTGGACGGAACAGGGGAGGATTATGAAAATATTCGAAAGCCGTTGTTGTTTGAGGATATATATCAGAAGATAAAACGATTTAAAGAGATAAAAGAAGAAATGCAGGTACATAAACCTGTGATTAAAATTCAGGGAATATGGCCTTCGATGAAAAATAAGGCGGAGGAGTATTATAACCTGTTTGAGCCTGTGACGGATTCCATTGCGTTCAACCCTCTCATTGATTATCTGGATCATGATACGGATATTGTATATGACGAGGATTTTTCCTGCCCTCAGCTATATCAGCGAATCGTAGTGGCTGCCGATGGAAAGGCATTGATGTGTTCGAATGATGAAGAAAACATGAATGTGATCGGAGATTTGAATAAAGAGAATTTATATGACATCTGGCATGGAGAGAAATTAGAAGAAGCCAGAAACATGATGAAGAAGCAAGGCGGTTTTAAAAACATACCTGTCTGCAGAAAGTGTTATCTTCCCAGAAAAATGGAAGAAAATGAAAAGGCGTATGTAAACGGAAGGGAAATAATCATAAAAAATTATGTAGGCCGTTCTCAGAAGATAGGAGAATAACAGGATGAGAGAACAGATCACAAAGATGCTGGCGGAATTAAATGAGGATTTTGAAGCTTATGAGGGAACCGATATGCTGAAAGACCATATTTTAGATTCGTTTACCGTCATGGAGCTGATTGCAGATATTGAAGACGTTTATAAAATTGAAATTGACGCAGACGATGTAGTGGCAAAAAATTTTGAGACTGTGGATTCCATATTGGATCTGGTAAAAAAATATACAGGGAACAGCATATGATCAACAATATAACAAAATGGCTGGATAAGACAGCGGAAAAATATTCGGAAAAAATAGCTATCATAGACGGAGAAAGAACAATTACATTTCGTGAACTGCGGTACAAGGCTTTGTGCCTTGCAGAGGTTATTGTAAAGAAAGGGCTTTTCAAAGAACCTGTTGCCGTTGTAATGCCAAAATCTCTTGACATGATCGTCTGTTTTCTCGGCATTGCATACAGTGGAAATTTTTATTCGGTGATTGACGTTAAGTTGCCTTTGGCAAGACAGAAAAAGATAATGGAAACCCTTCAGCCTAAGCTGATTATTACCACATTGGATATGGAAAATGAGGAGGAGGCTGATGTCTGTCACTATGATTTTGCAGGATTGAATCTGTTGTGTGAAGAAAAGGTGATGGAACAGAGAGAACGCACATGTGACGCGGATCTGCTTTATGTACTTTTCACATCCGGCTCCACGGGAGATCCAAAGGGCGTGACAATCACACACCAGTCGGTTATGGATTATATAGATTGGGTTGAAGAAACTTTTGAGATAGCGAGTGAAGATTCGTTCGGAAATCAGGCTCCGTTTTATTTTGACAATTCGATTTTAGATATTTATTCCATGGTGAAAACAGGGGCTTCCATGTATATTATACCGCAATCCTTATTTTCACAGCCGGTACCCCTGCTTCAGTATCTCAAAGAGAATAAAATCACCACTATTTTCTGGGTGCCGTCAGCGCTGATCGTAGTAGCGAACCTCCGTGCCCTGAAAAAGGTTGACTTGAAAAACACCCTCAAAAGAGTCCTCTTTTGTGGGGAAGTCATGCCAAATAAACAGTTGAATATATGGCGAAAAAATATTCCTGATATTCTGTATGCCAATCTGTATGGCCCGACGGAAATAACGGATGCATGTACATACTATATTGTTGACAGGGAGTTTGCGGATCATGAACCGCTTCCTATAGGGAAGGCGGCCAGAAACACGGATATCCTGGTGCTAGATGAGAACAATCAAAGGGTTGGGAACGGGGAAGCAGGAGAGCTTTGTGTCAGAGGCACATCGGTTTCAAGAGGATATTATAAGAACCAAAAGAAGACGGCGGAAGTCTTTGTACAAAACCCGTTAAATGATAAATATATCGAATACATCTATCGGACGGGCGATCTGGTTAAATACAATGAATATGGAGAATTGCTTTATATTACCAGAAAAGATTTCCAAATCAAACACATGGGACACAGAATAGAATTAGGTGAAATCGAGACCATTGTTTCCGGGATAGAAGGGATTCATCAATGCTGCTGCGTATATGACAATGAGAAGAAAAGAATTGTGTTGTTTTATAAGGGAGAAACCGATAGAGAGCATATGATATGCGAGATGAAAAAATATTTGCCTCAATATATGCTTCCGGGAAAAATTATAATGATTGAAGAGATGCCAATGAGTGCAAACGGAAAAATAGACAGAAAAAGGTTACAGGAGATGATTTGACGGGAGAAAACTTGACATGTCAGATATATCGGTGATAAACGGAAAAAAAATAACCACACAAGATCTGTACAATTGCCTGCAGCAGGTCGGAATCGAAAAAGGCGATATTATATGTGTCCATTCCCATCTTATGGGATTTGGAAAGCCACTGTTAAAACGGCATGATTTTATGAAGGCCATTGTAGATACTTTAAGAGCAGTGATAGGAGAAACAGGCACATTGATCATGCCGACATTTACATACAGTTTTTGTAATCAGGAAGTATATGACAGGGATAAATCTCCGTCTGCGGTTGGAATTTTGACAGAATATTACCGTGGATGCGAAAAAGTAAACCGGACCTGGCATCCGATTTTTTCATTTGCCATAGGAGGAATGGGACGGGAAGAATACCTGGATATCGGGCCGGATGCCTTCAGCCTGGACAGCGTATATGGAAAAATGATCCGGGATAACGGGAAGATTGTTATGCTTGGCGGCAATTATGGATATACGTTTTATTATCTGGCGGAAGAACATGTAAATGTAGGTCATAGATATTTTAAAAATTTTTCCGGCAGGATAAGGATGGGAGAAAAGGATTTTACTACAAGTGTCCCTTACTTTGTGAGAAATCTGGAAATGGACAGCGAACTTGACGAGGAAAAATTATGGAAATTTTTGATGGACAGTAAGTGCCAGAATCAGGTTGATTTCGCAAAAGGAACGGTTGCCGCAGTTGATTGCAGAAAAATGTACCATGATGTCTGCAGCGTTTTGCGGACAGACCAAAAAAGATTCTTATAAGTTCTCCTGCAGGAATGTATGCACATAGTTTTTCGCTTATAGAAAGGTCAAGACAAATGGTCAGCCATGACAGGTATGTGGATGAAAATAAAATAAAAGATTATTTTGAGAAGCTGAATCAGGAAAAAATCACTTACATAATTCGTAATAATATAAATGACGAAATACCCGGCTGTTTAAAAGCCGGTAAGGATATTGACCTGCTTGTAAAAAAAGAAGATATGGATCATTTCCGCCGGTTTATGGAAAGCCTGGGATATAACGGGGAAATCCATTCCGATAACAGACAGTTCTTATATGGCCTGACAGATTCTTATATGTATCAAAATAAATGTGATAAAGACGGGTTCCGCGTACATGTTTTTAATCAGTTGAGCTGTAAAGGTTTACTGCCGTTTTGGATTCCGCTTGATAAAGAAATACAGAAGTATGCGTGGGATAATAAAGTGTGGAATAGCAGCAATCAATGGTGGGAACTTGATAAAGACACAATGTTTACCTACCTGATCGTGAGATGTATTTTTGACAAGAGAAGTTTTTCTTCAGAATACATTACGGATATAGAAAAATACTATTTAGAGATTCACTGCAATATAGTCAAATCTTTTTTTGGGAAAATCTTTTTTCGATATGCGGACCGGTTATTTGATTTGATTGAGGAGAAAAGATATGAGGAAATAGTGGAGGATTACCTGTCATTCTCCGACTATTAGAAAGGCGTGGCATATGGGGATTATAGCAAAGCGGTGCGGGAAGATTACGATAAAAGGCTATGAATTTGACATAGAATTAAACGAACCTTTAGATCGGCCGGAGGGAGGAAAAGTACATATCCAAAACGACAATATGAGAATAGAGATGTCTCAAAAAGAATTTTATAAAATGGTGATAACTTTCCGGTATGCAAAACAGAAACTATATTCATATAAAAAATTGTAAAAGGAAGTTAAGAAAAAATGGTTAATCCCGGGGTCATTTTTTTGGCGCAAAAGGAAATTGATAAGGATAATTTTTGTATTGAAGATAACATAGGTGAATCGATACATGTCCATTGGGGACATGTAAGGCTGGATCTGACAATTAAAGAATTGATCGCTCTCACAGAACAGCTTTCAGACGCGATGAATTCCATGATGGAAAAACCTGGTTTTGATATAAGAAATGCGGATATAAATTATCTGTATGATCATGCGGATATGATGGCTAGTGTTACCTCAAATGCAGAAAAGTGCATGGAGGATGAAATAAGGGATGCTTATAAAGACAGGGAAAACCAGATATTAATGTGTATGGACACCATCATTCCCATACATTTAAAAAAGAAAAATGTGGTTTTAAAAGGCGCCGGAGAACACACAAGAGAGCTTATAAAAAGATGGAAAGACAAGGTCAATATTGTCGGGATTTTATCCAATGATAAAGGTAAGGTTGACGGGTACGCCGCCTTGGAATATGGACAGTTAAGTGAATTTGATGTGGATACGATTGTTATTTCCTCATACAGATATCGGCATGAAATGATGAAAGATATAGAAGAAAACACAAAAAGTTTGGAAATAATTGACCTGTATCAATATCTTGAATATTTAGGAGTATATGGGATAGAGAAAGAATTTTACAGATATATAAAGGACGGCTGTCAGCCAGATTAATGTGGATTTATGTGAAAGGATCATAAATATGGATATTCGTATACTGGAAAAAGATGAGCTGATTATTTTACATAAAAGTGAGATCGAAAAGGAAAAGCTTGACAGGTGTTTCCGCGAATACCATGATATGGTCAAAACGCAAAATACGGTGTTTGTAGTTGATGAGAATGATTTTTTTGTAGGGATAATTACCCTGGGTGATTATTTGAATAATCTGGAAACAGGTGATTTTATCAATGAAAAATGCAGGAAAATCATTTCGGATCATAAAAAAGACGCAATAGCCGATGCCTGGAAAATGAAACAGGAGTTTAGCTCTTTAAAGGTGATTCCTGTGGTCAGTGCCTGCGGGAGTTTATTGTATGGAATCAGGATAAAAGACTCCGGGGAAATCGAAAATAATATACGGGATTTTGAGTTTTGGTTCAAAAACAACAGAGGATCACTGCCAGGTAAGTATGGCAAAAATAGCAGTATTTGTGTAGTGGGAGAAGAACCGTTCCGGGCTGTATATATAGCGGAGATTTTAAAAGAGTATTTTGAAGATGTAAGTGTTCTGATAGTAGGCGATAAAGAGTGGTTCTTCCGGGAAAAGAAAATTTCAGAAAAGATACATATTGCAGAGAAAAGCGATCTGGCAGGGTGCGGCAATTTCATAAGCGTTGATGTTGAGCTGTATGATATTCATTCAGACTCTATAAGGATGTTATCCTATAGAATGTCTGAGGCCCTCATGAAAGAAGATTCTGACAGGGAAGAAGAAAAGAGAGAGCTCGTATGGCTGCATGTCGGAGATATATTGACACCATTAGAAGGCAGGATAACAGCAGTTCAATTCTTCATTATTTCAAGAATATTGGATGTGGAACGGAGAAAAGACGGGCTTCCGTTTTACTGGCAAAACAGATTTAACGAATATTTTTGGCCGGAAATGTCAATAGAAGAGGAGAAGATGATGGAAAAGAGGGTGGATCTGTTGATTCATTCTATCAAAGAAAGAGGATTTTCTCCTCATTCCGGAGCCGGGTCAGTGACAGAATATCCATTTGGAATGAACGATGGCGCACATAGGACGGCATTCCATGCAGTGTATGCCCCCAATTCATTTTTGCCGTATTTTATCGGGAACAGGAGCCTTACCGATTCATTCTGGCCATATGACGGCGAAATGTTTTTTCGGAAGGCAGGTTTGCCGGCAGAAGAATCAGAAGAACTTAAAAACAGATATATAAGGTTATTGGAAAAAGATGAAGTGAGAACTTCACTTACCGGACACATAGAAAAAGAGTATTTTGAAATTTTTGAGACAATAATAAGCAAATATGGCCAGATAACGGAAACCTGCACAATAAAATTGCATGGGACGGATACTATCGTATTTAGAATAAAACTGAAAAAGCAAAAATTGATTCTAATCAGGAAAATGCTCTGTTCAGAATATGTTGAAAAATTGAAAAGAGATCTGCGCGTCAGGATGAAGGGAAGAGCGGAGATTTCCGGCAGCGTGACATGGTCTGTAAAAATGGAAAATGATTTGGAAAAGGAATGTATGCAGGAGTTGAAATTTGCATTGTATACGAAAAAAATTAAGAGGTATTAAAATGTATCTTGAAGAAAGCATTAAACGAATCAATGAAAAACTGGCCATATTGAAGGGCAGGCAGAGTGTTGCAGTGTGGGGGGCGGCTGAGAACACAGTGAGGCTTTTCCAGTATACAGATATCGCAAAATATAAGATCGAAACAATAATTGATAACGGAAAATGCGGAGAGACATTTTGGGGCAAGGCGGTCCTTCATGCTGATAAAGTCAATTGGGATACAATAGATGCCATAGTAATTTCTGCGTTTTATAAAGAGAATGAGATTTTTAATGAGCTGAAAAACAAATATTCCTTTGATAAGGTGATCGTAACATTAAACGACATCGGGCAGGAAAAACCTTTTTACAAACATATGATGCAGTCAGAGATTATGGTTCCATCTGAATACCGGGATATTATTCATAGAAACAAGAGATTTCAAAACATTCATCAGGGAGAAACAATATTTATAATAGGAAATGGGCCAAGTATAAAAAATACGGATTTGAAAAAGATGAAAGACGCAAAAAAAATGGTGGTTTCCAATTTTTATTTGCATAAGGATTATAAGACGGTGAATCCTGACTATTATTGTCTGGCCCAGTTTACCTATACGGATATATTTGATGAAGATTCGGCGTATAAATGGCTGTCGGATATCGGAAACAACAGCGGAGAACCATGTTATTTTTTTAATATATCAGAAAAAAGGCTGATCGATCAGTGTGGCAGTTTTAAAAGAAAAAATGTGAATTACATGTATCTGGATGTAATAAATTATGACTATTACGATGAAATAGATATAACCAATAAAATGATGTGCGGGCAGTCTGTCACAATCGACTGTATTCAACTGGCAATCTATATGGGTTTTCAATCTATATATCTGGTCGGTATTGAGCATAGTGAAATCCTTTCAAGACAATATGATTATTTTTATGACAGAGGCCAAAGCCTGGTAGGAGATAAAGATTTATATGCATTAAATGACGGAAGAATAAGAGAAGAGTTTCGCCTGCAATTATATTCAAGAAATAATTTGTGGAGGCAGTATGAAAGCTTAAAAGCAATTGCCGAGGCCAGGAAAGTAAAGATCTATAACGCGACAAAAGGCGGGATATTAGATGTTTTTGAAAGAGTTGATTATGATTCGTTGTTTCATTAGATAAAGCAACCGTTGCCGTGAAAATGGATGAAAGGGGTTTATGTGTTTTTATTGACATAAACACAACATAAAAAATGGATAAAAAACTGATTTTGTATGGAGCAGGGGAGAACGGAAAACGATGGATGGAGAAATTGGGAGAGGACAAGATATGGAAATATGCCGACTCAGATGTAAGAAAAGCAGGTACAAAACTTGGAGGCAAAGAGATCGTAAGCATATCGGAGTTAAATGCTTATAAAAACAGGATTAAAATTTTTATTGATGTTTCTGAAAAGTACAGAGGCGAGGTCGAAAAAAAATTGTCTGAAAGCGGTATGAATTCCTGCCTTGTGAATTCCCCCTATTCTGCAGACATAGTGCGGGTGGGAAACGGTTCCAGGCTAGATGCTGACAGTGAGTTCGAAGGGGAAAACTATATCGGGAACAATTGTCTTATAGAGCATTCTTATATGGGATATGCTTCTTATGTGGGAGATCATATAAAATTACAGAATGTCGTGATAGGGAAATATTGTGCAGTTGCAGAAGGGGTGTCCGTTATCAGAGGGCAGCATCCAAGCAGGCAGTTTGTATCCATACATCCGGCATTTTATTCACCGGAAAATAAAGCCTTCAGACATTGTTATGTGTCTGAAAAGAAATATGAAGAGTTTCGATACACCAGAAGCGGGCATGTAATTGATGTGGGAAATGACGTCTGGATAGGGAAAAATGTACAGTTGATGGAGGGAATAACCATTGGAGACGGGGCGGTCATCGCTGCAGGCGCGGTTGTGACCCGTGATGTGGAACCGTATACGATTGTAGGCGGAGTACCGGCCAAATGGATACGAAACAGATTTTCTGAAAGTGATAAAGAATTTTTAGAAAAATTGCAGTGGTGGAATAAGCCGCAAGACTGGATAAGAGAACATGCACAGTATTTTTCTGATATAAGGAAACTTCGTGTATGTTTGGAAAACGGAAAGAAAGAACTTATATAAAAAGTCAATGAGGAGCCTGAGATGGAAGAACAGCGATTTGTTCAGGAGATGAAAACTAAAAGCTTCCTTATCATTTATGGTGCAGGTATGGTAGGAAAACTGGTATATTCCCGTTTGTGTTTTCAGGGATTGAAAAATCGCGTAATCGGCTTTGCCGTATCAGAAAAAACGGAGGCCTTTTATCTGGGGACGCCCGTATATGAAATCGGGGAGTTGCATTCTTATAAAAATGAAGCCTGTGTCATCATCGCTACGTTGCCGGTATTGCACAAAGAAATACTGGAAAATCTTTATTTCTATGGTTTTACTGACATATGGAAAATATCAGAAGAGCTGTTCGAGGACATGTCCACACTATATGGAAGACAGTTCAGGAAAGAACATATGTTAAATAAAAAGGAAATTGATATTTTATTCATGGCTTCGGACAATAGTTCGTCTTCCGGCGCTTTTCTCTGTATGGTTGACTTAAATGTTGAATTAAATCGAAAAGGGATATCCACGGCTGTTATTTTACCTGAATATGGAAACGGAGAGGAAGTGCTGCAGAAGAATCATATTGATTTTACATATATTCCGTCAAGGCATTGGGGGAAGGAAACGAACAGAGAGAGGCCTGACTTCGAAACAATCATGGAAAAAGAGAATAAAAATGCCATTCAGGAATTGGAGGAGTTTATTGCCGGACATCGTGTCAAGTTAGTTCACAATAACACTACTTACACATATGTGGGCGCCATTGCGGCAAAAAACACGAAAATTCCATGGGTCTGGCATATACGGGAGAATATATCTGAGCAGGGATATGCGTTTATCCATTACGATGACGCGATAAAACGGATAAATCAGTCGGCAAAGATAATAGTTGTTTCGCAATATATAAAATCATGCTACAAAGATTTTGATGAATCAAAAGAGAGAATTATATACGATGGCGTAAAGATTGACGATTACTATTATCCGAAAAATGACCTGTTGGAACGTAAAAAAATTGTATTGGCTGTCATCGGAGTCCTGACGGAACTGAAAGGTCAGAAAGATATCATAGAAGCGGCCCGTATTTTGAAAAACAACAAGTTGGATTTTCAGGTTTTATTGGTGGGAGGCGGAGATAAGGATTATATAGAGTATCTTCACATGCTGGTACGAAAATATCAGTTGGAAGAGGAAATTATATTTTGCGGGAAACAGGATAATATTCCTGATTTTTATCAAAAGACGGATATTGTAGTGGTATGTTCAAAGGCGGAAGCTTTCGGGAGGGTGACGGTAGAAGCCCAGCTTTCCGGGTGCCTTGTAATAGGTGCAAAAGCAGGGGCAACTATGGAATTGCTGGAGGATAAAAAGACAGGATTTCTATATGAAAGAGGAAATGGCAGGGAACTGGCGGAAAAAATTGCAGAAGCTGTCCGTGACCGGGGACAATCAAGAAAAATTGCAGCATGCGGACAAAGCTATGCCCGTCAGGCCTACTCAAAAGAGCAAAATGCAAAGGAAATCATAAAAATATATAACGAGATATTTTCGGAAAACAGAAATTTTATTAAAGAAGAACGATGATTCAGGAAGGAAAAGAGAAGTGGAGAAAATAGTCCGGGATTACTATGCAAAAGATGTTATCGAGAGACTTTGCCGGGAAAAACAGATTGCAATTTTTGGAGCCAGGATCGTAGCTGTTGAAGTTGCCTCCTGTTTAATGGGTGAACCATATAATCTGGATCCTGTCTGTTTTGTGGTTTCGCAAAAGGATTGCAACCCGTCTGTGCTTCTTGGAAAATCCGTTATTTCTCTGGAAGAAGCAAAGAATACATTATCTTCCGATATTCTGATTGTGATTGCCGCAATGGAAAAAAACTTGAATTCCATATTGGAATGCCTGCGTCAATGGGATTTTCACAATTTTCTTCCTGTGACTTTTGAAAGTGATTTGTGGAGCCATATCCGCGGCAATTATTTTATGGAATATTGTAAACGAAACGGAAGGAAATATCTTTTTTTGGAGAAAGAACTTTTGGATGTGGGGAAAAAGGATGAGGATCCGGATGTAAAGGTTTATGTGGCAAAATGCCATATGGACAGGCATTTACAAGAGGATATGAGCCGGTTTTCCTGGGAGATCCCTATACAGGTCGGAGCGGAACTGACGTCAAAAGTCTTATGTGAAGCGCGGGATAACGAGGGAGATAATATTTCCGAAAAAAACAGGGAATATTGTGAGTTGACCGGACTTTATTGGATATGGAAAAATACAGCTTCTAAATATGTCGGGCTGTGCCATTACAGGAGGCATTTTGAGTTAGACAAAGAACAGATTTTGAAATTGTCGTCTTCTGATATTGATATTGTTGTGACGATTCCGATTTTAAATTTTCCGTCTGTGGCTGCTGTGTATGAACAAGATCATATTTTGGATGACTGGAAGGTCATGATGGAAGGAATTGAAAAAATCTTTCCCGAATATCTGGAGAGCGCAAGAGACATACAAAACGGGATTTATTATTACGGATATAATATGTTTATTGCGCGAAAAATGATTTTTGATGATTATTGCAGATGGCTTTTTGAGATCTTGTCTTACTGTGAAACACATTGTAAAAAGAAGGAAAATCCGTACCAAAACAGGTATATGGGCTTCCTGGCGGAACGGCTATTCACAATTTATATAAAGCAGCATGAAAAACAGTATAAGATTGTCCATGCAAAAAAGCATTTTGTGGAAAATTAAAGGCAAAAAAAGCGCGTTTTGGGACAAATCGGAGAGGATTTTGAAAGAAAAATGGATTTAGTGATATATGGCGCAAGGTCATTTGCACTTGGGATATACTATGCAGTCAAAAACTTGTATCCGGAATATCCTATACAAGGTTTTCTTGTGAGTTCGAAACAGGAAAACCCGTCTATGTTAGCCGGACTGCCTGTGAGAGAAATCGGGTCTTTTGCCTGCGGGGGAAATCAGGACAATATTTATATTTTGGTCGGGACGCCGGAGGACATTCATCCGGAAATCGCTTTTAAGCTGGAACAATATGGATTTCACCATTATACCTGTATGGATTCTGTCAGAAGTTCTTCTTTAATGGAAAAATATTTTTTAAAAACAGGAATATTTCCTTCTGTACATAGTTTAGACGCTCCCTTTGAGGGAGATGAGGCCGGACTGAAGGTCTTTATGGCAAAGTTCCACAGAGACCGCAGCCTGACAAAATCTTATGATTTTCCTTCCTGGATTACGTTTTTACAGGTGGGGGCGTCATTGACGGAAGAACGTATTGCCGATCTTTGCGATAATACGGGGGACCATATTTCTGAAAAAAATGTGAATTACTGCGAGCTGACAGCTCTCTACTGGCTGTGGAAAAACCGGCTGAATGAGGAGGACCCTGCAGAAAAGGCAGCGTATTACGGGCTTTTTCATTATCGGCGCGTATTGGATATTACGAGAGAAGATTTAATGCGGATGAAAGCCAATAATATAGATGCCGTGCTGCCGTTTCCGACTTTGCATGAACCGGATATTCGGGAGCATCATATAAGATATGTGAAGGAATCGGACTGGGAAGCCATGAAGCAGGCTTTGCAGGAATCGGAGCCGGAATATATGGAAGAATTTGAAAAAATATCAGGGCAGCCGTATTTGTATAATTATAATCTGGTCATTGCAAAAAAGCAGGTTTTATCAAATTACTGCAGATGGCTGTTCCCTATCCTTCAGAGAATCGAAGAGCTGAGTATACCGAAAGGATGGGAACGCAGTGACCGCTATTTAGGTTATCTGGGAGAAAATTTATTAACCTTATATTTTCGGTATCATCAGAAAAATTTGAAACTATATCATACAGGATGCCGGATGCTTACATGATAAATGCCACAAGGGAAAAGCGAGGGGAAAACAAAAATGGAATTTGAATTGACAGCCTCCATGATGTGCGCTAATTACGGCAATCTGGAGAAGGAAGTGAATGATCTGGAAGAAGGCGGCATCGACTCTTTCCATATCGATATTATGGACGGGCGTTATGTTCCGAATTTCGCCATGTCCTTAAACGATATGCGTTATATAGCAGGGGCGTCCAAAGCACCTTTGGACGTGCATCTGATGATCGAGCATCCCAATAACTGTATTCATTTGTTTCTTGGGAGTTTACGGAAAGGGGATACCGTGTATATTCATCCTGAGGCGGAATACCATCCCTCCACCACTTTACAAAAAATCATCAATGCAGGGATGGTTCCGGGGATTGCCATCAATCCGGGAACCAGTGTGGAGACCGTGATGGAAATGCTGCGTATTGTCAAAAAAGTGTTGGTGATGTCAGTCAATCCGGGAAATGCAGGACAGATGTATCTGCCTTATGTAGGAAAGAAGATAACAAAGCTTTTGTCCATAAAGGAGGATATGGATTTTGAAATTTACTGGGATGGAGCCTGCAGCTCAGATAAGATTTTAGAATATGCGCCGAAAGGAGTAAAGGGGTTTGTCCTGGGAACCACCTTGCTGTTTGGGAGAGGAAGGCCTTATGGAGAAACATTGAAGAATATCAGGGAGCTGAAATTCTGAAGTACGGGATTATGTTGCGCCCGGAGTTTGAGCTGAAGGAGTAGGGAATGTTAATGTTTAGTATGATAATGCCTGTGTATAATAACGAAAAATATTTTCCGTTAGCCGTAAAAAGCATATTGGAGCAGGATTATACAAATTTTGAGCTGATTATTGTTGACGACGGTTCCACGGATAAGACGTCAGGCCTGGCTGATGAAATGGCGGCTCAGGATAAAAGAATCCGGGTCATCCACCAAAAAAATCAATGGATATACGCAAGCTTCAATAATGGGATCAAGGCTGCCCAGGGAGAATATATTTACATTGTAAATTCTGACGATAAGCTGGAAGCAGGGGCGCTGTCGCTGATGGCTGAAAAAATAAAAGAATATCATCCGGATATTATATGGACAAAAGTCATTGCGCATCTGTGCGATTCAGACCAAAAGATCATTGAATATGACAAATACAGGCTGGACGGACTTGTAACACAGGAAAAATATTATAAAAATGCTGAGGAAGTAAGAAAAGCATGGGTTTATTTCATTTCCAGTTCATTAGCATATAACCAGGCAAATCTGTACCGTCGGGAAATAATGCAGAGGCAGCAATTTCGCAATGACGTATATGGGGCGGATGTCCTGTATAATATCAGCATTGCAGACTATATTCATTCTGCACTGGTCCTGAAGGAACCCGTATATATTCATTACATATACGGGGATCCGAAAATGAATGCATCCATTGGAAAATATTATCCGTATGTGCATTCTATGTATAATGAAATATATGAACAACATAAAAGGTTATTTTCAGGCTGGAATGTTTTGAAGGAAGACTATATACAATTAATAGGCAAAAGAAGAATTGCAGAATTGACAACAGAACTGCGAAATCTGCAGGCTGCCAATTGTCCGTTATCTCCGGAGGAAAAACTGGAATTTGTTTTTAAGACTTGTGTAGATGAAATCGTAAAGGAATGTATCCAGGAAACAGGCGGGGAGGAAGAAACGGAAAGCAGGATTTTATCGGGCGTAAGAGAATTGTTAATAAAAGAAGGCATCTGTGAAGGCAGTAAAATGTATTTTGTTTATGAACTTCTTGACTCTCTTTTATGCTATGAAAAGGATGATGATGATTTCAGAAAAATCGAAAAGGCAGTTTTCCATCCGTTAAATCCGCAGCATATCGGAAGTGTGTTTTATAAAAAATTATTACAGGGACAAAAACAGTATGGAACAGGGACAGAAAATATTTAAGAATAAAATATTAATGATTACAGGTGGGACAGGCTCTTTTGGAAATGCCGTCTTAAATAAATTTTTACAGACGGATATCCGGGAAATCCGTGTGTTTTCCAGAGACGAAAAAAAACAAGACGATATGCGTCATCAGTATCAGTCGGCATATCCCGAAAGTATTCAGAAAATAAAATTTTATATCGGGGACGTGCGGGATATCCAGAGTGTGAAAAGTGCCATGTATGGCGTAGATTATATATTCCATGCAGCAGCATTAAAACAGGTTCCGTCCTGCGAGTTTTTTCCTGTGGAGGCAGTAAAGACAAATGTATTGGGAACAGAGAATGTGCTTTCTGCGGCAATCGAGACCGGCGTAAAAAAGGTGGTCTGTTTATCTACGGATAAAGCCGCGTATCCGGTTAATGCAATGGGAACATCCAAGGCAATGATGGAAAAAGTCTTTGTCGCAAAATCACGCACAGTATCTCCTGAAAAAACTTTGATCTGTGGCACAAGGTATGGGAATGTACTTTGTTCGAGGGGGTCAGTGGTCCCGCTGTTTATCGACCAGATTATGGCCGGAAAAGAATTGACGGTTACGGAACCGGGGATGACGCGCTTTCTGATGAGCCTGGATGAAGCGGTGGAGCTGGTCTTATATGCTTTTGAGAACGCGCAAACCGGAGATATTATGGTCCAAAAAGCGCCTGCCTGCACAGTAGGAGTATTAGCGCAGGCAGTGGAAAGGGTTTTTGGAGTCGAATCGCATATCCACATAATAGGAATCCGGCACGGGGAAAAGATGCATGAGACATTACTCACAAACGAGGAGTGCGCCAGGGCGATTGACCGTGGAAATTATTATCAGGTGCCGGCTGATAACAGGGATTTGAATTATGATCATTACTTTATCAAAGGAAATTTGAAGCGGGTCGGCATTACGGAATTTACTTCCGCCAATACCAGGCAGTTAAATGTCGAACAGGTAAGTGAAAAATTGTTAGAATTATCTTATGTAAGGGAGCGGTTGAAAAAGTGGAAAAAGATAAGATGAAGATTCTGATTACCGGTTCCAACGGATTCATTGCAAAAAATCTGATTATGGAGCTGAAAAACAGAAAGTATGGAGAGCTATTGCTTTGTAATCGGGATACGTCGTCAGAAAAACTGGAGCAGTATATAGAGGAATGCGATGTCTTGATTCATCTGGCAGGAGTCAACAGGCCAATGGATGAAGCAGAATATTATACGGGAAATGTGGGATTTACAAAAGATATCGTAAAACTGCTTGAAAAGAAGCATAAAAAGCTGCCGGTCATATATTCCTCCACTGTCATAGACACACGGCACAAAGCCTATGGAGAAAGCAAAAGGGAAGCAGAAAAAATATTACAGGAATTTGCACAAAGTTCCGGTTCCTTACTTTCGATTTTTCGTCTTCCCAATGTTTTTGGAAAATGGTGCCGCCCTAATTATAACAGTGTTGTCGCCACGTTTTGCTATAATATTTCACATGATTTAAAGATCCGGATAAATGATCCGGATGCCCGGATGAGGCTGGTATATATAGACGATGTGGTGGACAGGATGATTTCCTGTATTGATGGGAAGGAAGTGGGGCAGGAAAAGTATCCGGAAATCGAGGAGGTTTATCAGGTTACGGTCGGCGAGCTGGCAGAGATGATCTTATCCTTTAAGGAAAAAAGAAACCGGCTGGAAATCCCTTATGTGGGAAGTCTTTTAGAAAAGAAACTGTACAGCACTTATTTGAGCTATTTAGAACCCAAAGATTATTGTTATGAGCTTAAAATGAATAAAGACAAACGAGGGTCTTTTACAGAATTCATACATTCAAAGGATTTCGGGCAGTTCTCTGTGAATATTGCAAAGCCGGGGATTGTAAAAGGAAATCACTGGCATCACACGAAAGTCGAGAAGTTTTTGGTTGTCAGGGGAACCGCGCGGATTAAGCTTCGTCATATGATAACAGGGCAGGGGGCAGAATTTATCACTTCGGGAGAAAAGCTGGAAGTAGTGGATATTCCTGCCGGATATACACATAATATTGAGAATATCGGAACAGAGGAGCTGGTGACGGTAATGTGGGCGAATGAAACGTTTGATCCGGATAAGCCGGATACTTATTATGAGGAAGTATAGAAGAAAGTGGGGAAAAAAGGAGGTTTTGATGTTTTGAAATGCAGAAAGAAACATTATCAAAGAGAAGCCAGTCTTTTTTGTTTTGGAAACGAGAAAGCAGTTAAAGAAATTTTATTTTGGAAAAGAACAAGCGGGATTATCTTGAATTTTCACATAATCTGTTGAAGGGACAAGCATATGTAGAGTTGGCATACATGACAGGAATCCTTCCTATTGCAAAATACTCAGGAGGATCGGAATTGAATATGTTCGTGGAATATGATATGGCAACCAGGGTGAAATTTGGTGAGTATTTCGGTTTTTTGGAGAGGGAAGTTGACCAGCTTTATGAAATTTATGTCAGTAAGACATTGAATCCACGGATTACGAGGGAGAAACTGGCTTTTTGGTATGATGGTTATCATACGGCGGCTGGGGACAGGATATACAATCCCAGATCGGTGGTGTGTGCTTTGTCAGATAATCAGATCAGAAGCTATTGGACTGGCTCGGGGCCGTATGATGAAATTTTCTATTATATTCGCAATAATATAGAAGATGTCCGGGATGATCTGGCCCTGATGGTTTCCGGAGAACGTATTGATATCAAGCTTCAGGGATATGCGGCAACGGATATGCAGCTATACACAAAGGATCAGATTTATTCTGCCATGGTGGTATACGGGTTATTGACCTATGAGAATGGGGCGGTGTTTGTTCCAAACAGGGAATTGATGGATAAGTTTGATGAATTGCTGCTTACCAACTATAACCTTGGGTATATATACAACCTGGCAAAAGAATCTGAAAAGATGTTAAAAGCTACTTTGGCAGGTGATACCAGGACAATGTGTAAAATATTAAAATTTGCGCATGATACAGAATCACCGATTTTTTCTTATAACAGCGAGATTGAATTGTCTGCCGTGGTTAATCTGGTTTACCTTGCCGCCCGGAATAAATATCGTGTGGAACGGGAAGAGAAAGCTGGTGAAGGATATGTGGATTTTATTTTTTATCCGGAACGCAGGGGAGCAGATGCGTTTATTTTAGAGCTGAAGACGGACAGTAAGCCGGAGGAAGCAATCCGGCAGATTAAGAATAAAAACTACGCATTGCGTTTTCTGGGAAAAATGGGAGAAACGCCGAAATATACAGGTAGGATTCTGGCAGTGGGAATCAGCTATAACAGGAAGACGAAAGAGCATTCTTGTAAAATTGAGGATTTGGTCAATCTCACCGGATATCTTTGAAATCCGGATTCCGGTATCCCGTACCAAACACCTATCAATTTGTATCTTTCTGACTGCGCAAAACAGAAAAAGCATCTGCAGATGTCCTAGAAATAAAATACCATCCGCTATTGATTTTAAAACCAATAACGGATGGACTTTTTAATTCAGAAATGGAGATAGTGGGATTCGAACCCATGACCTCTTGAATGCCATTCAAGCGCTCTCCCAACTGAGCTATACCCCCGTTTCAATTACAAAATGCATTATAGCATAATTTGGGGAATTTGTGAACTACTAATTTTATTTTCTCATATTTTGACAAAAATCTATATGTTTATAAAGATGATTATGGAAAATATATACAAATGAGAAAATTCGGAAAAATGTGTAAAGATTTGCCGTCGCATAAGCGGGCTGGTACAATGGAATTGTGCTGACGTACAAGCAGGCCATCAATTTTCTAGCGGAAATTGATGACATATGGTACAATGGAATTAGAATCGTACCGTGATACGGTAAGAAAAAGGGACACGCAGACTGGATTGGAGGCTATACGGAGGATATCTTGCTGGTAAGGGTGAATTATGATAAGGGGAAAAGGCCCGTCAGTGTGTGATTGAGCAGTATTTGAGACAGGATAAGAAGCGGGGATGAATAACAGATGGAAAGGCATCAAAATTTGTAAATAACAAATTGGAGGAAAAGAATATGAATCGACAAACATCATCAGGAGGAAAATCACTTTCAGAACAGGCGGCCGAGATGATTCGCCAGTATATAGCAGACAAGGAGATGAAAAAGGGGGATAAGCTTCCCAACGAATTTCAGTTGATGGAGATTTGCAGTGTCAGCCGCAGCACCATACGGGAAGCCATAAAGATTCTTACATTTGAAGGGCTGGTTGAGGTGATGCGGGGAAGCGGCACTTATATTGCCGAACAGAAGGCGCCGGCGGCAGAGGCGGATCCCATGGGATTTTATGAGGAAGATACGGATTTGCCAAAAAAAGCCTTGGATTTTTTTGACATCCGGCTGATGCTGGAGCCAGAGATTGCCGCCATGGCGGCAACCAATGCCACCTATAAGGACTGTCAGAAGCTTCTGGAGCTGGAGGCTAAGACCAGGGAGGAGATTGTGGCAGGACGCTCTTACTATGAATATGATATCCAGTTTCATAAACAGATTGCCAAATGCTCTAAAAACCAGATTGCTTATAAGCTGATGGAGATTATTGTTACGGGGATTCCTGTGTTTGTGAAGGTGACAAAAAATGTACTTTCCGAACATACCCTGTACTATCACCAGGCAATTGCAGAATCTATAGCTTCCGGGGATGCGGTGGGGGCCAGATGCGGTATGATTGGCCATTTAAACCGCAACCGGAAAACCATTCTGGACGAGGTGGAGAAGCAGAAGCAAAAACAGAAGCAGCAATGACTGCAGCAGCGGGAAAGCCGATGAAAGCCTGTATGTCTGATTGACGCCAAAATCATCATACGTCTGATTAATTTTAAAATGTATTATTGGTAAAAAGCACTGATTAACTAACAAATATAGAAAAATATTGAAAAAAATGAATAAAACTATTGACATAAGATGTCTGATGTGATAATCTAAATTCATCAGACATCTTATTGTTTTGATAAATCACTTACACATGAATCAAAGGTTCAAGAAAGGAAGGTATTTTATGAAAAAGGGTATGGTATTTACTATGGCGCTTGCGATGGCAGTGGGTCTGACTGCATGTGGCGGTTCCGGCGGGGCGTCAGGCGGGGAAAACCAGGCAGGAGGAGGGGCGGCGGCTCCGGCAGCCTCAGGGGATAGTATTAATTTAACCTTGGCTATGGTGGACAATACATCTTCCAATTATTATAAGGGGGCCAGCAAAATCGCTGAGTGTGTATCAGCGGCCACAGAGGGGAAGATTACCATTACCGTACAGGCGGGAGGCACCTTGGGCGGGGAGAGCGATACGCTTGATATGGCAATCCAGGGGGATTTGGATATTGCTTCTTGTGCAAACTCAGTGCTGGCCAATTATATCCCGGAGATGAACATATTGGATCAGGCATTTTTGTGGGACAGCACGGATCAGGCCAATTACGCGGTGGAGCATGAGCTTGGGGATTTGATTCAGGCAAAGGCCAACGCGCAGGGAATCCATGTGATTGGGTATATGGAATCTGGTTTTCGGGATGTATTTTCCACAAAGCCTATTCAGTCTATGACTGACTTTAAGGGCGTGAAAATCCGTGTAATGCAAAATGACGGACAGTTGATGGCTTTCACCTCCTTTGGGGCAAACCCCATTGCCTTGTCTGCCTCGGAGCAGTTTACGGCCTTGCAGCAGGGAACTATCGACGCATGTGAAAATGCCGTGTCCAACTGTTGGATCAATAAGTTTTATGAGGCAGGGGTAAATTCGGTAATCAATACAAAACATTGTTTTGTCTATATTCCTCTTTGCATGAGCGACAATGCCTGGAATAAGATTCCGGAGGATCTGCGTGATACGTTTGTGGAAGCTGTCTGGGAAGGCTGCAGAGAGCAGTGGAAGTATCTGGACGAGGCCAATGAGGAAGCAAAAGGAAATCTGGAAGGGGCCGGCGTCACCTTTTATGATATTGATGTGGAAGAAATGAAGGCGGCATACAAGGCGGAGCAGGAGAAAAACGGGACAAGTTATGATGCGGAATGGGTTGCGGCGGTAGACGCGGCAAAAGCGGCTGTACAGTAATTTTCTATGCCGCCTGTTTGGCGGCAGAATTTTTAAAGTAAGGAGAAGATTATGAAAGGACTGAAAAAAGTATTGTCATATATCACTACCGCAGAATATGCAGTCATGATTGCCGCTTTTGTGGCCATGGTGCTGGCTTACTTTATTTCTGTGGTGAACCGGAATCTGATCAAAGCTTCTATGCCCTGGACAGAAGAAATTGCTTTGTACAGCATGACATATATGGCTCTTTTGGGGACTGAGGTAGGGCTGCGGGACGGCACTCAGGTGGCAGTGACCGCGGTGATCGACAAGCTTCACGGTGTTGTCCGAAAGGTAGTGGATCTGGTGGAGCAGATTGTATTGGAGGTTTTTTCCTTTGTGATGGTGAAGGCCGGGCTAGCCTTGTTTCTCAAACAGATGCAGACCGGCCAGACTACGCCGGTGTTAAAGATTCCCATGTCATTTATGTATTTTTCCCTGGTGCTTTCTTTTGGGCTGATTCTTATCATCCAGGCAGTCACTTTAGTGGAAAAGATCATGGCTTTTACGAAAAAGGATGAGGAGGTGGCTTCATGAACGCAGGGATAATCTTGTTTGCAGCTTTTGCCTTTTGCCTAGTCATTGGCGTGCCGGTTTCCATCTCTCTTGGGGTGGCCTCCCTCTGTTCGGTTGTTTTCGGAGGTCTGTCAGCGTCCTCCACCGTTATCGCCCAACGGATTTTTGGCGGACTTCAGTCTACTTCCATTATGGCTATCGCGTTTTTTGTCCTGGCCGGAAATTTGATGACCCAGGGAGGTATTTCCAAGAGAATCGTGAATTTTGCCAACTGTCTGGTGGGAAATGTGCGGGGCGGTATGAGCCTTGCCCTGGTGCTTGCATGTGCTTTCTTTGCGGCGCTGTCCGGATCGGCCCCGGCCACGGTGATTGCCATTGGCACCATGCTTTACGGAGATATGGTGAAGCTTGGGTATCCGGGGGACAGGACGGCAGGGCTTTTGGTGGTATCCGGCGGCTTAGGGCCGATCATTCCTCCCTCCATTATTATGGTTATCTATTGCACCCTGACAGGGGCTTCTGTGGGAAACATGTTTAAGCAGGGAATGATGATCGGTGTTACCATTATGGCAGTGCTGATGGCGGAGGTCATCTACTTTGCCAATAAGGAGAAATGGCCTAAGCAGAGCGTGAAGAGAAGTGGTGGAGAGATATTCAAAATCCTTATTGACGCTATCCCTGCCCTTATGACCCCGATCATTATTTTGGGTGGTATTTACTCTGGTATGCTGACCGCCACAGAGAGCGCGGCAGTAGCAGTGGTGTGGGCGGCCATAGCCGGATTGTTTATCTACAAGGAATTGACTTTTAAGGATTTAATTCCGATTTTGAAGGATTCAGCGAAAAGCTCAGCCATGCTTTTGTTTATTATCGCAGCGTCCACGGCGTTTTCCTGGGTATTTACCTTTTCGGGAGCTTCTCAGGCCCTAGTGAATGCAGTGATTGCCATGAATCTAAATGCAACCTTATTCTGCTTTGTGGTGGCTGTTATCCTGCTGATTTTCGGGACTTTTATGGAAGGCACGGCTATCGCGGTTTTACTGGTCCCGGTGCTGTGGCCGATTGCGCAGAGCATGGGCATTGACGTGATTCATTTTGGTATGATTGTATGTATTTCCAACGTGGTAGGCACCATGACACCGCCGGTGGCCGTGAATATATTCTCTGCTTCCACGGTGTCAAAGCTGAAGATGGGAGACATTGCAAAGGCGGAGATTCCGTTTTTGATCGGATATGTGGCGGTATTTTTGCTTTGCGTGTTCTCCAGGACGTTCTGTACGTTTTTGATTTAGAGCAGATCGTGGGGAGTGGTTATACTCGTGAGCATATGTATTTGCCAAATGATCCGGTATATTTATGGAAATCTGGGAACCGTGTTGGCAGATCATTTGGCTCACGGGTATAAAAAAGTTACTGTTCAGGCAAGAAGCTTTTTGCGGGCAATTTGAATGGTGACAAAAAATAAAAAGGGGAAGGAGTTTATATGATTCAGGGAGAAATAACGAAAGAAAGGATGGAGGGGTGGAAGTTTACTTCACCAGAGAAAGAGGGGTTTTATGAAGTGATTGCTCCGGGAAAGGCAGATTGTGAGCAGGTATTTATTTACCGGCTGAATCTGCCTGCGGGAAAGACTTATCTGCTTTGTACCAAAGAAAAGGAGATGAACGGGGTCTGCGTAAAAGGGGCGGCAAAAGTATCCTGGAACGGGATCGGAAATGACTGCAGAAAGCTGGATTCCTTTTATATAACCGGAAACATGGAGATCGAGATTGAGGCCAAAGAGGACTGCTGCTTTTATGTGGGCGCGGCAGTGGACGAGGGATATGGGAAGCCGTTTTTCCGGGCCTTTGACCGGGATCTGCCTTTGGGGGAGATTCATCAAATCCACGGAAAAGGTGTAGGCAGCCGGGAGGTTTTTATGACTGTTAATCCGGAGGTCCCTTCTTCCCGCCTGCTGGCAGGGCTTACCTGGAGTGAAAACGGGGCCTGGACCAGTTGGCCGCCTCATCAGCATGAGAAGGACCTGGAAGAGGTATACTGTTATTTTGACATGGATCCGCCTCATTTCGGGCTGCACTTAAGCTATGTTGAGCCGGGAGACATTGATCGTGTGACGGTTCACACCGTATGCAGCGGGACCATGATTCTTGCCCCCAGGGGATATCATCCCACAGCCGCCTCGCCAGGTACGAGAAATGCGTATTTTTGGGTGCTGGCAGCCCATTCCCATGAAAGTCGGCGTTACGACCTGGCAGTGTCAGATCCTGAGAGGGCAGATTTGAACTGATGGATTGGTATAGACAAAAAAGGAGAAGAAAATGAATAAACTGGAATCGATTTACCTGCCTCAATTTACCATTGGAGAAGATGCGTTTGACGCATTTTCCGTGGAGATGGGGAGATATGGAAACAAGGTGGTGGTGGTCCATGGGGAGAAAGCCTGGAACGCCTCAAAGGAATATGTCCTTCCGGCTCTTTCTAAGGCAGGGCTTACCGTGACCGGGGAGCTTCTCTACGGCCATGAGGCTACCTATGCCAATATGGAAAGGATTGCAGCAAGCCCGGAGGTAAAGGCGGCGGACATGGTTATCGCCGTAGGCGGCGGAAAGTGCATTGATACTGTAAAGCTTGCGGCGGATTATGCAGGGAAACCGGTCTTTACCATCCCTTCCATTGCCTCCAACTGCGCTCCGGTGACAAAAATCAGTATTATGTACAATGAGGATGGTTCCTTTAAGGATATTCCCAAATTAAAGCAGGTTCCGGCCCACTGCTTCATCAATCCCAAGATTGTCCTTGCCGCGCCGGTGCGGTATCTTTGGGCAGGGATCGGGGATGCCATGGCAAAGCATGTGGAATCGTCCTGGTCCGCCAAGGCAGGAGAGGCCTTAAGCTTTGGAAGCGAGCTTGGAATCACGTCCGGGCGGATGTGCTTTTATCCTATGCTGAAGGATGCGGCCAAAGCCATGGAGGATGCAAAACAGGGAACCGTCAGCGAGGAGCTGCAGAATACGCTGTTAAACATTATTGTTTCGCCGGGAATCGTCTCGGTATCCGTCCATCCTAATTATAACGGCGGGGTGGCTCATGCGTTGTTTTACGGGCTGACCAGCCGGAAGCATATTGAGAAAAATCATCTTCACGGTGAAGTGGTTTCCTACGGGACCTTGGTGAATCTGATCATGGATAAGGATTGGGAGAAATTAGAGCAGGCATATAAGCTGAATCAGTCTATTAAACTTCCGGTATGTCTGGCGGATTTGGAGCTGGAGCAGGACGATCCTTTGGAGGATGTGCTGGAGGTGACCATGGCAAATCAGGAATTGTCCCACACTCCCTATCCGGTGACAAAGGAAAGCATCCGGCAGGCGATCCGGGATTTGGAAAGTTACCGGCCTGAGGCATAAAGACAAGGCTTTGCCGCCTGTTCGGCGGCGGGATTTATAAAGTAACATAAGGAGTGGGAAAATGGCAGTTAAGATTCAGGATATTAAGGTGATCTGCACAGCTCCGGAGGGGATTAATCTGGTGGTGGTTAAGGTGGAGACCAGCGAGCCCGGGCTTTATGGTTTGGGCTGTGCCACTTTTGCCTACCGTCATCTGGCAGTGAAGCTGGTGGTGGAAGAGTATTTGAAGCCGCTTTTGATTGGAAGGTGTGCAGAGGATATTGAAGATTTGTGGCAGCTCATGCACCAAAACGGCTATTGGAGAAACGGTCCGATTGAAAATAATGCCATCTCTGGAGTGGATATGGCCCTTTGGGACATTAAGGGGAAAATGGCCAATATGCCGGTTTATCAGTTGTTTGGTGGAAAATGCAGGGAAGGGATTCCTGTATACCGCCATGCAGATGGCCAGGATTTGAATGAGCTTTGTGAAAATATTCAGCGTTTTCGTGAGATGGGAATTACAGCCATCCGTTGTCAGTGCGGTGGTTATGGCGGAGAGTCTTTTGGACAGACGCCGCCCTGGGCTCCTGTGGGGGCCAACCCGGGGGTCTATCTGGACAGCCGGAAATACATCCGGGATACTGTGAAGCTTTTTGAGGGCATCCGCAGTCGGCTTGGGGAGGAGATCCAACTGGTTCATGATGTCCATGAGCGGATTGCTCCAGGAGAAGCAGTGAAACTGGCAAAGGAGCTGGAGCCTTTTGATCTGCTGTTTTTGGAGGATCCGGTATCCATTGAGCAGACCGAGTGGCTCCGGAGGATCCGGGAGCAATCCATGACGCCCATCGCAGAGGGAGAGCTGTTTAACAATCCCAAAGAGTGGAAAACCCTGATTACAGAAAGGCTGATTGATTTTATCCGGGTACATATCAGCCAGATCGGAGGGATTACACCTGCCAGAAAGCTTCAGATTTTTGCGGAGCAGTTTGGAGTAAGAACCGCCTGGCATGGGCCAGGAGATATGTCGCCTCTGGCTCATGCAGCCAATATTCATATTGATCTGGCTGCGCCGAATTTCGGAGTGCAGGAATGGTCCGGAATTGAGCCTCCAAACTTTGTGATTCAGGAGCTGAAGGGACCTCACGGAGCACTTTTGGAAGTGTTCCCCGGATTGCCGGAATTTAAGGATGGATATGTGTATGCCAATGATAAGCCTGGGCTTGGAGTGGATTTGAATGAAAAGGAAGCAGAGAAATATCCTTGTGAAAATGTGGTGACTACGTGGACTCAGACCCGGAGAAGGGATGGAGCGCTGCAGACGCCGTAGAATTGGCGGGGAGAGTGGATTTTGGTAGTTGTGATTTATTTTTATATAAGATAAGAAAGGAAGGAAAAGGTTATGGCGTTTGATTCTAAGAAGATGTTTAGTGTGGAGGGGAAGAAGTGTATTGTTACCGGGGGAGCCCAGGGGTTGTCCAGAGGAATGGCTGAGGGGCTTTTGGAGAATGGGGCCGAGGTGGTTTTGATGGATCTGCAGGCTGAGAAGCTGGACGCTGTGGTGAAGGAGTATCAGGAAATGGGCTATAAGGCTTATGGGGTTGCCGGGGATTTGTCCAAAAAGCCTGAGATTGACCGGATGTTTGACGAGGCTATGAAGCTTTTGGGCGGCAGCCTGGATGTAATGGTTCCTGCCGCGGGGATTCAGAGACGGTATGAGCCGTGGGAGTTCCCGGAGGATATGTGGAGACTGGTCATTGAGGTAAATTTAAACCATGTGTGGTTTATGTGTCAGAAGGCGATTCAGGTTATGAGGGATAAGGAAACAATCGGAAAGATTATTAATATTGCTTCTATGTCTTCTTATTTTGGAGGAACCACGGTTCCGGCTTACACAGCGGCAAAGGGCGCGGTAGCCCAGCTCACCAAGAGCATTGCTTCTGATTGTGCGGATCACAGCATCTGCTGCAATGCCATTGCTCCTGGTTACATGGATACCGAGATGTGTGCCAATATGACCCAGGCAAGAAAAGACGAGTGTACTGCCAGAATCCCCGCAGCCCGCTGGGGAACCCCGGACGATTTAAAAGGGCCGCTTCTTTTCCTTGCTTCTTCTGCCAGTGATTATCTGAATGGGGCAGTGATTCCGGTAGACGGAGGATATCTGGTAAAATAATAATTCGGGCAGGAAAAATCCGTGTCTGAGAGATGCGCAGGCGCTTCATCCGGCAGGAACTTATGGGCCGGAGGAAGCGCCGAAGGCGTCAGAAAAGAGGAAATTATGGAATTAGTCAGTCAGAAAATGAGGAAGCTTGCGCCGGAGATGGATCCTTTGCGCCTTGGCGCCGGCTGGACGAAAGAGGATTTGGGAAAATGCCAGATCCTTGTGGAAAGCACCTATGGGGACAGCCATCCTGGAAGCGCCCATCTCAATCAGTTGGTAGAAGCGGTCAGAAAAGGCGTCCGTGAAGCAGGAGGATTTGGAGCCAGGTATTTCTGCACCGATATTTGCGACGGGGAAAGCCAGGGAACCGACGGCATTAATTTCAGCCTTGCCAGCCGGGAAATGATTGCCAACATGATTGAGATCCATGCAAAGGCGACTCCCTTTGACGGCGGGGTATTTATCGCAAGTTGTGACAAGGGAATGCCTGGAAACATGATGGGAATGGCAAGGGCGGGGATTCCTGCTGTTATGGTCACTGGGGGAACCATGAGCGCGGGTCCCAACCTGCTTACGTTAGAGCAGTTAGGCATGTACAGTGCAAAGTATGAGCGGGGGGAAATCGAAGAGGAGACTTTAAACTGGGCCAAGGAAAATGCTTGTCCGGGCTGCGGAGCATGTAGCTTTATCGGCACAGCCTCCACCATGCAGATCATGGCGGAGGCCCTGGGGCTGGCCCTTCCTGGTTCGGCTCTCCTCCCGGCTTCCAGTCCGGATCTTCTGGATTACGCTTACCGGGCAGGGAAGCAGGCAGTGGAACTGGCATTAAAGAGAATGGCTCCAAAGGATTTTTTGACCATGGATAGCTTTGAAAATGCAATTTTGGTTCATGCTGCTGTTTCCGGAAGCACCAACTGTCTCCTGCATTTGCCGGCGATTGCCCATGAATACGGGATTGAGATTGACGGCAATACCTTTGACCGGCTCCACCGGGGAGCGCATTATCTTTTGGATGTACGGCCGGCCGGCCGGTGGCCTGCAGAGTTTTTCTATTATGCTGGAGGAGTGCCGGCTATTATGGAAGAGATCCGGCCTGTGCTTCATCTGGATGCCATGACCATTACGGGGAAAACTCTGGGTGAAAACCTGAAGGAGCTTCAGGAAAATGGTTTTTACGAGCGATGCGAAAAGCGGCTTGAGGAAGCTAACCAAAAGTATGGAATTTTCCTGAAAAAGGAGGATATCATCCGCCCCTACGACAGCCCCATTGGAACCGGAGGCAGCATCGCGGTGCTAAAAGGGAATCTGGCGCCTGAGGGAGCTGTGATGAAGCATACGGCGTGTCCCAAGGAGATGTTTCAGGCAGTGCTTCGGGCCCGTCCCTTTGACAGTGAGGAGGAGTGTCTGGACGCTGTGCTTCATCATAAGGTGCAAAAAGGGGATGCGGTCTTTATCCGCTATGAAGGGCCAAAAGCCAGCGGCATGCCGGAGATGTTTTATACCAGCGAGGCAATCAGCAGTGATAAAGAGTTAGGACGATCTATTGCACTCATTACGGATGGCCGTTTTTCCGGGGCATCCACCGGACCGGTAATCGGGCATTGTAGCCCGGAGGCTCAGGCAGGAGGACCCATTGCCCTGGTGGAAGAGGGGGATCTGATTCAGATTGATGTGGAAAAAAGGATTCTTGCCATTGTAGGCGTTAAGGGAGAACCAAAGACACCAGAAGAGGTGGAGGAAATTCTTGCAAAACGCAGGCAGGGATGGAAGGTAAAACCACGAAAATATAAGTCAGGGACTCTTCGGTTGTTTGGGGAACATGCTGCCACGCCGATGAAGGGAGCTTATTTGGAATTTAAGGATGAAGGATAATGCTTTAAGTTTGTAACAGTATTTTGCTTCAAAGAAAAGACGTCTGCACGGATATTACATTGACCGTGCAAACGTTTTTTTGATGTTTTCATGTTACCGTTTACAGGAACTGTGAACAGCAACTTTTTCATTCGTAAAGTGTGTTCTGTAACCGAACTTTATCTTGACTGTATCCAGGGCAGAACGTATAATTTATACACAAGAATGAGTGTATGGGAAGGAGGCAGCCGTGGCATTTACGCATTTGCATGTTCATACGGAATACAGCCTGCTGGACGGTTCCTGCAAGATCCATGAGCTGGTGCAGTGCGCTAAGGATCTGGGCATGGACAGCATGGCCATAACGGATCATGGGGTCATGTATGGAGTGATCGATTTTTATAAGGCAGCGAAGGAGGTGGGGATCAAGCCGATCATTGGATGTGAGGTGTATGTGGCTCCTGGTTCCCGGTTTGATAAAGATGTCGGAAATGGGGAGGATCGGTATTACCATCTGGTGCTGCTGGCGGAGAACGACCAGGGATATCACAATCTGATGAAGATTGTGTCCAAAGGATTTCTGGACGGTTTTTATTATAAGCCCAGGGTGGATTATGAGGTACTGGAGGCTTACCATGAAGGAATCATCGCTTTAAGCGCCTGCCTGGCAGGGGAGGTGCAGCGGTATCTGGCCCGGGGAATGTATGAGGAGGCAAAGAAGTCAGCCCTTCATTATCAGGAGATCTTCGGAAAGGGCAATTTCTTTTTAGAGCTGCAGGACCATGGGATTCCGGCCCAGAAGACCGTGGATCAGGGGCTTTTAAGGATGAGCCGGGAGCTTGGCATTGATCTGGTAGCTACCAATGATATTCATTATACCTATGACCAGGACGCGGCGGCCCATGATATCCTTCTGTGTATCCAGACCGGGAAAAAGGTGGCGGACGAGAACAGGATGCGGTATGAGGGCGGCCAGTACTACTGTAAATCCGAAGAGGAAATGAGGGAGCTGTTTTCCTACGCCCAGGAGGCCATTGATAATACCCACAGGATCGCGGAGCGCTGTAATGTGGAGATCGAGTTCGGCGTGTTAAAGCTGCCCCGGTATGATGTGCCAGAGGAGTATGATTCCTGGGGATATTTAAACAAGCTTTGCATGGACGGCATGGAGAAACGTTATCCGGAAGATGACGGGACTTTAAAAGAGCGTCTCACCTATGAGCTGGAGGTGATCCGCAATATGGGTTATGTGGATTATTTCCTGATTGTGTGGGATTTTATCCATTTTGCCAGATCCCACGATATTATGGTAGGGCCGGGGCGGGGGTCTGCGGCAGGCAGTATTGTGGCATATTGTTTGGAGATCACGGACATTGACCCGATCCGGTACAATCTGCTTTTTGAGCGTTTCCTGAATCCGGAGCGGGTATCCATGCCGGATATTGATATTGACTTCTGCTTTGAGCGGAGGCAGGAGGTCATTGATTATGTGGTGGAGAAGTACGGCAAGGATCAGGTGGTGCAGATCGTCACCTTTGGTACTTTGGCGGCAAAGGGTGTGGTCCGGGATGTGGGGCGCGTGCTGGACATGCCTTATGCCCGCTGTGATGCCATCGCCAAGATGATACCGGGAGATCTGGGGATGACCCTGGATAAAGCCCTGCGGCAGAATCCGGAGCTGCGGGAAGCCTACCAGCAGGATGATGAAGTCAAATATCTCATCGATATGGCCAGGAGGCTGGAAGGGCTGCCGCGCCATACGTCCATGCATGCGGCCGGAGTGGTGATCGGCCAGCGGGCTATGGATGAGTTCGTGCCTCTTTCCCGCGCCCAGGACGGTACGATCACCACTCAGTTTACCATGACGACTCTGGAAGAATTGGGGCTTTTGAAAATGGATTTTCTCGGCCTCAGGACATTGACCGTGATTCAGAACGCCGCCCGTCAGGTGGAGGAGAATTATGGGGTCCATCTGGATATGGGGCGGATTGACTACAACGATAAGGAGGTTCTGGCGTCTATCGGCACAGGAAAGTGTGACGGCGTGTTCCAGCTTGAAAGCACGGGGATGAAGAATTTCATGAAGGAGCTTAAGCCTCAGGGATTGGAGGATATTATTGCAGGAGTGGCGCTGTATCGTCCGGGCCCCATGGATTTTATTCCCAAATACTTAAAGGGAAAGAACGGCGGTACGGGGATTACCTACGACTGCCCGGCCCTTGAGCCTATTTTAAAGCCCACCTACGGGTGCATTGTGTACCAGGAGCAGGTTATGCAGATTGTAAGGGACCTGGCAGGGTATACAATGGGGAGGAGCGACCTGGTGCGCCGTGCCATGTCAAAGAAAAAGGCTTCGGTGATGGAGAAAGAGCGGAAGAACTTCGTCTACGGCAATCAGGAGGAAGGAGTGGCGGGATGTATTGCCAATGGAATCGATGAAAAGACTGCCAACCATATTTTTGACGAGATGATCGATTTTGCCAGATATGCCTTTAACAAGTCCCATGCCGCCTGTTACGCGGTGGTTGCGGTCCAGACGGCTTATCTGAAGTATTATTATCCAAAGGAATTTATGGCCGCCCTCATGACTTCCGTAATAGATAATAATAATAAGGTCGCAGAGTATATTCTGAGCTGCCGTCAGATGGGGATTCCCATTCAGCCGCCGGACATTAACGAGGGACAGAGCGGTTTTTCTGTGGCAGGAGACGGGATCCGCTACGGCCTGTCGGCAATCAAGAGCGTGGGGCGGACTGTGGTGGACGCGATCATAAAGGAGCGGGAACAGAACGGCCGCTATACTTCCCTGGATGATTTCGTGGAGCGGATGAGCGGCAAGGATGTGAACCGGCGGACCGTGGAGAACTTTATCAAGTCAGGGGCATTGGACACTCTGCCGGGAAACCGGCGGCAGAAGGCGATGATCGCTCCGGAACTTCTGGACCAGAAAAATAAAGAGCGGAAAACAACGATGACAGGGCAGATGAGCCTGTTTGATTTTGCCGGGGAAGAGGAAAAGAAGCAGTTCCGGATTGCCATGCCGGATGTGGAGGAATTTCCCAAAGAAGAGTTGCTCGCTTTTGAAAAGGATATCCTGGGAGTTTATGTCAGCGGCCATCCTTTGGATGAATATATGGAATTGTGGAAGAATAATATAACGGCGAAAACCACGGACTTTCTGGCAGACGAGGAGACCGGCAAGGCGATCCTCACAGACGGCGCCCATGTGACGGTAGGAGGAATGATAACCAATAAGGTTTTAAAGACTACAAAGACCGGCAAGATGATGGCCTTTGTGACGGTCGAAGACCTGGTGGGAACGGTGGAAACGCTGGTGTTTCCTAAGGATTACGAGAACAAGAGAAGCCTTTTGATCGAGGACTCCAAAGTGTTTGTGCGGGGACGGGCCTCCATAGGGGACGACGCGGTGGGAAAGCTCATTTTGGAACAGGTGATCCCTTTTGATTCCCTTCCAAAGGAACTGTGGCTGAAGTTTGCCGATAAGAAGGAATACGACGGAAAACAGAAACAGGTGATGGATCTTCTCAGGGCGGAAGAGGGGCAGGATACGGTAGTGATCTATCTGGAAAAGGAACGGGCCAAGAAAATTCTTCCTGCCAACTGGAGAGTATGTGCAAATAGAACAATGTTGGAGCGCCTGTACCCGGTGATTGGTGAAAATAATGTCAAAGTTGTGGAAAAGGGATTGAAAAGATAGAAGAAATGATTTAAAATGGAATGGAATGGTAACAGTCCAGGGAATATCCGGGCTGTTGCATAGAATGGCAAGGACAGTGGTATGAAAGGCGGAGCGGACCAGGCGGCAATGGTTTACAGGCACGGTTTTCATTTTCAGACTGTCCGGGGCCGGAGTGATACTGGTTATGCAGGAGATCAACGCCCAAAAGGCGCAGGATATTATAGGAGGAGAGAGGTTATGGCAAAGCAGATTAAAACAATTGGTGTTCTTACCAGCGGAGGAGATGCGCCAGGCATGAATGCTGCTATCCGTGCGGTAGTCCGTACTGCTTTGAATCTGGGCATGAACGTGAAAGGGATCATGCGCGGATATGCAGGACTTCTGCAGGAGGAGATCGTGGATCTGAAAAGCTCCAGTGTGTCCAATATCATTTATCATGGAGGAACGATCCTCTACACAGCCCGGTGCATGGAATTCATGACGCCGGAAGGACAGGAGCAGGGGGCGGAGATCTGCCGCAAGCACGGGATCGAGGGTATTGTTGTGATCGGAGGAGACGGTTCGTTCCGCGGCGCCGGAAGGCTGGCTGCATTGGGGATCAATACCATCGGCGTGCCGGGAACCATTGACCTGGATGTGGCGTGCAGTGATTATACCATTGGGTTTGACACGGCGGTGAACACGGCTATGGAGGCGATCGACCGGGTGAGAGATACCTCTACTTCCCACGAGCGATGCAGTATTATTGAGGTAATGGGGCGGAATGCCGGTTATATTGCCCTTTGGTGCGGTTTTGCCAACGGTGCGGAGGATGTGCTTCTGCCGGAGCGCTATGACGGGAATGAGCAGATGCTGATCAACCGGATCATCGCCAACCGGAAGCAGGGAAAGAAGCACAACATTATTATCAATGCGGAGGGAATCGGCCATTCCACTTCCATGGCAAGGCGTATCGAAGCGGCCACAGGGGTGGAGACACGGGCGACCATTTTAGGCCACATGCAGCGGGGCGGCACACCTACTTGTAAGGACCGGGTGTATGCGTCCATTATGGGAGCCAAGGCGGCTATGCTTTTGTCAGAGGGAAAGAGCAACCGGGTGGTGGCATATAAGGATGGCCAGTATGTGGACTTTGATATCCAAGAAGCCCTTCAGATGAAGAAGGACATTCCGGAAGACCAGTATGAGATCTGTAAATTGCTGGTCCGGTAAGGAAAGATTCGTTTAAAGGAACAGATTTTGATATTTGTATCAGATGTATGTCTGCGAGTAATACCCGGCAGCCGATGTGGACAGGACTGCCGGGTATTTGTTGTACGGCATATTTCCGGATACTTCTTTATTTCCTGTTAAGGAGAAGATTATGGTACTCTGTGGTTCTAACGGATATGAGAGAAAATATTATTTTAATGAGGAATTTGCCAGCCTGCCGGAGGCGGTGCAAAGAGAGCTCCAGATAATGTGCGTGTGGTTTACGGAAGAATGCGGCGGAATTCTTACCATGGAATATGATGAGGACGGGTGCCTGGAATTTAAACATATGGTGTCAGAGTATGACGGGTATTATGATGAAATCGGCGCTGATTTGAAGATCAAGCAGTATCGGGAAGAAAGGCGGGAGCTTTTGGAAAAGCTGGAGCTGTATTACCGGGCATTGTTTCTTGCCGGGAAAGGCGGGGAAGAGTGAAGCTGCGGATTGGAAATGTGGAACTGGAAAATAACCTCATACTGGCGCCTATGGCCGGCGTTACGGACAGGCCGTTCCGGAAGCTGTGCCGGGAACAGGGATGCGGCCTTCTTTACACGGAGATGGTCAGCGCGAAAGCGATTCTCTACCATAACCGCAATACGAAGGAGCTTTTGCAGGTGGAACAAGAGGAGCGTCCCATCGCCGTGCAGCTTTTTGGTTCTGATCCCGATATTGTCAGTGATATGGCGGCGCAAATGGAAGACGGCCCTTATGATATCATTGATTTTAATATGGGATGCCCCGTCCCCAAAGTGGTGAATAACGGCGAGGGCTCGGCCCTTATGAAAAATCCCCGACTGGCGGAGAAGATCCTTTCGTCTATGGTGAAAAAAGTGAAAAAGCCGGTGACAGTCAAGATCAGAAGGGGATTTGACGAAAATCTGGAAAACGGGGTGGAGATTGCAAAACTTGCAGAGCAGTGCGGGGTGGCGGCGGTGGCAGTCCACGGGAGAACCAGGCAGCAGTTCTATTCCGGCAGGGCGGACTGGGAAATCATCCGCAAGATTAAAGAGGCGGTTAAAATCCCGGTGATCGGCAACGGGGATATCTTTACCCCGGAAGATGCAAAAAAGATGCTGGAGCAGACGGGCTGCGACGGGATCATGGTGGCACGGGGAGCCCAGGGCAATCCATGGATATTTCGGCGGATCCGGCATTATCTTGAGACCGGGGAGTTGCTTGCAGGGCCGGACCGGGAGGAGATCTGCAGGATGATCCTGCGCCACGCCCAAATGCAGGTGGAACGAAAGGGGGAGAACCTGGGAATGAAAGAAATGCGCAAACATATTGCCTGGTATACGGCAGGGCTTCCCCATTCCGCGTCCGTGAGGAGAGAGTGCAACCATGTGGAGAGTCTGGAAGGGCTTGGGGAGCTGCTCAAAAAGAGTTTTTTATAGCGGCGTTGTTTTAATACCGGAAAACCAGGGATTTTTTGGAGACAGATGTTGTATCCTCCGGGAAAATACTATGGAGCGTGAGAACAAATGAATGCTTTTTTTATACTTCTGGGGCAGATTAAGCTGTTTGCCGTATATATGGTGTTGGGAATATTGCTTGTAAAAACGAGAGTGCTGGATGCAAAAACACTGGAGCCCATTTCACGTTTTGTGATGAGGATGGCGCTTCCGCTCCTGATTTTTACGAATACGATAAATGGCGTCAGCAGGCAGCAGCTTTGGGGGGCCGCTCCTATTTTACTCTGTTCGGCACTGGCTTATGGTTTGCTCTATGTTTTAAATTATCTTCTGGCCAGGGTTTTCCGGCTGCCAGAGGAACATAAGGATCTCTATCATGTATTGGGAATGTTCGGTAACATAGGATTTATGGGAATCCCAATCCTGACAAGCCTTTTTCCCGAAAACGGAATTATGTATATCGGTATTGTTACGATTATTGACCAGTTTCTTCTTTGGACGGTCGGAGTCCGGCTTACGTCCGGCAAGGCAGCGTTTGTTTGGAAAAAGATGCTGAATCCGGCCGTAATCGCTATTCTTACGGCAGTTATTTTCGTTGTTACAGGCTGGAAAATACCGGATTTTTTCAATAAAGCGCTTACAAACGTCGGGACAACGGCAACCTCCCTGGCGCTGATCTATCTTGGCGGCGTCTTTGCCTGTATGGATCTTCGGCAATATCTGGGAAGATTAGAGTTCTACGGCATGGTAGTTATGAAAATGATGGTGTTCCCGCTTTTCTTTTTTTCTCTGCTTGGCCTTTTTCCGATCAACGGAGAACTTCGTATGACGATGGCTCTGCTGACGGCAATGCCTTCTATGTCTTCCCTGGTCATGATGGCAAAGGAAGGCAGTTCGGGGGGCGACTATGTGGCGGGGGGCGTTTTTGTTACGACAATTTTGTCGCTGTTCACATTACCGGCGGTATGTTGGATGATGCAGTAGCGAATCCAGCGAGTGTTATTTACTCGAGAATTAATGCAGCGCCGTACCAGGCAGAAGTGATAACGGATCAGGAGGAGAAATGCAATGAGCAAATATGATGCTTTATGGGAGTATGTACAGAAAAACGGACAGCCGTCGTTTACTCTTACGTTTGCAGAAATACAGGATATAGCAGGAGTACCCATTGACCATTCTTTTTTAAAATATAAAAAGGAGCTGCCAGAATATGGATATGAGGTGGGAAAAATATCCATGAAGGGACAGACTGTTATTTTCAGGAAAATTGAGTGAAAGCCATAAGTCCGAGGTGATAAAATATGAAATTTTTTGAAAAAATGATAAACGAGCAGTTTGCAAGATCTGCCGCTCAGTTCATGAAATTTGCCTGCTATTTTGTAATCGGTTTCTATGTCTTTTGTATTGTTCTTAGTTTTATGGGGCGTCAGACTTTTTTCCTGCATACAAAAGAGGGAACCTTCGAGCAGGCGATTTACGCAGAGGAAAATCACAATCCACATTCCCGCGGCATGACTGTCTCCATGGGCGATGATATTCATGTATGGGTGAATGATGAGGACCGGATTGACCTGACAATGCAGATAGGGCTTTCACTCATGTATGCGATCCATACAGTTCCTATGATTTTTGCTTACTGGTTTTTGGGCCGTGTGTTTTCTAATATAAATAAAGGACAGATTTTTACAGGACAAAACTCATTTTACCTGTTTTATTATGGGATGCTCCAGTTTTCGGCGGCTGTTTTTGTTCCGTTTGTCAAACTGCTGATTTGCTGGATGGTCAACCTTGTATCAAATGGCCGAATGTCCATTTCTACAGGGCAGTCAATGCTCAATATGCTTTTCCCTGGCATCGCTTTTATGATAGCTGCATACATCATCCATTATGGGGTGCATTTGCAGGACGATGGGAAGCACACCTTATGATCTGTCCGTTTAGCATGCAGGGGATTCTCCTTGCAGATTGATTTATGGATGGAGTGCAAAAAATTTTCATACAGCCGGTTTGTAACTGTAAAGGAGATGATAGTATGGCATATCTGCCCCCGGTGATAGAGAAAATGTATCATGAAAAAAGCCTGCATGACCTGGATTTTTTTGCCATGACCAATTCCCTTGACTGGTCGCAGCAGGGAGATGACAACCTGGTTTTGGAGCCGCTGATTCAATATTTATCTCAGTGGCCCGATGAGGTGATCTTTGTATTTGAGGATAAGATGGCGGAGCTTTTATATCGGCTGGACAGGCCGGACATTGCCCGGCGCGCATACCGGACGGACCGATATTTTTCCGGGGATGGTTTTCTCTATGCCCGGTGTGTGGCGCTGGTAAACGGGCGGGCTTATTATCAAAAGATTCTGGACGGGAGAAAGAAGCTGGACGGGGACATGGAGTTTGAGGCGATTTTATATGCTCCGGGGAAGGCATGGGCCAGGAAGCACCATAGAGACCCGGCAGAATATCCCCATATAGCCAGCCCTGATTATGAGACCGGAAGCAATCGGGCATGCTGGCAGGAGGAAAATTTGTGGAAAGAGCACGACCTTTCTCTGGGATGGAGCATATCAGTTCCGGGGAACTGGAAGCGGGAGGAAGGAGACGGCGGGGAGACGGTATTGTATCCTCTGGAAAGTGAGCTTACGGTGCGGATCACCCCTTTCCATGCGGAAAAATCCGGCAAACCTGCCCCGGCAAAGGTCATGGAACAGGCGTTTCTGCAGACCATTCCATCGGGTGCTGCGGGGATGAAGCCGGAGGGATATGGACTGGCAGGATTCCGTTCCAGGTTCTTTGAAAACAGGGAGACGGGGGAAGGGGCGCCTATGTGCCATATCTATGCGGGATATTTTGCCAAGGGAGAACTTTTGTCGGCGAATATTTTTGGAAGAAGCAGAGAGGAATGTGTGGAAGCCATGGAGGTTTTACAGACATTGCAGAAAAACGGAGAGTAGAAAGAATGGGAAGTTATTTGAATCCGGGGAATAAAGGTTTTTGCGAAAGCCTGAACTCTGCGATCTATGTAGATAAATCGGCGCTTATTGAGAAGACAAACAGTGTTCTCGATACCAGGCAGAAGTTTATGTGCGTGAGCCGTCCCAGGCGTTTTGGCAAGTCAATGGCGGTGGATATGCTGGCTGCATATTATGGGCGGGATGTGGATTCCTCAGGGCTGTTTGATAAACTGGCGGTCAGCGGGACACAATCTTACAAAAAACATTTGAACCAGTATGATGTGATTAAGTTTAATATGCAGGATTTTTTGAGTGTGGCGGGAAGTGTGAGCGAGATGTTGTTAATGCTGCAATCCAGAATTATTTCAGACTTAAAACAGGAATATCCTGAGCTTGCAGACGGCAGTTATTTGGTATTTGTAATGCAGGATATATTTGCTCATACAAAGCGGCCTTTTATCATCCTGATAGACGAGTGGGACTGTCTTTTCCG
Source organism: uncultured Lachnospiraceae bacterium (assembly GCA_949840805.1). Lineage (GTDB taxonomy): Bacteria > Bacillota > Clostridia > Lachnospirales > Lachnospiraceae > Brotaphodocola. Next base: position 36,925 of record CATKXR010000001.1, on the reverse strand, counting down.
GGAATACCGTCAGGATATGAAAGCACAGAAGCAATATCTTGATTTCCTCCGCGCCTGGCTAAAGGATAAGGATTATGTGGCTCTGGCCTACATGACGGGGATATTGCCGGTAAAAAAGTATGGTTCCCATTCGGCTTTAAACATGTTTACAGAGTACTCTATGACAGACCCGGGGAATCTGGCAGAGTATTTCGGTTTTACGGAACATGAGGTAAAGACGCTCTGTAAAAAATATAAAATGAGTTTTGAGGAAGCCAAGGCATGGTATGACGGTTATCGGCTTGCTGCGCATACGGAGCAGGGAGGCATCTCCTATTCTATGTACAGCCCCAAGTCAGTGGTGGAGTCCATGTTGCGCCATAAATTCGGAACCTACTGGAACCAGACGGAGACGTATGAAGCGCTTAAAATCTATATCCAGATGGATATGGATGGGCTAAAAGACGCGGTTGTCAGGATGCTGGCAGGGGAGGAGATCCCGGTGAACACCGGAACCTTCAGCAATGATATGACAACTTTTGCCATGAAAGATGATGTTTTGACGCTTCTGGTGCATCTTGGGTATCTGACTTATGACAGCATGCGCGGCATGGTTACAATTCCCAACAAGGAGGTGTCACAGGAATATGTGAACGCAATCCGTACAATGGACTGGCATGAAGTGATACATTCGGTTGAGGCTTCCAGAAAGCTTCTTGAATCCCTGTGGGAAATGGACGGCAGGGCAGTGGCACAGGGAATTGACCGCGCCCACCGCGAAATCTCGATTCTTCAGTATAATGATGAAAATTCATTGAGCTGTACCATTCATCTGGCCTTTTATTTTGCCAGGGAGTATTATACCATTATCCGAGAGCTTCCCAGTGGAAAGGGATTCGCCGACATCTGTTTCATCCCCCGGAAATTGTATGGGGATAAGCCGGCAGTGGTGATTGAACTGAAATGGGACAAGAGCGCGTCCGGGGCAATCGGCCAGATCAAAGACAGAAACTATGTGGACGCGCTGAAGGAATATGAGGGAAATATTCTTCTGGCGGGCATCAATTATGACCGGCAGACAAAGACCCATACCTGTGTGATTGAGAAGGTGCGAAAGGAAGCCGTGAATGTGTATTGATGAAACGGTATGTGACGGGAAAGCTGGTACGGCGTAAGGCAGAGTCTTAAGCCGGTTTGTCCGGCAGCCGCAGATACTCTGTAAGCTTTCCCTTAAGAATCCTGTCCTGGAGGGAGAGATAATTCCGTGACGACTCATGGAAGACCCGCTCAGGGGACAGTTGGGAGCGATACTGGGCGGGAGTCCGGTGCAGCGTCTCCCGAAATCGTGCATTGAAGGATTTTAAATCAGGAAATCCATTGCCAATAGCGATTTCCGTCAGGTTTTTGGAAGTGGCGGAAAGCTCCAGCAGAGCCTTTTGGAAACGGATTCGTGTCAGGTATTCATGAAAATTGATGCCAATGGTATTTTTAAAAAGAGTGGAGACATAGGTGCGGTTGTACTGGGAGAACCGGGCCAGATCTTCTAATGATATTTTTTCTCTGTAATGTTTTTCCATATAGCGGATTAGCTGTCTGACGGTCTCCTGATGTTCCTGATCCTCTTCATCTGGATTTTTCACCATTTCAGGGTCAAACATGGTACATAAAGTGGCAAGAAGCAGCTCTAGACTGGCCTTTGCCGTCAGCCGGGAATAGGGGCCGTTTTCGGCCATGGCATGAAAAATCTGCCCGGCATAGAAACGGATGCGGTTATAAGCCGGTTCATTGCGGGTTTGGGCCGTGGACAGGCAAGAGCTGAAATGGTAAGTGCAGCCCTTTTTTACAAAGGGTTTGAAGGCGGAGGCGGAGAAATGCACCACCAAAGCCCTGGTATTGGCCTGAGGCGCGAAGGAAGCGTGGCCTGTGCCGGGATTGATGAGCAGCACATCATCCTCCTCTAAAATGTGCGTCTCAGTTCCGATACAGAATTCCTGGCTTCCGTGGAGCAGGATATTCAGCTCGTATTCCGAAGCATGCCAGTGATAGCGGTAATTCATAATCTCGTGTGCAAAGCCGTCCAGGAACAGATTGTCTCTGGGCCACTGCATTTCAAAATATGCCTGTTTCATATAGGTCCCCTTCCCTTTTTATACCGGACAAACCGGTCTCAGAATCAAATATTTTTCATCCATCCATGCAGAAAATCGCTGCAAAATTCCGGAATATAAAAAATAAAATCCAAATATTTTCCCTGTAGTGAATGTTTGAATCAGGGTGTGAGGTACAGGGATAATTTAAGAATATCGGGAAAGGCAGAGATTGTCAATGAGAAATTTGACAGGAATGATTCGGTTTTACGTGATGAAACGATTCCCAGTCCATTAGGCAGGATTGACAAAAATCAAAGGGAAAATGCAGCACTTTATACAGGGGAAATATTTGGATGTTTTTATTAGAAAAAGGGCTTTGGAGAGGAGAAACTGGAAGTAACAGACAGGGTAAGTCCCGGAAACTGACAAATATTTTCAACGACAACCAGACAGAAGATCTGTTATAGTGAAGGCACAAGTTCAGTGATGTACAGGCCTGGAAAGCTGAAAAGGGAAAGAAGACCAAAGAAAGGAAGTAACAAAATAATGTCAACTCAAATGATGATCTGTATGGCGATTTTTGCAGTGACCCTGATCAGCTATATGCTCAACAAGATTCCCATGTGGCTTACAGCCATGTTTTCCATGGCATTGCTGTATATCACCGGCTGCATTGACGCCAATGGCGCGCTGGCAGGATTTTCCAACACCAATACGATTCTGATGGCAACCATGTTCATTGTGGCAGCCGGTTTTCGGAGAACCTCCATGGTGGACCGCATGTGCGGTAGCCTGATGAAAATGACTCATGGTTCTTTTCGCATGGCGTATTTAGGATACCTTTTTCTGGCGGCCCTGCTGACAAATTTCATTTCCAGCCCAATGGTGGTTTATGCCATTGTGTCGCCGCTTCTGGCAGCTCTTTGTGATACCACGGACAACAGCCGCTCCAAATATATGTTTCCCATTATGGTGGTTTGCGTGGCATGCTGTGGGATATTGCCGCTGCCTACAGCCATTCAGCAGGCGGGACAGTTCAGTGGATTTATGGAAACATACGGCTTTAGCGGTATGGTGATGCGGCCCGTTGATTTCATGATCGGAGCGTGGCCCATCCTGCCTGTGGTTATTCTGTGGGCTCTGTTTCTGGGGCCAAAAAGCTGCCCTCCCGAGCCGGTTATGGCCATTGAGGCAAAGGAGAAGGCCAGACAGGGCGGACAGGTAAAATTGTCTCCCATGGCAGACAAGGTTGGCATCGTGATTTTCTTCGTGACCATTATTGCCCTGATTTTTTCGGCCCAACTGAAAATGCCTACCTGGTTTATCGCCCTGGTGGGGAGCCTTCTGATGGTTCTCTTTGGAGTGGTGGACCAGAAAACTGCCCTGCGGGATATTCCCTGGGATATGCTGATGCTGTTTGTGGGCGCCCTGGCTCTGGGGTCAGCATTGACCAATACGGGAGCCGGTGATATGATTGGAAATGCTCTGGCAAATGCAGTGGGAGGAACGCACAATAACTATGTGCTGGGCGCGTTGTTCTTCCTCATACCGTTTTTGCTGACACAGTTTATGCTGAACCGGGCGGTCTCGGCGGTGTTTGTGCCGATCTGCCTGCTGACCTGCTCCGCTCTGGGAGCCAATCCCATCGGACTGATTCTTCTGGTAAATGCAGGAAGCCTGACCGCATTTTTGACGCCTATGGCCACGCCGGCAGTGCCAATGTGTATGGCTGACGGCGGTTATGATTTGAAAACCTTAATGAAAAGCGGTATTTTGATCACCCTGATTCTGCCGGTTATTTATATCTGCTATACCATGACTGTGCTGCCGGCGTTTTAAAGGAAGGGAGAAAAAGTTTCACCCATATTTGTTTGTGATGGATAAAGTGGGGCATACAATGCTGTGAAATATGCGCAGAATGGAGGAGTAGATGATAGGAACAGAAAGCGTTTCTTTTCGGTGGATTAATTGTCAGTGTTTTGAAATCAGGCTTCCTAACGGGAAAACAATTCTGACAGATCCCTGCTATGATTTTAAAGAGAATCCTGAGGTTCCTCTGGCAGGACTGTTTCAGCTAAAGGGATTTAAGACAAGTGATTTGGAGGGGTGTGATTACGTGATTCTCAATCACACCCACGGAGACCACATCGCCAATCTGGGAGAGGTGATCCGACGTTTTTCGCCAAAGGTAATCTGCCACAGCGGAGTGGCCGGGGAAATTGCAAGTGTATATGAGGATATGGAGCTGACATCAATTTATCCGGTTGATTATGATGGTACATATTATTTTGACGGATTTAAGCTTGAGACCTTTCATGGAGAACACAAACCTCAGCGTTTTACCTGGAGGCGCAGCATGGAGGAAGGAGATATCATTTCCCAAGATCCCAGACTGACACGGCTTCATACTTTGGGCGGACTCTTTAACATGAATTATCTTCTGACCCTTGACCATGGATTTCGTATCGCTTTTGTGGGAGGAACCAATGACGGCATGGAGGAACGCCTGCGGACATTGCGGCCTAACATAGTCCTGCGCAATAAGCTTACCAATGAGATGGATGTGGAGCGTGTGGCGAAGGACTGGTGCCATGTTATGGAACAGAGTTATGCGCAACTTGTGATACCAATGCATTTTGAAGTGTGGGAAAATCAAAATCCAGGATTTTCTGATCAAACTTTTTGCCGGGCCAATGAACTGGCAGAAGAAAAGGGATTGATATGCCGGATCCTGTCGCCTAAGAGAACCAGGTGGTATACGATTCATATGAATGTTATATGCAGGGAAAGCGGGGAAGAAGATCTGTATTAGTTATAGAAGATAAGGAAATATCACAGAGGTGTGTGAGACCAGAGATAAATACCAAGAGAAAAAATAAGAAAGGCAGGGAAAAGGCAATGAAGATTACAGATGTAAAACTGATTTATGCAAAGCATTATCTGTTTGTGCAGATCTATACAGATGAAGGAATTGTAGGTCTTGGAGAGGCGGGGAACTGGGGATATCTGGACGCAACGGCGGCAGCAATCCGGAAATTTTCTTCTTACCTGATTGGATGTGATCCTTTCCGTATCGAGGACATCAACCAGAATTTTTACCGTTCCGTATATTTCCGGGGTTCGGTGATTATGAGCGCCATTTCAGCTATTGACATTGCCCTGTGGGATATCAAGGGAAAGGCACTGGGGGTACCGGTGTATGAGCTTTTGGGAGGAAAAACCAGGGAGAAGATCCGCGTGTACGCCTCAGTTATGACAAAGACCGAAGATTTAAAGGAGCTGGCAGAGGGGTATCGGGATTTAAAGAAAAAGGGTTTTACGGCGGCTAAGATTTTTGTCAATGGCCCTGTGAGGAGCCGTAATGACGGGCGGGACGAATTTTTCAGCGGTCGTGTGGAAGAGGAGTTGGAAAAAGTACGGGTTTGCCGGGAGACAGTGGGCTATGATTTTGATCTGATTCTGGAGGTTCACCGGGGAATGAATCTGCCGGAGGCGGTGGCCTTTGGACGGCAGGTGGAAAAATACCGTCCTATGGTGCTGGAGGATCCCATCACACCGGATAATATGGACTCCATGGCCGAGGTGGCGAGAAGGGTGAATGTACCTATTGCCACGGGGGAACGGTTTATCGATTTGAAAGAGTTTGAGATGCTGATGTCCCGTCATGCCTGCCAGTATGTCCGTCCTGATGTGTGTGCCGTGGGCGGCATTACCACCAGCAAGAAGATATGCGCCTTGGCGGAGGCCAATGATGTGCTGGTGATTCCCCACAATCCCTTGGGGCCGGTATCCACGGCAGCCTGCCTGCAGATCTGTGCCTCCATTCCCAACCTGGGGATTCAGGAGCTGCCGGACTTTTGCCTGAACGGGGCTGAGGATGCCATGGTGAAGGAGCCGCTGCGGTTTGAGAACGGCTGCATGGTAATTCCCGAGAAGCCCGGAATCGGCGTGGAGTTGGCGGAAGATGCCGGGCAGCGCTATCCGGCTAAGGAGCGGGGGAGCAATGAGGCCAAGAGGGCGTTTGATGGGGCGGTGAAGGACTGGTAGGAGGCAGAAATGATGCAAAATCTGCTGGATAAGATGAAAGATATCTTCAAAAACGAAATACCCTCTGCTATATTTATAAAGGACGGAACAGTGCTGGACAAGGTCCCCGAAAAGGAAGTTATGGAGAAAGGATTTGACGGAAAGCGGCTGGATGGTATTTCCTATGATAATTCACCACCGATTGATGAAAACGGAGTTGAAATTGAATTCAAAAGCAAGAAGCAAAACCTCAATAGCAGGCAGTATAAGAAGAATGCCTATAACAGGGAAAAAACAGCAATTGATACGTGAGATTCAGTTATTCTGGGACAGCCTGCCAAAGAAGAAGATCAGTCTGGTGTGCCGGGAGTATGACATCGCGAGGCATACAGCGAAAAAATATGTTTCCATGACAGATGATGAGATCAACGGGATGGATTTGTCGAAGGGAACAACAACAAATTTAAGCTCATCAGGCGTATAGTATATGGCAGGTCTAAGATTGTCAACCTGACCAAAAAGTGCAAGCTCGCTTTTCTGATCAAAACCGAAGATTTTACCCTTATGGATCTGATATACGTTAAGCCGCCAGAACGCTTATCTGACGGCTTAATTACTATGCTGTTATACCCAAAGTTCAGAAAGAACCCTTAATAAGTCCAGGGGTCTTTTTGTATAGGAACCTGGTTTAATCTGTCAACGGTTTTCACCGTAAAGCCCCGCATACCGGATCATGGATGCATACAGATATAACAGGTCATAGGAATCCGTAAGATTTTTGCCGCACAGCTCCTGGATGCGCCGCAGACGGTAGGGGATGCTGTTGCGGTGGATGTGGAGCTTTTCGCAGATTTTCCGTATATCTCCGTTTAGCTGGATGTAGGCGATGGCCGTCTCGGCAAGCTGGGCGGTTTTTCCCTTGTCCGCCAGCCGGGCAAAGGCGTCCTCCAGGCCGGGAAGATCCAGGCGGGATAAAGCGATGGCCAGCTTCATCTGTTCATAATCGTGTACATATTGATCCGGAAAAATCAGCCTGCCAAGGGTCAGGCTTTCCATAGCAGCCTGGTAGGCCGTGTGAAGATGATCCTGTCCGGAACAGATACCGGTGTGGCATTGGGAGCCGGCTGAGAGAAGCCGGTGGTATTTCCTCTGAAAATGTTCATTTTCCCTGAGAATCAGAAGAAACTGGTTGGAGGAAAGAGGAAGCAGGATGTCTTCCTCGTTCAGGAGGTTTAGAAGAACGGAGGAGGAGACAAATACATGTTCTGGCCCTCTCTCCATAACAAGTACGGTCTTGTTTCCGGTGATTTGAATTCCTAAAAGCTCCCCCCGCTTTATAAAGCTGTCAGTATAGCCGGACTGAAGATGGAGCCATTCATAGAGAAACTGATCCCGCTCCTGAGAACGGTTCTGCTGCTTTCGGGACAGGAATATTTCCTGATATAACATTTCGATAGTTTTGGCCAGCAGTTCGGCTGCACAGGAGTCGGGAGAGGCAGACTGTTCCACCACCACAGCGCCGATCCGGTGGCCTTCAAGAGTAAGGGGGACGGCGGTTCCTGCCTTCTGGACCGGATTGTCCGGGGAAGAAAAGACCCGGCCATTGATGTTTAAGGCCTTGATGGCTAACAGGTTCATATTGCCGATGGAAGAGGAGTCGGTGGATACCATGACCCGTCCGCTTACATCACAAATGCTGATGGGGAAAGAGAGTCCTTCCTGCAGCTTTTCCACGATTTCGTACATGATTCTATTTTCAAACATATCAATCTCCAAAACTCTTAAAAGCAAAAAAGAAGCATACACAAGGTAAATATTGTTTTTTCTGAGTTTATTATAATAAATCCCATTAAAAAACGCAATATCGCGCCCAAAAATTGTGCAATCAGACAATAATTAACAAAAAATTTACATGGATTGTACAATGGAATTTATAAAAATAAAATGATAAAATATAAAATATCTATAAACGATTTATGAATCGTTTGTAACGACTGATTTGTTTGCTGTCAGGCTGATGCCAGGCGGCTGCAGGGACGGATGTGTTTTCGGATTTTTTGTACCTGAGAAATTTCGGGAATGCATGTAAGGAAAAGGAGGGATAAAAGTAGACGGAGCCGTTTTAAGATTCATGCGCTATGCGGATTGTGCAAGTGAATCTCATAACGAGAAAGCATTTTGTGAATTGATGGAGAGGGAGCTGGAGGAAATGGGAATACCTTTTGAGCGCCAGCTTTTGGGCAACGAGGTAGTGACGGACGGATGGAATATCCTGGCAAAAGTTCCGGGAAAAAAGGGAAAAAAGCCTTTTCTCTTTGTGTTCCATCTGGACACGGCGACGCCGGGAAGCCCTGTAAAAAGCTATATCGAGGACGGCCTGATCCGGAGCCGGGCCAACAGCGTGCTGGGAGCTGACGGCAAGCTGGCCATAGCCGTGGTAATGGAGGCCATCAGCCAGGCAAAGAAGGATGGAACCCTTTGCCGTCCCATAGAGCTTTTGTTTACCGTATGCCAGGAACTGGGACTGCATGGCTCCCGGTACGCGGATTATTCCGGGATTGAGAGCGAGGAAGCCCTGGTCATTGACCATTATATTACCGGGGAGGTACTGGTGCGCACGCCGGCCAGGCTGAAGGTCAGTGTGGAGCTGATCGGCCGCGCGGCCCATGTGATCCGCAATGAGGAGCCGGGAGTCAATGCCCTGAAAGCGGCAGTGGATATTATCCATCAGATCCCCACAGGCCGGATCAACGAAAACTTAAGCATCAATGTATACGACCTGGTAGCCCTCTCCCCATCGAATATCGTTCCGGAATATGCCCGTTTTGATGTGGAGGTGCGGTGCTTCGGCAATGAGATTATGGAAGAAAACCGTACAAAGCTCAGGCAGATTGTGGAGAAAACGGCACAAAAGCAGGGGTGTAAATACAAGTACAAAGAGGAACAGGACGTGCCGGAGGCAGATTTCGGCGGAAATACGGATATTCTGAAACGGCTGAAAGCCATTTATGACCGGACCGGGATTCCTATGGTAAAAGCCCGCTCCTTTGGTGTCCTGGATGCCACCTGGACGGACCGTCTTGGTATCCGGACCGTTCCTTTAGGCTTTAATATCTATCATTCACACAGTGCAAAAGAGTATGTAGTAGTGAAGGACGTAAAGAAAATGTTTGAACTGGCAGAGAACATTATCCGCTATTTTTAGTTTTTTCTGCCGGGAAAGGGGAAAGAAATGAGTAAAGATAAGAAACATGCAAGTACGATGAACCCGTTTGTGCCGCTTCTTCTGATGATTCTGGCCTGTGCCATTGTATCCTATTTCGTATCGCCGGGCGCCTATGAGCGTGAGACCGTGGATGGTGTTACCCGAGTGCTGGCAGACAGCTATCATGCGGTGGACCGGACGCCGATTTCCTTTTTTAACCTGTTCCGCTCTGTTCCTGAGGGTCTTACAGCCAGCGCCAATATGATGTTCTGCGTTATGATCATCGGCGGAATCGTGGAGATTTACAAGAGAACGGACACCGTGGGAGCTGCCATCAACAGCGTGCTGAAGACATCCGAGAAATTGAACAGCCAGGTGATTATTGCGGTTGTGATGATTGTATTTTTTATTTTCGGCGGGATTCTTGGATGGAGCGAGCACATTATTCCCTTTGTGCCGATCATCATATCCCTGGCCATATCCCTGGGATACGATTCACTGGTAGGGATGGCGATTTCCGGCTTTGCCTGCCTGATCAGCTTTGCAGTGGCTCCTTTTAATGTATATACCGTGGGGATCTCCCATACCATTGCGGAACTGCCCATGTTTTCCGGCTGGCAGCTAAGATTTGTGGCTCTGATCACCATCTGGGCATTAAGCCTTTTCTGGGTGATGCGGTATGCAAAGAAGATCAAGGCCGATCCCTCCAAGAGCCTGGTGAAGGATGTGGACACCTCCTCCCTGTTAATCCCGGTGGATTCCAACCTGAAATTTGACATGCCGAAAAAGCTTTCTTTTGTAGTGCTGGCAGTATCGATTTTGTTTACCATTTACGGGATTTTAAAGCTGAAATGGTCCTACACGGAGATGGCGGCCACCTTTATGATCGGCGGCGTGATCGTGGCGGTGATCAACCGGGTGGGCTTTGAAGATTCCATCAACATGGTTTTGGACGGTGCCAAGGGGGCATTTAACGGCGCTCTGATCATCGGCGTGGCCAGGGCTGTCCAGTGGACCATGACCAACGGCGGACTGATCGATCCTCTGGTACACGGCCTTTCCAAGCTGATGGGAAGCGCGTCCGCCTATATGAGTACGATTGGCATGTTTATTGTCAACTTCTTTATCAACGCGCTGATTCCCTCCGGTTCCGGCCAGGCGACAGCCGTTATGCCGATCATGGTTCCCCTGGCGGATATGCTGCACATTACCCGTCAGACGGCAGTGCTGGCATTCCAGTTTGGTGACGGTATCTCCAATACGTTCTGGTTTACCAACGGAACCCTGCTGATTTATCTGTCCCTGGGAAAGGTGCCTTTAAAGAGCTGGTATAAGTTTATCCTGCCTCTGCAGGGGATATTCTTCCTGGTGGAATTTGCATTTCTGTTCTTTGCGGTCCAGACTGGTTATGGCCCGTTCTGATCTTTCTTTATCAAAAAACAGAAAGTGTTATTTTGGAAGGAAGTGCTGTGAATCATGCACGGAATGGAGGATATGATGAAGGTAATGGAGGAAGTGGGGAAGTACAAAGATTATGCCATAGCCATGCGCAGGGAGTTCCACAGGCATCCGGAACTGAGCTGGCAGGAGGAGAGGACGGCTGCACGGATCCGAAAGGAGCTGACCGCCATGGGGATAAGCTGGGAGGAGGTGGCAGGCACAGGCACCATTGCCACCATAAAGGGAAGAAAAGACCATCCGGTTATCGGGCTGCGATGCGACATTGATGCCCTTCCCATAAAGGAAGTAAAGGATCTTCCTTTCCGGTCGGAAAATGAGGGGGTTATGCATGCCTGCGGCCACGATGGCCACATCAGCATGCTTCTTACGGCGGCAAAGGTGCTGGCGGAGCATAAGGAGGAGCTGGACTGTGTGGTGAAGCTGATCTTTCAGCCGGCGGAGGAGCGCACCAACGGGGCAGTAAAGATGCTGGAGACGGGGAAGGTGGGAAAGCTTGACACCGTTGCGGGCATGCATCTTCTGCCTATGCTGGAATGCGGAACCATTTCCGTGGATCCCGGGCCGCGCTACACGTCGGCGGCTTTTATGAATATCAAGATTATCGGAAAAAGCGGCCATGGGGCCATGCCTCACTATGCCGTGGACCCCATTTATGTAGGGGCCAAGGTGGTGGATGCCCTTCAGAGCATTGCCAGCCGGGAAGCCAGCCCTATGGATACGGTGGTGGTCAGTATCTGCACGTTCCACTCAGGCACCCTGGCCAATATTTTTGCGGAGACGGCTGAGTTAAGCGGTACGGTGAGAACCTTTAACCCGAAGCTGCAGAAGGAGCTGCCAGGTATGATTGAGCGGATTATCAAAAACACCTGTGAGGCTCACAGGGCTTCTTATGAGTTTGACTATTATTCGGACATTCCTGCCACCATCAATGATGAGCGATGCAGCCAGATCGCGGCCGGTTCCGTCAAAAAGATTCTGGGAGAGGCCGGGCTGGCCAAATATGCCGGCACCCCGGGCGGAGAGGACTTCGCCTATTTCCTGGAACAATTTCCGGGAGTCTACGCTTTTGTGGGGTGCAGGAACGAGGCAAAGGACTGCTGCTATTCCCTTCATCACGAGAGGTTTGACCTGGATGAGGACGCTCTGGTGAACGGAGCGGCCTTCTATGTGCAGTATCTTCTGGACGCCCAGAAGGAAACCTGGCAGGTGGCAGATGAAGATTAACACATATGTAAGCGGAGCTGTCCGGCAGTTTTCATACTGGTTTGCACATGGAACTCTGGGATATCCGCTTTTGGAAGGAATCGAGTATACTGGTGAAATTTTAAGAGAAGAAAGCTGATTTTTACAGGCTGCATAATATATGAACGGATTGGTATCGGACACCGGGATTTTCGGAGCGTGCAGGGAACCGTAAATCCCGGAGAAAACGATTGGAATCATGGAAACGCCCGGGGAATGGCGGCTTACAGAATGCCATTTCCGGGCGTTTTATTTCGTTATTCATTTTTGTCTGCTTGTTTTTTCCATGAATCCCCCGCTTCTTCACAATAGTTTCTTTTTGGTAACTATGGCACAATAAAGTGCTTGCTTTACATTTTTTCTTTACGGGTCTATTATTATTGCAGACGGTAAAAACAGGCCGCAAAGGATTAAAAGTTGAGGCCGCCTGCAAAGGGACGGAAAGAAAGGAGACTGCCATGACACACAGCGAAAAAAGACTATACCTGATCAAGGAGCTTTTATCCGAACTGCCGCAATATAGGAATATGGAAATACCAGATAATACAGAGGAACAGAAACGGCTTCTTAGAAGCCTTATGAATATACGCTCTCCTCGTCCGATCGGAAAAGATTTTTTAAAAGTGCAGGACGAATATCTAAGTGCGGAGGTTGAGGAAAAAGGGATTACCAACAGTGATGTCCTGCCCGCGTCACCTGTCAATCATAAGCTTATCCTTTGGCGTGGGGATATTACAACATTAAAGGCAGACGCGATTGTAAATGCCGCTAACAGTGCTTTAAGGGGATGTTTCGTGCCTTGCCACTCTTGCGTAGATAACATCATTCACAGCGTCAGCGGTATCCAGCTGCGTTTGGCTTGTGATGAGCTGATGACAGAGCAGGGACATGACGAACCGACGGGGAGAGCAAAGATTACGCCTGCTTTTAATCTTCCATGCCGTTATGTCCTGCATACAGTCGGGCCGATTGTGCATGGACAGCTTACAAAACAGCATTGCAGGCAGCTTGCGGACTGCTATCGGTCATGTTTGGAGCTTGCCGCCGGTAATGGGCTAAAAAGCATTGCTTTCTGCTGTATTTCCACGGGGGAATATCATTTCCCACAGAAAAAAGCGGCTGAGATTGCCGTGCAGACAGTTTCAGAGTTTTTACAGACGGACACACAGATAGAAAAGGTCATTTTTAATGTTTTCAAGCAGGAAGATTTTGACATTTATAAATCTATTTTGTATGTTTGAGAATTTCAACGTTTCTGTATATGATGTTGATCAAAAACAGGCCACGGAAAAGGCAGAAATGAATTTGATTTTTTACAGCACAGAATTTTTCTTATGATATCGATATTAAAAAATCAACAATACCATATATCGGACAGGATATTTTTACATAGCCGAGAGGTTTTTATAACGAAAATCCCTCGGTTTATTTATTATCAAGGAGCTGTGTGTTCCATGACTGCGACCCGTAAAGCTATATGACAGGTTACTTTCATACGGCTCCCGGGACAAAGTTTACAACAAAAACAGAAATCCCATTTTCGTTATGGACTTTCTGTGGTATAATAAGAGCAATTGCTTAACAGGCAATTGAGAAGGAACCAGAAAAACGAGGTGTTATTGATGGAAAGAGCCGGGACATAAAAGGACAGGCTGCGGCCTGACAGCTTAAAATGAGCAGAAAAGCGGAGGATGGGGCGATGAAACAGAACAACAGAAAAAAAACGGTTTTTCTTACCAGCAGTCCGGATGCTTCTTTCCAGGAAGCCGGAGAATGGGTGACAGGGCCGTTTACGGAGAAGAATGGGTTTTTGGAGCGTTTTCGGAACGCATGTCCGAAGATGCCTCAGGTATTGCTGATTACGGCAACTCCGGATGAGAAAGAGAAGAACCGGGAGATGGAGGAGTATTTTTCCCGGGTGTTTGCAGCCAGCCGCATGGATGTAAAAGCCATGCGGCTTGTGGAGGAAGCGACAAAAGAAAAGATTTCAGAGTGGCTTGGCCTTAGCGATGTGGTGATTTTAGGAGGCGGCCATGTGCCGACACAGAACCGGTTTTTCCGGCAGATCGGGCTGAAGGAGAAGCTTTTTGGTTTCGAGGGCGTGGTGATGGGGATCAGTGCCGGGAGCATGAATTGCGCAGATGTGGTTTATGCCCAGCCGGAGCTTGCCGGAGAGGCAAAAGATCCGGGATATGAACGGTATTTGGATGGGCTGGGCCTGACAAGACATAATATTCTTCCCCATTACCAAATGGTGAAGGATTATACTTTGGACGGCCTGCGCCTGATGGAACAGATCACCTATCCGGACAGCATGGGGAAGATATTTTATGCCCTGGAGGATGGCAGCTATATCCTGTGTGCCGATGGGCATGAGACTCTGTACGGGAATGCCTACCGCATTGCAGACGGGGAATTAACCATGATATGCCAGGAAGGACAGATGCTTTCTTTGTGAGATTTTCCTGCCGCGCAATTTTTATGCCCGAAAGCAAAATGATTTGCCGGAAAGAGCAGGAAGATGCCTTGTTTCAACTGCTGTATTTAATAAAGCCGGACCGGAATAACAGGCCGGCAGGACAAGTGTAACCACAAGACAGGAAGGAGAAATACAATATGGCGGTAAAGGAAGGAATCAAAGGCCAGACGAAGAGCCAGGTCAGAGTACCCAGGCAGTACCAGGTTCTGATTTACAATGATGATTTTACTCCTATGGATTTTGTCGTGGAGGTACTGATCCAAATATTTGATAAAGAAGAGGAGGAGGCGGTTGCCCTCATGATGAATATCCACACGGGCAGCCATGCGGTGGCAGGGATCTATCCAAGGGATATTGCCAGGACCAAGGCGATGGAAGCAGTGCAGTGGGCGCGGGAAGAAAAGTATCCCCTGAAGGTGGAGGCAGTCTGTATGCCTTAAACAACGTGAACATAGTCTGCGGTCCGGACAGGAGAATATCCTGTCTGAACCGTTGCGCATAAAGGACAGGATGACAGAATGGAATTTACAAAAAATATGCAGAGGGTGATGGAGTGCGCGGTATTGCTGGTCAGGGAGAAGCACCATCGCTATTTTATGCCGGAACATTTATTGTACGGAATGACGTTTGATGAGAATTTCCAGAGGGAATTTGAACTTGGCGGGGGGCAGATTGACAAGCTTCGGAAAGATCTGATGGGTTTTCTGCAGGAACATGCGGAGATCGCAAAAGATGATGAGCTGCGGCTGAGCAGCGATACGGAACGGGTTCTCTACCTGGCAACCGGGCAGGCCATGTCCAGCAGCAGGAAAACAGTGGGGGTAAGCCATCTTTTATCGGCGATTCTCAACCTGGAGGATTCCTATGGAGTGTATTTTCTCACCATGCAGGATGTGGATTTGGTAGAGGTGATAGGGGAATTGTCCAGGCAGGGGCTTGCGGAAGAACGGGGAGGAGATAAGAAAGACGGAGATGTCTCCAGGAAGAAAAAGCTTTTAGAATGGCGGGACCGTTTCTTTGCGGAGGATGACGATGACGAAGACGATGAGTATTTAAGAGAGTATGACCAGCTTAGTGGCGGCCGGAGATGGCTGGAATATGTGGAAGATATGAACCAGACCTGCCGGCTTCATAATCCTCTGATCGGAAGAAAAGACGAGCTGGAGAGGACAATCCAGATTCTTTGCCGGAGAGAGAAGAATAATGTGCTCCATATCGGGGAGCCGGGCGTCGGAAAAACAGCGATTGCCTACGGGCTGGCCCAGCGCCTGATCCAAAAGGACGTGCCAAAGCCTTTGGCCGGCGCCCGCCTGTATGCCCTTGATTTAGCCGGGCTTTTAGCTGGAACCCAGTACCGGGGCGATTTTGAGAAACGGTTTAAGCAGGTTATGGAAGGGCTTTTGGAGGAGGACCAGCCGATTCTTTACCTGGATGAGATCCACAATATCGTAGGGGCGGGGGCCGTGAGCAGCGGCAGCCTAGATGTGGCAAACCTGCTGAAACCCTATCTGGAGGCAGGAACCATCCGATTCATCGGAGCCACTACCTTTGAAGAGTACAAGAAATATTTTTCCGTGAATAAGAGCCTGGTGCGGCGGTTCCAGAACGTGGAGGTCAGGGAGCCTTCCAAGGAAGAAGCCGTGAAGATCTTAAAGGGCCTGAAGCGCAGTTATGAAAAGTATCATGAAGTCAGATACTCAGCCGGGGTCATGGAGCACGCGGTGGAACTGAGCAGCCGGTTTATCAATGAACGCTTTCTTCCCGATAAGGCTATTGACCTGATCGACGAAGCCGGGGCTTACCGCAGGATCCATCCTCTGGAGCAGAAGCGGCAGACCGTAGGGAAAGCATTGATTGACGAGGTGCTGGCAAAAACCTGCCGTATCCCGGTGCAGACCGTGGAAAAGGAAGAGACGGAGAAGCTGGCCTTGCTTGAAGAGCATTTAAAGAACCAGATTTACGGGCAGGATGAGGCTGTGGAACAGGTGGCAAACGCGGTCAAGTTTTCCAGGGCAGGGCTCAACGAGGAAGATAAGCCGGTGGCATCCTTTTTGTTTGTAGGTCCTACGGGAGTGGGCAAGACCGAGCTTTCCAAGGCTTTGGCAAAAGAGCTGGGAGTCTCCTTTATACGTTTTGACATGAGCGAATATGCGGAAAAGCATACGGTGGCAAAGCTGATCGGGGCGCCGGCAGGCTATGTGGGTTATGAGGAGGGCGGAATCCTGACGGAAGAGATCCGCCGCCATCCCCATGGGGTGCTTCTGCTGGATGAGATTGAGAAAGCACACCCCGATATCTTCAATGTCCTGCTTCAGGTGATGGATTATGCCACTTTATCTGACAATCAGGGAAGAAAAGCAGATTTCCGCAATATTATCCTGATTATGACTTCCAATGCGGGAGCCAGCCAGATCGGGAAGGGCCGGATCGGCTTTGGAGGGGAGGCCATAAATATGGACGCCCTGGACGGGGCCGTAAAAAGGACATTCCAGCCGGAGTTCCGCAACCGTTTAAGCCGGGTTATTATGTTTAAGGGAATGGATGAGGAGATGGCAGGGCTGATTACTGCCAAGAAGCTTCTTCAGCTTTCGGACAGGCTTTCGGACAGAAAGGTGAAGCTGGAGGTGACAAAGGAAGCTGCGGACCATGTGAAGCGGACAGGCATCACCAGGGAATACGGGGCCAGGGAGATCGACCGGGTCATCGCCGGGGAGGTAAAGCCTTTGCTGGCGGAGCTTTTGCTGTTTGGCAAATTAAAGCGCGGCGGGAGCTGTGTGCTTGATGTAAAGGACGGGAAGCTGGTGGTAAAGTGATGCTGACCAGGAGAGAGGCCGGGCCGGCACCGGCCTTAAACGGCTGCCCATAAAGGGCGGATAATTATAAGGAAAGGGAAAGGATCAGGCAGAATATGGGAACATGGAAGAGCAGGGGACTCAGAGGATCCACTTTGGAGGACATGATCAACCACAGCAACAGTCTGTACCGCGAAAAAAAGCTGGCGCTGATCCAGAAGATTCCCACACCGATCACACCGATTACCATTGACAAGGAGAGCCGCCATATCACGCTGGCATACTTTGACCAGAAGAGTACGGTGGACTACATAGGCGCAGTACAGGGAATCCCGGTCTGTTTTGACGCCAAGGAATGCGCGGCACGGACCTTCCCCCTGCAAAATGTCCATGAACACCAGATCCGTTTTATGGCGGAGTTTGAGGAACAGGGGGGAATTTCCTTTATTCTCCTGCATTTTACGGGGGAGGATGAGATCTATTACCTGCCTTTTTCGGATCTGTGCCGGTTCTGGAAAAGAATGGAAGAAGGGGGACGGAAAAGCTTTACCTACGAAGAAGTGGACAAGAATTTTCAGGTACATGCCCGCCGGGATATCCTGGTCCATTACCTGGAGACCCTGCAAAAGGACTTAGAACGCAGAGGATAGCAGGCCGTTTTGATCTGCTTGTTGGCAGGTTGTCATGAAAATCAGGAAATTTATAGTTTTTTTTTACAATTTTTGTTGCTATTTTTGAAAAATTTTTGTAAACTAGATAATGTAGATAAAAAGAGAAAAAGGTAGGAGCAAAGGAGAGTCTAAGATGAAAAAGGCAATGAATCTGTCAAAACTAACCTTGATCTTAAATGGTGTTTCCATGTTGGCATTGCTGTTAATGACAGTGTTTTTATTTTATTACAGCAGTGTGAGTAATCAGCTTTCATTGGCAAATGATGAGCGTTTTGACCTTACTTATAATGCGAATCGTTTCATGAACGGGTCGTCCACCCTGACTAATGAGGTGCGTGCTTACTCCGCCACTGGAAATCTGACCCATTACAACAATTACTGGGATGAGATCAATGAGGATAAAAACCGTGACTATGGCCTTGCCGCCATGCAGGAGATCGGAATCACTGCCAATGAGCAGGCCATGATCGACGAGATGTCTTCCATGTCCAATGACCTGGTTCCCCTGGAGGAAGCGGCCATGGAGAACGTGAACCAGGGCAATATAGAGGCGGCCGTTGCTTCCGTGTACGGTCTGGAATATGAAAATTCCGTTACAAAGATCAACGCTTTAAAAGAGCAGTTTCTGTCTGCGCTTGAGAACAGGACTTTATCCAAGGTAAAGGATCTGAAGCTGAAAGCGGAGATCATTCGGCTGCTTATATTCGTTGCAGTAATAATTGTTGCGGCTATGCAGGTTATTGTCATGGCAGTGACGAAAAATAAGATATTAAAGCCGATTTTTGTGATTCGGGATCAGGTGGGAGAGATTTCCCAGGGCAATCTTTCTGCCGAGTTCCCCTTAGAGCCGGACACTTCGGAGATCGGTATGTTAGTGGCATCCATTTACGACACGAAAAATGAACTGAAAAAATATATTCATGACATTGATTCCAAGCTGGCCCAGATGGCGGACGGCAAGATGGATCAGGTTATCGGTGACGATTACCGCGGTGAGTTCCGTCCCATCCAGCAGGCCATGAAGCAGATTCTTGATTCTTTAAACCATGCGCTTTCCCGGATTAACCAGACATCGGGGCATGTTTCGGCAGAGTCAGAGCAGATGGCGTCAGACGCCCAGGTCCTCTCTGACGGGGCCGTTGCCCAGGCTTCGGCTGTGGAAGAACTTTCCGCCAGTATCCAGGAATTATCCCATCAGGTGAATTCTACTTCCGAGGATGCCAAGGATGCCAGGCAGTGTTCCATTGACGCTACGGAGCAGCTTACCGTATGCAACCAGAAGATGGAACAGCTCACGGTCGCCATGGAAGACATCTCCAAATCTTCCAAGCAGATCAGCGGCATCATCAAGACCATTGAAGATATTTCCTTCCAGACCAATATCCTGGCTTTGAACGCGGCGGTCGAGGCAGCCCGCGCAGGCGCGGCAGGCAAGGGGTTTGCTGTGGTGGCGGACGAGGTGCAGAGCCTTGCCACCAAGAGTTCTGTTGCAGCAAAGGACATAACCAAGCTGATTGAGACTTCTATGAAGCTGGTGGCCCATGGTACTGCTTTGTCCACCGATACGACCCAGTCGCTTGCCACAGGTGTTTTAGGCGCCAGGCGGTCTACGGAGCTGGTGGGTCGGATTGCGGAATCTGCCATTGGGCAGGCGGAATCCCTGTCCCAGCTTACCGAGGGCATGGAGCAGATCTCCAATGTGGTTCAGACCAATGCGGCCACTGCAGAAAAGTCGGCAGGTACGGCAAGGGATCTGAATGTCCAGGCAGAGGAAATGAAGATGCTGGTACAGCGGTTCCAGTTAAGAAAAGGATGACGGGGGACATAAACCATGGGAACAAAGCGTATCATCCAGGTTGAGGAAAAGGTGCCGTTCCGGCTTTTGGCACCCCTTAGCATCCAGCATATGTTTGCCATGTTCGGGGCTTCTGTGCTTGTACCTTTTATTTTTGGAATCAGTCCGGCTATCGTTCTTTTTATGAACGGCATGGGGACGCTGCTGTTTATCCTGGTGACGAAAGGAAAGGCTCCGGCCTACTTAGGTTCCAGTTTTGCATTCCTTGCCCCGGCAGGGATCGTGATCCAGAACTGGGGTTATGAATATGCCTTGGGAGGTTTTGTGGCTGTGGGATTCTGCGGCTGTATCCTGGCATTGGTTGTTTATAAATTCGGTACGGAATGGATCGACGTGGTGCTGCCTCCGGCTGCTATGGGACCGGTGGTGGCGCTGATCGGGCTGGAATTGTCTTCCTCGGCAGCCGGCAATGCAGGACTTTTAGACGAGTCCATTCAGCCGGCAAATGTGGTCGTCTTCCTGGTGACTCTGGGGTTTGCAGTGTTTGGATCCATTCTCTTCAGGGGATTTTTGTCCGTGATCCCCATATTGATTGCAGTGATAGCAGGATATGTGGCTGCTGTCTGCTGCGGGATCGTCAGTTTTGAGGCCGTAGCGGCGGCGCCATGGTTTGCTCTTCCCGATTTTACAGTACCGAAGTTTGACCCGGAGGCGATTCTTATAATCCTGCCGGTGATCCTGGTGATTGCATCTGAGCATATAGGCCATCAGGTAGTGACCAGCAAGATTGTGGGAAGAGATCTTTTGAAAGATCCAGGGCTTCACAGGAGCCTGTTTGGAGATAATTTTTCCACCATGATTTCCGGCCTGATCGGTTCGGTGCCTACTACCACCTATGGAGAGAATATTGGTGTGATGGCCATGACCGGCGTGTACAGTGTCCATGTGATCGCAGGAGCGGCAGTGCTTTCTATTGTATGCTCTTTTGTCGGAAAGCTTTCCATGCTGATCAGTACGATACCAGGGCCGGTGATCGGCGGGATATCCTTTTTGCTATATGGAATGATTGGCACCTCCGGACTGCGGATCCTGGTGGACTCTAAGGTGGATTTTGGAAAATCACGGAACCAGGCGTTGACATCGGTGATTTTCGTGGCAGGGCTTTCCGGAATTGCCATTAAGATCGGCAATATCCAGTTGACCGGCATGGTTCTGGCCTGTGTGGTAGGTATGGCATTGAGCCTGGCTTTTTATCTCCTGGACAGGGCGAAGCTGACCAATGACCAAGAAGGATGAAAGCAGGGAACTGGGTTGGCAAATCACTTGGCTCACAGGTATATAAATAAATATATAGATAAAGATGAAGAAAAGGACTCTAATTGCAGTATGTATTGTATATTTGGCTGTGCTGCTGCGGATCACCGTGTTCCGCAGCAGCTTTAGCCTTGCAAACTTTCTTCAGAAGGGGACGCTTAACCTGACATTATTCGCGGAATACATTCCTCTGATGCAAAAGAGGAGATGGTTCCGTTTTCTTTATCTGTTTGTTGGAAATATCATCTGGTTTGTACCTTTTGGCGTCCTTTGCTGTTGCAAAGAAAGGCCGATAAAGACCTGGAAGATTTTGCTGTGGGGATTTCTGCTTTCTTTCTTTATCGAAAGTATGCAGTTTATCTTCGGAACCGGCGTATCCGAGCTGGATGACTTGATTTTAAATACTCTGGGTGTGTGGATCGGCGTCATAATTATGAAGATTTTGAAAAAGGGAAAATAACCCCCTCATAGGAAGCAGGCGATAGGATTGCCTGCTTCCTATGAGGGGGTTGTATGATTTTAGCCTATTCTTTTCCGCTCCAGCAAAAGGTACACAAGGAGTCTGCCGGAAGTCCGATGGATTTGATCAGGTCATCCAGGCGATGGTACTTGAGGGAGGTGAAATTCAGCCGTTTGCGGATCTCCTCAACCATTTGGGAATAGTTCTTACTGTCCGGGTCTGCATAGTCGGCCAGCAGTTCCGGGGACAGATTGTCACCTTCCCGTTCCCGGATGATCCGGCGGGTGATCAGATCCAAATCAGAACTGGAGCGGGAAAAATTCAGGTATTTGCATCCAAACAGCAGCGGAGGGCATGCAGGACGGATGTGTACTTCCCTGGCTCCGCTTTTATACAGAAATTCGGTGGTCTCTCCTAACTGGGTGCCGCGTACAATGGAATCGTCTATCAAAAGAAGGCTTTTTCCACGAATAAGGGCATCTACAGGAATCAGCTTCATCTTTGCGATTAAATTTCGCTGGCTCTGATTCTGAGGCATAAAAGAACGGGGCCAGGTAGGGGTATATTTTATAAAAGGACGGGCAAAGGGAATCCCTGACTGGTTGGCGTAGCCGATGGCATGGGCAATTCCTGAATCCGGCACGCCTGCCACAATATCAGGATGGATGGAGCTGCCGTCCGGCTTTTGGGTCTCTGCTGCCGAAAGACTTTTTAGCTTTTCCTTTCCTGCCCATGAAGAACCTGGTTCTGCATGTCCCGGGCAGTTTTCACAGCTTTCCCTGCCGCAGTCAAGATCCCGTCTGGCCAGGATCTCCCCGCAGCGGTAGCGCATCTCTTCCACATTTACCCCTTCATAGCTGGAGGTAGGATAACCGTAATATACCCAAAGAAAGGAGCAGACCTTCCTTTCTTTTCTGGGCTTGCTGAGAGTTTGGATCCCTGACGGATTGACTAGTGCGATTTCTCCGGGGCCAAGTTCCGTGCAGTCATGGAATCCCAGGTTAATATAGGCAAAGCTTTCAAAGGAAACACAGTAGGCGCCATCCTTCTGGCCAATTACCACGGGAGTGCGTCCATACCGGTCTCTGGAAGCATAAATACCCTCCGGAGTCAAAAGAAGAATGGTCATGGAGCCTTCAATCAGTTCCTGCGCATAGAGAAGCCCCTCCACCAGGCTCTGCTTCTGGTTAATGATGGAAGCGGTCAGTTCCGTGGCATTGATACGCCCTCCTGACATCTCCATAAAGTGGATATGGCCATTTTCAAAAGCCTGCCGGATCAGAAATTCCTCATTGTTGATTTTGCCAACCGTCACGATAGCATAGCTGCCAAGATGGGACTGGATCAGCAGAGGCTGCGGTTCATTGTCAGAAATGGAGCCAATGCCCGAATTGCCGGAAAGTTCTTCCACATCCCGCTCAAACTTTGTGCGGAACGGGGAATTCTCGATGTTGTGGATGCTTCTCTGAAAACCGTTTTTGCCATAGACCGCCATGCCGCCCCGGCGTGTTCCTAAGTGGGAATGGTAGTCCGTTCCAAAAAATAGATCCATGACACAATCTGTCTTTGATGCAACACCAAAAAATCCGCCCATTTGCGAGTCCTCCCAAAATGTAATAAATATATATGGCAGGTTAACCTGTATCATGGTATCAGCCGAATCTGCCAATTATTGATGAAGTCGTAAAAAAAATGTTAAATTATATAAAGTCAGTGTAACATATTAGATATGGGAAAGACAATCGTCATATTTATTAAAATTTCTAATATAACACAATTTATAGCAGCCAGCTTTTCTTCTTCCTTCCATTTTCACCAAAAAATAGTTGACGCTTACCAGAAATATAAAGTATAATAAGCCTAGTCACAAACAGCCGCCGGGCAACACGATCGTAACCGTAACCCTTCGGCTGTTCTTTTGTGAAAATCAATCCATACATAGTGAAGAGGGGATGCTATGAGACAATTTTTTGGAATGAGCAAACACGGGGATCTGCGTGAGGCCGTAAAAGGGCTTCATATGCCGCAGATGCTTCTTTTGATGTCCAATGACAGACAGTTTGAGGCCCATGTAAAAGAATTGGAGGAGCTTTTTCCAGGAGTGCCAAGTATCGGCTGTATCGGGATGAGTTATGACACCCAGGTAGTCGAGGACGGAGTGGGAGTGATCGCCTTTTTGGACGGGGTTTCAGCGGCGGCCAATGTGCTGGAGCAGGTATCTGTCATGCCGGTAAGGTACATAGGGCGCCTGGAGAAAGATGTGGACCAGGTTGATGGTTCCCAAAAAGATACCATCTGCATTGATTTCTGTTCCGGAAACGATGCCTGTGTGCTGACTACCATTTACAGTGTATTAAAACGCAGGAATATTTCCCTGGTAGGAGGAACCGGCGATGGAGGAAGGGTTTCCGCCAACGGCAGAGTCTACCCTGACGGGGTCGCCTATGCGCTGATCCGGAATGAAGGCGGTAAAGTAAAAGCATATAAAGAGAATATTTATCATACAAAAGGAGATTACCGGTTTATCGCTTCCCGGACAGACCGGGCCAGATACGTCCTTGGCGCCTTGAATGGGATGCCTGCCAAACAGGTATACCAGAAGATCCTTAAGGTGACAGAGCAGGAGATTTCCACCCAGACTTTCAAGAATCCTTTTGGCAAGGTCAATGGAGATGATGTCTGCATCATTTCCATTAAAGAAGTGCAGGGAGATAGCCTGGCCTGTTTCCGGCAGGTCAATGATTCAGATGTGCTGGTGCTTTTGGAGCTGGGAGATTACCGGGCTATTGTAAAGGAGACTATAGGGACCATCCGCAGGGAATTCCCCAAGATCTCGGCAGTGTTTTCCGTAAACTGCCTGTTCCGTTATAAGCTGTTCAGTGAGAACGGCTATATGGGGGATTATTTAAAAGAAATGAGTTCCCTGGGCAGCCATGGGGGCCTGGTAGGGTATGGAGAGCATTACAACAACCGTTTTGTCAATCAGTCCATGACCTGTGTGGTATTTGAATAAAAGGGGGAAGAAAGATGGGATTTTTGAAAAAGGCCCGGAAAGGGAACGAAAAAAATCATAATGAGAAAAAAAGTCTTTACCCGGTTTTATTTGTAATGGACACTTTGAACGATTACCGTAAAGAGCTTGTGCAGAAAGAGGTGGATTCCCTGAATGAGCTCGGCCAGATAAAAAGCTCTTTTAATCATGTACTGGATGAGACCGGGAGTTTTCAGGAAAAACTGCAGGATTTCGGCAATACCTTTTCCAGCATTGAAGCAGTATCCGGCGAGTTTGCCCTGGTAAAGAACAAGATTGACGAGTCAGTATCCCAGGCCCAGAACGAGGTGGCGCAGTTAAAGAGCAGTTCCATGCAGGTGGAAGACCATTTTGTGGAGATGAACAATACATTTGAAGATCTGCAGGCGGCTGTGGGAGAGATCAAAACCTGTATGGGCCAGATCGTTTCCATTGCAAACCAGACCAATATCCTGGCGCTGAACGCCTCCATTGAGGCAGCCAGGGCAGGCGCCCAGGGAAAAGGCTTTTCCGTGGTGGCGTCAGAGGTGAAAAAGCTGGCGGAAGAGATCAAGGACCTGACCGGCCTGGTTGATTCCAGCATCCGTGATGTGGAGCGTGGAACCGACAAGCTGAATGCCAGTATCCACAGCTCAAGGCAGGCTCTGGGACAAAGTATGGAGAAAGTCAATGAGACTTATGAAATGTTCGACAAGATTACCCAGGCAGCAGAAGGGGCAGCCCAGGTCCAGTCAGAGATCTCCGGGGTGATCGGAGAATCCCGGACGGCCCTTCAGGTATTGTGCGGATTTTTCGATAAGATCCGGGATCTGTATCAGGAGGTGGTTAAACATATCATCCGTGCAAGTTACCTGGGTACTACAAAAAGCGCCATGTTTGAGGATATCGACAATATGATGTCTCAGATTCCGCCGATCATCAAAGAGGACGGAGATATCGGTTCAAGAACCCATTAAACGGTTTCAGGAGGAAGTCCGGCTCCGTCTTCAAAGGTGAGCACGACTTTGCGGATCGACGGGTCATGGCTGTCAATAAAGTCGAATGCTTCCTGTACCTTCGTAAAGGGGAAGGTATGGGAGACGCTGCCTTTTAAGTCCAAGGTTCCCTCCTGGACCATCCGGATGGCTTTTGTGAACATCTGGTTCTGCAGGCGGGAGCCCCTCACGTCCAGCTCCTTGGCAGTGATCAGGGACGGAGAGACCTGGAAGTGGTTGGATGTAAGGCCAAGAACCATGACCCGTCCGGCATTCCCGGTTGCTTTTAAAAGATCGGGCAGGGAATTGCCGGAGTTGGCTGCGTCGATGGAGACAGTGGCGCCGTGTCCTTCGGTATATTCGTAAACTTTTTCTGTTAAATCTTCTTTATTCACGTTGATGGTATGGAGGGCGCCGTTTTTTCTGGCATTTTCCAATTTCTCATCCGTTCTGCAGGCAACGATGATATGGTTGGTCAAAAGCCTTGCGATTCTTAAGACAGAGCTGCCTAAAGCGCCATAGCCAAGGATGAGCAGCATATCGTCGTCTGCAAGCCGGGCGCGGGTACAGGCCTGGATGGCGATGGTAGCCGGCTCAATCATAACGGCGTCCTGGTCGGAGATGCAGCCGGGAAGCAGATAACAGTCGGATTCAGGAACTGCAATGTATTCCCGAAACCCGCCGTCAATATGTACACCCCTTACTTTCAGATTGTCACAAACATTGTTTCTGCCCTTTTTACAGGGGTAACAGTGTCCGCAGCTTACGACCTGGTTGATAATGACCCGGTCGCCAGGCTTTAAATTCTTTGCACTGACTGCTGTTTCTTCCACAACACCCACCATCTCATGGCCGATGATCCGCGGATAGGTGACTATGGCATTGGTGCCATGGTAGATAGTGCCGTCAGAACCGCATATACCGGCGGCGGTCATTTTCACCAGGACATTATTGCGGGAATCAACTGACGGTTTTTCCTGCTGGATGATTTTGATGTTTTTGGGGCTGACAACCTGTATGGCTTTCATAATATTTACTCCTTTGCCTGTGATAGTTTATTGAGTGGTGGCCTTTGTGATACATTATAGTATGGAAATTTCGCGGCGTCAAAAGATTTCCAAGGTTGACTTGAAGAAAAGTTGCGAGTATGATTATACTCGCGAGCATACTTATTTGCCAAACGATTCGGTGTATTTATGGAAAGATGGGAACCGTGTTGGCAAATCATTTGGCTTACGGGTATAAGAAAGGAAAATTCCGGTTTGCAGGGAGCAGAGGATAATGGAAATGAAAGAGACAGAAAAGAAGATAAAAGGGGAAAGAAGAAGCTGTTTTTTTCGGGGGATGAAGGCAGGGATTCCCATCGGGATGGGGTATTTTGCCGTATCCTTTACTTTGGGCATTGCGGCTCGGAAGGCTGGCATGACCTGGTATCAGTCAGGCTTTATGTCGGCGTCCATGCTGGCAAGCGCAGGACAGTTTGCAGGAATCCACGCCATTGCTTCAGGGGCAGGATACTGGGAGATGGTGGTGACAGAGATTGTGGTGAATTTGCGTTATCTTTTGATGTCAAGCGCTCTTTCCCAGAAGGTCAGAAGGGACCGGCCGTTTTTTCACAGGTTTTTTATGGCATATGGAGTTACGGATGAGATTTTTGCCGTGTCCATGGGCGTGGAGGGAAAATTGGAGCCCTGGTATATGTATGGGGCAATTGTCACAGCTATGCCAGGGTGGGTGACGGGTACGGTGCTGGGGGTGCTGCTTGGGATGGTCCTTCCGGCCAGGGCCATGAGCGCTATGGGCGTGGCTCTTTACGGAATGTTCCTGGCGATTGTGGTTCCGCCTTCCAAAAAAGACCGGATTATAGCCCTGGTAGTTGTGGCATCCATGGCGGCAAGTGCCCTTTTTTCCGTGATTCCGGTGTTGAATCAGATATCTTCAGGTTTTCAGATCATTATTTTAACGATCCTGGTGGCAGGGGCGGCGTCATTGTTGTTTCCGGTAAAGGATGAGGAGAAGAAGGAGGCGTAATATGGGTACGAATGTGGGGATTGGGCTGATGGTGATGGCGGCCACGATTTACATGGTGAGGGCCTTGCCTTTGACTTTGCTGAAAAAGGAGATAAAGAATCCCTTTATCCGTTCTTTTCTTTACTATGTACCTTATGTAAGCCTGTCAGTAATGACTTTTCCTGCTATTTTACATGCCACGTCGTCTTTTTGGTCAGGATTTGCAGGATTTGCCGCGGGAATAGTGATTGCCTGGGTAGACGGAAACCTGTTCCGGGTATCCATTGGAGCCTGCCTGGCAGTGTTTTTTGTGGAATTATGGATATAAGACGGGCAAAAGGGGATGGTTTTTGGGACTTTTGAAGTTTTTTTCGGATGAAAGGGGACGAGGATACGAAAAATCTGTAATTTTTACTGAAATTGGCATAAAACAGGCAGTTTTAGGGCAAAATTATGGGGATTTCATTGACAAAAGGGAAAAATCGATTTATAATCCCATCAGCAACGTTAGGAATGACAGAGAAGAAAGCAAAAGATTGATATACCGGCAGCCGTCCGGGCTGCTGTGCGACTGATTTAGGAGTGAAACGAGGAGGAAGATTATGCCTAGAAAAAAAGTGTCTGAGGAAGCGGTAGAGACGACGGTGGCTGTAGCTGACGAGCCGGCGGAGAAGAAAAGAAGAGGAAGGAAACCGGCGGTAAAAAAGGATGAGCCGGAGACGGCAGCGGAGCAGGCGGCCGTGGAGCAGGTGGCGGAACCGGCGGAAGCGCCAAAGAAGAGAACCGCCGCAAAGAAGGCGGAGCCAAAGGAAGCGGAGAAGAAGCCGGAGGTATCTGCGGTGATCCAGTGCAGCGCGGGCCAGGTTTCGGTAAAGGATGTGACGGATGCTGCAGTGGAGGCTTACAAGGCTGCCCATGAGGGAGCTGAGATTGAGACGGTTACGATTTATATTAAGCCGGAGGAAAATGCTGTTTACTATGTGGTAAACGGCGATGATTCTGCAGGCAATAATAAGATCCCGTTGATCTAAGGAACTGTTCAAAAATAACTTTTAATATTGCTTGTCTTTTTCTCCGATAGCACCACTCAAAAATCAGTTACATAGCCCGCTATGCGCCTGATTTTTGAGCGGCACTCTCGAAGAAAAATCCTGCGCACTATTTAAAAGTTATTTCTTAACAGTTCCTAAGCCGCAGTTTTATGATAAAAGTGTTTTGAGGAAGAGGTAATGACCGGAGCCGCGGATCCGCTAAAGGATACGTGGCTCTTCTACAATTCTTTATTATTTCTTTTTTTACATTTATTTTAAGGAGGAGAAGGTATGTTTTACGAAAATCAGGTCTGGGTAGCGGCAGACAACATGGAAAAACTGGCGATTCTTCCCCGGATGGCAAACCGGCACGGGCTGATTGCCGGAGCGACCGGAACCGGCAAGACCGTGACTTTGAAGGTCCTTGCGGAATCCTTCAGTGACGGGGGAGTCCCGGTTTTTTTAGCTGATGTAAAGGGAGATTTAGCCGGAATGTGCAGGCCGGGAAATATTACGGCGGATATTGAAAAGCGCATGGAACAGGCAGGAATCGATCCGGGGGAATTTTCCTGCCAGGCATTTCCCGTATGCTTTTGGGATATCTTTGGAAAGAATGGGCTTCCCCTTCGCACTACCATCAGCGAGATGGGGCCTATGCTTCTTTCGCGTCTCATGGATCTGACGACCGTGCAGGAAGACGTTTTGATGGTTGTGTTTAAGATTGCGGATGACGAGGGGCTTCTGCTTCTCGATACCAAGGATTTGCGCTCCATGTTAAGCTATGTGGGGGAGAACAGTAAAGAATATGGCGCCCGGTACGGAAGCCTTCCCAGACAGAGCATTAACAGCATCCTCAGGGGCCTGACGGCTTTGGAGGAACAGGGGGCGGACGAGTTTTTCGGGGAGCCGGCCCTGGATATCCACGACTGGTTTAAGACGGACCCGGACGGCAGAGGGATCGTCAATATTTTACACAGTGAAAGCCTCATCAATGATCCCATGATGTATTCCACCTTTATGTTGTGGATGTTGTCAGAGTTGTTTGAAGTCCTGCCTGAGGCAGGGGATTGTGATAAACCAAAGATGGTGTTCTTTTTTGACGAGGCCCACCTGCTGTTTAAGGGGGCGCCTAAGGCGCTTTTGCAGAAGATCAGCCAGGTGGTAAAGCTGGTCCGTTCCAAAGGCGTAGGAATCTATTTTATCACCCAGAGCCCCGGTGATATTCCTGACGAGGTGTTGGGACAGCTTGGCAATAAGATCCAGCATGCCCTCCATGCCTATACGCCGGCGGACCAGAAGGCAATACGGGCGGCAGCCAGTTCTTTCCGAGTGAATCCGGATTTCGACACAAAGGAGGCGCTGACAGAGCTGGGGATCGGAGAGGCCCTGGTGTCCTTTTTGCAGGAGGACGGTTCTCCGTCCGTGGTGCGCCGGGCAAAGATTCTGCCTCCGCAGAGCCAGCTTGGCCCCATTGAGGATAAGGAGCGGCAAAAACATGTTTTGGGAAATTCCTTACATGCCAAATACGGAACCATGATCGACCGGGATTCGGCCTATGAATTTTTTATCCGCAAGGGAAAAGAAGAGGAAGCCGAAAAGGAGCGCAGGCTGGCAGAAGAACAGCGGAGAAAAGAGGAAGAAAAGGCGCAGAGAGAGGCCGAAAAGGCGGCGAAAAAGGAAGAAGAACGGCAGGCCAGGGAGGCGAAAAGAGAGGAAGAACGCAGGGAAAAGGCAGAGAAAAGGGAGCAGGAAGCCGCCCAGAAAGCGAAAAAACGCGCGGTGGCCAGTGTGGCCAAGTCTGCGGCGGGAACCATTGGAAGAGAAGTAGGCAATGAGATCGGAAAGACCGTGGGCGGGAGCTTCGGGAAAAAACTGGGCGGCAACTTAGGAGCCAGTATCGGCCGCGGGATTTTAGGGACACTGTTCGGAAGGTAAGGAAAAATGGCGGAGGAAGCTTTATCAGGGAAGCTGCCAGAGGGATTTTTGAAGCGGATGAAGGATCTGCTGGGAGAAGAATATGAAGCCTTTGTACATAGCTATGAAAAGGAGCGGGTGCAGGGGCTTCGCTTCCATATGGGAAAGGGCAGCGTGGAAAAACTGTATGGGCAGTACGGCGATACCTTTAAGCTGCGTCCGATTCCATGGTGCCGGGAGGGTTTTTATTATGACCAGAATACCCGGCCGGGCAGGAACCCTCTCCATGAAGCAGGATTGTATTACATCCAGGAACCCAGCGCTATGGCAGCAGTGCCTCTTCTGGATCCGAAGGCCGGAGAACGGGTCCTGGATTTGTGCGCCGCTCCGGGAGGAAAGACCACCCAGATCGCGGAGAGGCTGGGAGCGGATGGCCTTTTGGTCAGTAATGAGATCCATCCCGGACGGGCGAAGATCCTTTCCAGGAATGTGGAGCGGATGGGATTTGCCAATACGGTGGTGACAAATGAAGACTCCAAAAGGCTGGCAGAAGTTTTTCCGGAATTTTTTGATAAGCTTTTAGTGGACGCGCCCTGTTCCGGGGAAGGGATGTTTCGTAAGGACGAGCAGGCGCGGCAGGAGTGGAGCCAGGAAAACGTAAGGCTTTGCGCAGACAGGCAGAGAGAAATTTTAGAAAATGCCGCCAGGCTTTTGCGTCCCGGAGGAAGGATGGTGTATTCAACCTGTACCTTTTCTCCGGAGGAAAATGAAAGGCAGATCGAGGGGTTCTTAGAACGGCATCCGGAGTTTTCCATAGTCCCGGCGTCCCCGGCAAACCTTCTGCCCGGATTGTCCAAAGGACGGACAGAGTGGACGAAGAACGGATGCAGTCCTGTCAGGGATACCTTCCGCATCTGGCCTCATCTGACGGAAGGGGAGGGACATTACCTGGCCCTTTTGGAAAAGGCAAAAGAGGGAAACAAGGAACAGGACAGAGACGGGAAATCCAAAGAAGGAAGGCATAAAAAAGGACTGCCCGCGCGGGGACGGAAGAGCCGGAAACAGGAAAAAAAACAGGAGGATCCCGAGATCGGGAAGGTTCTTTTGGCATTTTTTAAGGAACTATTATGGGAGGAAAATGCCGCTTCTTCCTTGTGGAAACCGGGAGAAAGGCTTTTTTTATCCGGCAGCCAGGTTTACCGGATTCCGGACAAGATGACAGGGTTAAACGGCATTAAGGTCCTGCGGCCGGGGCTTCATCTGGGAACCCTGCAGAAAAACCGTTTTGAGCCGTCCCACAGCCTGGCGATGGCCCTTCCTCCTGATCTGGTAAAACGAAAGCTGTGTCTGGAACCTGACGGAAGCGAGATCCGAAAATACCTGGCAGGAGAAATTTTAGAAGTAAAAGAAGAGAGGAAAGGCTGGGTCCTTGTCTGTGCAGGGGAGTATTCCCTGGGATGGGGAAAGGCCGCGGGAGGCGTGCTGAAAAACCATTACCCTAAGGGCCTGAGAATCATGGGACAGCCGTTAAGGCCAGACCGGCCTGACCCTGATGGCTGACGGCAGGATAAATAAAAGCATCAGGGCTTTTCCTCCTGGCCGTCTTCCTCAGACACGCCAAAACGGATCTCGTTGTGGGCATTGCGCACCTCCACAGAAAGGTCGTCCACCAGAGAGATCATGGCATGAAAATTTTTCGATTGGGACTTGATTTCCTCACGGGCGTTAGGCTGGTAATGCTCCAGGATCGGCAGGAGGATCAGGGCGGTAATGCCGGTGGTCAGGCCGCCGTTATACAGGACCAGGCCCCCGTGCAGGGTGCTGGTGGCAGTACACATAGAAGCGCACATGAAGCCGGCGGCAATGCCGGCCCGTATGCCATAGCGGCCCACAATGGGGCAGAGCCCGGTGGCAAAGGCAACGGC
This sequence comes from uncultured Lachnospiraceae bacterium, assembly GCA_949840805.1. GTDB lineage: Bacteria > Bacillota > Clostridia > Lachnospirales > Lachnospiraceae > Brotaphodocola. The sequence continues at coordinate 4,526 of CATKXR010000001.1, read as the reverse complement.
ATTGATATAACCCTGGGCGGACAAAGACCAGGACAGTTCTCTGTCATGGATGAAGCACAGGTACATGGTGAGAAAGTAGAGGGCCTGGTAGCCTAAAAGGATGGGCCACACATTTTTCGGATGCTGCCCCATGGCGGAGAAGGTCAGGGATGCCAGGACAACGCCGATGGTCGGGCCGGTAAACCCCACTCCTTCCGTAAACAGGATGGTCAGGTTGATGTACAAAAGGAACATGGTCCCATAGCAGCCGATATTGATCAGGCACAGGGGCATTCCGTATTTTTCTGAAAAATCACTGGTATGGCCGGTATCTTTCATAAGCCGGCCATAGCCTTCAAAGCTTTTCCCGTTGAGAAGATATCCCACCGTAAGGCAGGCTGCGAAAATGACAAGGAAAAACAGATTGGCATACAGGCGGTAGGACCGGTGGAAGGATTCGTAAATGGGGTTAAATCGGGTGGTAGGGCCGTAGGAAGAAATGCCCATGGTGCGGTACAAAAAGTTAAACAGGAAAAAGCCAAAGAGGCCGAAAGCAAGCCCGCCGTTATACAGGTTGTAGCCTTTATGCCAGGCCTGGGCGCCCGGAAGAATGGCCGGGATGACATAGCCGATCATAAGGCTGAAGGCGATGGCCAAAAGGACGCCGGAAGAGTTAAGCTGCACGACGCCGAAGGCATAGTCCTCCCCCTGGGTATACCGAAACAGAAGTTCGCTGATAAACGGGCTGAAGGAAGTGGCAAACATACAGACGTGGAGATTGCTCTTGAAGTTCAGCTTCTTGTGGCGGAGGTACAAAAAAGGGGCAAGGAAGCAGGGCCACATGTTGAGAAAGTTCAGGCCATAAAAACAATGGGCCACCACGAGAAAATAGCCTGCCAGGGTGACGGCACGGGAGTCGCCTTTTAAAAAATGCATGAACACGAAGCATGCCATGCCGCAGGCCCCTGCATTGAGCATGGCGCTGGCAAGCCCGCCGATTTCCAGGTAGTCGGTGACTAAGGGACCCGGGGTGGTCATGATGTTGTACCAGTTAAAAAAGGTGCTTCCCCATTCTCCCGTTATCAGGGAGGCGATAAGGGAAGAAAGAAGGAAAAAGACGGAAAAGGAAAAGGCGGTTCCGTTGATGATCTGGCTGTTGGAAAGTCTGGTCTGTTTCATAAGTGTTTTATTCTCCTGAGATAGTTGTAAAGAGAGGATGGCTGTGTTTTTTGTCTGTGAACGGCAGGAAAAAACTTGTTTTCCTGCTGTCCTTAATCAGGAAAGGTGTTTTGCCTTGCTTACCGCGTGGTCGGTCAGGGCGTCTTTTTTCAAAAAACTGGCCCTTTTGATGATGTCGGTGCCGTATTTTCCCCGAATCTTGTCCACAGCCCGTTCCAGATCCTGCATTTTTCTTGACTGGCCTGTGTCAAAAAGGCTCAGTTGTTCATAAGAGTCTTCTGAAATCTGGCTGGTACGAAGGCCGATCAGGCGCACAGGCGTCAGATCCCAGAATTCTTTTAAAAGGCGGCAGGCATTCTGGTGCAGGACATATGTGGAGTCTGTGGGAGCGTCCAGGGTGAGCTGATGGGAGCGGCTGTTAAACTGCCAGTCCTTTATTTCCACACAGATACAGTTGCAGCGGATATGGTCTTCCCTGAGCCTGGCTCCGACGGTTTCGCTTAAAGCCAGAAGCACCTGGAAGGCCGTATCATAGTCGGATACGTCCCTGGAAAGGGTAATGCTGTTGCCGTATCCTTTGTTTACAGGCTCACGGTCTGCTACCGGTTCGTCGTCCAGCCCGTTGGCATAGCGGTGGATCAACGCGCCATATTTATTTCCCAGATGCGACTTAAGAATCCGCACATCGCAGGCGGCTATGTCTCCTATGGTGTGAAGGCCGATCCGGTTCATCTTGTCCGCGGCGGAGCTTCCCACAAAAAACAGATCCCGCAAAGGCAGAGGCCACATTTTTTCCCGGATTTCTTCCGGGAAAAGGGTATGGATTTTATCTGGCTTTTCAAAGTCCGATGCCATTTTTGCCAGAAGCTTATTGGAAGAAATGCCGATATTTACGGTGAATTTAAGCTCTCTGGCAATCCGCTGCCGGATCTGGTCCGCTGTTTTTAATGGGCTTCCAAAAAGATGGATGGTTTCTGTCATATCTAAAAAGGCTTCATCGATGCTGAATTTTTCAATGTCAGGGGTGTAGTCTTCCAAAAGCCTGATGAGTTTTTTCGAGCATTTTAAATACAGGTCAAAGCGGGAAGGCACCACAGTCAGCTCCGGGCATTTGCGCAGGGCGTTCACGAGAGGCTCTCCGGTGGCGACGCCATATTTTTTGGCCGGGGTGGATTTGGCCAGGACAATCCCATGGCGGGACTTCGAGTCTCCTCCTACGGCAGAAGGGATTGCACGCAGGTCCAATGCCTCCGGGTCCTGCTCCAGCCGGTAAACCGATTCCCAGCTCAGAAAAGCGGAGTTCACGTCAATATGGAAGATCAGGCGGTCGTGTCCCATAAGAAAATCCTTTCTCCAGGTGATATAGGTTATTGTCTATAGTCTATCATATTTTTTTTGATTGCGCTATTCCGGATTTTTAAAGGCTTCTTAATTCCATAAGGAATATACAAGCTTTTGGAAGAATAGGATAAAGTAAATCTTTTTGCGGCTTCGGGAACCGTTCCTGAAGGATGCCGGAAGAAATCAGAAACAGGAGAGGGATCATGGTAAAAAAGAACCGGATACGGGGGCTGATGGTGGGAATCACCATCGGCTTTGCTTTTTGGGGGCGCGTACAGGCAGTGCCAAAGACACTGGAGGCCATATCGCCGAGAAATCCGTACAGGGTATCGGCATTTACGGAACCAGCAGGACCGTACAGAGAAATCGTTTATACAGAGGGAGAAGAGAGGGCAAAGGAGGAAGGAAAGGATAAAAAAGACGAGGAAAAGGTGTCCCTGCATTCCCTGTCGGCCGTTCTCATGGACGGGGATACGGGGCGCATCCTCTATGAAAAGGACGGGCAGGTATTCCGTTCCATGGCAAGCACCACAAAGATCATGACCTGCATCCTTGCTTTAGAAAACGGGACCCCCCGGGATATCTGCACGGTATCGGAAACAGCGGCCGCCCAGCCCAAGGTCCGCTTAGGGGCAAGAAAAGATACACAGTTTTATTTAGAGGATCTGCTCTATTCCCTGATGTTAGAATCCCATAATGATTCTGCAGTCGCCATCGCGGAGCAGATCGGCGGCAGCGTGGAGGGATTTTCAGCCATGATGAACCAGAAGGCTAAGGAGATAGGCTGTGAGAATACTTGTTTTTTGACGCCGAACGGGCTGGATAAGACTTATACCGCGCCTGGCGGGGAGGAATATATCCATGGGACCACGGCGGAGGACTTAGCGGCCATTATGCGTTATTGTATAAAGGATTCACCGAAGCGGGAGGAATTTCTTGAGATAACCAGGACGGCAAGCCATACCTTTACGGATGTAGAAAAAAAGGGGACGTTTTCCTGTGTGAACCATAATGCCCTGCTGTCCATGATGGAAGGGCTTTTAAGCGGGAAAACAGGGTTTACGGACAAGGCAGGGTATTCTTATGTGGCGGCCTTAGAGGATGATGGCAGGACTTATATCATAGCGCTTTTAGGATGCGGATGGCCGCCTCATAAGACTTATAAATGGGCGGATGCCCGGGCTTTGTTTGGATACGGGAAGGAACGGTATCATTACCGGGATGTATACCAGGAGCCGAAACTGCAGGAGATTCCTGTGGAAAACGGGATAGAAGAAGGGAACGGGGCGTCAGTAAAGCCGGTATCGCGCCTGGGGGAGAAGGACCGGCACCTGCGGCTTCTTCTGGCGGAGGATGAGAAGGTGGAGCGGCAGGCGGAGCTTCCAAAGCTTTTGGAGGCGCCGGTGAAAGAAGGGGAGCTGATCGGGCATATCCGGTATATCCTGGACGGGAAGACAATCCGCAGTTATCCTCTTTTTGCGGACCGGTCAGTGGAAAGAAGGGACTGGGAGTATTGTTTCTGGCAGGTCTGGGATAAGTTTTTTGGACGGTGAGGGTGGCGGATCCTGATAAATAATCCAGATAAAATTCAGATCATAAGAAGGGATAAGCGCCTGAAGAAATATTCAGGCAGAATCAGCAGACAAGGAGAAGATTTATGTACATATATGAAGAAAAGAAGAAAGATAACCGGACGGATGAAAAGAGGAGAAGCCCTCACCTGGCGCCTTATGAAAAAAATATGAACAAAATGTCCGGTATTGCCCTGTTGTACAAAAGAATATCGTCTATGGAAAACAGGGATTTTATGCAGATGAGAAACGGATTGCGATTAAGGGAATGGATGTCATACCAGGAATGGACCGTTGCCATACGGTTTCTGACAGGAGTGTTCAGGAAGCAATGTCATTAAGTTAATAACGAACTGCCTGAAATGGTCAGATTCTTTTTATGAGGTCTAACCATTTTTTATCTTTTTTAAAAAAAGGGTTGACAAATTCTCCAGAATGTGAGGCCGCTCTCGCTAC